>JAFXCP010000021.1 GCA_017521405.1 Akkermansia sp. | reverse complement strand
GCGGTTTGCAGCTGGATTTCGGCAGCGATGCGAATTATGAAACGCTGACGCTGAACATGAATGGTGCCACCTATACCGGAAATGTGGGGTCTATGGCCACGTTCGATGTGGTGCCTGAGCCTGCGACGACCACGCTGAGCCTGCTGGCACTGGCGGCACTCGCTTCCCGCCGCCGGAGGGCCTAAGAGCTACAATTTCGGAGCTTCAATCCAAGTCGCAAGGCCCAACTGAGCTTCGGAGAACTCCCTCGTCCTGATGCGCGCAGGGCGGGGGAGTTTTTTCGGGGGGGAGGAGAGGGGATGTGCTTGCACAGGCGGGGTATTTGCGGTACAATGCGGCCGCAGAAAGGGGGCATGCCTATGGAGCAAGTATTCAGAGAAGTGAGCGATGTGCAGGAGGCGCTTAGGCGTTTTTTCGGCTACGATTCTCTGCGTGCCGGGCAGGAGGAGGTGGTGGAGGCGGTGATGGCCGGGCAGGATGCCTTGGCCATTATGCCGACGGGTGGGGGCAAATCCCTATGCTACCAGTTGCCGGCATTGTGCCGCCCCGGGGTAGTGGTGGTGGTGTCCCCTCTGATTGCGTTGATGAAGGACCAAGTGGATGCGCTGGTGGCTCGGGAGATTCCGGCGGCAGCCATCAATTCCTCTCTGGGGGCGGAGGAGTTTAGGCAGGTGATGTCCGCTTTGCGCCACGGGGAGCTGAAGATTGTTTATGTGGCGCCGGAACGTTTTGGGCAGGATAGTTTTATGAATGCGCTGCGGGGGCTGGAGATTTCCCTGCTGGCGGTGGATGAGGCGCACTGCCTGAGCCAGTGGGGGCACGATTTCCGCCCGGATTATTTGAGGCTGGGGCGTGTGCGGGAGCAGCTGGGCTTTCCCCAAACGATTGCGTTGACGGCTACTGCCACGGAGCATGTGCGCCTGGATATTCTGCAAACTCTCCGCTTGCAGGAGCCGGCAGTGATTATTAGTGGTTTCGGGCGCGAAAATCTGGATTTTGCCATTACGCATTGCGAGAGCCGGAAGGCAAAGTTTGAGCGTATTGAGCAAGTGGTGCGGCGCTGGCGGCAGGGGATTGTGTATTGCTCCACGCGCAAGAATGTGATGCTGGTGTTCGAGGAGCTCCGGCAGCGGCAGGTGAATGCGGTGGCGTACCATGCCGGGATGACGGATGAGGAACGTGCTTTTTCCCAGGATGCTTTTGTTTCCGGTCGGGCGGATGTGGTGGTGGCTACAAATGCGTTCGGCATGGGAATAGACCGCTCGGATGTGCGCTTTGTGGTGCATTTTGAGATTCCCGGGAGTGTGGAGGCTTATTATCAGGAGGCCGGGCGCGCCGGGCGAGATGGGGAAAATGCCGTGTGCGAGCTGCTTTTTAACCATGCGGACCTCAAGACTCAGGAGTTCTTTTTTGAGGGGAGTAATCCCCCCTTGGCATTGATTCGCAGTTTGTATAATTTGCTGCGTTTTGAATGCCACCCGGAGAGCCACGAGCTGGTGCTGACGGTGGATGCCATGACGGAGCGGCTCGGTAAGGATACAAATCCCATGGCTGTGGGTACCGGGCTTTCCTGCCTCATCCATGCCGGGGCGGTGGAGCGCTTTGATATTCCCGGTACTTTGGCAAAAGGAACCCGTGTGCTGCACCCGGAAATCAATTTTGAGTGCCTGAATATTGATGCCGCCCGGCTGGAGGAAAAGGCCCGCCGCGACCACCAAAAGATAGAGGCTATTACGCGCTATGCGTATTCCGGCGGTTGCCGCCAGCAGTGGATTCTGCATTATTTTGGCGAGGAGGGTTCCGCCCCTTGCGGGCATTGCGATGTTTGTGCGGCGGATTCTCGGGAATGGGAGGAGCTGAAAGGGGAGGATTTGGTGGTGGTGCGTAAGGCTTTGGCGGGGGTGGCGCGTGCTTCCCGCAGGAATGCGGCCGGGGAATGGGAGGCTATTTACGGGCGGGGAAAGATTATGGATATGCTGCGTGGAGCGAAAAATGCTTCTATGCACCGTTTCCTTACCTCTCTGTCCACTTACGGCATACTTTCGCACCTGACGGATACGAAGCTCAAGGCGCTTTTCCGAGCCTTGCAGGAGGCCGGCTTGTTGCAAAGCTCCGGCGGGGAGTTGCCCTTAATTACGCTTTCTGCCAAGGGGGAGGAGGTGATGCAGGGGCGCAGCCCTGCTTGTCTTTCCCGCAGGGTATGGAGCCGACCTGCTTGCACGCCGGAGAGTACCAAACGCCGCCGCCATACGGAAAATATGCTGCAAAGTATGGGACTGGGGCAGTTGGATAAAGAGTTATATCAGCGCTTGGCGGAGTTGCGCAGAGATATTGCGGAGGAGTACAATATGCCCGTGTTCCGCGTGCTGCAAACGGAGACGCTGCGCGCTATGGCGCGGGTGAAGCCTACCACGATGGAAGCTGCCTCCCGCTTGAAAGGGGTGGGGCCATGGGTGCGGAACCATTGCCTCCGGGCTTTTGTGGAGCTGATTCAGGATTACGAGGGCGTATAAGGGGCTCCGGTGGCTTCCGTGTGCAGCCAGCCGGGCAGCAGGTGCTGCTGCCAAAAGGCATAGTGGGGAGATGCGGTTTCCTGTTCCATGCGGGAGCATGTCATGGCAAAGGGGTATATTTGCACGGGGATGCTGCGCTGCCCGGCAGCAAAGGCCTCCGCTACAAGGGTGTAGATTTCCTCTATGCGGGCATCCGTCATGGCAAAGCAACCTGCGGATTGTTCTCCTCCGTGAATCATGATAAAACTGCCGGTGCGCCCCAGCCGGCGGTCGTAGGCATTGGGGTACCCGATATTGAAGGAAAGATGGTAGGCACTGCGGGGGTTCAGTGCTGTGGGGAGAACTTCGTAAAAGCCTTCCGGTGCTTGCATGTCCCCCTCTCGGGTTTTGGGACCTAGGGTGCCGCTCATGCCGGCAATGGGGTAGCGGCGGAATAGCTGCCAGCCGCCCTCCTCCTGCCGGAGGTGCAATTCCAGCAGCCGCTGCTCTTTCACAATGCGCAGAAAGACGGCTGCACCCCATAAATGCCCCAGTTCTCCCTGCACGCGCATGCGGGCGGCTGCGGGGCGATTTTCTGCATCTGTACCCATGGAGGGGTGAAAAAACCGGCATCCTGTGTGGGGATGCCGGGGAAAGGGAGTTAGGGTTTTTCCTCTTTTTGCGGTTGCTCCGCAGGCGTTTCTGCTTGTTCCGGAGTGGGTTCCGCATGCTCCTCCGGCTTAGAATCCGGGGTGCTTTCCTCCGTTTTCTCCGCTTGGGGGGTATCCTTGGCGGGTTCCTCCTGTGCCGGTTTTGCAGCATCGGTCTTGGGTTTTTCCGGAGCAGCAGACGGAGCCGGAGGAATCGGCATGGGGGGAACCTTGGGCGCTTCGTGAGCGGATTTTGCCGCCGGGGATTCCGGCTTGGCTACACTATCTCCGGCGGGGATGATTCGGGGCTTTTTGCCGGGGCTATTCGCCAGAGGGGTGGTCTTGGCTTTGGGTTCTTCCGGCTTTTTCTCCTCGGCTGCGGGAGCCGGGGCGGGAGCGGATTCGCTTTCTTTCTTCTCTTCCACTGTGGGGGCGGGCGTGGCTTTCTTTGGCACCGAAGTTTTGCTGCCGGAGGTAATGAATGTCTCGAAGAAGGACATCAGCACGGCATAGATGAGGAAGAAGGCTCCCGGTACGGCTGCAATAATCCAGGGGGCGGCTTGAATCATATGCAGCGTTTCCGGCATGGCCGGGTCGGCACTTTCTGCCCACAGGGTTGTGGCGTAGCTAAGCAGCTCCGTGCAGCCATACCACAGCAGGTAGCTGATGCCGGCGGTAATGGCTACCCGCAGGGAGGCCGTGGCGCACAGCCAGCCTGTGGCAAAGATGAAAAGGGTGATGGCGATGGCTATGGGATAGCTCAGCGGCATTTGCAGCCACTCCAGTACAAGCGCATTGTCCCGCAGTACTCCTGGCACACTGTATGGTACGCCGATAAGCAGGGTGATGCCGCTGGAAAGCAGAACCAGAATGGTACCGCAGAACAGGATGTTCCATGCTGCGTTCAGCACGCGCACAAAAGCCAATACAATGAGTAAAACTGCCGTGAGCGTGAACCAGTTGCAGGAGGTGCACAGCGCTGCAACGGATTGCCAGCTATCGGCTTGCAGTAGAATGCCCGATGGCGCATCGGCCGGGGCGTTTACGTAAATTGCCGCTACAGCCAGAAGTACGAGGCTGCACACCAGGCGGAAGAGAATACCTAATGCCTTCATCGCCGTGTATTCTAGCGCATCATGCTCCGTGGCGTCAAGGGTTAAATGGAAGTTTGAGAGTAAAAAAGTGCCGCCCTTCGGGGCGGCGCTTTGGTACAAAGATGGATTGTTCCCCTTATTCGGGCAGGCACTCTCCGGAAACCATTTCTTCCATCGTTTGGCGGCGGCGGATAATGCTCCACTTATCACCATCCACCAGAACTTCTGCTGCCAGCGGGCGGGAGTTGTACGTGCTGGCCATGCTGAAGCCGTAAGCCCCGGCGCTCATTTCCGCAAGGATTTCCCCGGGCTTCACATCGGCCATGGTACGGTTGAGCGCTTGGAAATCCCCGGATTCGCAAATGGGTCCCACAATGTCGGCCACGATGGTATCTCCGCAATGTTCCCGTACGGGCCAAATTTCGTGGTAGCCTTCGTACAGTGCCGGGCGGATAATGTCGTTCATGCCGGCATCTATCATCTTGAATGTTTTGGCTTCTCCCTTTTTCTCGTACACGCAGGTGGTGAGCATGGCGGCGGCATTACCCACTAGGCGGCGGCCGGGTTCCAGAAGAATCTTGAGCCCCAGCGGTTGCAACAGGGGAATAAGTGCTTCCGCATAGCCGGTGATGGTGATTTGCTCCGGATGGGCAGTCCACCACTCCTCCTGCCCGGAGGCCAGGCAACCATCGTATATAATGCCGATGCCCCCGCCGATGGACCAAAATTCGATTTGGTACAGCTCCTTGAATTTTCGGACAATGGGGGCCACTTTTTCCACCGCCATTACGAAGGGTTTTATATCCGTAAGCTGGGAGCCGATGTGCATTTGCAGACCCTTGATGCGCAGGTGCGGCATTTCTGCGGCAATGGTGGCATACACTTCCTCGATGCGGGAAATGTCTATGCCGAATTTGTTTTCGTTTGTGCCCGTGGTGATGTATTTGTGCGTGTGGGCATCCACATGGGGATTCACGCGCACGGCCACGGGGGCGATGAGTCCCATTTCCCCGGCAATGCGGTTAATTTCCCGAAGCTCGTTTTCGCTTTCGCAGTTAAAACAGTAAATGCCTTGCTGCAAGGCATAGCGAATTTCCGGCTCCGTTTTTGCCACGCCTGCATAAGTACACCGGGCGGGGTCTCCCCCGGCGTTGATGACGCGCCACAGTTCTCCGCCGGATACGATGTCGAAGCCCAGCCCCTCGCGCGCCATCAGATTCAGGATAGCTTTGTTGGAGCATGCTTTTACGGCGTATGCAATGTGGGTGTCCAGCGGTGCCATAGCCTGCCGGAACTCGGCCAAATCGTCCGCAATGGTCTTTTTGCTGTATACAAATACAGGTGTGCCTACGGCCTTGGCGATGTCTTCCAGCTTAACATTTTCGCAGTACAGTGAACCGTTTTTATAAGCGAATGCGTGCATAAAGGGGTGTTTTTATTTTTTTGTTGAAAAAGGTTTGACCGGGGTGCTTTCCCGCAGCGGAGCATCGTCCACAATAGTGGCCATCCACGATAAATCCCGTGAGTTTTCCAAGGCCAGCTTGATGAGTACGGTGATGGGCATGGCCAACAGCATGCCGCATGGCCCCCACACCCAGCCCCATAGAAGGACGGATAACAATACCACAGAGGTGGCAATGCCGAATTGCTTGCCCAGGAAAATGGGTTCTATCCCATTGCCGATGGCAAAGTTAATGGACAAATATGCCCCGGTGATGATGAAACATTCCCCCCAGCCACCCATGAGCAGTGCAGTGAGGATGGGCGGAATGGCCGCCACAATGGAACCTATGGTGGGAATGTAATTAAGCACATAGGCTACCACACCCCACAAGAAGGCAAAGGGAACATCCATGGCTGCACAGACCCACCATGCCAGAAAACCGGTGCAGGCACTGGCAATGGTCTTGATGAACAGATAACGCTGAATGCCCCGCAGAGCCCGCAAAAAGTCCTCCTTGCCCTTGGAGCTGTTAGGCAGCCGCCGCAGGTTACGCATAAACAGAGGTGCCTCTCCCAGCATGAAGGTCATGAGTACCAATACCAGCGTGCAAGTGCTCATGAAGGAGACGACTTGCCCCGTAAGTGCTTGTGTGACGGAAATGACCTGCTGTACATCGAACAATTGCTGGGGGGTACTTACGATGGCGCGCGCCTGCTCCTCCAGCCCGAAATTGCCCAGCCAGTGCATTAGTTCGTTATATTTTTCCGCCAGCCGCACGGTGAAATCGCCTTGCAGGGTGGCTTTCATATCGGAGGCAAGAAAATTAATCAGGCTGATGATTCCGAAGAGGATGCCTCCATCTGCTGCTACGGTGGCAGTTACTGCCAGCCAGTGCGGGAAGCGCAGGTATTTTCTCAGTAGGCTGGTAATGCTGTAACTGATAATGGCCAAAAATCCGGCCATCAGAATCGGCAGGAGCAGCCCCCGTGCCTGTTGTAGCCCATACAGAAGGATAACGGCGCATGCTCCTATCAGGAGGAAGCGCGCACCCTCTCCCATGCCGGGGGTGCTGCGGGCAACAGATAATTCTGGTGTTTCTCTTTCCGGAGAGTGCATAGTTTATGGGGCATTTTACACTCGCAGAGCGCGAATTTCAAGCAGAATGGCGCGTACTGCGTTAAAAAACGATACCATTCCCGGAGAAAGAGGTGCTGCCTCTTGTCATGTTGCAAAAAAAACTTGCCTCGCGGGGGTGTTTTACGCTACCATTCTGCCGCACGCTTCTTTATTCTGCAAGCTCTCGGATGGGTGGCAGAGCGGTTGAATGCAGCGGTCTTGAAAACCGCCGAAGGTTTGCGCCTTCCGTGGGTTCGAATCCCACCCCATCCGCTTGAAAAATATGCGGATAAATCCCCGGCTTTGCTTATGGCTTATGCCGGGGGTTTTGCTTTTCTGCTTTGATTTTCCTGTAAGCAAGAAAGCTGTTGGTAATGGCTCCGAGGAGAAGCAGAAGGTCATCTATTTGCCCGGGGCCGATAAGGGCATCCGGAATTACATCGATGGGGACGATGAGGTAGAGGATGGCAAGAATGCAGAGAAAGAGGCTCATCTTGCCTCGAATGTTTCCGTTTTTCAGGGTGTTCAGGATGTGGATCAGGGTGGCAATTTTCTTGTTCATGAGGAGGAATCTGCTCCGAAGAGAATAATTCCGCATGGGGGTAAAGGCAAGCCTGCGAAAAGGCAGTAATCTGCTTTGCTGTAAAAAAAAAGAGCAGCGTGGGAAAATGAACTTGACATATGCGCTTGCTGGCTTATACTCACAGTTGTTATTCCGCACAATCGTTTTATGAAAACTCTTTCTATTCTCTCTCTTGCAGTCCTGATGGCCGCCGTGGCTCAGGCCGCTCCTGCCGTTCAGGCGAAGGACCTCTCCGAGGATGCGCTTCGTGGTGTTGCTACGGAACGCCAGAAGGCTAGTTTGGATGCTTACAAGGAGGCTCGCGCTAAGGCTGATAAACAGCGTGCTGATGCCATGAAGGAAGCCCGCGAGGTAACGAAGCGCAACAATAGCGGCATGCTCAAGACTATCCAGAAGCACCAGCTCAACACGATGCTTCCTCCCTGTGAACGCGAACCCGAGGCTCCGCGTGAGGATAGCCGCTTCCGTGTGCGCTATTAATTCTCCCTTTTTTTGAAAAATCCCGGGAACCCCGCAGCTAGCGGGGTTCCTTCTTTTTACCTGCGGAGGACAGGGTTTGCTGCTGCAAAAAACGCTTGCCAAATGCCGTAAGATAAGCTACTCTCTCTGCCTCATCAGACATTACTAGGTAGACTGTATATATATGAAACACGTTCACTTCCTCGGTATTTGCGGCACGGCTATGGGAGCAGTTGCTTCGGCCATGGCTCGTAGGGGCTACGTCGTGACGGGGACCGATGCCAATGTGTACCCTCCTATGTCCACGTTTTTGGAGAGCGAGGGGATTCGCATCTTCCAAGGCTATCGGCCGGAAAATATCCCGGAGGATACGGATTTGGTGGTGATAGGTAATGCCATGAGCCGTGGTAACGTGGAGGTGGAAACTGTGCTGAATAGCCGCCTACGCTACATGAGCCTGCCGGAGACGATGAAGGAGTACTTCCTCTGGGGCCGCCGCAATCTGGTGGTGACCGGTACACACGGCAAGACAACGACTTCTTCCATGCTGGCTTGGATGCTGGAATATGCCGGGCTGGAGCCAAGTTTCATGATTGGGGGCATTGCACGCAATTTGGGACGCGGAGGCCGCTTTACGGATTCCGATTTTTGCGTACTGGAAGGGGATGAGTACGATACCTCCTTCTTCGACAAACGCTCCAAGTTCCTGCATTATCTTCCGGAGGTGGTCGTTATCAACAACATTGAGATGGACCATGCGGATATTTATGCGAATGTGGAGGAAATTAAGCTCTCCTTCCGCCGCTTGCTGCGGGTAGTGCCGCGCAATGGCATGGTGCTGTTGAATGCTGATTGCCAGAATTGTGCGGATGTGCGCGCTAAAGCGGCTGAGGAGCTGCGCATGGTGCAGGTGCTTTCCGTGGGCTTTGGGGAGGAGGCGGATGTGCGTATTGCAGAGGTGGAGTACCGGAAGGAAGGTTGCTCTTTCGCCCTTGTGGTAAAGGGCGAGGATTCTCCCATGCTTCCTCTTGCCGGGGAATCTTTCAGCGTGCCGATGATTGGCGAGTTCAACGTGCGTAATGCCGCTATGGCGGCTTGTGCTGCTTGCTTGGCCGGGCTGGCTCCTGCCAAAATTCGTGAGGCTTTGGCGTGTTTCGAAGGCGTGGCTCGCCGACAGGAGGTGCGGGGTACGGTGAATGGTGTGACGGTGGTGGATGATTTTGCCCACCATCCCACGGCGATTACTCAGGCCATTGCCGGGGTGCGCCAGCGTTTCCCGAAGAGCCGCCTCTGGGTGCTTTTCGAACCCCGCAGCAATACCACCATTCGCAATCTCTTCCAAAAGGAACTGGCCACGGCTTTGGCCGGGGCGGACTTTGCCGTCATCTCCCGTGTCACGAATCACAAGAAACTCCTGCCGGAGCAAAAGCTCGATGAAGATTTGCTTTGCCAGGATATAAAGTATGCCGGAACGGATTGCTATATTGGCGCGGATGCGGATGATATCGTGGCGCATGTGGTAACGCATGTACACCCGGGGGATGTGCTGCTGGTGATGAGCAATGGCGGTTTTGGCGGCATTCACAGCAAGCTGCTTACGGCTCTCGCCCAGTAAGCGGCTCCCGGCGGAGGGCTAATTCTCCTTTTCTGCCTGGTTGATAAGCCGCTGCAGCTCACTCACCTCTTGGATGATTTGGGCTGCTTCCATGGGTTCCATGTGGGCAATGCGGGAACGGAGCCGGTCCACCTGCGCCTTGAGAGCCGCAATGGCCGCAACAGCGCAGGTTTGCTCCACCGTGGCAGCGATGTTATCCGGGCTGTGGCGGTTTTCGGGAAGGTTTTTGAGTGCCGCAGCTTGCTCCGGCGGAAGGCTTTGTACGAATTGCTGCCACGCAGTCTCATCCCCGGGGGTGGGGAGGGTTTCCAGAAAGCGCTGCAACACCACTCCGCCGCTAAGCAGGCGTATAGGCTCCTGTAGCTCCTCGATGCGGTCCAGCAGCATTTGCTGGGCTTCTGCATGGCTGCTTGCCAGGAGAAGCAAATCGTGGATGACTGCGTGTAGGCTAATGGGGATGATGCGTGCCGGAGGCGTACCATGCTCCTCTGCCGGGGATGGGGGGTAAGTGTCCTCCTCCCCATAGACATCCATCTCCGGAGCGGCGGGGGCATCGTACAAGTTTGCCGGCGGAGCTTCCTTTTTGCTGCGGATAATGGCTTCCACGCTTTCTCGCAGAGCCTCCAGCCCGGTGTTGAGGCGGGTAGCCAAATCGGCCACAGCCACATCCCGGCGGTTGCGGTCCGTAATTTCTGCTGCCAAATCGGCCATGCGGGGGATAAGTGCGGCGCGGGCATTGGCATCGCCACGGATAAGGCTCAATTCCTGCCCCACCCGTACTTCCAGATAGGGGCGGGCTTGGGCGATGGCATCCTTCAATGCTTGGGCTCCTCGGGTGCGGATGAGGGAATCCGGGTCCTCCCCCGCCGGCAAGCTGGCATGGTACACCTCCAGCCCGGCAGCTGCCAGTTTGCGGAAGGTTTTCTCACTGGCTTTGATGCCGGCATTATCCCCATCGTAACACAGGATGGCCTTGCCGGCATATTTGCGAAGTAACCGTGCATGTTCATCCGTAAAAGCGGTGCCTAAACCGGCTACGGCGTTGCGAATATCTGCCTTCTCATGGCAGGCAATGACATCCAGCTGTCCTTCGCATACCACGGCGGTCATGCCGGCTTTTCCCATGGCAGCGGTGGCTTTATGGAGACCGAAGAGCAGCTCGCTTTTGCGGAAGGCCGGGGTTTCCGCCGTGTTGAGGTATTTACGGGGGTCCTGCTCTTCTTGCATCACACGCCCGGAGAAGCCCACCACTTCTCCCCGCACGTTGTGGATGGGGAACATGAGACGATTCCGAAAAACGGTGTAATTGCCCCGCCTCCCTTGAGCCAGCAGATAGGCATCCGTAAGCAGGCGTGTATCCATGCCTCGGCTTGCGGCGAGGCGGAGCAGCTCGGAGGAGTCCTCCGGCGCCCAGCCTAATTGCCAAGTTTTGGCTATATCAATGTTGAATTCGCGCTTGCGGAGGTAATCGCGCACATGTTGGGCTGCGCGGTCGCGGCAGAGTTTGCGGTGGAAGTATTCGGCGGCCAATTGGTTCACCTCCACAATGCGCCCGCGCAAGCGGCGTAGACGTGCCATTTCCGGGTTCTCTGCTTCCTCAATCACCGGAATACCATTCATATCCGCCAAGCGGCGTAGGGCGGTCGGGTAGTCCAGATTCTCAAACATCATGATGAATTTGAGTGCATCTCCCCCCACGCCGCAGCCAAAGCAGTGGAAACTCTGCCGCGCCGGATTAACGTGAAAAGAGGGTGTTTTCTCACTGTGGAAAGGGCAGCAGGCTTTCCACGAGTTGCCCGCGCGGCGCAACTGGACATAACGCCCCACCAGCTCCACAATATCTGCGGAGTCCTTAATGCGGGCGGCACATTCTTGCGTAATGCGAGCCATGCGGAACCATTAGTAACCGGTAAGAACCCGCAGGTGTTCTGCAAAACCGGGATAGGAGGTGTTGATGTTGCGGCAATTCAGCAGGGTGGTTTCCCCATCGGCGTTTAAGCCGGCCATTAGGAAGCCCATGGCAATGCGGTGGTCGCCATAACTATCCATGGTGGCTCCGTGCAGCGGGGCACCGCCTGTAATTTCCATGCCGTCCGGATATTCCTGCACTTGGGCGCCCATGGCACGCAGGTTCCCGGCGGTGGTGGCAATGCGGTCGCTCTCTTTTACTCGTAGTTCTGCGGCATTGCGGATGCTTGTGGTGCCGGAGGCATAGGCTGCGGCCACGGAAAGCACGGGTATCTCATCAATAAGGTTGGGTATTTCGTGGGCTTCTATGGTGGTGCCGTGCAGTTGTTCTGCTGCGCGGATGGTGATGTCTCCGTATGGTTCTCCTGCATCGGATGTGAGGCTGATGGCGATGTGTGCCCCCATGCGGCGAAGCACATGGATAATGGCATCGCGTGTGGGGTTAAGTCCCACATTGCGGAGGCATACCTCGCTGCCCGGTACGATGGATGCCGCTACGAGCCAGAAGGCTGCACTGGAGATATCCCCGGGGATGGTGATGTCCTTGGCCACGGGATGGGCTTTGCCTTGTACCGAGATGCTGAGCCCATCGGCCGATACTTCGCAGGGTATGCCAAAATGCCCGAACAGGCGTTCTGTGTGGTCGCGTGTGATGGCGGGTTGGTGGACGATGGTGCGACCTTCCAACAGCATGCCTGCCAGCAGAATGGCACTCTTTACCTGGGCACTGGCCATGGGTAGAGTGTATTCGATGCTGTGCAAGTCTGTGCCTTCTATTTCCAATGGGGCGCAACCGGGTTTTTGCCCGCAGGAACGGATGCGCGCTCCCATGGCAGAAAGGGGAGCCATAATGCGCCCCATGGGGCGGCTGCACAAGGAGCTATCCCCATACATGCGACTGCGGAAGGGCATGGCAGCCAGCATGCCGGCCATGAGCCGCATGCCCGTACCGGAGTTGCCGCAATCGATATCCTGCCGGGGGGCGGTGGGCCGCATGCCGGTGCCGCAAAGGGTGAAGTTTTCCGGCTCCGCTCCGGGGATGACTCTGGCACCAAGCTGCTGCATGGCGCGCAGGGTGTTGAGGCAATCCTCGCTGCAAAGATAATTGCGGACGTTCATGCGCCCTTCGGCCATGGCCCCCAAAAGGGCTACGCGGTGGGAGATGCTCTTATCGCCGGGAATGATGATGGTGCCGTGCAGACCTCGGGTGGCGCGGCTTACGGTAATGCAGTCACTGGGCATGAATTTGGATGCGTTTTTGTTGGCGCCCTTCCTTGAGGGCGGAGTGAAGGTAGGCATTGACTCCCAGCTCCCGCTGGGCGCTGATTATGGCGGTGCGTAAGGTTTGGCGGCACTCATCCAAGGAGGGAATGTACGCCGGCGTAATGGGACCTGCTTGCAGAACATGCCATCCCCATCGGCTTTGAGCCAATACGGGGTTGCCCGCAGCAATGGGGGCTGCACCAAAGAGGTTAAGCTCTTCCAGCGGTAGTGTGGGCGTATCGTACAGCGTGCCGAGATTCCCGCCTTGGGGGGCACTGCGGGGATCCTCACTGGCTTCCCGGGCGAGTTCCCCGAATTCCTCGCCTGCTTCCAAACGCGAGAGCAGAAGGCGGGCTGCTTGTTCCGCCTCCTGCGGGCTGCGCCCATGCTGGGCTATGAAGATGTGTTTTACCGGGCGAGATGCGGGAATCGTCATCTCCTCCCGCATCTGTTTGTAGTGAGCCATAATGGCGGCATTATCCACATGGCTGCCTTGGGAGATGCTACGTTCCAGCAGGGCTTGCTGGCGCAGGCGGGCTTCCACCTTATCAGTGAATTGGCGGCGTGTGTATCCCTGTGTGGCTAAAAGTTGTTCGAAGGCGGCATCGCTGCCGGCGCGGGATGCCAGGCGCGCTACCTCGGCTTCCGCTTCCGGGCGGTTCTGCGGTAAGTTCGTATCATTGTACCGGGCGCGTAAGCGCAGGAGGCTTCCGTACACCATTTCCATTACTCTGCTGGCTTGCAGCGCAGGTGCCGGTTTTGTGCGCCCAGCGAGCATGTCCTGTTCTGCGGTGTGCCGCTCCAGTTGCCGGGGGCTGAGGCGTTCCCCATATATGGTGGCTACTGCGGCGGCAGCTTTTTTCTCAGCATGCAGGAAGCCGTATACCGGTCCTTGCAACAGCCATAAATCCACTGCCAAATACCCCAGTACAGTGCTGAACATGGCCAGTTTTAACGCGTAGATTTTCAGCGGCGTCCACTTCACGCTTTTTATTGTACAGTGCGTATTGGTCTTTGGCAAACAAAAAGCGTGTTCACGCGCGCGCCTGCATGGGGTTTCGCCTTGACAAGTGCGGGGATTCCTGTTATCTGGGGCTTATGCGTATCGTGATGATGGCAACGGGAGATATTGCGATTCCCTCCTTCAAGGCTTTGGAGTCCACAGGTAATCTGGTGGGGCTTGTAACCCAGCCGGATCGCCCGGTGGGGCGTCATATGGTGTTAACTCCGCCTAGGGTGAAGGAATATGCCGAGCAGGCCGGGATTCCCGTGTTGCAACCGGAGCGCATGCGCGATGCGGAGGCTGTGGAGGCTTTGCGTGCCTTGGAACCGGATGTGTTGGTGGTGATGGCGTATGGGCAAATCCTATCTCAGGAGGTGATAGATGTACCTCGGGTGGCTTGCATTAATGCACATGCTTCCCTGCTGCCGCGCCACCGTGGCGCGGCTTGTATTCAGGCTGCTATTGAGGCCGGTGATGATGAAACAGGAATCACCATTATGCATGTGGTGAAAAAGCTGGATGCCGGGGATGTGATTACACGCGCAAGCATGCCGCTCCGTGGTACGGAAACAGGGGAGAGCCTACACGATGACTTGGCTCAAATGGCACCGGCTCCGCTTCTGGAGGCTATTTCCCTGTTGGCTCAGGGCAATGCTCCCCGGGAGGAGCAGGATGAGAGTGTGATGACTTATGCTCCGAAGCTTTTACGCTCCCATGGCCAAATCGATTGGAATTTGCCCGCGCTCCAAGTGGCGCGCAAAATTCGTGCTTACCATTCCTGGCCGGGTACATACACGATTTATCCTTCGGTGAAGAGCGGGGGGGATAAAACGCTGAAAATCTATCCCCCGGTGGATGTGTTCTCCGGCATTACAAAACCGGTGGGTTCCCGCCCGGGGATGGTGCTGGAATCCGGCCCGGAGGGTATGCTTATTTCCTGTGGTGGTTCCCGTGGTGGTGCTATTCGTATTACTACCATGCAACCTGCCGGTGCCCGCAAGATGAATGCGGAAAGTTTCTTTGCGGGGCATAAGATTATGCCCGGTGCCATCTTGGGGCTCCCCTCGGAAGGTTAAATCGGGGGTGGCGGAGCTTCGGCTCTCACGGGACCCGGGGACTTATCCCAGCGTGCGCTCTACCATGGCGTAAGCACTGTGGTTGTGGATGGATTCGAAGTTTTCTGCCTCCACTTTGTACCAAGAAAAAGCGTTGTAATGCTCTGTGGCCACGGCCACGTTCCGCACCAAGTCCTCCACAAATACGGGGTTTTCGTAAGCGCGGTCTGTTACGTATTTTTCATCCGGCCGCTTGAGCAGGCTGTATACCGGGCAGCTTGCACAGGATTCTATCAAATCAATCAAATCCTCTATCCATACGGCTTTGCCGGAAAAACGTACGGAGTACGTCACGATGCCTCTTTGGTTGTGTGCACCGCGCTCGCTCATGGCTTTGGAGCAGGGGCAAAGCGTGGTTACAGGCACCTTGATGGTGAGGGTAAAAGTTCCGGGCTTTTCTCGCTCGGCATCTATTTCAAAGCGCACATCGTAGTCCATCATCCCCTCCATTTGGGAGACAGGTGCTTTTTTCGCCCGGAAAAAGGGGAAATCGATTTCCACATGGGCACGGCGTGCATGCAGTTTATCCAGTAATCGGTTTGGCAGGCGCACTGCCGTCCGCACATCCAGATAGCGCTTATGCTCATGTAAGGCTTCCACAAAGCGGCTCATGTGGGTGCCTTTGTACTCCTCCGGTAAATCCACCATGAGTGCCACGGTCGCTACGGTGGATTGTGTGCGGTTCTCTTTATCGCTCACCACAATCGGGAACCGAACGCCACGCACGCCCACCCGGTCAATGGAAATTTGCCGATTGTCCAGCTCGTTTTGCGTGTCCTTGAGTTCCTGCATGGGTGAGAAGATGTATTGGGTGGAGGATGAAATACCAGAGGGAGCTTGCAGGCATTCTCAGCTTACAAGCTCCCTTAGCATTTCAACGACAAGCAGCCGTCGAGAACTCCTCCATGGGATGTGGAATCAGAAAAAAATCAGGGGAGCAGATTCACGGCACGGGCACGGCGAATCTCGCGCGTAATCTTGCGGTGCATCTTGGCAGACACGCCCGTGACACGGCGGGGAAGAATCTTGCCGGTCTCGGAGGTGAACTTGGAAAGGAATTCGGGGTTGCACATGTTCACGGCATCGGCGGGAATGTCGATGCGGCGGCGGGGCATGCTCTTATTGCAGGTGCGGAAGCGGATACGGCGCTCTACGCTCTTGAATTCGGTCATCATAGTCGTGTAGAATGTAAGGTTCGGAGGTTTAGCGCATCTCGCGGTGCAGCGTGCGGCGCTTCAGGTAGGGGTTGAATTTAACCTTCTCCAGACGGCCGGGCGTACGCTGGCTCTTCTTGTTGCGAGTGGTGACGTAACGGGAAGGGGTCTTACCCTCGGCTTTGGCCTCCGTGCATTCCAGGATGATAATATCTCTAGGCATAAATTGCGAATTGTTGACTTGCGGGCACACATTCTACACTAATCTTCGCTATCGTCAAGCGAAATTGCGTTTTTCATGTCATTTTGCAAGTCAGCATACCCTACATGGTCCTGTTTTTTTGCTCTGTAATTGGCATAGGAACCATATTTTTTCTCGTATTCCTCCTGGCATTTTACGGTAAGGCGGCAGAAGGGGCGCACCTGCAGACGTTTCTTGGGAATGGGGTCCAAGGAAATTTCGCAGATACCATAAGTGCCGCGGCGAATGCGCTCCAAGGCGGCATCGATTTCGAAAAGTTGTTCGCGGTCTTTATCCAATAGCCGGATAGTGAGGTCGCGCACCTCGGCTTCGCTGCCTGCATCGCCAATATGCTGGCCGGAGGAGGAGGAAACATTGGATGCACCGCTGCGGAGGTGGTCGCGGGTAACATTCTGCATGTTCGGCAGCATGCTATCGCGCAGTTGGAGGAGGGCCTCCTTCTGCTGCTTCAGGAAAGCGGGCCATTCCGGGTCTGCTTTGAGTAGGGCAAGCGTCTCCCGGAGTTTTTTCACGCGAGCTTTCTCTTCTGCCGTAAGGGTTTCCCGAACCGGTTTTTTGACTGCGGGTGCCTTGGCGGGCACTTCATCGGGCTTTTTGGCAGTAGGTGTTTTTTTTGCCGGTTCCGCAGTTTTCTTGGGGGCAGCTTTTTTGGCGGCGGGGGCTTTTTTTGCAGGAGCCTCTGCCTTGTCTGTTGTTTTTTTCTTATTCGTGGTAGCCATTTGCTGTTGAGGGCGTGAGAATGGAAGCCGCACCTGTGTATAGTCGATGCGTGTGAACTTTTCACGCTACTATCACAAATAGAAATAAAATTCAAGTAAAAATTGCATCTTCCTGCGATAAAGTCAGCCGGTAAGACGCAGGAATCTCAAAATCGGGAAATAGCTTTTTTTTGGAGTTGCTCGTTGGGTAATGTCTATGCTAAAATCACACCAATATGGTGACGGAGCGCAAGACTGGGGTGCTGATGCCGCTGTTTTCCCTGCGGCGGGATGGGGATGCCGGTATAGGCGATTTGGCGGCATTGAAAGAATGGGTGGATTGGGCAGCAGAAAATGGGGTAGGTTTTTTGCAGTTACTACCGGTGAACACGCTGGGGGAAGAGGATGCGCCATCCCCGTATTCATCTACCAGTTCCGTGGCATTGGAACCGCTTTACCTCACGCTGGAGGATATACCCGGCATGCCCACACCCCTTGCTCCCTATGCGGAGGATATGCCGCCGCAGCAGTTGCCCGGCGGGCGGGATTATGTGGATTATGCCCGAGTGCGAACCTACAAGCGATACTGGTTGCGGCAGGCGTGGCGGCGTTTTGAGGCAGAGCCGGAGTTTGCCGCCATGCGGGAGGCATTCGCTGCATGGTGCCGGGAAGAGGGCAGGTGGCTGGAGGACTATTCCACCTATTGTGTGGCATCGTATGGGTTTGGTACGGCTGCATGGTGGCTTTGGCCGGAGCAAAATACGGATGTGATTCGGCGTATCGTCCATGAATGTACGGATTCACGCGACCAGAAGCACTTTCAGCAGTGGTTGCAGTGGCTGTGTGCCCGCCAGTGGGCGGAGGTGCGAGCTTATGCGGATGCGCGGGGGGTACTCCTCATGGGGGATGTGCCTATTGGTATATCCGTGGCGAGTGCGGATGTGTTTTTTGAGCGATATCTTTTCGATATGGAGTGGAGTGGTGGTGCTCCGGCGGAAGGTAATTTTGCGGAAGACCCATTTACTGCCAAATGGGGGCAGAATTGGGGGATTCCGCTGTATCGGTGGGAGGTGATGGAGAAGGATGGCTTTGCATGGTGGCACCGCCGTATCCGAAAGTTGGCGGAGGTGTTTCGCATGTATCGTATTGACCATATTCTGGGTTTTTACCGCATATACGCCTTCCCTTGGATGCCGGATCGTAACGCAGAGTTCCTGCATTTGAGTGAGGACGAGGCTGCGACTCGCTGCGGAGGAAGACGCCCCGGTTTTCGCCCGCGTCCCGATTGGCGGGAGGAGGACCGCCGTGCCAACTTGGCGCAGGGGGATTACCTGCTGCGCCGCCTTTTGGCCGCAGCGCCTGGCTTGCGGGTAATCGGGGAGGATTTGGGCTGTGTGCCGGATTATGTGCGGCCGGATCTTTCCTGCCTGAGGATTGCCGGATTTAAAATCCCCCATTGGGAGATTGATGCACATGAGCGGATTGTGCAGGGGAACACGTATAGCCCATGCTCCTTTGCAACCTATGCCACGCACGATTTTCCCCCGCTGTGCAATGATTGGGCAGACTGGTACGCCCAAGTGGAGGCTGCTCGCGCGGCTATGCAGGACTCCACGCTCTCCCCGGAAACACTGCGCGAGCGCCGGGATGCCGGTAGAAATTGTGCCCGCGTGCTGGCTTGGTTGGGGGATTTTGCCGGCTTATCCCGCCGGGAAAGCATTGTTCCCTGGGGGGAGGAAATCAAGACCAGTCTCATCCGAGCCTTGTTGGCGAGCCGCTCCGCTTATGCTGCTCTCATGTGGACAGAGCTTTTCGATGTGCCAGTGCGCCTGAATACCCCCGGCACAGAGGGCGGCACCAATTGGCGCCCGCGCATGCCCTTTACCGCTGCCCAAGCGGCTGCCATGCCCCAGAGTGCTTGGCTGAAGGCGCTCTCTGCGGCTACGGGTCGGTGTTGAAAAGGACACCGGGCAGGAATGCCTCCTGCCCGGTGTGCTAACTGTATTGAATCGTCTGCTTCAGAAACGATAGCCGAAGCCGAACTGGATAACCGGATAGACAAACAAGTCGTCCGCGATTTCAAAGAAATCCTTGCCTTCCTCACGGATGGTATCCTCCAGCATGCTGTTGTTTACATCCACCCAAGTGCCGTTCTGCTTTTCTTTAATGTTACCGGTATGGCTTACCACCATGGAGCCGGAGCCGATGAAGTTTACACCAATATCGCAGGTGAAATAGAAGGAGCGGTCGCCTTCGCCATCGCTGGACCAGCCGATGCCGATGTAGGGTTGCACTTTGTTCCACTCGTACTCGGCCTTTACGGAAGCCTTGTCTCCCGTTACTTTGTATTCCTTGCCGCCGAATTCGTACTCCCCGGTAAATTGTCCGAGGTTATCCATGGTGCCTGTGGCATCCAAGGAAAGTTCGCTAAAGTTCAGCCCCGCAGAAATGCGGAATACGCCGCCAAAGGGATGGTAGTCGAAAATAATGCCGGCGTTGCTGCCGTTGAATTCAAATTCGCCGTCCACATCGGTCCAAGTATCCTCGTGCGTGTAACCGAGGTAGGCACCGCGTAAGCGCATCTTGAAGTATTCGTTGAACTCGTACCCCAGAGAAAGACCCACACCCTGAGTACCCACGTTCACATCCACCATTATGCCCAGCGCATCAGCGCTGGCGGCGGTGGGGGGGACGATTGCTTGCTCCTGTTGCAGAGCAGGGGTTGTAACATTGTTCTGCTGGCTGCTGGCTAAGGAGGGGTCAACAACAGTGGTGGCGGAGGCTAATCCGCAGCCAAGTATAAGCGCAATAAGGTTCTTTTTCATGATGGTCTATTAAAAATAGAATTAATTTGCCCCAAGTGGCTAAAAATCAATTTTCTTTTCGGCATAGGGCAGGGGTAGAATGTACTTCCTTCCTCCATTTGTCAAGAAGGAAATGTTATTTTGTTATAGAGGAAATGTTATTTTCAAAGAAAAAGCCCTGTATCCTCAAATACAGGGCTTTGAAAAATTGTGTGACTTAGGGGGTCTGTCAAGGGCGTGTACCTTGCGCGGAAAAGACGGGAGCCGGGAGGTTCTCGCTCGCATTCGGGGCTCCGCCCACCATATCACCCACATCCTTGAAGGTAACAAAGAGGAAAAAGGCCAGCAGCAGGAAGAAGAAGAGATTTTGCACCCAATCAAGCAATTTGCCGCTCACCGGGCGGCGACAGATAATTTCCGCCGTTCCCAGTACCACATGCCCGCCATCCACAATGGGCAGGGGGAGGATGTTCAGCACAGCCAGATTAACATTCAACACCACGGCAAACCAGAAAATCAGCTTCCATCCGGCTTCTGTTTCCAGCATACGGTACAGATAATTGCCTATGCCTACCGGCCCGGAAAGATGCTCCATGCCCACGCTGCTGCCCGGGGCTGCCACCTTAGCCAGTGTTTCGCCCATCCATCGGAAGCTCTGGTTCACCTGAGCCTGCGGGCTGGGATGCTCCGTAGCAAGAGCGGAGGCATCCTCACCGCCCCACATATAGCCCAGAATAGGGCGGGCTCCGGGTAAGCCCTGCCAATTAGCTGGAATCTCCGGGGTAACAGTGGCCGTGCAGGTGCTGCCATTCGGGTTTTGAAGCTCCAATTGTACGGCGCCTTTTTCTGCCGCGGCAATAACAGCGGCCGGTGCATAAACCATTTCACCATTGGCTCGGAGAATGCGCTGCCCCTTCTGCAAACCGGCACGCTCCGCCGGGGAATTAGGCAGTACCTCTCCCACTACTGAGGGAAGTGCCGGGCTAATACCGATTTGGCGCATAGCCTTTCGCTGCCACCACTTGGTTTCCGGTAAGCGGTAAGCACTGGTGAGGGTAAGCTGTTGCATACTGCCATCCGCCGCCGGACGATTCACGGACAGGGTAATCACTTCGTGTTCACTCAGAGCCACCAGTTCGCGCACGCCTTCCATATTTCCCATCCACTTGGTAACCGGCTGCCCATCTATAGCGGTAATGGTATCCCCCGGAAGCAGACCTGCCTGCGCTGCCGGACTATCCGGCGGAATGTAACCAATGGTTGTGCCGGGTATTTCCCCCACGGGCTTGCCCACAATCCACACCACCACAGCAAACACATAGGCCAACAGCAGGGAAAACAAGGGCCCCGCCGCTGCTATAATTACCTTGTCCAGCGGTTTGAGCGGTTTCAAATCGGCAGGTATATCGGCCTCCCCTTCGACGCTCTGCATATCCGCCAGCTGGGGCAGGGATACGAAACCACCGGCCGGAATCCAGCCGATACCCCATTTCACCCCGCCTATTTCCTTTTGCCACAGTGGCTTGCCAAACCATATTTGGAAACGGTCAATATAAGCACCACGCCATTTACCCGCCAGGAAATGCCCCAGCTCGTGTACAAAAATCATCACGTTAAAGAAAAGAACCACCAGCAGAATGAGCCATGCGGTTTCAAGGTAGGAAAGCAGAGTATCCATAGCAAATCGGGAATGTTGCCCAGTGTAACGCATTCCGACCTCCTCTGCAAGGATTCGCCCTGACATAAACACATTATGCTTGATTATTAGCTACATTCGGCTATACTTTCCACGCGCGCCACGAATCGGTGTGCATTAAATTCTGTTTACATCTGTTGAATATGAACAATCCCAGAGTTGCTATTGTGGGCGCCACCGGAGCGGTAGGCGTTGAGATTCTTTCCTGCTTGGAGACCCGCCAATTCCCGCTGGCCTCCCTCAAACTCCTGGCCTCCCACCGTTCTGCAGGTAAACAGGTGGCCTTCCGTGGGGAAATGCTTACCGTGGAAGAACTGACTCGCGATTCCTTCTCGGATGTGGATATTGCGCTCTTTGCCGCAGGGGGGGATATCTCCCGCGAGTTTGCCCCCATTGCCGGCGCCGCAGGCTGCGTGGTGGTTGATAATTCCTCCGCCTTCCGGCAGGATCCGGATGTCCCCCTCGTGGTGCCGGAAATTAATGGGGAAGCTGCGTTTAACCACCCCCGCAACATCATTGCCAACCCTAACTGCACCACCATCATTACGCTGATGGCACTGTACCCCATCCACCTCAAGTATGGACTTAAAACAGTGATTGCCAGCAGCTATCAGGCTGTTTCCGGTAGCGGACAGCATGGTATTATGGAGCTTGAAAACCAAGTGCGCGCCTTGGTGGATGGACACCCGGTGGAAATTTCCACTTACCCCCGCCAGATTGCTTTCAACGTACTTCCGCAAATTGATAAGTTTGCCGATAACGGTTACACGAAAGAGGAGCTGAAGATGCTTAACGAAGGCCGCAAAATCATGAACCTGCCGGAGCTGAATGTAACCTGTACCTGCGTGCGTGTCCCCGTGTACCGCAGTCATTCCATCTCCTGCATCGCCCAGTTTGAGAAACCCGTGGATGTAGAAGGAGCCCGCGCCTGCTTTGTCGGCAGACCCGGCGTGGAGCTGATGGATGACCCCGCCGCCGGCTTGTGGCCCACGCCGCTGGATTCCACCAATGGAGATACCTGTTATGTGGGCCGTATCCGCAAGGATATTGCCGTGGACAACGCTCTTAACCTTTGGGTGGTGGGAGACCAAGTCCGCAAGGGCGCAGCACTCAATGCTGTGCAGATTGCGGAGCTGCTCGTTAAGGGTAAGTAAAAATCGTTTCAGCCATGGACATCAAGGAACTCATCCGAATATCGGCCGAGAAGGTGGAAGCCCGTATGAACGAGCTACTGCCCGGGGAAGATATAGCCCCGACCACGCTGCATAAAGCTATGCGTTACAGCATTTTCGCCGGCGGCAAACGCATACGCCCCCTTTTGTGTCTGGAGGCAGCTAAAGCCTGCGGCGGCACCGGGGAGGAAGCTCTCAATGCCGCTTGTTCTTTGGAAATGCTGCATACATACACGCTTATCCACGATGACCTCCCTTGCATGGATAATGACGATTTGCGCCGTGGCCGCCCCACAAACCACAAGGTTTTCGGGGAGGGCGTGGCAGTGCTGGCCGGAGATGCCTTGCTGACGGAGGCTTTCGGCGTACTGGCGCGCGTGCCGGGCAATGCACGTTACTCCGCTTGCGATTATGTGACGGAGCTGGCCTACCGTACCGGGAGCCTGCACCTTGTGGGCGGGCAAGTTCTGGATTTGGAAGGGGAAGGGCGCGCGCTGAATGTGGACGAGCTGCGGTCTATTCACCATGGCAAAACCTCCGCCCTCATCATTGCTTCCGTTCGTTTGGGCGGAATGGCTGCCGGGTGTTCCCCGGAGCAGCTGGAAGCTCTTACCATTTATGGCCGTACTTTGGGGCTGGCGTTCCAGATTATTGATGATATTTTGGATGTTACCTCCTCCCCGGAGGTGCTGGGCAAGAGTATCGGCAAGGATGCCCGGGTGCAAAAAGCCACATACCCGGCCTTGGTGGGCATCGATAATGCCCGCGCGGAAGCCCGCGAGCTGACGGCTGCTGCCCGTGCAGCTTTGGATGTGTTCTCCGCCCGCCGCCGCGAGAACCTCCTTGCCATTAGTGATTATCTCCTCAAGCGGGATTACTGATTCGCCATCGCGTATTATTGCCGTTAACGAAACATCCGCCTCTTCCGAAAGGGAAGAGGCGGATGTGCGTTTAGCTTGCTGTTCCGCGCCGTCAGGCTCTCCGGCGGCGAGCCGCCAGTGCAGCCAGAGCCAGCAGACTCAGCGTGGCCGTTGCAGGCTCCGGTACAGCGGCAATAGAGAGAGTGCCATTGCCGGCTTCGTCTTCAGTGTAAGCGAGCATCAAATCTCCGTTCCCGATATTGGTGAAATAGTCCGATGCTTTTACCATATCCCCGGAAGCCAGAGTAACGGCTCCACCGCGTTGTAACAGGGATGCCACACTTACGCTATCCAGACCTTGGAAGAGTACCAGCGTTTCGCCCTGCTTCAGATTCATCACCTGCGTATAGCTCTCGCCTCCCAGAATGAGACCTTCTCCCAGCGAAAGCTCGCCATTCAGCGTAACAACGCTGTCCATATTCAGACCGGATGCCCCGTCTAAGGTGAGATTACCATTGATGACTACGAAAGACTCCAAACTCAACGTGGAGTTTTGCCCCACAGTGATACCTCCCATGGAGTTGAGGGTAACGCTGTTGCCAATGTTCAACCGGGCATTATTGGAAAGTTGCACAGTATCCACATTGTTGCCATCCGTTCCGGAGTAGAGCAGGGCACTTTGCCCGCCTGTTGCCCTCAGAGCATCAATGTCGGCTTTCCCTTCCAGAATAACGGAGCCTTGGCTGATGGAGAGCTGCTGCAGCGAGGTGTTCCCCTTCAGGTAAGAGGTGGAGCCGGAAATGTTATTGAGGAAGCCTTCCAAGTTAACATTTCCGTTAATGGTGAGTACACCTCCGCCTCGGCGTTCATAGGTACCATTACCATTAACATCGCCGTTAATGGTGAAGTTGGCACTACTGTTTTGATGAATTTGCGAGGTCCCTTCCAGCTCAAGATTCTCATTGAGCGTGACCGTAGAGCCGCCACTGAGTTGGAAGTTTACCCCATGAGCCAAACGCAGGGTGTTGCCGAAGGAGCTACCGTTGATGGTAAAGTTACCACTCCGTACATAGGTTGTACCCTCAAAGGCATTATCCGCAGCAATGACGCTGTTGTAATTCGACGTTGTGATATTCAGCCCGAGTGTACCGGTCCCGCTCAGGTTCTCGAGACTAATCTTCCCGGATTTTATCTGGTTCAGATTAAGTGTACCATCGCTACCGATACGGATTTGGTCAAGCGTCGCAGCACCGTTGATATTGACAATACCGCTCGCTACATCAATAGCACCGAGATAGGTGGTACCATTCAGGTTAGTGGTGCCATTACTGTTGTGGTGCATGCCGCCCAGTGAGACATTGCTCGTGATGGTGAGTTCTCCGTCTCCTCTGCGGTCGTAAATGCCTGAACCGGAAATATTGCCGTTAATAGTGAACGAGGCACCATCCTTCTGGTGAATCTGAGCCGTGCCGGTGAGGGTCAGCCCCTTATTCATCGTGTAACTGCTGCCAGAGCTAAGGTACATGGAAGTGCCTTCTCCCAAACTCAGTGCGTTGCCGAAGCTGCTGTTGTTGAGCGTGAAGCTGCCGCATTGAATATGCGTGGTGCCGCCGAAGCTGCTACTCACCGCAAGTTTGTTTCCTTCCGCCTCACTCAGGTTCAGATTCAGCAAGCCATTGCCATATATATAGTTGACAGATGCTGTACCGGAGAATTCCTGCTGAATGCTCAGCGTAGCCCCTGCATTGACGTTAGCTTTGTAGGTAATCTGCTCGGCTCTGGTGAAGATGGCGGTAGAGCCGCTTCGTAAGTCCAGAGTGGCACCCACATTCTTGCCGTTGTTGTCCAGTGTGGTACCATCAGCCACCACCAGTGAGCCATACCAGCCCGAAACACGATTGTTCAGCTTGTAGGTGCCTCCATCTTCCATGTCGAGTACAATGCTGCCGTAATCGATTTGGAGAAGTCCTGAATGGGTGTTCTGCTGCGTGAAGGTGAGGGAGCCGGTGCCATCTTTGTATAGAATGGAGCTGCCGCTGATACAGCCGGAGATAATGCCGGATTTTCCGCTGTTGACCCAGAAAGTGCTAGTCCCATTCAGGTCAATATTATTGGAGATTTCCACGTTTGAACCATTGAAGATAAGCATGCTGTTAGAAGCCATCTTCAATGTGGATGCTTCATTAAGGGTGGTGGTATCCGCCAAGAGATTACCGGATTTCAGCGTTACATCCCCCGCAAAGTTAGCGAGGTTCACGCCTTTGCCATTGTTGGAACCGGAGAGTTTCAGGATTACATCTCCCGTGCCTGTTACTTGCCCAAGATTGGCGGCTACCGTGTTAGAGGTGCTGGTGGAGCTTATCGTCAGACTTGCGCCATTCCCCACATTGAGGGCTTTGAACTTGCTCATGTCACCCTCGGCAAAGCTCAGGTGCATGTCGCCGGAGTAATCCCAACTTACGTTGTTGCCCACTGTCAGCGAGCCTTGGATATCCACCTTGCCGCGAGTTACTAAGTTTACGTTGTCCTTGATGTCCAAATTGTACACGGATACGCCATCAGCTACCGTTACATCCGCATCGGAGGCAAAGACCACATTAGTACCATTGCTGAAGGCAATGTTGTCGTTCGGAATATCGGGGGTTACATCCCACAGGGCTGCTTCCTTATCCCAGATAGTGGCAGAAGTACCGCCATTCCATACATAATTGGCAAGCTCGAAGTTGCTGAAGGAGAGGGTTACCGTGTTTCCATCCTGCCGGAAATCGGCTCCGGTGTAGGCACTGAGGGTGTTGCCGTTCACAAGAATGTGGCTCTTGAGTGAGGAGAGATTATCCAGCACAAGTCCTTCGGTTGTCAAATCGAAGATGGTATAGGTGGTTCCTGTGGAGGTGAAATTGTTGCCCAAATCAATGTAACCGCCACTTGCCGTGATTGTGCCGCCCAGAGCCAAGCAGGAATCCGCCGTGTATCCGGCTGCGGTGGCGTCCACCATGCCGCCGTTGAGAACCAGCTCCGAAATGGAACCAAGGGCACCCATGCCGGTAATGTCCAGCAGTAGGGTACCATCATTCACTGTTACTACGCCTGTGCCAAGTGCCTGAGAATTGCGGGTAATAAGCATTCCTCCATTGATGGTGGTACCGCCGCTGTGGCTATTGGCCGCAGTGAGCGAGATGGTGCCACCTGTGTGATTCAGTGCAAGAGCTCCGTCATCCCCATCCAATATGGTGGATTGTACGATGCTGTTGCTATTGGCACTGCTTGCCATGGTGAGTGTGCCGTGGCCGGAGATGCTGCCTTTGATGCTGGAATCACTCCCTTCAATGGCAATGCTGCCGGCATTGTTGACTTTGATATCCGTCATCAGCGTGGTATTGGCTTTCATCTCCAGCATACCATGATTCAGGTTCACTTTTTCTGCGCTGAGGCTACCACCTGCTACACGCAGCTTGCCTTGAGATTCGACAGAAAGCGTACCATGCCCGCTGTGGGATTTGCTGTCAAATTGAAGGATGCCCTTCTTTACCACATAGTTTTCCAGAACACCGGAGGAGGCACCACCAAAGCGAATTACACCGCTGGTGGAATCGCTATTTTGGGTGATGGTGTGTCCATTCCCCACAAATTGGGATTTCACCTCGGCTTTTACATCCAGCCCGTAGCTCTGCACAAACAGGGTGATATCCCCCTCCAGAGAGAGATTGCCGCTGATGGAACCGCCAAGGAGGCTCAGCGTGCCGCCTTTGAAGGTAATGTTACCATTGTACTCTGCACTTACACCTTGAACATAGGTGGCACCTGCTTCCACAATAATGTTGTCCACATTTTGTAAGGGCGCGTTGACATGACCATAGGTGCCGCTAACGAGATGCAGCGTATCCAGCCCGGAAAGGGTGGGAGTACCCGTATTGCCGGCACCCCAATCCAGTACCAAGGTGCCATTGCCGGAAACAGTGCCTTTGAGGGTGTTCGTGTCTTTGATGATGAGTTGCCCTTCTTCGATGGTTGTCTTTCCGCTCACAGTCATACCATTCTCGATGGTGACATTGCCGCCACCTTGGATAAGGAGGTTTTCCACGCTGGCGGTACCGCCCATAGCACTTACGTTGTATTCTTCTGCGGAGTTGAATACGGCACTGCCCACTGTGACATTGCTGCTTACAAGAATATTCCTGCCGGAGGCGGAGGAATCAAATACAGCCGTGGAATTGTTACCAAGGATGGAGGCTTGTCTGCCGAAGGTGCTTGCATCCCAGGAGCCGGCACTTTCTGTGCCATCCCATATCTGGCAATCATCCTGCAAATCGAGTGTTACATGCAGCCCATTTGCATCGCTAGAGAATACGGCATTGTAATAATTCAGACCGGTGGTGGTAAAGGAGTTTATGCCGGACCAATTCCCCGAGGCTAAGGTATACGTGGAACCTTGAGTCAGTTTGGTAGTATTCTCGAAATGAATGGCTTGGGTGCTATTTGGTTGATAGTTTAGCGCTCCCAGTCCCAGTACTGCCGTTCCATGGTTCAGGGCATTCTGCATGGCATCACCGGAGAAGGAAAGCGTACCGCCTGCCAGATTCAGCGTGCCGGAGAAATACGCTTGCCGGGCAGCATCTTCCGCACCGCTAAGGATTTGGAAAGTCTTTCCGTTTGCAAGGGTGTAATCCCCCATGCTCAAGCCGGCACCATAGCCCATGCTCACATTGCCGCGCATGGTGAGTTTGTCGGCATCAATCTGCAACTGTCCTCCTTGTACGCGGATGTCGTTTACGGAAACATTCCCGGTGAAGATTTGCGTGCCAGCACCGGTTTTTACCAGGCTTAGCCCTTGAGTGAGCGAGTCAGCGGAACTGCCCAGCATGCCGGCATAGGTATAGCTCTTGCCGGTATCCACATCCATCGTCAGCAGGGCGGCGCGGGTAGCACTCGGGCGTGCTGTGCCGCTCATGGGTGCGTCCACAAGGGATTCTCCGGCGTAAACGTAACTGTGGGAGTTGCCTTCAAGCCCCTTGATGTAGGCATTATCCGTGTTGATGGCTAAAGAGGCCACTGCATTAGCGGATTTGCCTGTGAGGGATATGCTTGCATTCTGAGCTGCTTTGTTGTGGGCGAGTTCGATGAAAGCACCGTGGGTACGGCTTTCGTTCTCAAACTGCCGATTCATGGAGATGCTGCCGGAGAAGTCACCCTCTCCGCTAAGAATCAATCGGGAGGTTGTACTGTGTGTAGTGTTGGAGTTCCAGTGTAGCTCGCCTTCCCCCGTCAGCTTGCCTAAGTTCCATACGGTACTCCAAGTGCGTTCATCCAGCGTAACCTTGGAATTGTTGGAAACCTTCAACTCGCTGATGTTTCGCTCCATATCCGTGGCTGTACCGTTGGAGTAAATTTTGGCATTATTTTGCACATCCAGCGTGCCTAGGATTTCCACGGCGTTGTTGGTGGAGAACTGGAGTTCCATGGCCTGCAGGGAGAGGGTGGCTTCTTCTCCGCCGTAGCTGGTGCCACTCAGGCTGTACACGCTGTTGGCTCCCGTCAGGTTCAGTTGTGCGCCCTTGCCCAAGCTGATGCCGTTTTTCAGGGTGGCAGTTGTACCATTTTGTACGGTAAGGGAGGCTGTGCCTGCATTCTCCTCCATGGAGATGCCCACGCTTGCCTGATAATTCTGTAAATCCAGAGTTGTGCCAGCTCCCAGTCGGATTTGGCTATCGGCGGCGGCAGTAAGGTCTCCATTTAGTACGAGAGCGCCTTCCTCCACTTCCAGCGTGCCAAAGGCGTGCGTGCCGCTAATGTTCAAATCTTCTGTGCCCACCTTGCAGATGGTGTCCAGATTCATTGCTGCACTGGTGGAGATTGCTCCGTTACTCGTATCGAATACAAGGGTGCCGGTTCCGGTGCTGTCAATTACGACTCCGCTTCCGGCAATGCCTTGGCTTACTGTCAGTTGGTGGCCTGCTACATCCAGAGAACCGCCCTTGTTTAGGGAAATAAGACCTGTGGCATTCACATCCTGCCCTATGGCAAGGGTAATATCGCCTGCTGCTGCGGTATCACGACTGCCCATGACGGTAAGATTGCTGGCAAGAGCCGTGTTGCCGGCTAGAATGACGGTACCCCCCGTGGTGCCTTGGCCATCGACAAGGATGTTATGGGCTGAATCCAACTCGGTGGCAATGGTGAGCGAGGCTCCGTTCATGGCTCCGAAGCGGTAATCCTGTCCCTCGGCCAAAGTAAGATTGCCGCTGTATACTGTATCCATGGAAGCACCCAGTACCAGAGTGCTGTGCCCGCTCAGAACAACCGCCTCGGAACCGGCCTTGTTCAGCAGTGCCATGCCATCGGAAAGCGCGTCCATACGGGCAATATCCGCTCCTTGATTAAGAGCCATACCATTACCATAGCTCAGTGTAGCTTTGGATTGTCCGAGGGCTCCGGGGGCATAGTCCAGCGTTACACCCTCGCCTGCAAAGATGATGTTGCCGGAGAATGTATTGCCCGTATTTGCGAGATAAACACTACCGATGGAGTTTGCGCTGGCTCCCAGTAGCAGGTTGTTCTCTCCGGTCAGCCTGAAGTTCACGATTAAATCACCGCCGCCACCGCCGAGGTGCCACGCGCCATTCGTTGCGGCTAATTCCATTGTGGTGCCAGCTGCACCATACTGTACGGTGCGACCTTGTTCTGCGCCCAGATAAAGACTCTTGTGGGTATTGAGATTCAGCTGCTGTGTCAAATCATTCGAAAGAGCCAGAGTACCCTCGGAAGATGAATCGATGTAGCTCAGGATTTCACTATCGTCCGTAAAACCATGGGAAGCCAGCCAAGCGTCTTTAGCAATCTTCCAGCGGTTGGTGCCGGTGTTTCCCAATGCGGCATTGCTGGTGGCAATCAAGCCTCCGGAGAGCAGTGTCTTGGTGCCGCTGAAGCTGTTGTTGCCGGAAAGCACAAAGCGTTTGTCCCCGCCGCCCAAATCAATAGCCACATTTCCTTCTCCGGAGATGCTGTGACCATAAGTGGTGCCGGCTGTTACACCCTCGCTGTATTTAATCAGCATGTCGGCACCTGAGGCTAGGTTGACATTGCCTTTCAGTCCGTAGAACTTGGAGAAAAGGCTCGTATCTTGCAGTTTGCTGCCGCCTTCGATGTATTCCTGCTCGTGGCGTACGCCCTCCTTCATCAGGAAGGTGCCTCCGGTATTTACTGTTACATCCCCCGTAAGGCGGGCATGGCTGCCAAGTTCGAATGTGGCTCCATCGCACACTGTCACATCCATGGTGGCATCGGCATAGTGCCAGTCATTTTCATTATGATAACGATTCGCATTAAGCCCGGATTCGGAGCCTGCTCCATGAATTGTGTTGGTGCCTACAAGAATGACGGTTCCGTTGCTCACCGTCAGACCGCTGTCTGCATGGTGGCTCAAATCGGTATGGATGCTGTGCAGAGTCCATGTGCCGTTGCCTTGGTAATTAACGCAGAGTGAGCCGGAGGCGGAATCGCTAAAAGAGCCTTTGTATACCGTGTCGCCTCCTTCCTTGTAGAAAAGGGTTGCCCCGGTGGTGGCTCCGTTGGTAATCATGGCTTCATCCGTCAAGGCATTGATGGTGAAGTGGTCATCCCCTGTTGAGGTGGTGTACCAGTTCATGGTATTACCATTCATATCAAGCGTACCCCCACCTGCACCAAAGGTGAAATCGCGCTTGATTTGGGATACCTTGTCAATGCAGACGTAAGCATTTGTATTAGCCAGTACATTGTAAGCGGCATAACCTCCTGTTTGTTGCAGGAAGGTGCGACCGCCTCCGCCTACGTTGAGCAGGGCATTTGTATTACCCGTGCCATCGATATAGAAATCACCGGCACCTGTCTTGCGCCATTCCGTCATGTAATCTGCCGGGTTGGTGAGCTTCAGGTGTACTTCCACACCATCATTCACCACATAGCCGGCCGTGTGCAGTTGGGTTCCCTCGCCGGTGATGGTGAAGGCTGCGGAATCGAGCGTACCCTTACGGAACTCCATGTACCCTGCGCCCATGTCCACTGTGGCATCCAGAACAATGGTATTCTGCTTTTGCGTGGGATTCAGCACGATGTTTTCCGTATAAAAGAGGTCTGTCACGCTTTGGTTGAGCTTACCGTCAGCGTTATTTGTGGCATCGTATCTTCCTGCATCGTAAGCGTACCATGTTTGTGTATCTTTCAGGTCGCTCATGTCGCGCCAAGTGTATTGACCGCTTTGTACACCCTTAAAACTCAGGCTTTTACCGCCTGTGGTAATGGTGCCTGTATAGATGGTGCCGCTATTGCCTTTGTTATCTGTAATGGTGGCACCCCGGGTGTTGACGGCACCAATGTGGACTTCGTTCGAGCTGCTCATGTCCACCTGCACGCTAAAGGCATCCAGTGTTTCATGGGTCCATTTTAAATTGCCTCGGGCTTGTCCCCAAGAGTGCCCATTACCGGATTGGTGGGCGGCCGCGTACTCGTATTGTCCGGTGGCTGTGTTGTAAATGAAAACCGGACTTCCGGAATCACCTCCTCGGGTTGCATTGGGTAAGGGATTTTCCAAGCTGGCACCAATGCCGTTTCCATAGCCTACTTCTTTGTAGATGCTGTGGTTGTCTGTCTCCCCATAGATGCTGATGCCGGTAATCAGATCAATATCGCCGATGACGAAGGCATAGGCCCAAGCCAGATTTTTGATGGAGTCCGTATCCTCGTTGTACATGCCCATAATACCGGCACCTGCATGGTACATGTGTTGTCCCGGCAGAGTGTTGATGTCCACCGTGGATACCGGCGCGGAAACGACATCCGTTACAATGCGAGTTTGGCGTTGCAACATGTAATCATAGGATGAGCCATTACCGTTATCCGGGGCCAAACGGAAAGTGTCAGAGCCTCGTATGTCTAATACAGAGTAATTCAGCGCATGCTCATTGCCCAAATCGTCCTGGCAGAAGGAAGCATTCAGCGAACCATTGTGCAGCACGCTGGCCAGCATGTTCTGTCCCACTAGTGTAGAATGCCCTCCATCGTGCACCCCGCTAAAGTCAATCATTCCTTGCTCATTGGAGATGTAGTAGGTCTGTGTGCCATCCGTATATTCGATGCCGATGCCGCCTTCCGTTGTGCGTATATGCTGCAACAAATCGTTGACTGCATTTCCGATAACGTATCGCCCTTTGTTTTGTCCAAAATCCACATAGGTAGCTATCGTGGCATCAGAGTGCATCACGCCGGCATTGGTGGGGATGCACGTAATGCCGAGCGTTACAGAAAATAATGCAATCAGACTTTTGCGAAGAGAAAGAGGAAGGTGTAATTTCATAGAGGGAGATTAGAACTTCACCATAGAAACTACCTTATTTACCTCCCTATTGCAACATCAAAGTGGGCTTTCATCTGAAAAAAAAATACCCCCGCCGGAAATGTTTCCGGCGGGGGAGGGAGCGTGTTTATGTTTTATTTGCGGCGGCGGCGAGTAGCCATAGCTGCCAGCGCGAGTAGACTCAGCGTAGCGCTTGCCGGCTCCGGCACCATGGCGATGGACAGTGTGCCGTTGCCCTCTCCACTGCCGCTGAAGGTAAGCACATAATCATCACTGGTCAGGTTGGTAAAGTAGATGCTGGCCAGCATGTTGTCCTTGGTGCTAAGTTCTCCCGGCAGGTAGGTGTAGCTTTGGTCTCCGTTGTTCAGGGTGAGACAATCCACACTGGTAAACAGGGTGGTGCTATCCCCCAAGGCCATCGTCTGCACACGCTCCAGCAGTTCCTCGCCCAGCAGACCTCCGGCTGTGAGTGTTACATTGCTGCCCATGGTAAGCCCCCCGGCTGCCACTTGCAGCGTGGAACCTGCGTTCATCGTCAGGTTTGCGTTCAGGCGGGCATTTGCGCCGAAAGTGGCTGTTCCGCGCACCGTCACGTTAGCTTCTGCACTGGAAGATTCCGTACTGCCGGTGTAGAAACCTACTGTTAGCCCGGCGGCGGCTTCCAAATTCTGCAAATCCACACTGGAAAGATTCAGCACGGTAATTTCGCCCGCCGTTGCATGTACCCCTGTCAGGGTGTTATTGCTGTTATCAACGGTGAGCTTTTTGCCCTTGCTGTTTTCCACGGAGGAGTTGGTCAATGTGTTGAGCAATGTGGCATCATTGCTGGAATCGTACTTCAGGTGTCCATTGGTCAGCTCGAAATTACTGTTACTCAAGCTGTAATCTCCGTCATTGACATTGCAAGCAAGCCGGGCTTCTCCGGCTCCTTCACGGGTGGAGAAGATGACTCCTCTTTGTGTAGAGGTAAGGCTGGCTCCTTCCGCCAGAGCAATGGCTGAATTGCTGCAACTCCAGATACTGCCTGTAACTTTCAGGGCAACATTCTTTGCCAATTTGAACGTGCCTTTGCTGGTCTTGCCCATGGAGGTATCGAGAGTGCCTACCACATTTTGCCCATTTGTGTAGTTCAATGTCAGCGTGCCGTCTTGGGCTTGAATTGTGCCGAGTGCCACTTGAGAGCTGATAGTCATATCACCCTTGCCCTTTTTTTGGAGAATACCAAGAGGCGATGTGTTATCCGCATGCATTCTCCCGCTTACGTCTAGCCCGGCTTCCTCCGCCACGTTGAACGTAAGGGTGCGGCTGTTGCCATAGCGCAGGCGCATGTTGGCCGAAATGGTGTTGTTTAGACCGCTTTCTACGTTAATGGTGGCATTGTTGTTGAAATCCAGAGCCGCGGTGTAGGAAGAATTGCTGTAGCTACCACCAGCACCGGACAAAGTGGCACCATTCTTCAAGGTGATGCTCCAACCTTGGATAGTCTGACGCGTGTTGCCGAAATTAATCGTGCCTCCGTCAACCACAATGTTCTTTCCTGCATTGTAATCAATTACGTCTGAACCGCTGCCGGAGAAAGTTAGTTTGCCCCCGGAAGTAATGTTGATATCGCCCTTGAGCTGTTGAGAGTTATTTCCTCCAATAGTGACTTCGCCGGCACCGGAAACCGACACATTGCCAATACTTGTTCCCTTAGCTGTGCTTCCGGTAATGGTAAGGCTTCCGTTGCTCACCACCAATCTGTCCAGATTCGTGGCTCCGTTCATGATTGTGGAAGTTTTGCTTACCCCTTGCGTAAATGTACCTAAGTCTACCATTCCATTGAAGGTAAGGGTGCCGCCGCCTTTGCGTTCGTAGGTGCCGTTACCTGTTACCTTACCATTGATAGTTAGAGTAGCCCCGGAGTTTTGATGTACTTGCGAGACACCATCCAGAATAAGATTCTTTTCCAGTGTGACGGAGCTGCCGCCTTCGAGTTGGAAGTTAACCCCATTGGCCAAATGCAGGCTGTTGCCATAGGTGCTGCCGTTAATGGTAAAGTTACCACTTTGTACATAGGTTTCACCTTCGAAATCAGCATCTACGGCAAGTTTGTTGCCATAGTTTGTGGAAAGGTTAACTCCCAGAGTACCCGTGCCGCTTAAGTTCTCCAGCGCCACTATGCCACTGCGTGCGCCGGAGAGGTTCAACCTGCCGGATTGTTCAATAATGATTTCTCCTCCATCTACCGAGTAGGAACTTGCCGTTGTGGTGTTGTGGATATGGAGGCGGGCTTGATGTGCGTCAATGTTATCGGTTGTCAGGCTGCTGCCGGAAATGGCGTAATCCGTGCTGTCGGGCAACAGTAGGCCGCCAATGGTTACATTTTCCGAAAGTTCCAGATTGTGGCTTCCTTCCGAATCAATGAAGACGGAGGTGGTGCCTTGCTGGGCATTGGCAGCACTGCCGTCCCAAAGTGAGTAACCGGACTCCATGCCTAAGGCAAGGCTGAGCCCCGTATCCGATGCACTGATGGTGCCATTCAGGTATTTTGGCAAATCGATGCTGACTGTTTGACCGCTCCAGTCACCATTGCTCAGTTGGTAAACTTGATTAACATCCAGCGTGGAGGTGTTAATGAGTTCGATGTTGTGAGTGTTTACTCCCTCGGCAAAGCTAATACCATTTTCCAGCAGTAATGTGGCGGTGTCTGTGTTCAGCCCCGCAGCATCGAAGGATAATTGCCCGCCATTGAGCATAAGCGCGGATTGCAGCACGGCAGAGCTGCCTGCTTCTCCGGCGCGGATGCTCAACTTTTGCCCCTCATTCAGGCTAATGCTTTCTCCCAGCTGCAGAGTGGCACCCTGTGCAATGCTGATACCGCCATGCAGGGTGGGGGTGCCGGTAAAGAGCAGGCTCCCCTTTAATGCCGCAACATCATGTACCACTACGGAGCTTCCGCTGAATGTTTGGCTACCGCTGCCATTCATGGTGATGTTTAGTCCATTGGTGGCATCACCAGCAATGCTGCCGGAATGCTCGTAGAATCCATCCCCGGTTAGTGTAAGAGTGTACAGCCCGGAGGAGGTAGCTGCATTTCCGCTGTTTTTTGCTGCACCGGTGTAGATGGCAGAGTAGGCGTTACTTTGGATGCCGGCTACTTCGGCGTTGTTTGTATTAATCGCTAAGCCGGAGGTGTTGGATGCATTATTACCCTCCAGCTGTATGCTCATGTAAGTAGCGGCCTTATCGTGTGCCAGCTCCAGTGTTTGAATCATTCCCTCGCCATTGTTGTTGTCGACGAGCAGAGTACCCTTGAATGAATTTTCCCCACTGAGCAGCATGTGGCTGTTTCTTGTTTGGGAAACATACCAGGTATCTGCTTTCCAATGAATGTTGCCTTCGCCGGTGAGTTGCCCGATATTCCAGTGGTTGCTCCAGCCTGGCCCTTGGTTTTCGTTGATGGTGAGTGTTTTGCCAGAGGCTATTTCTATGCGGTTGAAATTGTAGAAGGGGTGTGCTGTGTAGTTGTTGGGCGAGGCGTTGATGGTGGAATGCTCGCTGATTCGGACAGTACCCCCAATGTGCAGTGTTACGCCGGCAATCGTTTGGGTTCCTGTAGCACGGTTGTGCGAAAGATTCAGAGTGCCGCATTGGACATCCAGTACACCACCATTGCTGTTAATGTAACCGTTCAGTCTGTCTTCCGGATTAATGGTGTTGATGGTTATGGTGTTGCCGGCTAAAACAAGCGTTGCATTTTCAGCAGCACCGATTTGTCCGTTGATGGTGAGAGTGCCGGTTCCGGCAGAGAGGATGCCGGTTCCCTCCGTTGCAAGCACACTTGCTTCCGTGCCGATAGTGCCGCCGTTGCCGAATATGGTGGCACCGTTTTTCAACTCAACATTATCCTGCAAGGTTTGCGCGTTAAGCTGCATAGTGCCGCTTCCTGAGATGGTGGCTGCATTTTCTGCATCGAGTCTTCCGCCGGCGCGTAATTGCAGTGTAGCTCCGTTCTGAACGACGAGCTGATTATAATTCATGTTGCCGGAGAGTTCAATATCCCCCTCGGCTATCATGTTTCGCACTGTTAGATTAGCACCTTCGGCAATGTTGAGCGTAGCCCCGGAGGCCGTTGTCAGGGTGTCCACATCGCCGGTAACGGTGCCGGAAATATGCGCCCCCTGCGTTAGGGTAATTTCGTTCCCCTTCAGCGTACTGCCATCGGAGAAATTCAGATGGCCGGCAAGAGTTTCCTGCTCCCCCTTAGCCTGCAGGATACCCCCGGAAAGAATGTTTACCGTGAGTCCGGAAAGTTCCTCTCCTCGCGTTACGGAAAGAGCCATGCTGCCGCCGGCACTACCTACGCTGATGATTCCGGTGTAGTCACTGATTTTGTTGAGTTCCACAGAACCGCCGGCATAACCGCGACCATCGATATTCAGGTCGGTGTTGCCGCTGAGGGTGGATTGGACAATGAGGGTACCTTTCCCCGTCAGGTTATGTATGTTTAATGTATCTCCGGCTAAGCCGTAGGATACAGTTCGCCCCTCGAGTGCCCCTAAGGAAGAAAGGGTGGTATGCGTGTCCAGATTCAGAGTGCCTTCTTCCTCTTGAGTAAGCAAAAGCGTTCCGGAAGATGTGCTGTCCATCAGGCTCAATGCTGTGTTGCCATCCCCGCTCAGCAGGGCAAAACTTCCCCCCTCTTTCACCTTCCATTTATTTGTGCTTAAATCTCCTGCTGCATCCGCATTCTCCAATATCAGCGTGCCGCCAATAACTTCCTTTACTCCGGTGAATGTATTCGTTCCTCCCAGGGTGAAACTGCCGTTTGCTGCATGAACGGATACATTGCCGTCTCCGCTGATGTTTCCGTTGTATGTGTTGTTGGCGGTTGTGCCCGGGTTGTATTCGACATTCAGAAGCGCATTCTCTTCCAAATGGGTGTTTCCTTTGTGCCCATAGTACTCTGTGAAAAGTGCTGTATTAGAGGGTTGCTGCCCTCCTTCCAGATATTCCATTTGGTGGCGAACCCCCTCTCGCATCACATAGGTGCCTCCCTTTGCCACTGTTACATCCCCGGTGAGGCGGGCATGGCTACCGAGTTCAAAAATACTGTTATCGGAGATGGATACATTCATGCGGGCATCTGCATAATGCCAGTCATCCTCGTGGGTATAGCGGTTTGTGTCTGTGCCGTTATCAGAGCCCTGCCCATGAATGGTATGGGTGCCGCTTAGTACTACTCGCCCATTTTTTACCAGCAAGCCACTGTCTGTATGTTGTAAATTTGTGTGAATGCTGTGTAAATTCCACACTCCTCCGCCTTCATATTCTACTTTTAAACTGCTGTTTTCGGAATCGGCAAAAGAACCATGGTAGGTTGTTGTTCCCGTTTCCTTGTATGTCAAAGTAGAATGCCCTTTGTAATTCGCCACGAGAGCATCTTCCGTGAGGGCGTTAATGGAAAATCCATTGCGTGCATTGTCTTCCGTCTCGGCTGTGGTGAACCATTCCATGCTGTTGCCGTTCATGTCCAGCGTGCCGCCACGATTGCCGAAGCTTAGGTCTCGGGCAATTTGGTTAACATCGTTGATGACAACAGTACTCCCCATGTTAACCAGTACATTATAGGCAGCATAACCGTTATCGGTACGATTGAGGTAAGTTTTGCCGCTTCCGCCTACATTGAGTAAGATGTTATTGTTGCCACTTCCTTCAATGTAAAGATCTCCGGCTCCGATTTTTCTCCATTCTCGCATGTAGTCTGCGGTGTTGGTAAGCCGGAGATGCACCTCCGCGCCCTCATTCACTACATAGCCTGCGTGGTTGAAGGTATTTTCCGTGCCTTCCTTGGATTGAATGGAAAAACTTCCTCCTTTGAACTCGGCATATCCAATGCCTAAATCAACCGTATCGTTTAGTACGATGGTATTATGCTCTGCTTTTGTGCTGAAGACTAAATTTTCTGTAAAGAATAAATCAGCATTGCTGGGGAGAACGTAGGAGTCTCCGTAGTTGTACCAATTTTGGGTATCCTTCCTTTCGCTTAAATTACCCCATGTGTTCAACCCGCTCTTCAGACCAACGAAGGAGCAAAGGGTGTTAGTCCCATCACTTACTGAGCCCAGATATTGGGTGGTTGTTTCGTTGTTTTCGTCTGTTATGGTTTCTCCTTTGGTGGAAACGGAATTGAGATAAACAGTCCCGGTTTCTGTAAGTTCCACCTGCTTAGTGTGGCTTGCAATTGCTTGTTTATCAAAATCGGTATCAATAACAAAAAGTGAACCAATAGCCCCTTTTGTTAACTCTCCACGCACGGAGCCGATGTATTGGTAAGTTTCCGTTTGTGTATCCCATACATAGAGCGGGCTTCCGGAATCTCCCGGCTGGCTTGTCCAGAGAAGCGGATCTGCCTGACTTATACCATTGGAAAGGAAGGATTCCGTGGAAACGATTGCTTTGTTGGTTCCTTTTCCTTTTTTGTATTCCCAGTTTGCTGAGACTATACCACCTGTAACATATGTGTAGCCCGGAGCCTGAAAGGTTGAATTGGCATTGAGTGTATCCAGATTATTTGTGTAAGCTGCAATTTTTTGGCGCCCGCTGCCTGTATGATAATACATCAGATTGTTGGTGCCTTTAGCGGCACTGTCGTATATTTCTGCATATGGGGCATCTGTAATAATTTTGCTCAGGCGTGTGATTTTGTGGTCGCTGAGGTCTGCATCTGTTGTCGAGTTGATGCTGTGGGAAAAAATAGAGGAGTTTTTATAGTTGTCACCATTGGGAACACCACATTCAATACCTTTATAAACAATCGCATGCTCTGTCCCAATTCCGTAAACGGAACCGGTAAAGGTTGCGTCCCATCTGCCATACGGATCCATGGTGTAATTATGGGCACATGTAGCCACAGCAGATGGAGAGATGGCGGCAGAAGTGGCATCGTTATATGCTCCCCCAAAGTCAATCATGCCGTGCAGGAGTTTGTTCGGGGTTCTCCCATCGGTGTAGTTGATGATTACTCCACCCTCTTGCTCCCTTATATGTGTTAACAGAGCATTGGTGTTGCCCACCTTGTAGCGCCCCGTATTTTGTCCGAAATCAGAGTACGTGATTTGTGAAATGTCCTGATGTTTGTACCCGGCTTCTGCGGTGCTACATGTAATAGCGATGGTGAAAAGAGCAAAAAGAGAAGAACGAAGAGAAAGAGGAAGATGCAGTTTCATAACAGGATATAATGGGATTCTCCCAATCTTTATCCTGTTACTCTACTCCTTTTTCTTCAGGATGTACAGAAAAAACAGCCCAAAGTTTTTTTTTGTGCAAAATCAGCGTTGGGGGGCAGGGGGCGTGGGCGGAGCTTGCAGTATTTGCATCATTTCCGGCTCTTGTGTGAGCTTGAGTGCCTCCGGGGCGCTCTCCGGAGCTGCCTTCATGAGTACCCGGACTGTATCTGCATGCCCGGCGGCGACGGCCTGCATAAGCGGGGTCCACTTGTTCTTATCCCGCACGGAAGGATTGGCCCCGGCGGATAGCAGCAGCTCCACAATTTCCGTGTGTCCGCTCACAGCGGCAATAGCCAGCGGGGTCCAGCCTTCGGTGCTGCGCGGATCCCGTCGGGCTCCCGCCTCCAGTAGTGTTTGCACCGTTTGCTTATCATCACTCATGGCGGCGTAAGAAAGAGGGGTGTCGTAGTCGTAGCTTGGTGCCTCCGTGGCGGCTCCTGCCGCCAATAATGCCTGCACCGCATCTGCCTCTCCGGCTTCTGCGGCATGAGAAAGCGGTGTTCTTCCTTTGCGGTCTCGTGCTTCCTTATTCGCGCCTGCAGCAAGGAGAATCTGCATGGCTCCCACCTCCCCATGGCGAGCAGCGTGTGCCAGCGGCGTAAGCCCGGCAGTATCCGTGCCCTCCAGATCTGCGCGGTTAGCCAGCAGCAGCCGCATAACCTCCACATGGCCATTTGCCGCTGCTACCATAAGCGGCGTGGCTCCATATTCATCCGTCTCCCGCAGGGAAGTCCGATTATCCTTCAGAAAGGCCATTACCAGCGATGCATCCCCACGCTCCGCAGCCTCTAAAATATCCGTGGCCACGTCCTGCCCCGGTGCGACACTCTGCCCGCCGGGCAGAAGGAGTACGACATCCTCGTGCCCTTGGGCGCGCGCATATTCCAAGGCTGTGTTTCCCTTGTTGTCCTGCGCCAAGGGATTCGCCCCGGCTTTCAGAAGCAAATCGACCACACCGGCATGCCCATTGAACGCTGCTGTGATAAGGGGCGTATCTCCCGTACGGAGGCGAGCTTCCGTATCAGCCCCGGCGGTGAGCAGCAGTTCCACCACCTCCTCGTGTCCCTTGGCTGCGGCCAGAAGCAGCGGCGTTTCCCCGGTTTTGAGTGTTTTTTCCGTGCCGGCTCCGGCATTCAGCAAAGTCCTTGCCGTTTCGGCATCTCCCGTGGCTGCCGTGAAATGCAGCGGCGTTTCCCCGGCGTGGGTGGATTTTTCTGTATGCGCCCCGGCTGCCAGTAAGGCTTCGGCTGTTTCTGTGTGCCCTTGGGCGGCTGCAATCATGAGAGGTGTGCCGCCCTCGTGCATACGGGCATTCTTATCCGCGCGAGCTTGCAGAAGCATCGTCACCATTTCCGTTTGCCCCATGGAAGCGGCACGCATGAGCGGTGTCCAGCCTCGTTTATCGCGCGCATCTACTTTGGCGCGGTGAGCCAGTAGCATTTGGGCGGCGGTGGTATGCCCATTCTTAACCGCAAGCATGAGGGCCGTCTCCCCATCCGGAAGAGAAAGCTCCGAATCCGCGCCGGCCTGCATCAGCATTTTTACAACATCCGTATGCCCATTGAATGCGGCATACATGAGTGCCGTGGCTCCTTTCGTGTTGCGACTCGAGGTGTCCGCGCCGGCCGCAAGCAATTGCTGCACTGCCGCAGCGTGTCCATTAGTGGCTGCGGCCATGAGTGGTGTAGTGCCATCCGCATCCGCAGCATTCAGTAAAGCCGGGTTCTGTTGGAGTACGGTTTGTACCTTAGCTGCATCCCCCTGTGTGGAGGCTTGCAACAGCTCCGGAGAAAGAGCTGCGGGTGGAGTGGCCAGCACTGTACCGCTGAGCAGTACTCCTGCTGCCAGCATGCTGGATGTACGGATGTGGTGAATTCGGCGTCTCATGATGTGTAGAAACGATGCGTTGCAGTCTCTTCAACAAGCACGGCATATGCCGCCCCTCCGAGGCTTCTTTCATCATAGTTCATCCCTGCGTTCCTTGCAAGATAAAAGTGTGAGCTTGTCTTACCAAGAATGCTGCTTGCCCCAAAAAAAGCCGCAGCCCCTTGCGGAGCTGCGGCGGAAATTGCTTTTTGGGGGGATACCCCGTGTTTTTTAGTGGCGGCGACGGCGGGCTGCCATGGCGGCCAGTGCCGGCAGACTCAGTGTGGCCGTGGTCGGCTCCGGCACCAGAATGGTGGTTACAGAACCATCTTATCACCCGTTACAGTGATGTCGCCCTGAACTTCGAACACACCCCCCGTAGCGGTGATCCCGGCCATGGTGCTGCCGTCTACCGCAATGTAAAAGGCTGTACATCGCATTTGAAAGTCGATGTACAGCGTGTGGTAAGGGGGCTGTTATTTTAACTGCGCTGGGCTTTGAGATCCAGCATGAGCTGGGCGTTGCTGGGGCATTTGCGGAGGAAGAAGAGCAGGCGTTCCATCGCGTCGGTAGGTTTGTGGTTTGCCAAGCCACGGCGTATGAGACGCACTTTTTCCAGCATAAGCTCCGGGAGGATGAGTTCTTCCCGGCGAGTGCCGCTTTTAAGGATGTCCACTGCAGGGTAAATGTACATTTCCGCGATGCGGCGGTTGAGGACGAGTTCCATATTGCCGGTACCCTTGAATTCTTGGAAGATAAGCTCGTCCATCCGGCTGTTGGTTTCGATGAGGGCAGTGGCCAGAATGGTGAGGGAGCCTGCGGTGCGGGTGTTGCGAGCTGCCGCAAAGAGGCGGCGGGGTGTTTCCAGCGCGCGGGCATCGATGCCGCCGCTCATGGTGCGCCCGCTGCCGCGTTCGGCATTGTTGTAGGCTCGGGCCAGGCGGGTAATGGAATCCAGCAGGATGAGGACGTGCCGCCCATTTTCCACGAGGCGTTTGGCACGTTCAATACACATTTCCGCGATGCGGCAGTGTTCTCGTACGCCGCTGTCGTTGCTGGAGGCAAAGATTTCTGCACCCGGCAGGGCTCGGCGGAATTCGGTGACTTCTTCCGGGCGCTCATCCACCAGAAGAATCATGAGGTGTAGCTCTTCGCCATAGTTTTCCATGGCACCCTCGGCTATGTGCATAAGGAGGGTGGTTTTCCCGGTGCGGGGCGGAGCTACGATGAGGCCGCGCTGCCCGCGAGCTACGGGTGCCATGAGGTCCAGTGTGCGGGTGGTGTAGCGACCGGGGGTGGTTTCGAAGGCTAAGCGGTGGGTGGGGTTTACGGCTTTCAAATCCTCAAAATGCGGGCATGCCGCAGCTTCTTCCGGGGAGAGGCCGTTCACTTTTTGTACGGAGATGAGTTGGTGCCCGCGTTCGTAGCGTTGTGCCATGCCGCTCACTTGTACATAGGGGCGCAGGTGGTGGGTTTCTATGATGTCCGCCGGTACATAGACGGCGGCATCGGAGGGGGCCCAGCCGTTTTCTGCCGTGCGGATAAAGCCAAATCCCTTGGGGGTAATTTCCAGAATACCGGTGAGGGGTTCCGGCTCTCCCACAGGAACATAGGCACGGCCTTTTTCCTGCTCTTGGTTGGGGGCGGTGCGGTTGTGGTGCTGCGTGGGGCGATTTTTGCTGCCGTAGCGGTTTTTATGGAAGCCTTGGCGCTGTTGGTTGTGTTCCCGGCGCACGTTGGTTGTGTTCCCGGTGTCGTCCTGTTGGTTCTGGGAGCGCGGGGTGCCGTTGTTGTGATGACGGCGGGAGGAGAATCGGCGGGCAGGGCGCTGCTGCCGTGGAGTCTGCTCGTTTTGTTCGGGAATGGCCATGGGCTGCGCTGTGGGCAAGAAAAGGGTGGAGAGGAAAGGAGCTGCGGCGGGCGGGTGTATCAAAAGGGGCTTTCGCCCGCCGCAGAGAAACGGAAAAAGCAGGGGGAGAGCTGCCTCCCCCTTTGTTTAATGTGGAGAATGATGCGGAGCGTTAGCCGAGTTGCTCCAGAATAGCCTCGTCGATTTCGAAGTTGGTGAACACGTTCATCGTGTCATCATAGTCGTCCAGACGCTCGTAGAGTTTGAGTACCTTCTGGGCGGTGTCCACATCGGAAATCACGGTGGGGTTTTGAGCCACGGAGATGAGCTTCATGCCGGTGACGTTTTTGCCGGCAGAGGAGAGAGCTTCGGATACGGTGGCCAAATCAGTGGGGCCGCAGGTGAAAACCCACTCGCCGTCCTCATCGCCTTGTTCGAATTCATCGGCGCCGCAGTCCATGGCAAGCTCCATGGCGGCATCTTCATCCATGGCGGCATCCTGCAAGCGTACTTCGCCTTTGCGGTCGAATTGGTAGGCTACGGAACCGGGGGTACCCATGTTGTCGCCATTGCGGGAGAATATAGTGCGGATTTCAGAGGAGCAACGATTGGTGTTGTCCGTGGCCACCTCAACGATGATGGCGGTGCCGGCGGGACCATAGCCCTCGTAGGTTACCTCTTGGATGGTTTCGCCCTGAAGTTCTCCGGTGCCTTTCTTTACGGCACGGTCGATATTGTCTTTGGGCATGGAGGCTGCTTTAGCACCTTCGATAGCGGCACGCAGACGCGGGTTGGTATCAACATCTCCGCCGCCGCTCTTGGCTGCTAGGGTGATTTCGTGGGAGAAACGGGCAAAGATTTTGCCTTTTTTCGCGTCGGCAGCAGCCTTCGTGAACTTAATTTTGGACCATTTATTATGACCGGACATAACGGTATGAGTATAGGGGTGAGAAAAAGGGCTGTTTTTGCGTTGCGCCTGTTCCCCGGGCGGGAAGCAGGAGCCCATGCCGGGAAAAGCGGCATGCATGACCGATGTGTCCTTTCCCTCCTCCGCATACGCGCCAAGGTGAAAGCCAACTTCCACCGCGCACCGCAAACCTGCGGAATGGCACCAGAGCAAAAATAAAAATCGAGCTGACAGGATTCGAACCTGCGACCTCTTCGTCCCGAACGAAGCGCGCTACCAGCCTGCGCTACAGCTCGCTGCTGTTAAAAGCCGGGGAAATTATACATGGAAATGGAGCTTTGGCAAGTGCAAAATAGCGAATATGCCGAAAAATTGCGCCATGCGGACAGGGCGGAGGAGGAAGTGCTCCCGGCAAAGGGCTTGTAATAGTGTTTTTTCGGAGGGGAGGGAGGCAAAAAGCTGGATTTTCGAATTCTATATGGTAGAATGCACACAATAGCGTGTAAGTTCCTATGATGCTTCGATTGAAACAATTGTTCTCTGCATTGCTGGTTGCGGCATGTTTTTTCGGGGTATTGCAAGCTCCGGCGGAAGAAGAGCCGGCTGTGTATCCCACGCCTCAGGAGTGCCGGTTGACTTCCAAGTTTACAACAGTAAAACAGGTTTCCGTGCGGATGCGAAATAAGGGGAGTAAGCGCGGGCTGTGGGCAAAACTGCCGGAGGATAACGAAGGAGCTTATGCCTTGCGTATTTCCAAGGGGCGCATGGAGGTATACGCCAATACGCCCACCGGCGTATTTTATGCCAAGCAGACGGTAAGCCAGTTACTGCAAGGGGTGCCGGAGGCTCGGAATGCTCAGGCAGACCCCTTCCCGGAGAAGGATATTGAGGCTGTGGCCGCATTGGGGAAGCTGCCGGAGGGTACGATTTGTGATTGGCCGGATTTGCCGTATCGCGGCTCGGTGGAGGGGTATTACGGTATACCATGGAGTTTCGAAGCTCGTAAATCCCAGTTTGCCTTCTATGGGCGTAATAAGATGAATACGTACATTTATGCCCCGAAGGATGACCCCCTCCACCATGGTATGGGATGTTATCGTCCCTACCCGGCGGAGAAGGCTAAGGAGCTGAGAGAACTGGTGCAATATGCCCGTAAGAATCACGTCAAGTTCGTGTGGGCCATTCACCCTGCCAATACGGTAAACTGGAATCAGGATGGCGGGAAACAGCAGCTGGATGGCCTTTGCAGCAAGCTCAAACTCATGTATGATTTGGGGGTGCGGGATTTTGGCGTGCTGGTGGATGATTCCGGTGGCGAAATCAATAGGCCGGAACGGCAGGTGGAGCTTTGCAATTATATCCTCCAGAATTTTATTCGCAAGCACAAGGATGTGAATCAAACGCTCATTATGTGCCCCACGGGGTACAACCGCAGCTGGACGAATGAAAACTTCCTGACGACACTCGGCAAAGGCTTGGATAAAAGCATCCCGGTGATGTGGACGGGAAATACTGTGGTGCATGATATTACCCTAGAGGGACAAAAATGGGTGAATCAGCATGTGCAGCGTCCCACGTTCATATGGTGGAACTGGCCGTGCAACGATTTCAAACGCGCCCGTTTATCCATGGGGCGTACATACGGCTTGGGCACGGAGGAGGAGATGAAAAAATCCATGAGCGGGTTTGTGGCTAATCCCATGGAGCATGCCGAGGCGAGCAAAGTGGGCTTATTCGGAGTGGGAGATTATGCTTGGAATATAACAGCGTTCAATTCGGAAAAAAATTGGCGTGCCGGAGTGGAGCGTTTGTACCCCACATGCGCGGAAGCCATGCAGACTTTTTGCAACCACAACTCTTACCTGCTGCCTAATGGGCATGGGTATTTTCGCGAGGAGTCCGTGGCGATTGACGCGGCTGCCAAAACCTTCATGGAATCATTGCAGCAGAAGGAAGTTGACCGCAAGGCTACGGCTACGCTGCGTTCCGAGTTTCGCAAGGTGGAATCCTCCGGTAAAAAACTCCTGAAAGCTAAGGGTATAAAACCCCTGCAAGAAGATATTTCCCCTTGGATGCAGCAATTTGCTCTGCTGGGGGAAGCCGGGTATTGTGCCACGGCTGCGTTGTTGGATAAATCCCGCCTCAAGCGCTTGGCGCACTTTTTTGATGCTGTGGATGCAGTTGCTCAGATGGCACACACGGAGCGCCAATCTTGGGAGGGCAGTGGCACGAAGGCGGTGAAGCATGTTGAAGTGGGGATGAAGTCGCTCACGCCCTGTCTCCGTGCGGCCTTGCGTGTGCTTAACCCCATGATTTACGAGGAGTTGACTCGGCATAATCTTCCCGCTGCTGTCTTCAGCACTAATGCGGGGAATGCCTCGGAGGGGGCAAGCCTCTTGGCAGATTCTAATCCGCAAAGTTTTTGGGCTTCCGGGCGCCACCAGAAAGTAGGGGATTGGTATTGCTTGGATTTTGGGGAGAGTATACGCATACGCAATGTGCAGTTGCTCATGGCGGGGGAGCGCCGAGAGGATTATGCTAACTCCTTGCAGTTGGAGATTTCGGACAATGGGCAGAATTGGAAACCGCTGGGGGCGCCCATGGCCGGTCCCGCAGTGGTTCTTAATGTGGAGAAAAAGCGCATTCGGGCGCGTATGCTGCGCTTCCGCATTTTGGAACAAAAGGAAAAGGGGCTTTCTATCTGCGAGTTTGGTGTTAACCGCAGCTTGCAGGCTTTTGTATCCTCCAAGATGGCACAACCTGCGCCGTTTTCTGTTAGCTCGGACGATACGTCGATAGGCATTGCCCGCATTATGGAGTATTTTTCCTTAGGCCCCAGAGAACGCATCGCGTTGGAATTCCCCATGCCTGTGGACCCCCGGTGGCTGGAATTGGATTTGGGCAATACGGAGTTAAACTCATGGGCAAGTATTGAATGCATCTCGGAATCAGGGCGTAAGCACCAGCTTAAAGGCCAGATGCATGGAGAATGCTTGCGCTTGGAGGATAAGGATTTGCCGCAGGGTAAGATTTCCGCCGTCCGTTTGGTGAATACCAGCCGCCAGCGGCAGCAGATAAAGCTCACCCGCTTCTGTGTGGGTTGCCCGCAGTTCCCGCCCGGGTTGAATCCGGCCGCTTTGCAGGATAACGATTTGACAACGGTGTTTGATTCCGGCAAGGGGGAGGCGGATTTGTTCCTTACCTTGCCCTCCGGTTGTAAGGAGGTGCTTGTTATCGGCACGGCAGATTGTACCGTGGCGGATGCGGAGCCGGCCTCCTCCTCCCGCTTTATCAAACGCTTTAAGTTTGAATCCGCGTTGAAGAAGGCGCGCCTTAAAGCTCCCCGGCAGGAGGGAAAGCGCATTTACGAAGTGGTGCCACTGGGGCGGCGAGGCTAGATGTTCGGCCTTTGCATTTTGCCTAGATTTCGTCCAGCGCTTGGAGTTTTTCCCGCAGCGTTTCTACCATCGGGTGGGCAAGTAGTCTTCCCAGAGGAGTGACGGGTACAGGAATGGCCGGCACGCAAACCCGCAGGCGGTGCGGTAGCCGCTCAATGTATGCTTCCTCCCCGGGGTAAAGGGTGCCGGCATAATCGCCATCCAGATGGTAGGCCAGCTTGCCGTCTGCCGTAATTGTGGCTTCTGTTATTTGCCGGAGCTGGGTAAAATCGGTTGTGTTACGCTCGGTGGCTCCACGGTGCGTCATGAGTCCCAGCACCTCGAAAAGGATTCCGGTGCTGGCGAGTTGGATAATGGCAGCATCGAGTAGCCCATCATCATACCGGGCATCGGCAAAAAGATGAGCTTCTCCTCCGTAGCGCTTACCATTGCCCAGAATAATTTGAGTGCCTTGGGCGGATTCTCCGTTCGGCAGGGTGAGGGTAATGGTAGGGTGGTGTTCCACTGCTACCTTGATGCCGGTGACAATGTGCGCGGCGGCTCCCAATCTGCGCTTGAGCTGCGGGGTAATGAGTTTGATGATTCGAGCATCCGGCCCAAAGCCTGCCATTTGCAGAAACGGACGTTTGTTGATGGTAAAGACATCCACCTCGCGGTATTCCCCGCTGAGAATGGCATCCAGCGCCACCTGAAAGCGGCGGGAGCCTATGCCCAGTTCTCTGGCAAAAACATTCATGGTGCCGCAGGGAAGAATGCCCATGGCGGCACCGGTGCCAATGAGACCTTGAGCCGCATTCATGAGGGTACCGTCTCCCCCGGCCACTGCCACCACTCGGGCTCCGTTTTCTGCCAAAGAGCGTGCTTTTTCCGTAAGCTCCTCCGCACTGCGGGTGGGCACAATGCGGAAGATGTGTCTCTGCTCATCCAACCACGCTTTCAGCCCGGAGCGGAAGAGGCTTCCGGCCTTGGGGTTGATAAGCAGTGGCGTGCGCTGGGGCATGGAGCAGGAATTAGGAGATAGCCATGATGGCCGTGAAGATGCCGACGGTGAAAGCCGGGGAGTCGATGAGGTCAAAAATACCGCCGATGCCCGGCAGCAGGGAACCGCTGTCCTTAACCTCCAGCCCACGCTTAATCAGAGAGCCGGCAAGATCCCCCGCCACGGAAAGGATAAAGAGAATGGGCGCGATGTAAAAATACTCAACAAGGAGATTGCTTCCCGTTGTTGCATCCGGGCAGCACAGCGGCAGCAGAAAGTAACCGGCCGTCATGGTCAGGATGAAGGAGCCGATAATGCCTTCCCATGTTTTCTTGGGAGAAACCACGGGGCTGAAACGGCGGGAAATGAAGCGCCCGCCCAGCAATACACCGCTTACATAAGCCCATATATCGCTCATCTTTGTAAAGAGAATGAGCCAGAGCATGAGCCCGATGCTGTGCTCGCTGTGAATGAAAATGAGGGAAAGGGAGAACAGCCAAACAGGATAGATAAAGGCGAGAATGCTGCTGCCTGTGGCCGATAAGGCCTCCGCTGCGTTTTTTTGGCGGTAATCCATGCCAAAGAGATTGCAGAGGAAAGCTGCGATGCAGTATACCACCAGTGCTCCGAAGGCGAAATTCAGCTGCTTAATGCCACCATCCGGCAGGAGAAAGAGCAGCCATGGATAAATGATGCCCCCCATGAGTACCAGTAGGCGGTTTGCCACTTTGCCTTTGAGCATGCAGAACCATTCCCATGTGGTTAGGTTGCAAAGGAGGCAGATGAGAACTCCGTATCCGGTGGGATGGTTCCACGCCACTGCCCCCCCGAGAATGGAAAGCAGGAGGATGGTGCTGAAACCGCGTTCGAGGAAGGTCTTGAGCTTGGGGGTCATGGCTGAGGTATATGGGAGATGGGGGTGGACAGGCAGGGCGGAAGCCCGGGGTTCCGCCCTGCCATGGGGTAGGAAATTAGTGGGCACAGGCCGGGCAAGCCCAGTTGGCACGGATGTCGGCAAAGAAGTCATTGCCCTTATCATCCACGAGGATGTAAGCCGGGAAGTCTTTAACGGTAATCTTCCAGATGGCTTCCATACCCAGTTCCGGGTATTCCACGCATTCGATGGAGGTGATGCAGTTCTTTGCCAAATCGGCCGCTACACCGCCAATGGAGCCCAGATAGAAGCCGCCGTATTTTTGGCAGGAATCGGTAACGCACTGGTCGCGGTTGCCCTTGGCAATCATAATCATGCTGCCGCCGTTGCTCTGGAAAAGCTCCACATAAGAATCCATACGGCCTGCCGTGGTGGGACCAAAGGAGCCGGAGGCGTAACCCTCGGGAGTCTTGGCGGGCCCGGCATAGTAAATCGGGTGGTCCTTAATGTACTGGGGCAGTTCCTTGCCGGCATCCAGCAGCTCTTTGAGCTTGGCATGGGCAATATCACGTCCCACAATGATGGTGCCGGTGAGGGAAAGGCGGGTCTTAACCGGGTATTTGGTAAGCTCTGCCAGAACCTCCTTCATGGGACGATCCAAGTCAATCGGCACACCTTCGCTCTTAGTTTCGCGGAACTCGGCGGGGATATACTTGCCGGGATCATACTCCAGCTCTTCGATAAAGATACCCTCCGGGGTAATTTTAGCCTTGGCATTGCGGTCTGCGGAGCAGGAAACACCCAAGGCTACCGGGCAGGATGCACCATGGCGGGGCAAGCGCACCACACGTACATCCAAGGCAAAGGCTTTGCCGCCGAACTGGGCACCCAGCCCGAGTTTTTCGGCTTCTTTCTTCAACTCATTCTCCAGTTCTACATCGCGGAAGGCGCGGCCATGTTCGTTGCCGCTGGTGGGCAGTGCATCGTAGTACTTGGTGGAGGCCAGTTTCACCGTTTTGAGGCAGAGTTCCGCACTGGTGCCACCCACCACGAAGGCCACATGGTAAGGCGGGCAAGCTGCGGTTCCGAGGGTGCTCATCTTCTGCACCATGAATTTTTTGAGGCTGGTGGGATTCAGCAGTGCCTTGGTTTCTTGGTAGAGGTAGGTTTTGTTGGCGGAGCCGCCACCCTTGGCAATGAAGAGGAAATCGTACTCCATCCCATGGTCCGTTGCGAAGAGATCAATCTGAGCCGGCAGGTTGGTGCGGGTGTTGATTTCTTTGTACATATCCAGAGCCACGTTTTGGGAGTAGCGCAGGTTGTTTTTTGTGTAGCAATCGTATGCTCCGCGGGAGATGTATTCCGCATCGTTAAAGCCGGTCCATACCTGCTGGCCTTTCTTACCCACGCAGATGGCTGTGCCGGTGTCCTGGCAAAGGGGAAGTACGCCTTGGGCTGCCACTTCGGCATTGCGGAGCATAGTCAGGGCAACACTCTTGTCATTTTCGGAGGCTTCCGGGTCCGTCAGGATATCGCGTACCATCTTCAGGTGTTCCGGGCGGAGGTAGAAAGCCACATCGTGCCAAGCGGTTTCTGCCAGCAGGCGCAGACCTTCCGGCTCAACCTTGAGCATGGGCTTGCCCTCAAATTCGCTCACGCTAACGTAGTCCTTTGTGAGCAGGCGGTATTTTGTTGTATCTTCCCCCATGGGGAACATTTCTTGGTAGACAAAGGGAGGTGTTGCCATAACGCAGGTTATTATACGGTGCCGGGGCGTGTTTTTCCAGCCTAAAGTGAGGGGTGGAGTAAGGAAAAAGCCCTATCCTGTAAACGGATAGGGCGTAAAGGAGGCTTGGGTATGTTCCTTTAGTCGTCCAGCAGGTCCTCTGCCGGAGCTTGGCAGGCATACCACTCAGCAGGGATGCGCTGGGGCCGCCCCTTGGGCATTTGCACCAGTGCCAGCCGTTGCCGCACGGTTACGCAGAGCCGATTGTCTTCCGCACGGCGAATTTGGAAGCGGCAGTAGAAACAGGATTTTTCCACCTTTTCCACCCAGCCCAGTATTTTCATCTCATCCGCCATAAAGGCGGGGGATTTGTACTGCACCTCGTGGCTTACCAGCACAAGGTGGCAATCCTGCCGGGCTAGGGTTACATAGTCGATGCCGATGTGCGGAGCCATCTTGGTACGGCATTCTTCCACCCAGCGCAGGTAAGCCAGATTATGTACCACGCCGCCGCAATCGGTATCGTAGTACATTACACTGTAATTTAAGGTGAACTGAGGATTTTTCACGGTGTGTGGTGGGTTTAGTGGTTGAACTCGGGGAGGGGAAGGTAATGGGTGTGAGGATCCCCGCCGTTCTGCTGGAGGAAATCGTTAATTTCCTCCGCCATGGCCGGGGAGATGAAGTAATTATCGCTGCCTTTATCGAGGTCGGTAAAGTAGGTACCATCCGCATGGCGGTCGATATGGTAATAATACTCCTGTTTTTTACCTTTGCGGGAAACGGAGAGAACCGGCTGTATCATATGGGCATAGCCGGAAAGGATAGGGCGGCCGGGCAGTTCGGATTCCTCCTCCTCCGTAGCGGGTGTTTCCGGCATGTTATAGATATTATCCGGCGAGGCCACGCTTTCCATGAGCTGCTCGAACTGGGCAATGGTGTCCGGAGAACGTAGAGTTACATCCTTCCCTTCATTGAAAGTGGATATTTCGATTTTCTCTCTTTGCAGCAGGTGGCAAGAGGTCAGTAGCAGGAAAAGAAGCGATGTGGTAAGGGCTCGAATCATGGGGCGGCATGTAAATCAGATGGTGAGTGCCAGTAGGAAGAGAACCATGTGCAGGGAGGAGAGTCCCAGCAGCATATTCATTTTACGATTGGCCGGCATGGTGTGGAGCTTTAGCAGGATAAAGCCTCCGGCAATAATAGCGGCCAGCCAGCAGAGATTCCACTGAAAGCCCGGCAGAAAAAATGCGGTTTGGCGCAGAGTTACATAGGGTGCCAGCAGAAAGGCGGAGGCCAGACCGCGGGCGCGTTTATCCCCCAAGCGTACGGCCAGAGTGCGTTTGCCGGTGGTGGCATCCTCCTTGCGGTCGCGGATGTTGTTTACCTCAATCAGCAGGCAGGAAAGCAGCCCGCATTGAATGCCGATAATGAAAGCTGCGGCGTATATTTCCATATAGCCCGGGTGCCAGCCGATTTGTACAAAAACTGTGCCGGCCACAGCCACCAAACCGAAAAAAAGCAAAACAAACAGCTCCCCTAAACCATGGTAGGCCAGTGGCCAAGGCCCGCCTGTGTATCCATAGGCAAAAAACATGCTGGGTATGCCAATGAGCAGTACCGGCCAGCCTTGCGCCAGTATGAGAGGGATGCCGAAAAGCGCGGCCCCACCCAAAAAAACACACCCCCAGAGTTTTACTGCCAGAGGGCTCATCTCTCCGCTGGCCGTTATGCGCCGGGGGCCTTGGCGCTTATCCGTATCGGCATTTTTAGTTGCGTCGATGGAGTCGTTAAAGAAATTACAGGCAATTTGAATGCACATGCAGGAGAGCAGTGTGTATACCGCCAGCATCCAATCCAGCCGTATACCTGTTTCCGGCAGATGCTGTTGGAATTTCCATACAATCAGGCATCCGGCCCACACGGCAACGATGCCTGCCGGGAGGGTCTTGGGGCGTGCCGCCAAAAAAATGGATTTGAGAGAAGGCATATGTGTGAGGAAGAAGAAAATCAGGAACGAGGGTACTTGCGGCGCCCGCCGGCGGCATCCCGGAAGGGGGTGAAGAGGTGGTCCAAGCCACTGTTTTTAATCAGAAGCGTTTGCTCCATAAGCCTGCCCAGCTTGCCTTTAGGCCAGCCTCGTTGCCAGAACCAGTCCAGATACTCCGTGGGTAAATCCATGAGCGGGCATCCGTGCGGGGGGAATTTAGCCGGTCCGTACATGCCGTAGGGCATATGCGTGCCTGCAATATCTGCCAGCAGCGTGCACAAATCTTCGGCCGTGGGTATGGGGACGTTCTCCATGGTGTTGGGCCATTAGCGCACTACGCTCCAGCCGATGCTTTCCCCTGCGTACATGGGCACCACTTCCTCCCCATAACTGCGGTATGCTGCGGGAACCTGCATGGGCGTATCCCGGAGGGTGATTTTCCTGGCTTGCGGGGTTAATCCGTAGAAGCGGCAGGCATTGCCGGAAACGAAATCCTGCAAATGGTCCAATGCTCCTTCTGCGGCAAAAATCTCTGCCAGTTTGGGCAGTGCCACCGGAGCTGTGAACACACCGGCTGCACAGCCGCAGGCTTCCTTGCGGCAGCGTGGGTGCGGGGCAGAATCACTGCCGAACATCAATCTCGGGTGCCCGGAAAGTGCCGCTTGCAGCAGGGCGTCCCGGTCCTCCGGGCGCTTCGCTATGGGCTTGCAGAATAGGTGCGGCTTGAGAGCTCCGCCTGCCACATCGTCCAGCGTGATAATCAGATGTTGCAGTGTAACGGTGGCGCACACATTGGGGTATTCCTCCAGCAGTTGGAGTGCTGCAGCTGTGGTAATATGCTCCATACTCAATTTGAGCGCCGGATATTTTTCTGCCAAGTGGCGGTATGTATGGAGAAATTCTGCCTCACGGTCCATTACGAAACCATGGCTTTCTCCATGCACCAGCAGGGGGATGCCCATTTCCTCCATGAGCCGGAAGGTTTTGTCCGCCCGGGCGAGGTCGGAAACGCCGCCTTCGCTGTTAGTGGTGATGCCGGCCGGATACAGCTTGAGCCCGAAGAATCCGGGAGTATGCCGCGCCGCCTCCAGCTCCTTTTCCCCGAGCGGGGTGAAGAAGAGTGTCATGTACCGGGAGAAAGGCGTACCGCTCATTGCTTGCTCAATGCGGGCGGAGTAGCTTTGCAGCATCTCCGGTGTGGTAACCGGGGGCACAAGGTTCGGCATGATGACGGCTCCTGCAAAATCCTCAGAAAGCGGGGCGGTGAGTTTCAGCATATCCCCATCCCGCAGGTGCAGGTGCATATCCAGCGGTGAATTGAGCGTAATCTCCATAGGCGCGATACTAGCAGATTTTTCCCTCTTTTTCAAGCCTAACCGAAAGGGGAAGCCTCGAGTAGTTCTGCGGAGAATACATCATTCATAGGGATGCGGGTGCCATCCTGCATGAGAATGAGCTGCTCCGCCGGAAGAAGTTTGCGAATATGCCCCGTGTGTTCCACACAGGCACCACCGCTCTTGCGAGCATCCGGGCGGAAGTATCGGATGCGGATGCGCGGCCGTGGCGGAAGTGCGGCCTCCTGCAACAGCCGATTGATATCCTGTAGGCAAGCCTCATCGGGGCTCGGGCGAGCCTCGGTGAGTCGAGCCGTTTCGGCAATCGCGGCACTGTGCCCGGAAAGGGCTGCAAAAGGGGAAAATTGGGCTGCGCGCTCGGCCATGCTCATCCTCGGCCGGGCGGAGGAGGGGCGGGGCAGGTGGATAATATCGTCGTAGGGGGAACTCATGCTTGGTGGCCTCCTATTTGGCGGTTACGGTCGCGGGCGGTGGCACCATCTTCCAGGTTCATTCCCCGGAGAATAGCGTTTTTGCCGAATTGGTGGAGGTTGGATTACTCGAGTTTGGGGCGTTTTTTATTTAAATGTTCCAGAAGTTGTTATGTATAAATAATCTTATTAGCAGCTTCTAATGGAATCATTAATGAGAAATTGAATAAACACGAGAATCCGGGAAAAGTAAAGGTACTCCTCCTTTTTTTAATTTAAAAGCGTAAGTGTCACCATGCTTGCCTCGACCCAGAAGTAAATCTACAGAAATCAGCCTTTGCTCCAGCATATAATCAAACTGGGTTATAATTGGCTTTCTTGAGTGAGTTATTTTTGAAATCTTGAACTCTGTATACTCATGATTTTTTCTTGTGTTAGTAGCAATCCAAAAAGTTTCTGCATGCTTCTTTCTTAGAGTTTCGTGCAAAGTTTTTAGTTGCCAAACCGCTATATCACAGTTTATTAGTGACTGTTTTTGTCTAATTTCTAGATAACTATCGATTTCATTCATGTGCAAGAATAAACCTTGCGAGTTTGGCATGTTGCAGACAAGAGTGTTGCGATATGACAGGCGACCATCTGCTGTTAAGTAACCGCATTTATTTAAGATATCCTGAGTGCTTTTGCAGGCACTTATTGTCCAATCTGGAGTTTTACTAAAGAGGGTAGTTCTTGTTGTTTTGGTGCGAGCGGATTTAAGTTCAATCCCTTTGTAATCCGGCTCTTTTGCCGAATTCATGGGAATTCCAAGCAGGCGCTCAATTGTTCTACCTATACCAGTATCAGCCTCAACATCAATTCTAATCCACTCGTCGGCAAATACTTTAAACTTAGAAAGAAGTTCATCTGCAACCGATGTTGATTTCTTTTCTATCTCACAAATCAGGTCTTTAATTGGATTTGCATAGATGCTATCGTAGTTTGCGATAATATCTAATTTCGTTATGTTCAATACATAAAGGAAATCATCAAAAAAAGTGAAAGCAAGAATGTCGTTAGGAGAACAATATTTTTTTACATCGCATACCCACAAGCGCGGGTCTCCCTTTTTCGTCTCTGGTCGATAAAACGAAGTTGCAGTATGGATTTCTTCTTTGTCTGTTAAGATTTTTGTTTTAATCTGAACTTTGCTTGATGTGCCCTGTTTCTGTCGTTCGTAATCGTGAATGTTGTTTTCCAAAAAATACTCACGCATGGGTTCAGTTGCATCGAGAATCGATTTTTGAAATCCTGTTGCCGTAATATGAACAAGTGTATACGAAATTCCCTTCTTAGTGAGAACTTTAAGTCTGGATTCTTCTACTGAAGTAAATTTACGCATGTGTATCATGGGTAAGCCCTTAGTGTATATTTTCTAGAATTGACTGAGCAATGGCTCGGGCCATTAAAGGAGGAACTGCGTTTCCAACAAGAGTATACTGGGGAATTTCAACTTTCCTCTTATCTCCCCCAGTACTCCTTTTTCCTTGGAATACAAATGCGTCATCGAACGATTGCAAACGTGCCATTTCTCGGACTGTAAGAGCTCGATATGCAGAATAATGAATAAAGTCATCAGGCATTGTCATAACCGTGGGACTTTGAGTCTCGGGGTTAAGAACGTTATAATTGCGTTTGTCTGAATCAAGGCCTTGGCTTTTTAATACCTTCTTCGTTTGTTCATTATAATCACCACATCTTGCTATTACTTCCAACCTTTGCCTTACCAATTCTTTTTGCACACTTGTCTGATGGTTGTGAAGCGTTTCATAGCGATGTAGTAAAGGTGATGCTAACGCTGCTTTGTCTCGCACATAAAAAGGGGCTTTTTCAAAAATAAAACGATGTCCCAATCGTCCATGTTTTTGCCATTCAGAATATAGTTTTCCATGGTCAGTCGGAATGCCGTCACGGCCTCGCTTCCGAAGCATACTAGCATATTTTGCCTTGGGCTTGATTGTCTTGTACTTCGTTATTTCTTCCCCATTGCCTATAAAGTCTAAATCCCACAAAGCTTCATATACGGACACCTTTTGATCCGGAGTAACTGTGGCAGGAATAGAAGAAATCAACTTCTGGTCATTACGGCAACCGATAAACACGACTCGTTCGCGATTTTGCGGTACCCCATAATCAGCAGAATTGAGAACCATAGGTTTTGCTATGTTGTATAGACGGACTTCATTAAGAATGGCGGATAACTGGGCAAATTTTCCTTCGTGTTGAGCATATAAACCTAAGTCATCAAAACATTCATCAACCGACTTCACATACAAATTAAGAGACCATTGAAGCAATGAAATCAATGTAGGATTACCTGTTATGGATTTCATATGTTCAAGTGCAGTAACGATTTTTTCTATGATTGAAGAATCGGATATGAAATCGATAAAATCATTCATTCTATCGATGTATATATCATTATCTAAATCGGTCTTAGTTTTGAGCTGTATGGTGCGTGTTTTAATTTGCTCTCTCATTTTATTCTGCCTCATAAGAGCCAGTCCGTGCCTTACAGAGTTGACAGAAGAATTCGATTTGCTAATTTTATAGTCAATGGTTCTTGTAATCTCTTTGAAACGCTCTTGTAGCATCGAGAAATATAAATCGCGATAATTTTCTTTGTTCTCTTGCTCCGTTGTTTCGATATCCAGTTTGACTAAATAAATACTTCGTTGAAAAGGATCAAGTTCGGTTAGTTCAGATTGTATGAAGGTATAAAGCTTGGGTACTTTATGGATATCCACAATGGAACGTATTTCTTTCAAAATTCGCTCTTTAATTCGCCCCTTATCCTTAGTTAAAATGCCCTTGACATTCTCCATGACGAAGTATTTTGGTCTAAGGAATCTGATTACTTTTAAATAGTGATAGAACAGGTCATCTCTCTTATCAAATTTTCGTCGTCTTCCCGAAAGGCTGAAGGATTGGCAACTTGGTCCGCCCGTAACAACATCTACTATGGTGTCCCCTATCTCCTTCCTCAGGTTCTCAAGGAAGCTATCCTCCATGATGTCCTGACATATAAACTTCAAATCGATGCCGAGTTGTTCGTTATATCTAACCTCATGAGTTAATTCACAATTTTCATTAATGTCAGAGGCAAGAATAAAGTCAAAATACTTTTTTTCTGTGTATGCCTGTAAGAAACCCTCGCTGATGCCACCAGCTCCGGCAAATAAATCAACGAATGTTACAGCTGTGCGTTGCTCGAGGAAGTCAGACCTTTGAGACATGGTTCTTTGAGAGTCTCCTTAAACTCATTATTGACGAGTATAGATTCTACCAAAAGTAAGCATTTCCTGCAAGCTGAAAGCATGTCTTATAACTCAAAATCGAGGAGAGAATGTCCGTAAAGTCTTAGTTGTGCCGCAAATCTTTATCCCGGACGGATATTTTGCTTGTGTTAAATCTTTTTCTTGCTTTGCCATGAGTTATGGGACTCTAACTCATTGAGCCACCGAAACGGCGTTCATAGCTTAATCTTCACGGCATTTTTCATGATAAGCATGCTTTCATGCGCTATGATTTTTTTCATAGATTCATAAATTGATATGAATTGGGCTGCGCGCTCGGTCATGCTCATCCTCGGCCGGGCGGAGGAGGGGCGGGGCAGGTGGATAATATCGTCGTAGGGGGAACTCATGCTTGGTGGCCTCCTATTTGGCGGTTGCGGTCGCGAGCGGTGGCACCATCTTCCAGGTTCATTCCCCGGAGAATAGCGTTTTTGCCGAATTTTTCCCGAATGCCGAGCATGGCTTGCTGCATGTGGTGTTCTCGTAACAGGCGTGGTTCTTCCTCTTCCGGGGGCGGTTGGGGGCTGCCATCGGTGGCAAAGAGTTCTAATTGGGTTCCCTCTCCGGGTTCCCGGGGGATGCAGTCCTCCTGTACCACATGGTTGGCCACCACGTTGAGACGGCGCACCAGCAGTTCCTTGTCGATAATTCTTTCTGCCAGCTCGGCCACGGCTTTGATGAGTAAGCGTGCAGAGGAGGTGTACCGCCCCAGATTTTGCGAGCCATGCGCCGGTGCAGGTACGTGGCGCCCATAGGCATCCCTAACAATGGTGCCTTTGTAGTTCCTGCGCCGTTCTGCTTGGGTAAGATTCTCGATATCGTAACCCACGGTTATGACAATCTGATTTGTTACCAGCCGTTTCTCCACAAGTTCCAGAGCGAGCAAATCTGCCATTTCCCGCAGGACGAGGAGGGCTTTCTCCGCTTCGTAAGCACAGTGTAATACCTGCCCGGAACTCAAACTGTGGCTTTCCGGCTGGTAGGCTTTAATGTCCGCCATGGTGCAAGGTTCCCAGCCCCATGCGTGGTCGATGAGCAACTCGGCATTTTTGCCGAAGAGGCGGTAGAGGCTTTCCTCGTGGCGGAGGGAACGCCGGGCAATATCGCCCATGGTATAAAGTCCGTGTTGCTCCAATTTTCCGGCGTATCCGCGCCCCACGCGCCAGAAATCGGTGAGCGGGCGGTGACTCCAGAGCCGGCGGCGGTAGCTCATTTCATCCAATTCCGCTACGCGTACTCCATCCTCATCTGCGGGGATGTGTTTTGCCACAATGTCCATGGCCACCTTGGCCAAATACAAGTTGGTACCGATGCCTGCTGTGGCGGTAATGCCGGTGCTGCTATGCACGGCACGGATGATGCGCCGGGCTAATTCGTGTGCTGTGCAGCGGTATGTTTGCAAATAGGGTGTGGCATCGATGAATACCTCATCGATGGAGTACACCACCATGTGTTCCGGTGAAACGAATTGGGTATACACTTGGTAAATCCGGGTGCTGTACTCCATGTAATGAGCCATACGGGGCGGCGCAATAATGAAATCTATTAGCAAATGCGGGTTCTGCATCCATTCGGAGTGTTGCTGTGTGCTGCCGGTGGCATGCCGGCGCCGCATCGCATTCACCTCCCCCGTTTTTTGCCGTACTTCGAATAAGCGTGGACGCCCGGGTATGCCATGCGCCTTGAGTGCCGGGGTAACCGCTAGGCAAATGGTCTTATCCGTGCGCCCCTCATCCGCCACTACGAGGTAGGTATCGAGCGGGTTCAAGCCTTGCTCAATGCATTCTACGGAGGCGTAGAACGATTTGAGGTCAATGGCTATGTAGGCCTTTTGTGGCATGGAATGGCGTTTTTTTACATATACAGCATTTTCCCCGGCAGGGCAAGACAGCTTGTCCGCCTGTTAGCCTTTGAGCGCAAGTAGCTGGTGGATGCAGAAGTGCCCCATAAAAAACGCCAACGTGCCACCGATGACCGTGGCCAATGTGTAGAACAGGGCGGGGATGTATGCTCCGGCTTTGAGCATAGCTACATGTTCCAGTGAAAAGGCTGCAAGGGTGGAATAGCCCCCGCAGAGTCCGAAGGTGAGAGCTGCTCTAAGGTGCGGGGATTCCAATAGGTGTTCCTCTGCCATGGCACTGAAAATCCCCATTGCAAGGCAACCAATCATGTTGATGATGAGTGTTTGCCATGGTATGGACGGCAGGGGGGTACACCATTTGTTGTAAACAAAAATACCTGTCAGATACCTCAGGATGCCTCCCACAAAGCACCCGCAACCTACGCAGAATAGAGTTTTCAGGGAAATCATCATTGCCATTGTGTGCGGCGATTCTAACAGAAGTGCTCCCTGCGGGCAAGCCCCTATCCTTGGTCTTTACTTAATGTGGTAAAATGCAGGTGTTCATCGTGAGGGGTGCGGTCACGTTTTAGAGTAGACAAGGCTGGGGTGGAAGGCTATAATGCGCCGTCAGCATGTTGAAGCGTTGTTACAGAGTGCAGGAGAGCTTGGTGCGGTATTGGTCGCAGCAGGCTGTTGAGCTTTGTAATGATATTGATGATGAGTCTCTTGCGGAGGTGGTGGCACCTCTGGAGGAAGCGCTTTCTTCCATGGCGGCGGATCGCCGCATTGTGGTGTTGGGGGGGCGGAAGAGTGGCAAGTCCCAGCTGTTGGCAGGTATTGCCGGATGCCCGGTGATGGCTAAAATGGCACCTGCCGGTGCAGCTTTGCGCTGGCGTTTTTGTAGCGATGTTCCGCCAAAGGAGGAAACCCGCTTTTTGCCGGAGGCTTCGCTGGAGGGGTTGGAACTGGTGGATACGCGTGGTTGCGAGGATGCGGCTGTGGCCGCCGCAGTGGCGCAGCTGCTGCCGGATGCGGATGTGGTGATTGCGGTGGTGGATTCCCGGAATCCGGCGCTTTCGCCCGTGTGGCCTTTGCTGGCAGCACTTCCGGAGGAGAAGAAGGAATCCTGCATTGTGGCACTTACTTATGCGGATGCGCTCTCTGCGGAACTGGTGCGTACACTGAGTGATTCCGTGCGCGAGATTTGCCGCGAGAAGGTGGGTGCGCCTTTGGCTGTTTACCAAGTGAACCCCACGATTGAACTGGTAATGGCGGCTTTTACCGACCGCGTGCAAGAGGCTTTGGAAACCTCCCCTACGGGGCTGCGTGCGGCCGTGCGAGAGGTGGGAAAACGTGCCTCGGATCTTTTGTATAAGCAGGGAAGTGTGCTTAAGGCGCGCGATGCAGTGGCGCGTACGGATAGCGGTTTCTTAGCCGGTATTGAGCAGGAGATTGATAATTTCCTTGAGCGCCAGATGCAGGGGGTTACCAATTGCGTGCTGAGTTATTCTGAGGGGGCGCGCCGTGTGGTGCCTGCTTTGTTGCGCCGGGTGCGCCGTTCGTTCGGCTGGGTGCTTTCTCCGGTTACGCTCTTGCGTCTGGAATGCTATGGTTCCGGTGTGGAAAATCTCTATTTCCGCCTCCTTCGGGACGACGTGATGCACCACCAAGCGGAGTCCGACCAGCAGTTTGCGCTTTCTTGTGCCGGGCACTGGCGCAGTGTTCGCCCCCGCATGAAGAAAACCTTGGAATGTGAGATAGGAGATTTCCCCGCAGAAGCTCTCATGGAGGAATTGGTACAGCTCCGCCAGCGTTTGCAGACGGATTTGTATGAGCCTTTTCGCCGTTTGAAATTAAGAACTCAAATGGCTGCACCTTTTAAAAAACAGGTGGAGTGGATGCGGGCTTTTGTTGTGCTTATCTGCATTTGCTTGTTTGTAGCAGGTCTCTTAGGGCTGCTGGGGCAGGATGTGCTGGCCGTGGGCTGTGTGGTCTCCACCGTGGTGGTCTGGCTGCTGGGGTCTCTGGTTCATATTTTGGTGGGAAACCGCGTTACCCGTTCCATGCGGGAGCATGCCGACCCTTTGTACGAGGCTCTTTTTGTGCAGCTTGTACCGGTGGTGCAGGCACACGTTGTTTCTCGTGTGACAGCTTATCGCAGGTTGTACACCGCCCCGCGCCAGCGGGTGGCTAATTACGAAACAACCTTGGCTCCCTTGCAGAAACGCCAGAGCGAAATTTTCCGAGAGTTGCGCTCCGTGGCTCCTCGTCTTTAAAGTTTTCCCGCCTTAGCTGTATGGAATACGATTTATTTACGCCCCATGGCTCCCGGGAGGAAGTGCCGCACGATGCGCCGGAGCAGTTGCAAATGCCCTTAGCGGCACGCATGCGCCCGGAATCTCTGGAGGAGGTGGCAGGGCAGCAGCATCTTTTGGCTCCGGGAAAATTGTTGCGCCGGGCTATTGAGACGGATCGTTTTTCTTCCCTCATTTTTTATGGTCCGCCCGGGGTGGGTAAGACAACTCTTGCATATGTGATTGCCCGCTGTACGAGTGCCTTTTTCGTGATGCTCAATGGCGTGGAATCCAACGTGAGCGAAATCCGCGACAAAATTGCAGAGGCGCGCACGCGCATGGCTATTCATGGCCAGCGTACTATCCTATTTGTGGATGAGTTGCACCGTTTTAACAAGGCTCAGCAGGATGTGCTGTTGCCTCATTTGGAGAAGGGAACAGTACGCTTTATCGGAGCTACCACAGAGAATCCGTACTTTGCCATCAATTCCGCCATGCTGAGCCGCTCCCAAATCTTTCCGCTGGAGCCTGTGCCGGAGGCCGAGTTGGTACAGTTGCTGCGCCGTGCCGCAGCGGATTCCCAGCGGGGCTTGGGAAATTTACCGCTGGAATGTGCCGAGGATGCTTTGCAACATATGGCGCTTAAGGCAGACGGAGATGCCCGCAAGGCTCTTACAGCGTTGGAAGTGGCGGCTCTTTCCACCCCTCCTGCAGAGGATGGTCGCATTCATCTCACCCTGGAAGTGGCGGAGGAATCCATCCAAAAAAAAGCAGTGCGTTACGACCGCGCAGGAGATGGACATTACGATACCATCTCTGCCTTCATCAAATCCATGCGCGGCAGCGACCCGGATGCCGCCCTTTACTGGTTGGCCTCCATGCTCAATGCCGGGGAGGATATCCGCTTTATTTCCCGCCGCCTCGTCATTTGTGCCAGCGAGGATGTGGGACTCGCCGATTCCAATGCTTTGCGAGTGGCTTTGGATGCTGCTCGCGCTGCAGAAATGGTAGGCATGCCGGAAGCCAGAATCCCCCTTGCACATGCTACGGTTTATATAGCCACCGCTCCTAAGAGCAATTCTGCTTATAAAGCTCTGGATGCCGCCTTGCACGATGTGAAGGAAGGCCGCACTCTCGCTGTGCCTGACCACTTAGCCACACCCACCCGAAAAAAACTGGCACGTCTGCGCGGTGTTTCGGAGGAGGCTACCCAATACAAGTATGCACACGATTTTGGCGAGGAGCATTATGTTCCCCAGGCCTATCTCCCGGAGGGGCGGGTATACTACCATCCTACCCGGAATGGTATGGAACTTCGCATCACCGAGCGCATGGAATACCTGCGCCGCCTCCGGAATGGTGAGCAGGCGTGATTTCTCGCTTGCCAAGGGACCTCGCCTCGTGGTACAGTGGTGCTGCTTCCCCGCTTAAAAGCTATTCTTCCTATGCAGAATATATTGGAAATTGATAAGCTGCAGATGCACTTTCCCGTGCGTCATGGGGTGTTTTCCCGCAGTTCCGGTATTCTGAAGGCGGTGGATGGGGTGAGCCTGAGCATAGCCCCGGGAGAAACACTTGGCCTCGTGGGAGAGAGCGGCTGCGGCAAAAGCACACTTGGCCGCTGCATTGTACGCCTGCTGGAGCCCACCTCCGGCACTATTCGCTTTATGGGCAAGGATATTACACACCGTGCCCAGTGGCTCCTGCGCCGGCTCCGGCGCCGTGTGCAGATGGTATTCCAAGACCCGGCGGATTCGCTCAATCCCCGTATGGATGTACGCCATATTATCTCCGAACCGCTGGACATCCACCACACCGGCTCCCGATTGAGCCGCCGCCAGCGGGTAAATGCGCTGATGGACCTTGTGGGGCTTCCGGCCAGCGCCTCAGAGAAATTCCCGCACGAGTTCTCCGGCGGTCAGCGCCAGCGTATCGGCATTGCCCGCGCATTAGCCACCGGTCCGAAACTCCTCGTGCTGGATGAGCCGGTAAGCGCGCTCGATGTCTCCGTGCAATCCCAAGTACTCAATCTCTTGCTGGATCTCCAGCGCGAGCTGGGGCTGGCTTACCTCTTTATCTCGCACGATTTATCCGTAGTGCGCCACATGTCCGACCGCGTGGCCGTTATGTACCTCGGCAAAATTGTGGAAATGGCCGGAGCCAACAGCCTTTATTCCCACCCGGTGCATGCATACACGCGTGCCCTCATGTCCGCTATCCCCGTGCCGGATCCCACCCGGCGCAAGCATGTGCCCATTCTCCCCGGGGATGTACCTTCTCCCATAGACCCGCCCCCCGGCAGTGCCTTCGGCCGCCGCATTAACCACCCTTATTTAGAGAGTACCTATGGCATGGACCTCTCCCCGCGGGAGATAGCCCCGGGGCATTGGGTGGCACCGGACCCTTGTGCCGTGCCCCTTGCGGATTTGCAGCGCATGGGTATTGATATTTACCAATAATGCCCGGGGCAGGGCTCCGCTCTCTAATGGCAAAGGGCTGCAGGCCAGGAATGCGGACGATGAAAATCCGGCTCCCCGCTCAAATCCTCCGCAGAGGTGAGGAATACATAATCCGGACTATTCAGAATACAGGTAGCTGCCAAGCGGCACCGCTCCGGAGTGATGCCCAACGTGGATAAATACTCCAGCGGAATCCGCGCACTACATGCCCAGCCCTCGGCACTCAAACTGCCTGTTGTTTGCACGCCCTGCGGCACACCGTACTCCGGGGCGGTCACCCGCGGAGCGCTGAAAACACAGGCCCACCATGCCCCGACCGGGGAAAGATTGAACTCCATGTAAAGTTTGCCCTCTGCATCCGCAATAAAAAACTCCGCAGTATCATACTTCCACAGCTCCTCCTTAAACTCGCCCGGCTTCCCCTCCGGGTGCGGTTGAGCCTGCGCTGCCTGCGCTGCCCGAAAGACGAGATACGCCCCCTCAATACTAAAGCTATACTCCACCGCCGGTACAATTTCCTTACCATACCACTCGTGGCTCAACTTTTGCGGGGCTCTTGCCGCATCCCCTCGGCTAATGATACTTTGCATACTCTGCATTCTACCATATTTCCCGCCGGATGCAAGCACCCTTTATTGTGAGAAAAATATAATGAAAAACGCCGATATAAGCAGGAAATGGAACAAATCATGACAAAATACCTAAAAAAGGCTTGCCAAAGCGTGCATTAAACGCTATCCTCTGCCCCGCGCGGGTTTATCCAAAACTCGGTCGTAGGTCCTCCTTTTCCTTTAGGAAGTAAAGCCCGCAAGGGGGGAAACCCGGCCAACCCCAATAAACTATGTCTGACGACTTCAATACAGAGCAGGGGACCATCCAGCTGGCCCATTTCGAGATTCCGAACACCCTCAAGCGTATCGCTGACCCCGAGGACCCCAACCACGTTACCTTTATCGCCGAGCCCATCGAAACCGGCTTCGGCCACACACTGGGTAACTCCCTCCGCCGCGTACTCCTCAGCTCCTTGGAAGGTGCTGCCATCACCAGCGTTCGCATTGCCGGTGCCCAGCACGAGTTCACCTCCCTCCCCGGTGTGGTGGAGGATGTGACGGAAATTATCCTTAACCTCAAGAAGGTCAAATTCATCCATCATGGCAAAGAACCCCGCACGCTTTCCCTCCGTGTAACGAAACAGGGCGTGGTGACTGCCGGTGATATTCAGGATGACCACATCTACTCCGTGGTGAATAAGGACCAAGTGATTTGCCACCTTGACCAAAGCACCATCTTCGATTGCGATTTCGAGGTGAACGTCGGCCGTGGGTTCCACACCGCCGATGATAACAACGATAAGGACCGCCCCATCGGCGTTATCCCCATCGATTCCATCTTCTCCCCCGTCACCCGCGTCAAATATGCCGTGGATAACGCCCGCGTGGGCCAGATGACGGAATTCGATAAACTCGTGCTGGACATTTGGACGGATGGTCGCGTCACTCCCGGCGATGCCATGCTCCAAGCCGCCAGCATCATGCGCCACCATCTGGACGTATTCGTGGATAGCGACAGCCGTCGCGTAGAATTCGATAAAGCCTCCGGTGCCGAGCAGGATGCTAACACCGCCCAGCTCCGCAAGCTCCTCAACATGAGCGTGAACGAAATCGAACTCTCCGTGCGCGCCGCCAACTGCCTCAACAACGCCAACATCACCACCGTTGGCCAGCTGGCGATGAAAACAGAGAGCGAAATGCTCAAATACCGCAACTTCGGTAAAAAATCCCTTAACGAAATTAAGGATAAACTCGTACAGCACGGCCTCTCCCTTGGTATGCAGTTCGACCCGAAACTGCTCGCCTCTCCCACGCCGGCTTCCCGCCTCCGCGATACGGCAGACGAGACCCGTGCTACGGACCTTCAAGCCCTCATCTCCCAGAACATCAGCGCCTTCGGCGATGATGACGATGAGTAAAGCCCCCGCACACATCACCAAAAACAACACATAACCCCAAACACATCACAAGACTATGAGACACGGCGTCAAGAAAGCCAAACTTCAGCGTAACGCTTCCCACCGTAAAGCCCTTCTGGCCAACCAAGCTTGCAGCCTGATTAGCCACGGACGCATCACCACCACCCTTGCCAAGGCCAAAGCCCTCCGCCCCTACGTGGAGAAACTCATTACCCTCGGTAAGAATGGCTCCCTGCATGCCCGCCGTCAGGCTCTCGCCACACTGCCCCAGCCCAAGGTTGTGGCTAAGCTCTTCAGCGTCGTAGCAGAAGCCACTAAAGAGCGTCAGGGCGGTTACACCCGCATTGTGAAGCTCGGCCAGCGCATGACGGACAGCGCCCCCATGGCTCTCATCGAAATCATCGACCTGCCCCAGCTTACCGCTCCCGTGGCACCCTCCACCACCACGGCCACCGGTTCCACCTCCGCCACGGAAACTCCCGCTGCTGAGGCCTAAGCACCCGCAGGACATACAAAATCAATTCTAAAGCCGCTTCTGCTTTCCGCAGAAGCGGCTTTTTAGCCCCCGGTGCAGAGAAGAATCCACCTTGCACACCACTCCATCGGCAATTAAGACTTGCCATGACGCAATAATTATGCTACTTTCCCCCCAGCATGAAGTATAAACTCTGTCTTGCCGCAGGGGCTGCTCTTCTTGTAGCCTCTTGCCACACAACCGAAACGCCCACCACCACTACTCCGGTGGTGTCTCCCCACACACAGAAGCCGGCACAGTATGTAGCTCTGCCGGGTCAGGAGGTTTATGCCGTGAACACACAGGCTGTCGATGCTGCTTTTGAGCAGCACGCCGCAGCCTATGGAGTCCCCACCGCTGCGCCCTCCCCCACCACTTCCGCCGCAGGTTTTGCCGCCGGCATGCAACAGGCCGTATCCGGCACCATGAATCAGGCTCTCGCACCTGCCACCTCCGTGGCCTATATGCAGCAGCCCGGTTACACTGCCGCTACGCCCATGCCCACGGCTCCGCAAACGAATTACATTCACCAGACCGTGCAACCCACCATGCCCGCCACCGGGAACATGCATGCCGGTTCCATGAATTACTCCGTCAAGATTACTAACTGCACGAACGGACGCATCTTTGTGGAGGCGCAGGACGCTGCCGGCACCATCTACCCCTGCGGATTCATGGATAAAGGGCGCAGCCACTCCACCCCCATGGAGAACGCCGAACCCATTAAAGGCCCCATCACCGTTGTCGTACGCGACCCCGATAAAGACGGAGCCCCCGAAATCCGCCGCTACAAAGTCGATCCCCCTGCCGAATACAACGGCAAAACCGTAGGCATCAGCATCGTATCCGGTGGCATTTACTTTGCCAGCGTGAATGGAAACGTCTACTACGCTTACACCCCCCCGGAGGCACCGCCCACCACGAACCCCAAACCCGTGGAACCCGCTGCAGCACCGGATGCCGCAGCTAGCGTAGCCACCACCCCGGCCGCTGCTCCTGTGCATGTGGCCCCGGCTACCGCCCCGGCTGCACCCGCTGCCGCTGCCGCCCCCGCACCTGCCACACCCGCTCAACCCTGAGCCCGGAATCGGCAAAATAGCACGGAAAACACATTTTCCAACCCTCAAGCAGCACTTTCCACCCCCGGAAAGTGCTGCTTTGCTTAGCCTAGCCCCTTGCGTACCCAAGCGGAATGCGCTATACAACACACATGTGCAAACCATTCCGCGATTACCTCGGCCTTCTCCGTGATTACACCCGAGAACTCATCACCTTCGGAGGCTTCGGCCTCATGTGTTTCGTCTATACAGACTTCCGCCAACTGGCGCAGGACCAATCCACCACCGCAGCCCGAACCGTTGAAGTCCTCCGAGCTATGGACAACCGCCTCCTCATCTTGGAGCAGCACACCTTACTTCCCCAGCCCACCGCCACCCCCTCCTCCTTATGAAAAACACCATTCGGAACATCCAGCGCAAAGTGGGCACCACCCCCGATGGCATCATAGGCCCTCGCACCCTTAGTGCAATTGCCGCTGCCCTTGGTATACCCACCACCCCCCTGTGGCCCACCCAAAAAGAAGTACGCAGCGGAACATCCATTTTCGGTCCCGCCGGGCAGGAAGAAAACCTTGTTAGCCTCTGCCCGCCATACCCCCTCTACTACGAAGGTAAAACCGTACGCAGCATTCGGGTACACCGCCTTATCGCCCCCCATGTACAGCAAGCACTGCAAGAAATCCTTTGTCATTACGGCCGGGACAACATCCACCGCCTTGGACTCGACCTTTACGGCGGAAGTTACAACCTACGCCCCACAGCCAACGGCTCCGCACTCTCCATGCACGCATGGGGCATCGCCCTCGATTTCTCCCCCGCAGCCAATGCCTACCGCACCAAACGACCCCGAGCCACACTCTCCTCCCCGGAATGTGAAACATGGTGGCAAATATGGGAATCTCATGGAGCCATTTCCCTTGGCCGCCAGCGCGATTATGACTGGATGCACCTCCAATTTGCCCGCCTAACGTAATTTTTTTCATTTTTTACTTGCCAAACTCATCATCTGCGTGTATACTCCCCTCGTCCTCTTGAAGGACAGCAACACATCGGGGTATTAGCTCAGTTGGTAGAGCGTCTCAATGGCATTGAGAAGGTCAGCGGTTCGAATCCGCTATGCTCCAGCCTCCGTTTTTTCGGAGAAAAAACTTCGGCTTGGCAAGCCTTTAGGTTTGCCAAGCCAACTTTTTTATTGCGTGACAACGAAATAAAAAAGGGAGGCTGCCACGCTGAAGCACGAACGTGCGGAAGCGGGCACACCCGCGATGCAGAAGACAAATGGTAAGCAAGGCAGATAAGCTGGTGCAAATCCATTTTTGTATTGATTGTGCCCCCTCTCCCTCATATACTACCTCCATGGGCTCGTTCTACTACGTCTACATTCTGCGTGATGTCGCTACCGGGAAACATCACTACACAGGCGTAACGCATGATTTGCAAGAACGCTTGGCAATGCACAACACCGGGCACGTCCCCCACACCTCCAAATTTGCACCATGGTATATTGAAACCGCCATTGCTTTTCGTGACAAAGAAAAAGCCTTTGCTTACGAACGCTATCTTAAAACAGGTGCAGGCAGAGCATACGCTATTAAGCATTTCTAAATCACACTCCGGACGAGAATGGGTCATCAAACATCTTGGCTTACCCATGAGCATGACATCGCTCTCTTAAAGCCCAAAACTCCTACCCGTCACGGCGTATCGTAGAGAAGCCGGAAGCCCGTTTCCTAAGCGCGAACGCTTTTTAGGGTCACTAAAGATGCTTCGAATCTATAATCCGCTGATTCTGTGAGCTTAGGCAACTTTGAGCAGATGGTAACTCTGCGACAAGCAAAGATGTTTCGAACTGCGAAGCTACACAGAATCAGTTGTTTAAGCCCCATTTTTCACCGAGTGTCAACCTAAAATGAAACATCGCTTGCAAGGCGATAAAAAGACACTCCGTCTTCGTCAAGGCTTCGCCGAGACAGGTTGCAAGCGATGGTCGGAATCCCTGCCCTACTTAGAGCTTGCATGTGGTGTTTGGGGACGTTTCACAGACTAATGACACCATACACAAACCAGTACAGCTGTGCCGATTGTGTTGGCTATGAGCGAGGCCCATTTTCGAAGAGCGAATTGGCCGGGATTCCCTTTTTTGTACATTCCTCCGAAGTGCCCGGAGCGAACGCACAGAATCGATTGAGACCACATAACGCCCATGAAAACAGACAAGCATAAACGTATCCCTAGCCATTCATGGTCACAAGAACGCAGAACAATAAATAACAGTCCCCCCAGAAGAAAGACTGCAACCCCTATCAAAAATATAAGAAATTCTTTATTAACTTTCATTATGCTTGTTTCTTTATAGGAATAGATGCCTCTCCCATCGCCGCAAGGCACAGGGCTGTGATGTTCAGGATTCGGGGATGTGTGGCACAATGGATGGAATCATCTGTTGAAATCTCTTAAGACGAATATAAGAAACGGCAGCATGGCAATGTAGGGCAGCAGCGCTACCAGATACAGCACACATTGAAGTGTCAGGCTGTTGCCTGGGCGACAGCGGAGACCTCCGAACCCCATCGGGATGAAGGGGAGCCACAGCAGGGTAAACCAACAGCCCATCAAAGGGGTGGTGAACCACCACGCCAGTGTGTAAAGCATGAGTGGGATGTTCAGCAGCGCGTAAGTTCTGGTGCTGGTGGTCAGGGAAGAAAGAATCCACAGGGAAAACGGCATCAACAGCGTGCACAAGCCCGTATACAGCAAAAAGGGGAACAAGAACAGATGCACGAGAGCATTGAGTCCCAGCCATACACCGCTGATAAGAAGCCAGGATCGGCGACATGAGTCTTTCGTCGAAGGCAAGGAGGCTGCGGGCATGGTCATAACTAAGCGTGTATCTGTTACGGGGCATTATATCAATTCCCGCCCTTCTGTTCAAGCGCGGCGGGCATTTTGTTGCGAGTTTCCTGCATTTTTGTTGCAGATGGCTCAAAAACTGGCTGCAAGGGGAGGATGCGCTCGAAGTGGAGCTCTTGGTCTGCCGGGTGCGGGTCATGTGGTGCAAAGTGGTGTTTTGTGCGTTGGTTACAGTTCGGCCGGAATCTTGAGGAACTCGCTCATGGGGTACGCCCCGTTCATGCTGATATCCTTGTCTTGGAACACGAGGAAATAGCGATACCCCGGCCCGGCTTGTTCCTGCCACGCTCTGCCCAAGTGCAGCTTGGCCAGCGTCTCCTCATTGGCCAGATGGTCGCCCTTGGTCTCGATGATGACTATCTGATTCGGTTAAGACGAAAAAAGAAGCGGAGCTTTCCCTTTACGCCGTTGGGAAAGCTCCGGAAACTTGGAAATGTCACACTGTCTGTAGTGGATTTCTGAGGAAATGATACTAAAATTAACGCTGTTGTCAAGCTTTTACTAAAAGTATAAACTCAAAAAAACTAAAAAGAAGGTGCGCAGCTGGGTGGCGAGCCCAACTGCGCTGAGCCATTAGAGCTTCACGACAAATATCACTATTTGTACAATCAGCACAATGAGCTCGATCCACGATACTACAGACATTTCGTGTTAATCTCCTCCAGTCTGGTTCAACTGCTGTTCCGTACCCTTGCGGACACGTCCCTTTAGCGGACAGGACTGGTTACTCTCCGCCGATAGGTGACGTGGCCACCTACCAGCCGAACTGATAGCGGAAGAGCAGCTGTATTCTACCAGATAGGAATTCCTCTTTCAAGTGCTCTAAACGGAACTATTTTGGCATGTTGCTCCATTATAAGGTAACAGTACCCACGAGAATGCTGTATTTCATTTGCCATGACCTCTTACAAGCGATGTGAGATTCTCCTGAATTGCGAAGCGGATTTCATAAAACGTTTTATCCAATATATTATAATGTGATTCCATATTTGCTTGGGCTGAACGTAGGAAAAACGAAAAAAACGAATTCCGGGCTCAATTTTCCCAAGCTGATGGCTCGTTAACGCCACTTTCACAAATGGGCGGTAGATTTTTCGTGAATCTACCGCCTGTTTCATTTTTGGGTCAAGCCCAATTTTGGGGTCAAGCGGATCAAGCCCAATTTTTGTGGAATTTGAATTTTCATATCACAACGTGCCCACATTCAATTAACACTCTTAACCGGTAATTTTGGAAGTTGCGATAGCCATAAGCGCGGTGTTGAATTAATTTCATTTTTCGGTGGAAAACCTCCGTGATTCCATTGCTCTTTGAGAACCTCCACATACGGATGATGGGTTCAAACCATTGCCTAATCGTTCGCCCCAGTTTCTTGAATATTTGGCTCTTCCACAATTATTGCAGAAGAGCCCAAAATTGACGCCTTTTTCTACTCCGGGAATGGGGTATGCCCACACTGCATAACGAAGTGCCATCTTTTTGCTATGCATCGTCCAATGCTCCAATTGCTGCCATAATGAAAAAACAGCCGCCCCGGAAGATGAGGCGGCTGCTGCAACAGATGATGTTAAGCGGGGTTATTTCTGTGCCTGAGGGCGTGCGTTCATTACCTCACTAAGAGGGATACGCAGGAAGCCCATGCCGTGGTAATCGTTGGTTTCGCTTGCATGGGCTGGTTCGTAAATGATACCGATTGTTTCGTCATCGATGGGGGCGATACAGGAGTAGCCCCAGCATTCGCGTACATCGTACACCAGCCCGTCATTCCAGGTTTTGCCATCATCGGTGGAGGCATGCACCGTCATGTGATTGCGCAGCTTGGGTTTGGAGTTCGGATGTGAGAAGAGCAATACCCGACCATATTTTTTGCTGTTGATTGCGATGAGAGAGGCTTGGCATGCCGGATCGTTCAGTACTTTGGTGTGTGTGGAGTGGGGGTGCCAGGTTTTGCCAAGATCGTGAGTAATGTAAACAGCTCGCTTGCCTTGGAACGTTTCGTTGCGGCAGGTGAGCATGAGTGCTCCATCATTCAGCTCCACTACCTGGCATTCAGAGGTCCTGAAGGGAACCCCGGTGCCATAATGCCAGCTTTTACCATGGTCGGTGGAGTAGCAGATGGTGCTTCTGCAAGCAGGGCGAGCTTTCATGTCCCATATTTGAGCGGGGAATACGATGACTCCCTTGCTTGTGCAAATGCCGCACCCGGGGCCGGCGAGGATTGTTGTCCATTGGGGCTGTTTGATTTGGCGGGTTATATTGATATTGCTGCTCCAGGTTTTGCCATCGTCATCGCTGTACACCATTTCCCATTGTCCTGTATCCTGCGGTGCATAGCCGGGGCGAGAACGCAGTAGGCAGGGGTTGCGGTCGAAATGAACGGCAAGTGCCTGCAGCCAGATGCGCCCGGTGGTGGTGTCTTGAAGAATACAAGGGTCACCGCAGCCGTTGCCTTTGCCGGGTCCTGCATCCATAGCCACAATGGGTTCTGTCCAAGTGCGCCCGCCGTCTTCAGAACGTACTACTGCTACGTCTATGTCTGAGCTGAGGTCGAGGTGGTTCTCATAGCGGGCATCGAAACAAGCCAGCAGTGTGCCGTTCGTGGTGCGAATTATTCCCGGTATGCGGTAGGTGATACATGCCCGATTCTCTCCGGTAATGGGGCTTGCTACTTTGGCATCCGGCACGGCGAGCAAGTAGCCTACACGCTGAGTTATAGGCTTCCCCTGAGCGGCGTAAAGCTGTCCTGCAATTTCAATTCCGGCAGGTTCAAAGGTAATTGAGTCTCCCACTTGTGTGTGTGCCGAGGGGCGGGCATCTACCCACAGCTCTGTTTCGCCGGGGTTCAGCATGCCGGAGCAAGGTATTGTTACCGTGCCGTCTGCAGAGGGTTGGGCTTTGCCATATACCTTTCCGGGACGGAATTTGAGACCGATGGTGCCATCGATTGAGCGGTCCGGTTTGCCCGTGCGGATGGTTACTTCATCCACTGCATTGGAAGGGCTTATTTTGAGTTTCACGCAATTGACCGCGAGAGGCTGAGCAGCACCCATTGTCTGCATACGGTAACTGAACACAGCATTGATGGGCGCACGCTTAAGCAGGGGCTGAGGCCCGGGGGACACACATTCTGCGGAAACCAGCTTCATAGCTCCGGTATAGAACTCTATATCATCCACCAAAGCCCCGCCTTTTTCTGCACTTGTGCAGACGAGAAGTACAGCTGCTGTACCTGTGGGGAGAATGGCTTGCAGAGATGCATTGTAGCCACCCGCCCGCAGTTTTTGCTCACGCGCCACCTCCACGGAGCCCTCAGCAGTTTCTGCCAGTATTCGAAAGTCAAAGTTTCCGTTGTTCGTCCAGCGTTGTAGGTAGAGGGAGAATTGAGCGGTGTCGGTGGTTGGGCTAGATAATTGGAGGCGAACAGACCGATTTTTGCCGCCTTGGATATGGAGCGATTTTTTACCTGTTCGTGCGAGTTTTTGTAATACAACTGCGTGACCGGGCTGCGCTGTAACCGAGCCATACTCGACAGGCTGAGTACTCAAGTCTCCTGTTGGCAGAGACTCAAAGCTTTCGGTGGCACCGGAAAGTCCACACAACAGCAATGCTAATAGATATTTGCAGTACATACCAAGCATTCTACACTTCTCTTATTTTTTTTCAAGACAAAACGAGGAAGTTGGCAATACAACGCGCACGTGGGCACGCATGGGAAAGCTTGGAGGAAATGCGAGGCATGCTGGACGCATTTCGCTCTTTTTTTCAATAATGGAATGTGGTATAAGAGGGGTATGTTTTTTCGCAAGAGTTTTTTACAGGTAGTAAGTGCCACGCTGCTTGCGGGCTTACTTGCCATAGCTCAAGATCCGGCAGACAGGCATCCGCACTATGATGCAACAGCATACCATATCAATGGTATTTATCCGAAAGCGACAGAGCTAAAGATAGCTGCTGTTTCGGATAAACGCTTATTTGTGGGCAGCCCATATCCTTTTGATGAGGACTATGCTCCGGCTGAAGTAACACTGAAAGCATGGCGCGGTGAGCGCAGCTCTTGCCAGTTTGCTGTTTACACGGGGTATGCTCAGACCAGGCTGCGCGTGAGCTGCTCGCACCTGCGCATGGGAAATCATGAAATTGCCGCCACAGTCAGCATGATGCGTTATACACAAGCGGAGAAGCGCATTACGGCAGATATCATTGGCGGCGAGAGTGAGTGTCTTCACGCAGCCGGAGCGCACCGCCCCATTTGGTATGAGATTGATGTACCACAGGATGCCGTACCCGGTGCATACCGGGGAACAATTACTGTATCAGCCCCCGGTTGTAAACCTGTCGTGCAGCAGGTTACGCTGGAAGTGTTGCCCGCTACGCTCCGAGAATCCAAGGACTGGAAGATACATCTCGATTTGTGGCAATATCCGTATTCTGTGGCTCGCTGGCACGATGTGGAACCATGGAGCACAGAGCATTTTAACATCATGCGTCCGCTCATGAAGCGCCTTGCGGAAGCAGGGCAGAAGTGTATTACTTGCACCCTGCTGGATGAAGCATGGAATGCCCAGACTTATGATTGGTACCCCTCTATGGTACGCTGGGTACGCGGCAAGGATGGGGTAATGCGCTACGATTACAGCATACTGGATAAGTGGCTTCATTTCATGCACGATGAAATAGGTATTCGCGAACAGATAAGCTGCTATTCTATGCTGCCTTGGCATCTGAGTATTAAATACTACGATGAGGAAAGCGGAGAGATGGCGGAGGTTAAGGCCGAGCCAGGTAAGCCGGAGTTTGAGGCTATGTGGGCTCCTTTCCTACGCGATTTTCACCGCCACATGCAGGAGAAAGGCTGGGCGGAAAAGACTTGTGTCGCCATTGATGAACGCCCCGACCACATGGTTCGGGAAGCCATGCGACTGGTTGGTGAGAATGCTCCATTATTCCGCATCGCTTCGGCGGTGGATAAGCCCTCCGAACTCACCCGCGAGGTTTACAATATTTCACCTGTGATTACCCACGCCGGAACCGCTCTTGGCTCTCTGTTGAACGAACGTAAGGATGCAGGCAAGATTACCACATTCTACGTGTGTATGCAGCCGCTTGTGCCGAATACCTATACAACCTCTGCTCCGGCAGAGGCTGAATGGCTGGGTTTTTTCGCTGCAGCCAATCATTTGGACGGTTTTTTACGCTGGGCATATAATGCATGGAATCGCAACCCGCTGCAATCAACGAACTTTGGTTACTGGACTGCGGGTGATTGTTTCCTCGTGTATCCCGGTAATCGCTCCTCCATTCGTTTCGAGCGGCTTCGCGATGGTATTGAGGAATATGAGAAGATAAATCAGCTGCGTGAACAAGCATCATCATCTTCTGAAGCAGCGCTCATCATCGATAACATGGACACGCGTTTGGCTGCAATTTTCACGGTAGAGCGTAGTTCTTTGAGAGAGCATGCGGAGGATGTTAAGATTGCTCGCAGCATTATTGAGGAAACACTTACCGCATTGAATAAGCTCAAGAAATAATAAAAGGCTGCTTAATCCCGATATGTTTCAATAGCCATTGCTCCTAAGCGGGAGTAATGGCTTTTCTTTCAGCTAAACGCGACAGATACGAGGAAACGCTTCGTTATCCGTTGTCACTCCTTAGATGCTTATTAGCTCTCTGCACTTCTCAAACAGGAAAGCTTCGCGTTTGCACCATATCATGCCGCATTCTTTCGCAACTTGTCGGAACACAGTCAGAAATGGGACATCGGGACGCATCCTTGCTCATGATTCGCTGCATGGTCCGGCAAACAGGAAAAATACCGAATTTTTTTTGGAAAGGGAGCAGTGCTTTACCTCTTGTTTTGTTTTTTGCAGAGAGTGCGGTGAGCAGTGACGCAGCGAAATGGAGGAGGAATAGCGAATTGCTTTGCAATTTTTTACCGCTTTATGAGATTTCTGCGTAAAAATCTTGTTGTAATTATGGGGTGAATGCGTTTTCTGCCTTGACGATGCGGGGAAATGCGATAGACTAATGGTCATGAATGTGCCGGAGATTAGAGCAGCATTGGCAAGACGAGGTTGGACTCAGCGTGAGTTGGCACAGCGTTTGTGCATTCATCCTGTGACGTTGAGCCTTATTCTTTCCGGGAAGAATAAGTTGACGGACCAGTTGGCATCTCATATTGATTTAGTGTTTAACGATGATTCGGATAAGGTGTTGATGTGCCGGGTAACGCTGCCGGACTTTGGTTGCGATTGCTGGCAACCGGGATGGGAGAATATGGACGATGCTCAGCGTGTAAGTGCTCTGGGGAGTGTGCTTAAGGCTGTGGCCGGGCTGTTGAGCAAGGAGGATGCTGCCGCCTTGGCTCCGGATGTGGTGCAGGTGCTGCGAGGATTGGTGGAGCCGCAAGCGGATGAGGAGGAAGAACGCCGGCTTTATGCAGCGGAGGAATAGTATTTTGTGAACTTTTCTCTTTAGACCTGTGGTACATGCGTGTGCCACAGGTTTTTTGTTGCTTTTTTGATTTCCAGCTTGAAATGGCATCTGAATAGGGTAAAATGGCAACTAAGCTGTTATCCTGTTTCATTCACTTATACAATTAGTTTTACATATGATTCTCCGTCTTAATCTTTCTCTCCGCCGTGTGTTGATGGCTTCTATGGGGCTTGCCTGCTCTTTTTCTGCTTCCCAAGCCGGCATGGTGGATACACGATATGACTTGCAGTACTATCTGGATTTTTCCCGTAATAAGGGTATGTTTTCTGCCGGAGCCACAAATATAGCCGTTTACTATAAGGATGGAAGTTCTGTTTCCAATCCGGTAATTCCGATTATGCCCAATCTGGATGGGTACGCGCAGAAAATGCAGGAGAATGCTGTTGCCATGGGCTCACCTCAGGGGTATGGCGGTTGCGGGCTTACGTCTCCACAGTTTGTTACAGGAGCCGCTCATGTGGGAGAAAATCCGGTTCTTTTTTTGACGGAGGATGGTGATATGTCGACTGTCTATACGTCTGCCGGATATAAGTCATATTCGACAGATGTGGAGGTGCAGCGCCTCAATAAAATTGTAACGGAGGTTGCATATACTCCCATGGCTGATGATACTTTTATCGGAAAGCTTACACGCGGTACGTGGTTGTGGCGATTGGGGGATGGTATTCAGTACAACAGTTCCGGGGAGACAATTTCTTCCCGCACCGGGAGTAATACGCTGGGAGGAATTGTCGGAATTGACTCTGTTGTGCAGAATGTCGGCGGGGATTGGGAAATCAGGACGGGCTGTCGAGAGAATGATACGGAAACGGATTTGCGTACGCCTTTGGACATAGGGCTTATGTTTGGTGATAGCGGCAGTCCGCTCTACGCTTGGGATGCTCAGAATGAACGTTTTGTGTTTGTTGTCGCATGTTCTCAAGGGACAACCAATGCCGGGTTTAACAATCTCGGCTGGCTGCGCAGTAACCCCACTAAAGTGCAGGAGGGAATGGATTCTTATACTGTGACAGTTAATCAGTTCGCCGGTGTGGAGAAGATTTTGTGGAATGCTCAGGATGCAGTAACGGGTAAGGGGCTCCTCTCTCAAGGGGATGTAACCGTGGAATATACAGGTAAGGGGAGCGGTAATGCTTTGGCTGATACGCTGGGGTTAAGTTTTAGCTCGTCGGATGCCGGGAGTGAGCAGGTGTTGGAGCTCCAGTCCTCTGTTGACATGGGAGCAGGGGCTATGACGTTTGAACTCGGACGTTGGAAGATGACGGAAAAGGATTCAGCTTATACCTTCAATAGTGCCGGTTTTGTGGTTAACTCAGGTGCAGAGCTTACGCTGGAGCTTACCGCAGGGGCTAATGAGGAGTGGCGTAAGGTTGGGGAAGGAACGCTGACTATTGCCGGAAATGGTAACAATGAGGTTCAGTTGCGTGTGGGAGGCGGCACTACTCAGTATAACGTATCGTACGATGATAATGGTAACATTATAGGCTGTACGTTGGGTAATATCGGCGAGACACGCTTGAATCGGAAGGACGGATACGCCGCCGGGGAAGTCCGGCTGGAAGGTGGCGTGGCTTCTCTCGTGCTCATGCAGGATAACCAGTTTAAGACTAATTCCGTCGGGGGGGATACTTTTACTTTTGGCAATGATGGCGGCTTGCTGAATCTCAATGGGCATGATTTGAGTTGGGGCGTCATTAATCAGGAGGATTCCGGTATTGGTGCCCGTATTGGCAATTATACACCGCAGGGAGAGCTTGCTCCGAGTCTTTCTACGTTCACTTACACGGGAAGCGGTACTTTTGCCGGTTGTTTCATGGATGAGGGGGAAGAGAGTACAGCAAAGCTGGCTGTGCGATATAGTAATACCGAAGGTGGTATTTGGACTCTGAGCGGTAATAACAGTAATGTGGGTGGATATACGGTGGAGGCCGGGACTCTGCGTTTGCAGGGGTACAATACTCCCCACGTTTACCATTCTGACAGCGGCGACTGGATGTATGCCACCATGGAAGGTTCTAATGTTGTCGTTAAAAATGGTGCAACCTTCCAGCTTTCCCACCATGCACTTATGCGTGGCAATGTTCATGTGGAGAGCGGAGGGTCTTTTGTGATTAACCAAACGGTTAATGCTGCTATGGAATCCGTGCAGGGCAGTGCCCGGCAGGATATGGCAGAGATGGGGCTCACCTCTCTTGTGGGTAATGTTACGTTGAGTGGAGATGCTACGATGATGGCTGATATTGTTTCTCCGGTAGAAACGGTTATCAGTGGTAACATTACCGGAATCAGCACTAACGTTACTCAATTTACTAAGCAAGGAGAAGGTGTTTTGGTGGTGGATGGTGTGGTGAATGTCCCTGTAGGGTCAGTTCAGGCGGGTGGTCTTGTTATCAAGGATTCTACGCAAACTGGCAATTGGTGGAGATGGACTATTGGAGAAAAAGGCTTCCTTGCTGTGGAGGGGATGGATAATGCCTCTGTTTTGAGGTATGTGGGGGGAAACGCATTTGGTGTACTTGCGCTTACTCAGAATCAGGAAACCGAGCTGAATTTGACGAATTACCAGAATCTTATTATTGGCGCATGGGGGGATGTGAGCTATGGTACGGCGGATAGAACCCTTACAACGGTGACAGATGCAAGCTATGGGAATGTGTGGCGTCTGGGTGGAGGTACAGGAACGCTCACGGTTAATTTCAAATTGTCGGGAGATGCTGATTTGTTGATTGGTAATGAGTGGTCTTCCGGCACGGTGCATTTGGCTAATGCAGAGAATAATTTCTCCGGAGATATTTACATTCTTGGCGCTGGTAATAAACTTTCGTATGAAGCCGGAGCTTTGGGGGCGGCAAGGGTGAACTTGACCTATGGTAACGCGCTTGCATTGTATGAATCCTCCATGCTGGATATTATAAAGCCCGGCTCTGAGGGTGTGCTTGCCTTGCGAACTAATGATGAATTGGATTTGCGTGGGATGAATCTTTCTGTTGGCGCGGACGGGGAGCAAACATACCGGGGCAATCTTTTAGTGGATGATGTGTACCGATTCGGCGGCAGCGGACAATTAACCCTGGATACAGAACTCATTGCTGCCGAAAGATTGATTATTGATGGGCAGGGAACAACGGGTAGCAGTGTAACCTTTGCGCGGGAGAATGCATATACCGGTACCATTGTAGCCGGTGGCGGAATCTCACTTGCAACGCCAAATAGTCAGGGGGAGGTTGCGATTCATGTGGGTCATGAATCGGCTTTGGCGGCAGCATCTTCCATTCTCCTTCAGAAAGGTGCCCGGCTGTATACGGATGGAAAAGATGTTACTCTTAACAACTTGACCATGCAGAGCGGTTCTGCTTTGAGAAACAATGGTACTGAGGATTCGAGCGTTTTGCTTAACGTAGAGGCCGGGGTAACAACTTCTTTGGCGGATGGGGTGCTCAGCAGTTCTGCGGATTCAGCAGCTCTCCGTTTGGTGAAGAGTGGTAAGGGAACGCTTGCCCTGGCCGTAAATGCTGATTGGAATGGAGGTTTAACTATTGATGAAGGTACGGTAAAAGCGAATATCACCTCCGATGGCAAGTTTACTTCCACCGGCGGTATAGGGGCTGCATCCAATACTATCCATGTGTCGGAAGCGGGAACTTTATCCTTAATGGGGGTAAAGAAACAGGGATACGAGCTGGGCGGTACCTGCCTACTTCAAACGGTGAGCGGCACGGGTACCATAGAGTTCTCCACGGGAGGTTCTGCCCTTTTCTCTGAGCAGCCTACCTCTTTCGAAGGAACTATCAAGCTGTTAGGAAATACCAGACTGTACGTTGGTACACAACTTACAACAGATTATTATTTTACATATAAGAACAATAGAAACGCTGTTAATGATGCTACGATTGATATAGAGGATGGTAGTCAGGTGCGTATTGGCTCCGGTTTGCGTTATCTGAAAGCGGATAAAGTGAGTCTGGATACGGATTTCATCATCAGCGGGCAAGGATTTAAGGGCGTAGATACAGGGCTGGTCCACTCTAACTGCAATGCAGGTGCTCTTTCTATTGATTGCGATGCAACGGTACATGGTAACATTACTCTGAAAGATGATGCGAGTATTGCCTCTTGGTCTGCCGGAACGCTGCTTACAGCCGTGTCTCAATGGTCAGCCTGCACCACAGGCTCTGCGAATGCTTCCTATGCGCTCAAAGGTAATTTAGGAGGTACTGTTCGAGGCCGAATTCTAGGGGAAGGTAAAACTCTGACCATTAGCGGTAATGAGGGGCTGACGTTTACGGCAGATTCTGCCAATACCTATGGCAATTTGGTCATTGCCAGCAGTGGCAACGGGCATAATGATGATCAATTTGCTCTGCGCCTTAATGGCGGCAAAGCTATAAGTCAAACCTCCACTGCTTTGGGAATGGGGGATGTGACGCTGAATGGCGGACTCATTCTGCGCTTAGCCGGAACGGATGTAGCAAACAATGCAGATGTGGTATATACATATGCTAATAATATTGCCGCAGGAAGTGGTGCGACTATCCAGAGCTACAATATTACTAACAGGCTTACCGGTGTGGTGAGTATGACGGGAGATTCCCTCAATCTTGCGACAAACAATGGCGGTGTGTTAGACTTAGCCGGAGGCATTGCCGGTAGCGGCACGCTTAATATGGCGGAGAATTCTGTTATTTACTTAGGGTCTGCGGATTCGGTACAGAGTGCTGAGCATCCCCAATTCAATGGCAGTATTGTAGCTGGTGCAGGGGTGGATATTACCTTGGCCGGTTCTTCTGTACTTGGCAACGCAACCACTTTGTTTGGCTCAGATAGCCTTACTCTTCGTTTCTGCGGTGCGGATGACTACATGTTAGGTGGAATTTCCGGAGCCTCCGCCCTAACTTTACATTTCGACTTTACCAACACAACGGGTGTAAGTGAGTCCGCTTCCTGGACTACGTTGAACAGTTCCATTGCAGCGGATAAAACTACCATAGCGTTGGACCTCAATCTATTCGGAGATATTTCGATGGGAGAATACAAGCTCATTTCCGTAGCCGGTACTGCTACCGACTATGAGCTGGCTAATGATATGAATGGCCGATTGCAATTGATTACCGATGCCGATGGTGCTTTGGTGTTAACAGTGGGAGCAGATAATCGCCTCTACTGGCGCGCCGGCGGTGCCGGAGCAATTTGGAATACAACGGATGCAAATTGGTATTCGGATAAGGTGGCCGGTATGACCACGTTTAGCAGCAATGCGGATGTGATGTTTGATGGGGAAGGCGTGCTTGAGGGGAATAGCTCTTCCGCTCGAGAGACTCTTAGCTTGAATGATTCCCAGACTCTGGGTTCTATGGGGGTGCAGGAAGCTGCTTATGAGGTAATAGGCTCCGGGGCCCTCAATGCCAAATCTTTGGTAGTGGGCAATGAGGGTGATTTGAAACTCAGCAATACCGGGGGAAATACCTTTAGTGAGGGCGTGGTGGTGAGCAATGCTTCGTTGGAGGTGAGCGGCGGCGAGCTTACTGCTAATGTAAAGGCGGAAAACGGTGCCTCCTTTACGCTGAGCAATAAGGCAGAGATGAGCGGCGATTTGAATCTCTCAAATGCGGCTGCTACTGTCCGAGATGCAACTTTTGCCGGCAATATTACGACCATCGGTAGCGGGAAACTTGTTTTGGATGAAGCTTCAATTCGTGGAGCTAGAAATTTCCGTTTTGAAGGCGGTACCTTATCAACCACCGGAGATGTGCTGCTTGGTGGTGTATTTACACACACCAGCGGGCAGCTTGCATTACAGGCGGATGATATGTCTGTTGCCTATGGTGCTCTCCATTCGTCTGCGGCATTGAGTGTTGGCTCTTTGGCAATGAACAGTGCATCGCTTACACTTACTCATGCTGCCGACACGCAGACGGAAATTGCCAAGATTACCGGCAATGGGAGTCTGGTAAAGAACTCTGCCGGTAATTTGAGCTTGCATGATGCTGATTTGTATGGTTTGACTCTGAAGGGGGGCGGTATCTCAACCATCAGCGGTAGGGTGGCAGTAAGTGGGCAGCTTTCTTTAGGTAAGGAAACTGTCGTGCTCGCGGATGGGGCAGATGTGACGGTGGGACAATATACCTCCGGTAATACGGCTAATACCCAGCCAAGCCACCTGAGTATAGAAGAGGGAGCCTCGTTAACTGTTACCGGTAGAACAGATGCAGATGCTACCAATACAAGTTTCCTTTTGGCGCATTGGCGATATTCCGCATCCACCCTAAAGCTTAATGGAGGCACGTTGAACGCGCAAAATACCTCTATGTTGATGGGCTGGGATTCCGATGCTTCTTTTGAAGCCATAGCCGGTGTAGCTAATCTAAAAGGAATACGTTTTTCCTCTCAGCGAGCTAATGCGGATAGTTTGATTCTCGGAAGTGCTGAAAGTGGCTCTGCGCGGATTAATTTGGGCAGCGGAGGCATCGTAGGCATCGGGACGAATGATAATGTCCTCTTAGGCTGCGGAACCATTGGTGCTACGGCAGATTACACCATCAGCGGAAGCGGCTCTGTTCAATTGCTGGCGACTACGGGAAGTACCGTGTTTGATACGAATGGGCATCGTATTGCCATAAATACGGCTTTGACCGGTGGGGGCAATATGGTAAAGCAAGGCGCAGGTACATTACTGCTGACCGGCAGTGGCTCAGATTATTCCGGGAATATCATTGTTAATGCAGGTGCTTTGGCAGTGAATAGTACCGGAATGGGAATCCTTTCTTCTGCTGCTTCTGTTGAAGTGAAGGGGGGAGCCACGCTCGATTTATCTGCGATAGACTTCGCAAATCCTTCTAATCGAATTTCGGTGAATCCCGGTACTTCCATATCCTTTGCAGATACTTCGACGGTTGCATTTGGCAATTTGGAAGAGGGTACGGAATACGGAGTGTTTGGTATTGCCGGCGGAGTTTTGGAAGGCTGGTCCACGTTGTCTGCTTCCAACTTTACTCTGGGTGGGGTGAATCTTTCCGATATGGGGCGTGTGGAACTCATGCTTGGTATGTCCGGTAGTTTCTCCTACACCATTGAGGATGGCTGGGATTTGGTTTGGAATGGTGGAGCAGAGAAGAATATATGGAATCAGTCGGCAGCCAATCAGGTTTGGCAGACTATGCGCCCGGATGTTTCAACCGGAGAGTTGGCATCCATGGAAACCGGCTATATGAATAATGATAATGTGCTCTTTAATTCCAGTGCAGATTTGGAGTTGGAGGGAGATGTTCGCGTAAATAACATAGAGCTGGCAGATGGTGTGAATCTTCGTACGAATGGCAGCCTTACGGTGCTTGGCTCTTTGCAATTGGGAAGTAATACTTCCTGGGCTTTCTCCGGAGACTCCGCTCTGAGTTTTACCGAAGCTCAATTGAAGAGTATGGCTTTTGTGGAAGTGGGTGAAGGTGCCACCCTGATCATGACGGCAAAGGAAACAAATCAGAATGTTACCTCTACTGCTTTTAATCAGGTGCGTGGTGCAGGGGATGTAGTGCTGGAGCTGGGTAATGATAATGGCGTGGGCTTCAATCTGGAAGGCATCTCAGGCGATATTACAGTGAAGACGGGACGCTTGCAGGTGAATGCTTCCCGCTTCAATGCCGCTTCTGCGTTGAAACTTGCTTCTGCGGACAGTCAGCTCGTATTCAATGCTGTGGATACGGATTTGGCTAATAACGTGGAATTGCAGGCAGCCACGACAATTCATGTCAACAATGGTAAATCCGGTAAGATATCCGGCATTGTGAGCGGGGCGGGCGGTCTTACAAAAGCCGGTGCCGGAAACATGACCTTCCGTAGCCAAAACACCTACGAAGGAGCTACCACGATTGATGGTGGTAAGATTGTACTCGATATGGCTTCCGGTGATACTTACGAGCTGAAAAACACCGTCAGCGGTAGCGGTACTTTGGAGGTCGCGACCGGTACAACATTGATTAACAATGGTAAGAAGGTTTCTGCATCTCTCTTGCTCAATGGCGGTGTGGCAGAGTTCAGCGTAGGGAACTCCAAATCTCTTTCTGGCGGTGTTATGGTGCAGAATGGTGGTACACTCCGCTTTACGGGTGGCTCTGATATCCTGGACTACAGCTCATCTAACAAGAGCATTACTGTTAATTCTGCGACCATTGATTTCGGCAACACGCGCCAGACAATGGGCTCCTGGACACTTCGCCTTAGCAATAACGCTTGTGTAATCGGGCAGGGTGGGACTTATGATGTGGGCACGGCGGCCATGGATTTCAACAATGGGGGGACGATTTTCGCCACTTCCGGGGATAATTCCATTTCCGCCACTACACGCCTACGTTACGGCAGCACGATAACGTATGATGTGGCTGCCGGTGCATCTCTGGATGTTTCCGGAATAGTGCATGCCGATGGTGGTCGCAATGGCGGCATCGTGAAGAATAATGCCGGTGCCTTGACTCTGAATAATGCCCGGAATGATATGGATAGCATCGTGGTGAATGGCGGCTCTGCCGATATTCACGGGGCTGAGGCTTACACGCTGGTAGAGCTGCGCGCTGCACAGGATACGGAACTCGGCTTCTATGCCGGGGCTACCGGGGATACTTCTACGGAGGCTTCCGTACGGGTAAGTGGCACGGCATCCTTCGCTGCGGGGGCGGAACTCCGCGCGAATCTGACGATGGCCGGTGGTGCTAAACTGGATTTGGCGGAAGGCGGTGTGCTGATGGGCAGCACGGTGACGCTGGAATCCGGTATTACCCTGAGCGATGATTTGCTTGCTCGCATTATTACTCTTGGCGTGGGGGAGAGTGAGACTCTCTTCTCCGGTGTGGAAGCTCTTACGCTTCTCGATGGCACTACGTCCTTTACCTTTAATCCCGGAGAACTGGGAGTGGGGAATGGTGTGTTGGCCGAGACGTATTTCTCCAATTTGAGCGGTGCAGATTACCGTTTGACCTTTGCCGACGATGGTGTAGGGGAAGGTATTTTGTCTATTACAGTAGTGCCGGAACCGGCCAGTGCCACGCTGAGTCTGTTGGCGCTGGCGGCATTGGCAACCCGCCGCCGCCGGAAGTAAAAATATATTTTTGCTAAGAGCAATATGCACACCCTCCGGGCTTTAGTGCTTCGGAGGGTGCTTTTTCAGAGTAAGGGGGAGAAGAGACGGCAAATGTTTGCCGCCAAGCGGGAGATTCCGGAGGAACGCACGCAAAATTCGGGCAAGAGTTCTTCTGCTGCTGCCATATCCTGTTGTAGCATGGCTGCCACGCCTGCTGTTGCAGCTCTTTCCTCCATCAGGAGCGTAAGCTCAAAATTCAGGCGTAGGGAACGCTCATCCAAATTTGCCGTGCCAATGGCACAGCGTACATCGTCTGCCAGCAGGATTTTTTCGTGCAGAAAGCCCGGAGTGTAGGCCAGTACTCGGATGCCGCTACGCAGCAGTTCCGGCAAGTAGGAGCGGAAGGCAAGGTGCGCCATGAGGTTGTCCCCACGGCGAGGGAGTATGAGCCGCACATCCACTCCGCGCAGAGCTGCAGCTTGGAGTGCTTGCATGAGTCCGGGCGTGGGGACAAAGTAGGGGCTGGCCAGCCAGAGCCGGTTTTTTGCCTGTGCTGCGGTTTCGAGAAGGAGTAATTGCCAGAGATTAAGAGGAGAATCCTCCGGCCCGGAGGGAATGAGCTGGCAGAGTTGGTTGCCTTTTGCCTTGCATTTCTCCGGAATAAGGTGGCGTATACTTTGACCTGTGGCGCGGTGCCAGTCCTCCGCAAAACTGAGGAGGCATTGGTAGACAATGGGACCGCCAAGGCGCACAAAGGTATCACGCCAGTATGGGCGGTGGGGAATACGCATGTATTCGATGCCTATGTTGAGGCTGCCCAAATACGCTTGCTCTGAATCGATAAGTACAAGTTTCCGATGATTGCGGAAATTGAGTCTTATAAAGGAACTGAGCCAAAATCGGCGTCCGTTGAAGGATGCTGTACGTACTCCCGCTTTGCGGAGACTGCGGAGGTAGCCTGCCGGCAACTTGTGGGAACCCAGTTCATCGTAAATCACACAGACTTCTACTCCGGCACGGGCGCGTTCCTCCAGTGCCGCCCTGAGGATGTGTCCCACGCTGTCATTGCGGATGATGAAGAACTCAAGAAGGATGCTGTGGCTGGCATTTCGGATGGCTTGCAGGAGCTGGGTATAAGTATCGGGTCCATCTTGGAGGAGTTGCACGCTGTTTCCGGAGCTGGCAGGATAGCCTGTCAGGCGGTGCAGGGTGTTGCTAAGGGGAGAGGGTTCTGCTTGCCAGAGTGCTTGGGGCAGCAAGTATTGCGCCCTTTCTTCCGGGGGCAATCGGTCCTCCGTATGCCGACGGATGCGAGCGACTCCCAGAGCCAGATACAGGGGAATCGTGATGAGGGGAAGCAGCAGTAAACCCAGAATCCAGCCCAGTGTGGCTTGCGGATTTTGCGGGCGGCTTAGGGCGTACAGGGCTAGTGCTATCCCGCCCAGATGGGGAAGGCTGAATAGTAGGGATATTCCCCATTCTACTGCGGTGGAGTAATCCATGCCCATAGCGGTTTAGGAGCGGGGGGCTTTGCCTTCTCCTGCTGCCTGAGGCTCCGTGGTAACACTGTTTGGTTTTTTGGAGCCGGGTAATTTGGGGTCCAGCCCGAATTCCCACTGAATATCATCTATTGTTCCGTATACGTTGATGTCGATGACGAAATCGGAGAGGAAGGTAATGGGGGAGAGAATGATGGTGGGCACGCTGGAAATCTTCGGCCACAGATTACCCCGGAGCGAGAGGTCATCGAGATTCAAATCCATTTTCATAGCCACGTTGAGGTTGTAACCGAGTGCCTTCATGTCATCGGAAAGCAAATGCCCCTTGGTAATGTGGAAATGAGCATGGGCATCCTGAATATCATAGCGAAGGAAGTGATTCAGGAAGGGAATATTGCGAGCTGTGTTGCTTACCTGTCCCCCAATGTTATCCACGGCATTCCCCGTGGTGCTGAAGATTTTGCTGAGGAGTGTATCAAACCATGTAGGCTCGGCTTCCGGTTGAATGGTGATGGCTTTTTCTTGGAGCTTGGCGAGCTGCTCGGGGAGATTCGTGACGAGTTGCCCCACCGGTTTGAAAAGACTCAGTTCCATTAGGGAGCCATCCGTGATGCTGACCTTACCATATCCTTCCACATCGTTCACCTCCGGGGAGGAGGCTCGGAAACGTAGCTCTCCATTGCAGAGAGCAGGGGGGAGCGAGGCCCCATAGGCATTGCTAATTTGCTCCAGATTCATTCCGGAGGCTTGTACCCAACCATCGAAGGAAGTGTGTTTCCCGGAGAAATCGATGCACACGGCTGCATCAATTACGCCTCCCCAGCAGCGGGCATTCATGCGGTCGAGGTATACATTCGTATCGGAGATATTGATGAAGCCGCTGAAACGCTGCAGGGGGATATCGGTGCCCAGAAAACGGAAAGCCGCTCCCTCCCGGGCTTGGACGGCAATAAGCCCACTCATGGGAACTTTACAATTTCGGGAAATGGGGAACACGCAGCGCTCTGTTTGCACACTTGCCGGCTTGTTCAGCAGGATGGTTGCCATGAATTCCTGCAAGGGTGGATAGTACATCCCGAAGGAATATGCCGGATAGCATTTGCCGTGAATATGGTTAAGGGTAATGGTGTTATTTTGCAGATTAAAGACAATGGATTCCCCCCGGACGATGCTTTCCGCAACGCCGTTTTTAATTCCCATGCGTTTGAACCAAGGGCGGTTATCATAACGCAGATAGGGCTGAGTAAGGATAATGTCAATTTTATCTGCTTGGGGAGCTCCTTGGGCATCCTTGCAGTTCAGTTGTACCAAAACATCCACGCCACAGGTGGCCTCGTGCACTCGAGTGTATGGGTTTTTGCCCATGTCCGTGCGCAGGTATTCTTCCCCGGAGGGGTTGCCGTGCGAATCCGATTTATCTCGAATGGCTCCCATGAGGAACTCGATATTCTCCAGACGGGCATTGCAATGGGAGGCGATGCGGAGTCCATCGGCATATTCCACGGTGGCATCTATGTCTGTAATGGAATTGCGGCTGCTGCCTCGGGTAAAGCGGAAATCTCGCATAATCCAGTGCGCGTCTTCGTTATCGATGAGCGCATCCACCACGTCCACCGGAATGGTATTGTCTCCGGTGATGTGGCAAGAGCGGGCGGAATCTCCCTCTATGCGGAGATTCATCTTGCCTGATTCGTGGTTAATGAGGGCGTCCGCATCGTAAAGGATGCTTCCTTCCGCATTGCTGTTCAGGCGTACATCTGCCGTGATGGCAAGAGGTATTTGCTTGCCTCGGAATACATATACTTGGTGTGGCGTGCGTACCAGCTCCGGCAGTTGGAGGTGGAACTGCCCATTGAGCAGACTTTGCTTCGGGATGTCGAGAGAAACTTGCCCGCTTAGTTTCAGTTCCTTGGGTAACAGAATGTCCCGTATGTCGCTCTCCTTCAGTAGGGGTGTCAATGCGGTGGGACTGAGGGAGAGTTGCAGCCCATTCAGACTAAGGATGTCGGGGGTCGGGTGGTGCAGGGCTGTGCGGAAACTGGCCGGGGTGCCGCCTATGTGTGTATCCAGTTGCAGTATGGCATTTTGTGCATCTGTGGCGTACAGGGAGAGTGCGGTTTCCTCCATGCTCAGCCCGGATTCGTGGAGGAGGTTTGCAGCATGGAGTGAGAGCTTCGTTTTACCCGGTAATTCCTGCCGGAGTGCGCGGAGGTGTATTCGGCTGCTTTGTTCCAGCGTCAGGGTTACCTCCTCGGCATCTATGGGGGAGGCTTGGAGCTGCTGGATGTGGAGCTGCCCCCGGAAGCCATCCAGCCAGAGAGAATCGATACCTTGGTTGGGGATGATGCCGCAGGTCTTCAGGTAACACTCTGCCTGCATGCCGCTGGCTTGCAGCTCGGCAGCGGGAAAATCAACGCCTTCCGCTTCCAAAAGAAGACTGGAGTTCCCCAGTTCCCACACGCCGGAATCCACATGAGCCGGTTGTTTGATGCTGTCCAGCTTGAGCCGGAGTTTTGCTTCCCGCAAAGTGTTTTCCTGATAGGTTAATTCCGGGATGGCCAGTTCCAGTTCTGCCTGATGCAGACTGGGTACTAAATCTCGAAGGCGTGTGGTGCCGGGAACGAATTCGGGTACGCTGAGCTGCGTGGCTAAGTGCATGTGCAGCTTGCCGGCGGTTTGGATATCCTCCGGCAGTTTGGCGGGTATGTTCCCAATATCGGTGATAAGTTGGCAGAGTTTTTCCATCGGCAGCTCGATGGTGAGAGCTGCGCTACCTTTGCCCTCGTAGTGGTGGGCATTGGCACTAATGTACCCCTCCGGCATTTCGAGGCGGATATTGTCGATATTAAAATCGCCATCCTTTAGGTAGAAAGAGATGAGTGTTTGATTTACGGTGCTTTGTCCCACCCGGGCTCCTTGTTGCTCCACTTTGCCGCGCAGGGAGATGCTATTGAGGGCAAAATTCTCCGCAAAAGAAACATTGGTCGTGAGTTCAATGTTCGGTGGATTGGCGTAATGAACCCGCTGAATAGTTTGTTGAGCTTCTTCGCCCAGGATGTCCGCCAGCATGCGGAAAATGGGGGCAGAGCTGTTTGCCTTGAGGGTGAGGTGGCGGTGGTGAAGGTCGTACCCCGCTTGTAGGCTGATGCTTGTTTCCGGGTTGATGGTGTTTAGCTTCAGGTTGTGCAGTAGGAGAAGCTCATTGTGGTAATCCGCATTGAAGGATATATCCTTTAAGTCAAGATTGTTGAATTGGTAGTGCGGAATATCTGCCTGAATGTTGATGCGAGGCTCCTTTGTATTCCCACGATGGATGTACCCCAGCTTGAGTACGGGGCGTTGCTCATCCTCCCACTCTTGTCCCGCAGTGTATTGGTGGATTTGTCGGAATACCTCTCGTTGTTGGTACAGTACATTCGCCAGTTGCTGCATCGGAGCGGAGGACTCTGTGCCTTCTACTTCTGTAGCCTCTCCTTTAGGAATGGTGGAAATGGCGCGGATTTGCAGCTCAATGCCTTGAAAACAACCGGAGGCCGTGAGGGCGGCATCGGTGCCTTGCCGATTAATCCGAAGGCGTGCTTGCCCTCGGGTAAGGTTGAGTTGCCGGGCTTCCTCCCCGGGAAGGGGGAGATTAATCTGCCCATCCTGCAGATGCACCTGCTCCGGCAAGAAATGGCCGTGCAGGGCATTTCGAATGCTGAATGTTACTGTGGCGTGGTGCAGGTAGAGCGTGACCGGGGGGGCATCCTGCTGCGGAATATCCAGACTCAACCCTCGTGCGCGTACAGCCAAGCCGGCACTGGGGGATAAACGGATTTTCTGCACCTTGATGGGAATGCCGACGGCTGCGGCTTCCTGCTCTATATAGCGAAGAACACAGCCGGGAAGTCCGGCTGTGCTTAGCCATAAAACGCCCACTACTACCACCGCTATGAGCACCAAGCATAATGCAGGAAATAGACTTCCTACACGTTTGATGGTGAGCTTGCGTGCCATGCGGGTGGGTGAAAATGAGGAATCAGATTTCGGGGTCGCTTTCCCCTTCCGGCAGGGGGGGAGCCTTGGGGAGATTTTGTTCGATGTCGTCCAGAAGATTGACCAAATCCACTCCGCGCTGGGCGGAGTTATCGTATTTGAAGGTAAGTTTCGGCGTGTTGCGCAGGATGACTCGGCGGCTTATGGCTCGCTGGATTTCTCCGCGTTTGCGGTTCAGCTTGTCAAGCACCTGCGTAGGGGACATACGTCCCACTACGCCGACCCATACCCGACCTTCCTTCAGGTCTTCCGTAATTTCGACATCCAGAATAGAGACGATGGTGCCGGACCATTCGTATTCCTTCTGTACGAAGGATCCGATTTCCCGTTTCATCAGCTCATTCACTTTGTCTAGACGTCGTGAGGCCATGGTTTTTACAATGTTTGTTTGATTTTTTCCAGAGTGTAGCACTCAATGATGTCGCCTTCCTCGTAGTCGTTGTAGTCGGCCAAGCGGATACCGCATTCCAGCCCACTCTTGACTTCCTCCACTTCGTCTTGGAAGCGGCGGAGGGTAGACATCTTACCATCGAACACCACCTGCCCATCGCGCAGTACGCGGGCTTCGGCCGTGCGGAGCATCTTGCCGTCGGATACGTAAGAACCGGCAGCTTTGCCCTTGTTGAGCTTGAATACCTGACGAATTTCTGCGTGACCGAGTACGGTCTCGCGCGTTTCCGGCTCCAGCAGCCCCAGCATGGCGTCCTTCACCTGGTCTATCAGCTCGTATACAATGGAGAAAATCTTTACCTGTACGCCTTCCCGCTTTACGGCTTTCACGGCGTTGCTCTCTACCTTGACGTTGAATCCAAGAATAACGGCATCCGAGGAGGAGGCCAGCAGAATATCGCTCTCCGAGATGGGACCGGCTGCTGCACCGATGAATTGGCATTCCACCTTCTCACTCTCAATGTCCATGATGGCTTTCTTAATGGCTTCTACGGAGCCTTGCACATCACCCTTGAGGTAGAGCTTCAACACGGCTTTTTGGTTGCCATCTCCCATCATGGCCAGAATATCCTCCATGCGGGAGCGTTTCGGGGCACTCAGGCGTTGCTGGCGCAGTTCCTCCAATCGCTCCTCGGAAAGTTTACGAGCGGCGCGCTCATTATCCATTTCCACGAGTTCATCCCCCACGTTAGGCGTTTCGAGGAAGCCGGAAACTTCGGCAGGCATGCCGGGAGTTACTTTCTTAATTTTACGTCCCTGGTCATCCAGCAGGGTTTTGACTTTACCGGAGAAGGGACCGCAGATGAAGGGCATACCGACTTTGAGAGTGCCACTCTGTACGATGACTGTGGCAGAGCTGCCCTTGCCTTGTTCCATGCGCGCTTCGATGATGGAGGCTCGGCAGTTGGCTCGCGGGTTGGCCTTCAGCTCCAGTACTTCGGCTTGCAGGCAGAGCAAATCCAGCAAGTCATCGATGCCGGCTCCCGTGTGCGCGGAAACGTCCACACACTCAATCTCGCCGCCGAAATCGGTGGGCATCAGGTCATTCTCCATGAGTTGAGTGCGTACACGAATCGGATCTGCTGCCGGGAGGTCGCACTTGTTTACGGCTACGATGATGGTTTTACCGGCGGCTTTGGCGTGCATGATGGCTTCCTTTGTCTGGGGCATAATGCCATCGTTGGCAGCCACTACCAGTACTACAATGTCCGTTACATCCGCACCGCGAGCGCGCATTTCCGTAAAGATAGCGTGGCCGGGGGTATCGATGAAGGTGAGTGTGTTGCCCGCATGCTCCACGGTGTAAGCACCGATGTGTTGGGTAATACCGCCGGCTTCGCCGGCCACTACTTTTGTGCGGCGAATGTAGTCCAGCAAGGAGGTCTTACCATGGTCCACATGGCCCATTACGGTGATGATGGGAGTGCGGAGTTTAAGGGCTTCTTCCGGTTCCTCCTCTACGGCAACGGCTTCAGGTTCCTTAATTTCTTCTACCGGGGCTTTGATGCCGGCACCTTTTTCGCGTTTGACTCGCTCGTAGGTGAAGCCGTGTTTTTCACAGAGAGCGGCCACTTGGTCGCTATCCAGTGTGGTGCCGGGGTTGGCGAATACACCCATGGGCAGTAGTTCTGCAATGAGTTTGAATGGCTTAAGTCCCATGTGTGCGGCCAAATCAGCCACGGAAATGGGAGCTTTTATGTTCATTACCTTGCCGTTGTCCTCCTCCTCTGCCGGAGCGGGCGTGGGAGCGGGTGCCGGGGCAGGAGCGGGTGCCGGAGTCGGCTTAGGGGTAGGTGTTGTCGGCTTAGCGTCTGTTGCAAGGGGAGCCTTGGGCTTGCGGGGCGCTTTTCGGGGAGAGAGCAAATCCAACGCTTCTTTCTTGGGCGTAGCTTGCTTTTTGGGTGTTGCCGGCTGTTCGTTTGCCGGGGGGTGGGGAGCCGCTTTCTTGCGGGAACCTCCGATGAGGTCCAGTACAGCGGGTTTCTTTTCTTTATCGTCTGCCATGAGTGAAAAAAGGGAATAAATGGTCGGTGTATATTTGGGGGACTCGGGTTTTATTTAGCAGGCTGCCTTGGCTTTTTCGATGATGGCGTTAGCCTCTTCTTCGGTAATGAGCAGCATTTCAATTAAGTCCTCTGCCTGTGCATAGGCGGCAATGCCCTGCACGGTGGTGAAACCGGAGGCTACCATGGAGGCTGCCAGAGCTGGGGATATGCCAAGAACGGAAACCAGTTCGCCGGCACCTTCCTGTGCCATGTTTTGAGCGGCTGCTTTTTCATCGTGAGCCTCCACGCGTACGTCCCAGCGTTGCTCCGGGGAGGAGATGAGCCGAGCCGTAAGGCGTACGTTTTGCCCCTTGCGTCCCTTAGCCTTGGCGGCGGCTTTGTCATCCGCCACAATCACCGTCACGAGGCGATTGGCTTCGTCCACAGTTACCTTCATCGGCTCGATGGGGGCGAGAGATTCCGTTACGAGGGTGGCTTTATCATTCGTGTATTCCAGAATATCCACCTTTTCGTGGTTCAGCTCATTCACCACGTTTTTCACGCGTGCGCCGCGCATGCCGACACAGGCTCCGATGGGGTCGACGTTGGGGTCATTGCTACGCACAATCATCTTAGTGCGGTAGCCCGGCTCGCGAACTACGGTAAGGATTTCCACCGTATGCTCTGCAATTTCCAGCACTTCGTTTTCAAAGAGTCGGCGTACCAAGTTGGGGTGGCTGCGGGAAAGAATCAGCTCGTTACCGCGCACACCATCGCGTACTTCCACGATGTAGAAGCGCATTTGGTCCCCGGTGGAGTATTCCTCTCCGGGAATGCGCTGGCGCAGGGGCACAATGCCTTCGAATTTCTCCACTTCCACAATCACATCGCCCTTGTCGTAACGGCGTACGGTGCCAGTTACCACTTCGCCGGCGCGGTCGCGGAAGGCTTCGGCGAGCATTTCCTGCTCCGCTTTGCGGATGCGCTGCTGCATGGTTTGGCGGGCTGTTTGTACGGCAATGCGACCGAAGTCCTTGGGCGTAATGTTGACGGAGATGGTATCCCCGGGTTCGTAGGTCTTGCCGGATTTGGCACCGGCTGCCCGGGCTACGGAAAGTTTCACCTCATTGAAAGCATCCGTCATTTCATCATCGTTCACCACTGTCATCTCCGCTTTGATTTTGACGGTGCCTTTCTGGGCATTCACCACGGCACGGATATTCTGAATGCGGTCTGCACCCGGTACCATCTTGGCATATGCGGTAATGAAGGAGGCTTCCAGTGCCTGAATGACGCGTTCGCGGGTCAGGTCTTTCTCGCGTACGTAGAAGTCGATAAGGGCGGTAATATCGGTGGTGGCCATGGTGTAATATGTGGTCGTTAATAGTGAGGATGGTGGGCTTGCCATAAAAAAAGGAGCGAGCCCTCGGCCCGCCCCAATCCTTAGGAAGACCGGAACTTGTACGCGCGTATAATAAGGCAGTGGCCCTTGCTTGTCAAGAATATTCTCTGCCAGTTTTTTGTTGCCGATTGTGTTTCTTGAAAAAAAGATTGTACCCTACACACTTGTGTGCAGGGTACAAACAGAAACAACCAATGAAAGGTTTTTCCGGCTTAGGCCTTGGCGGCGCGAGCCTTCTTAATCATGGAGGCCACAGTCTCGGAAGGCTGGGCACCGTTGGAAAGCCACTTCTCTACCTTTTCGAGATCCAGGGTGTAGTTCTCACCCTCGGCCATGGGGTTGTAGGTGCCTACCTGATCGATGAAGGCGCCATCGCGACGGGCGCGGCTGTCAACGACAACGATTTTGTAGAAAGGACGGTCTTTGGACCCCTGACGGTTGAGACGGATTGCTACCATAATTGAAAAATAAATGAATGAGATGTGGTTGTTTCCCGCTTGTGTGGTACAGCCGGAAGGCGTACTCGACCACAAGTCGGTGCGAGAGACTAGCACAGGGTGCATCCAAAGTCAAGTACAAAGGGAAAATTTTTCGAAAGAAAAGTTTTTTGGGAGTCATAACCGGGGCTTTACAGACTCCGTCGGAATGGTAAAATAAGGGGGTATGAAGAAGATAATCCTCTCTCTTATTTGTTTGGTGGCAGTTGCCTGTGTGCCGCCACCTGCGTCTGCGCCTGCCTCCCGAGTAGACACGGCTGCTCTTGGGCGAAAGATATGGGCGAATGAGTGCGGGGGGAGTGTGCAGGGACTGGTCTCTTGGAATGCGGGGGAGGCGTTTCCCTCTCTGGGGATTGGGCATTTTATATGGTTCCCGGCCGGGGTGCAGGAGCCATTTGCGGAGAGTTTTCCGGGATTTGTGCGTTATGCTCGTGCTTGCGGGGTGAATGTTCCTGCTTATTTTGACGGGGCAGCACCGTGGGCTAATAAGAGAGTCTTTATGGCAGACCGCAGTGGCCGTGCGGATGCTATGCGCCGATGGCTGGCTTCGCATTTGGAGATTCAGGTGCGCTACATCATGGCTCGTAGCCGCGCTGCCTTACCCGCCATGGCGCGGCAGAGCCACAATCCGCGAGCCGTTACCCAGCGTTATCAAGCCTTGGCCGCTACGACTCAGGGCATGTATTGCCTTGTGGATTACGTTAATTTCAAGGGGGAAGGAACCAAAACCTCGGAGCGCTACCGGGGGCAGGGGTGGGGCTTGCTGCAAGTGCTGGAGGAGATGCAGGGGCTTCCCCAAGGGCGTGCTGCTACGGCAGAATTTTCGCGAGCCGCAGGAGTGGTGTTGCGGCGTCGCGTGGCGAATTCTCCTGCCGAGCGAGGGGAAAATCGCTGGCTTGCAGGCTGGTTGAACCGCTGTGCCACATACCGCTGAGCGGCTTGCTTAAATTTGGTGAAGCCCCAGAAAAATAAGAATAAGCCCCGCAGCAGTTTCCAGCCAGCGGGTGGGAAGGTGGTGCAGGATGCGGGCACTGTGGAAGGCCCCCAAACTGCCGGCAAAAGTGATAGCGCCGATAACGGTGGCACAGAGGAGGAGGTGAAGGGTGGAAGCCTCCTCGCAAACAAGAGAGCCCAAGGCCATGCATGCGCCCACGGCCAAGGCATCGATGCTGGTAGCCACGCCTACAAGCAGTAATGCGGAAATGCTTAAGACCTCATTTGCGGGGGGGGCTTCCTCCTGCTTCCATGCATTGCGGATAATGCCCAGCCCCAGAATGCCAAAGGTGGCAAGGACAATCCATGGCGCCCATGTATCGACCCACTGGCGCACCTCTATCCCCCCCCAATATCCCAGCAGGGGCATGCCTGCCTGGAAGCTGCCTGTGCAGAGCGCTAGTTTAAGAGCAGCAGGCCAGCGGCCGTTCCGCAGTACCAGCCCATAGGAGAATGAGTACACCGTGGCATCCACCGCGAGAGCCAGAGCGATGAGGATGAGTTCCGATATATTCATGGAAAAAGCCCCGGCATCATAACATTTAGGCCAGGGAAAGTCAATGCCACGGCCTACTATTCTGTTATCCGCTCGTTCGCCTTGGTACCCCAGGAGGGGAGGAATACGGGAATCTTTTGGCCGGAGCCGGGGCAATCCTCCGGTACTCGATATTTGCGGCGCAATTGGTAGTATGTTTCTTTTAGTTCTCGCATGGTGGCGGCATATTCCGGCTCATTGGCCACATTGCGGAGTTGAGACGGGTCCTTTTTGTTATCGATAAGGAGCCATTCATTGTCGGGGCGGCGCTTGCCGCTGCGTCGTTCTTGGTCAGTGGGCGTCCAGATGCGTGCAAAGGTATAGCGCTCATTGCGGAAACCATCGTGGCGGGGGGCATTATGTTCTCCCGGTTGCTCGTAGAAGGCGTAGTACAAAGCTCTGTTTCGGAAGGCCGGAGAATCTCCTGTTTTGAAGAGCGGTTTGAGAGAAATGCCTTCCATGCTGCGCCTATTGGCGGGGGTATCCGTATGGGTTACGTCCAGAATGGTGGGGGCGTAGTCGATATTCTGCACAAGTGCATTACTGCGTACGCCTGCGGCAATGCGACCTTTCCAGCGCATAATGAGGGGCATGCGGAAACTTTCCTCAAAAATGAGGCGTTTATCGTAAAGTCCATGCTCTCCGAGGTAGAAGCCTTGGTCGCCCACGTAGATAACCAGCGTATTGCCGGAGAGCCGTTTTTTATCCAGATAATCGAGGAGGGAATCCACGGATTGATCTACGGCAAAAAGGGTGCCCAGATAATCTTCCATGTACCAGCGCCAGCGCTGCACGGCCATATCGTGTGGTGTTTGGATTTTGCCGGCTCGGAAATCGCGCACGAATTTTTGCGTACGTTGGTTATAGAATTTGCGGTATTGCTCCCGCACTCCGGCATCGAGGCTATTGAGAGACCATCCGTAATTTGTTTTGGGTGCAAAGCGTGGGGTGTGGGAATCGATGTTGAAGTCCTTGGGTATCTGCCCGGAAAACTTGCCTTCCTCCATCATCTTTCTCAGCGTGCGGCGAGGTACGATTTCCTTCATCACGTCGAAGGGAATTTCGCTTTCCATCAGGTGGCTATCATTCCAATTGCATAAATCCCATAGCACGCTTTGGCGATTATGGAGAAAGAATTCCGGTCGGTTTTCAAAATTGTCGTCAAGCGTTTTTGGCGGGGTGAGCTTGGCTACACAGCGCCGGGCTTTCCATAAGTGGCGTACGGCAGGTATCCAATTGCGGTGCGGTGCTTTATGCCCCACGATGAGTGCAAATGGCTTTTTTTTATCCCTGTTCTCCAGCCAGTCAATAGCTTTTTGGGTAACGACATCGGTAACATAACCGGATTCTTTTTTGCGCCCGCCTTGGTGGAGGAAGGTGGGGTTCCAATAATCTCCCTGACTGGGGAAAACCTGCCAAAAATCAAATCCTGTGGGGGAGGAGATAAGGTGCCATTTGCCGATAATGGCTGTTTGGTATCCGGCTGCTTGCAGCATTTTGGGATAGGTGGGCTGGGTTCCGTTGAAGGCGGGACCGCCGTAATTATACAGGAAACCATTGTTATGAGAATGGCGCCCGGTGAGCATGCTGGCGCGGGAAGGTCCGCAGAGGGAGTTGGCACAGTAGGCACGGTCGAATACCATGCCCTCTGCCGCCAGTCGCCGGAATCCCGGCAGAGGAATGGGAGAATCCGCTTCGCTGGTGCCCAGCGCTCCTACTGCATGGTCATCCGTGATGATAAAGAGCAGATTGGGGCGTTTGGGGGCTGCCGCCGCTGTGCCTAAATAGGCACAGAAAAGCATAAATAGTACCGGGAGCAGCAGGTGGATTTTCATGGCTTAGTAAGGGCGGGTACTTTGATAGCGCGGAGCCAGCACCATGACGGTGCGGGGCAAAAGGTAGAGGGAGAGCTTTTGTTGCTTATCGGTAAAGTGAGTTATGCCGGTATCCTGGCGTCCCATTCCGCCAAAGCGTACATCGTCCGAATCCAGCACCACTTGCCATTCCCCATGGGTGGGGGCGGGCAGTTTGTAATCGGGAATAGCTTGCGAACCATTCCAGTTGAACACAAAGAGGAGCCCCCCGCGCTCAAAAGCCATTACTTGGTTTTGCTCATCCATGTTCAGAGGTCGTGCCGGGCGGGCGGCTAGCAGTTCCCGCTGCTTGGCCAGTTCCACCATGGCGGCATCGAAGGCGTTCAGGTAGCGGTAGCGCAGTAATTTATTGTCCACCAAGCTCCACTGGCGGCGGCAGTACTGGTATGAATTGCCGTTTCCTTCTCGTGGAAAATCAATCCATTCCGGGTGCCCGAATTCATTACCCATGAAGTTGAGCCATCCTTCACCACCGGCGGCAAGGGTGGCTAAGCGAATCATCTTGTGCAGAGCCATGCCGCGGTCGATGATGATACTGGGGGTATCGCAGCTCATATGGGTGTACATTTCGGCATCCATAAGGCGGAAGGCTATTGTCTTATCCCCCACCAGGGCTTGGTCGTGGCTTTCGGCATAGGCAATGTTGGCCTCTCCGTAGCGGCGGTTAATGAGTGTGTACCAAATATCCCCCACGCTCCATTCCTCGTCCTTTTTTTCTTTGAGGAGTTTAATCCAGTAATCGGGAAGCCCCATAGCCAAGCGGTGGGTGAAGCCGAAGCCCCCTTCATCCACCGGGCGGCAGAGCCCCGGCATGCCGCTCATATCCTCCGCAATGGCAAAAGCTCCCGGGCGTACTTGCTGCACCAGCGTGGCGGCTAATTGTAAATAGGTGACGGCGTTTAAGTTTACCTGTGTGTTGAAATAGCAATCCAAACTGCCGAAAGGCTCGTGCCCGTGGTGGAGGTAGAGCATACTGGTTACGCCATCGAAGCGGAATCCATCGAAACGGAATTCTTCTAACCACCAGCGCAGATTGCTGAGCAGGAATTCCAACACCTCTTCCCTCCCGTAATCGAACAGGCAACTGTCCCAATCCGGGTGGCGGCTATCGCGTTCCCCTGCACAGAAATACTGCCCGCCGGAACCGTCAAAATTATTCAGCCCCTCCGCCACATTTTTTACGGCATGGGAATGCACCACATCCAGAAGAACGGCAATGCCCATGCCATGGGCCGTATCTACCAGATATTTCAAATCCTCCGGCGTGCCGAAGCGGTTGCACGGCGCAAAGAAGGAAGAAACATGGTAACCGAAGGAACCATAGTACGGATGCTCTTGGATGGCCATGAGCTGCACCACATTGTAGCCCAGTTTTGCCACTCGGGGTAACACGGCATCCGCAAACTCCCTGTAGCTGTGGATGCAACCCTCCTCCCCGGCCATGCCTACATGGGCTTCGTAAATAAAAGGGGTCTTAATTCGGGCGGGATTCCAGCGTGTATTTTTCCAAATATAGGGCTGTTCCGGTTCCCAAATGATGCCGCAGTAATCGTATGTAACCGCATCTTGCTGAGTATAGCGAATCCATGCCGGAATGCGGTCCCTGTGTTGATTATCCGCTCCCACCACATGTACTTTTACCCGCTGCCCATGGTGCAGTGTCTCTGCCGGGAGGCGTGTTTCCCACACGCCGGAAGCAAGGCGGTGCAGGGGAGTGGCACCGCGGTCCCAATTATTAAAATCGCCAATCAGGTACAACTCGCGCGCTCCGGGAGCCCACTCGCGGTATATCCACTCGCCGGTGGCTGCATCGCGGTTGAATCCCATATGGGCATATGCCCTCGCAAAATCCGGAAGAGAACCACTCCTGCGGCAAATACGCTCCAATTGGGCATCGAAAAGCCGCAGACGCCCCTTGATTTCGCGCTCAAAGGGAGCAAGCCATCCATCTGCCAGTACCAATCCGGGAATGGGGGATCTTCTCATGCTTCCAGTGTACACCCATTCCTCTTGCGGTGCAAGTAGAAAGCCCCTCCAGCCGATGCAGAAACCGGGGTTGACCTTGGGGCGGGAATCAGATAGAATACCTCCCCCCCCCCACACACAGGCATGGCTAGGAAGGCAAGGAACATGATGCAGCACCCCCGGAACACCATTTCCCGGGGGCAGGCACATCTCCTTACATTGGGGGCATTTCTTTGCTTTGGGCTTATGAGCCCCCTGTGCAAGTGGGCCATGGAAAGCGGTTTGATTACGGGAGTAAGTATGGCTGCTTTTCGGCTATGCGGGGCGGCTTGCTTATTTTGGGTGGCTTCTGTCATGGTGCCACGGCAGCCCATCGCCCGGGAAGATTGGAAATGGCTTGTCCTCATGTCTCTTTGCGGTATGGGAATTAACCAATTTTGCTATGTGTTGGGGGTGCAGTATACCTCCCCCACAAATGCCTGCGTTATCACCACCACTACGCCGGTGTTTACCTTTGTGCTATCGGTATTATTCCTGCGGGCAAAAATTACCGCATGGCGTGTGGGCGGGTTGCTGGTGGCTGCTGCCGGGGCTCTCATCCTCATTTTGGGCTCCCGGATGCAGGGCGGGCGTATGGGCAGCCCGCTGGGAGATGCAATATGCTTGGTTTCCCAGCTGGCGGCATCCTTTTACTTTGTTTTTTTTAGCGGTCTTATTCGGAAATACCACCCGGTGGTACTTATGCGTTGGCTTTTTCTCATTTCTGCGGTGCTGACGGCGCCGCTATGGGGCGGGGAGTTATGCACCATGCAGTGGGGGCAATGGGGTGCGCCGGAATGTTTGGGTACGGTATATGTGGTGCTGTTCGGCTCTTTTGTAAGCTACCTGCTCATGATTGTGGGGCAGAGGCATTTGGAAGCCTCCACTGTAACAGCGTATAATTACATTCAGCCTGTTATTGCTGCCACTGTGGGGATATTGCTGGGAGTGGATGCGCTTTCTTGGCAAAAGGTGGTGGCTGTACTGTGTATTGCAGGTGGTGTGTGGGCCATCTCCCGGCAGGGAGCTAAATCCTGAGGGGAGGGGCGGACTTGCCAAAGCTGCTCTCTTGTGCTATGATTCCTGCGTACCTAATCGTATCATGGCATTTGTGAGGCAGGAAGAAAGGTCTATTCGCTCCTTGGAGTTGCCGGAGATTCTCTCCGGCCTCATGGTGCTTTTTATTGTACTTTGGGAGGCTTGTTTCGAGCAGGTGGCGGATAATTTGGAATCCCGCGATGCCTTTGTGGATGGCTCGCACATGCTTTTGTGCGGTCTCGTGTGGTTCAATACTTTGGTGGTGCTGTTTCATTTCCTTGGAGAGTGGATTAGGAAAGGGCGTCCGGGGCGGTATTTAGGCTTGCAGCTTTTGGTGGGGCTGGTGGCTTCCTTCTTTTTTTCCGGCGGAGTGTGGGAGTTTTTGCCCGGTTGGGCCTTTTTGTGCAGCTTAGTGCTCAGTTTCCTTTTGGGGGGCTTTTCCATTGTCAACATACGAGCCTTTTTGCGTGCGCGGCGGCGTAGCCCTGTGCGTGGGGGGCGGGGATGGTCCCCGGCGGTGATGTTTTTTTCTTATATGCTGGTCTTAGTGGTGGTAAGCACACTGGTGTTGCTTACGCCCGGGGCTACATATGTGCCTGTATCTTTGGTGGATGCGTTTTTCATTTGTGCCTCGGCCACGTCTATTACCGGGTTAAGTACTGTGAATGTGGCATCCACTTTTACTCCATTGGGGAAGCTGGTGTTGCTGCTGGATATTCAGGTGGGAGCTATTGGGGTGATGACGTTCTCCTACTTTGTACTGATGATGGTGGGGAAACGCTTGGCCGTACGGGATACGATGTCCGTATCCGGTATACTGGACCAGCAGGGGGTGAATGTGGTGCCGGCTTTGCTTAAAACGGTTGTATTCATTACACTGCTGGCGGAGACCGCCGGTGCGGCTTGCCTGTACTTCCTCTGGCAGGGAAATCCCGGTATTCCGCAGGAGCACTTGTTGGGCTATGCCGTGTTTCATGCCGTTTCCGCTTTTTGTAATGCGGGAATAGATATTTTTCCCCATGGTATGCAGCAGCAGGGGGTTACGCATCAATATGCTGTCCAAGTGGTGATGATACTCCTTGTACTACTGGGTACAGTGGGCTTTGGCGTTTATCTGGAAGGTCTTACACGATTAAAGCAACGCCTTTCCGGTAAGCGCCCGAACCGCCGCTGGAGTACGAACTCGTGGCTTGTTTGGCGTGTGATGTGCTTGGTGATGCTGGTGGGTACTCTGGGGCTTACCCTGCTGGGCGTATGGGAACCCTCCGCCCATGCCGCGCACGAGAATGGATGGTTCAACGTGTGGGAATCCCTGTGGAATGCCGTGGGGCGTTCTGCGGGCTTTGCCCTTACGGATATTCGTGAATACGGACCGGTGTACCAACTTTTCCTGTGTTTCCTGATGTTTGTGGGGGGGAACCCGGCCGGTACGGGCGGTGGTGTGTATGCACCGGTGTTTGCCCTTTGCGTGCTGGAGGTATTCAGAGTGCTGCGCGGCCAGACGGATGTGGAGCTGCATGGCCGCCGTATTGCCCGCAACACCGTGGAGCGGGCCATGGCAACGGTGGTTCTCTCCATTTTCTGGATTGTGTTTACCACCTTGCTGGTGCTGCTGTTGGAACCTTCGATAGCCCATTCCCCTTACGGGGTGGTGAAGGTGCTTTTCATGGAGGTGAGCGCTTATACTACCACCGGTTTTGATTTAGGGGCAGTGGGGCAGCTTTCCTCATTTTCTAAATGTATTGTAGCGTTGAATATGCTCTTTGGCCGTGTGGGTATGTTCACCTTTATGCTTATTTTCATCCGGCAGAAAGACCCCTCCCCCGTGCGTTTGCCGGAAACGCGCCTCCCCCTTAACTAAAGTTACCCCTTGTTTCATATATGAAATTTGTCATTATCGGTATAGGTCAATTCGGGCGCGCCTTGGCGCTGTATCTGGCAGATCTCGGCTTCGAGGTCACCATCTTGGACGAACGGGAAGCTCCCATTGCAGAACTCAAGGATAATGTTTCCTATGCCCTTGTGGGAGATGCTACGGATATGCGTGTGTTGCGCCAGCTCGACCTCGTGGACGAGCAAACCTATGTCATAGTAGCTGTGGGGGAGCAGTATGAACGCAATATGCTCATTTCCGCCCAGCTACGAGAGCTGGGGGTAACGAACCTGCTCTCCCGCGCAGTGAACGAGCTGCATGGCAAGGTGCTGAAACTTATCGGCGTAACAGAGCTATTCCGTGTGGAGGATGTGGCGGCTCGCCAGCTTGCCTCCCGATTTGTGAATGAAGGCCTCATGCGGCAACGCCGTATGGATGCCACCCATTCTTTGGCAGATGTGCGCTTGCCCGAGGATTGGGTGGGCCGCAAACTCATGGATGTGGGCTTGCGCTCGGAATACCACTTGAATTTGCTTACGGTGCGCCGCGGACAGGCCTGGGCGGAACCTTCCGGGGACGATGTTCTGGAACAGCAGGAACAGCCGGTGATTGATATGCCGGAGGCCTCCATGGTGTTCCAGAAGGAGGATGTGCTGGTGCTTTTCGGTAAGGATACCGATTTGCAGGCTTTTGTCAACAAATTCGACCTCTGATGCCCATGACTCCGCGGGTAATAATGCCGGATAAAACATATGCCGGCTATATTTTTGATTTGGACGGCACCTTGGTAGATAGCATGGCTACCCACTATCGGGCGTGGCGCTGGGCCTTGCAAAAACACGGCGCTCCGCTGCATGTGTTCCGCTGGGCCGAGTTTGTGGCCCATGGCGGAATGGCTGCGCCGGATATTGTGGCGGATTTGAACAAAACTTACGGCTTGCACATGGAGCCGGAAACCGTGGCTGAGGAGAAGCGCCGGCGTTATGCTTGGCTGCTGCAAAATGAGGTGCTGCCGGAAATCCCGGAAACTATGGATTTGGTGCGCCGCCTGCATGCTTGTGGAATCCCCTATGCCATCGGCACGGGAAGCATGCCGGAGGGAGCCCGGGAAACCTTGCTTTCTGCCGGGGTGGCGGAGCTGTTCCCCATTATGGTTACTCCTGCGGATGTGCCGGAAGGCTGCGGAAAACCCCGCCCGGATATTTTCCTGCTCTGTGCGGAGCGCATGGGCGTAGCCCCCGGGGATTGTGTGGTGTTCGAGGATGCGGAACCCGGTATCCGCGCCGGATTAGCTGCGGGTATGGATGTGGTGCGTGTGGCGGAAGCCCCTCCGGTGGAGGACTAGCTCCCCTCCTTTGCCCGCAGCTCCACCATCAGCTTCCCGAAGAGTATTCGCAGGCGTATCAACAGGCCTATCATGATGAGGGTGACCACGCTCAGATAAATTACTACGGCTACGCAGAGCGCGCGTACAGAGCTGAGTGCGGATTTTACCTGCGGGGTTTCCAGCACCTTATCCGCAAGAATGAGGCTTAACTCCTCCGCATAATCCCGGCCATCCTGCTTGTAGTTTTCCAGCAGTGTATCGGCAGCATCCTTTACCACTCCTGCCAGACTTCCGGGGGGCGGTTGTTGCAAGTTCTTTTGCTCTGCGGCGCGTTCTTTAGCCGCCCTTTTGGCGAGAGCTTCGCTGCCCATTTGCAGCAGTTCACTCATAAGGCGGTCGCCGGAGGAATTCGCCATGGTGGCAGGCATAGCCAGCAGAAGTACGAGGATAAGAAGAAGTTGTTTCATGGAGTGTATGTTCATTTTTTACTTGTTTTGGCATGGGCAACTTCGGCCGCAGCGCGGTCGAAAAGCTCCTTGCGATTATCTTGACTTTCGCGCATAATCTGCTCCTCCGTGGCTCCGAATATGCGCAGCATATGGCTGCTCATCGCTAGTGCTACCTCGGCTTCTCCGGAGAATACGCTGCTGGCCCCGGCTTCAATCATCCCTTGGGCATGGCGTATGTAATGCGTGTGTGCGGAAATGCGAATAGCCGGATTAAGACTGAGGGCTGCTGCGGCAATTTCTGCTGCCGGAGCCCCGGCAGAGGTAATGGCTATGGCTCGTGCCTTCTCGCAACCGGCCAGATGAAGAATGGTGCGCTTGGTGGCATCTCCGTGAATAGCCGGAATACCATTGTTCATGAGTCGGTTCACGGTGTCGATGTTCATTTCGATAATGACAACATCCACATCATAACGCCTCAATACCCGCGCTACCAGCTGCCCGCAGGGGCCATACCCCACCAGCAGCACACGGTCCCGGCTTTCCTCTGCTTCCGGTACATTGTTCAACGGGGCGTTCTGCCCGTATCCCCGCTGCTCTAATATATCGGCCAGCATGGGCACAAAACGGTATAATGCCGCATTGAGCGTGATGGAGAGAATCGCTACACCCGTAATGACGTTGGCCGCCTCCGTGGGCAGTAATTTGTATTGCCCGGCAATCATCGTTGCCAAAATAAAGGAAAATTCGCCAATCTGGGATAGAGAACCACCCACCAGAATGCCAAGCCGCAGAGGCCGCCGGGTGAGTAGCACCATGAGCAGGGCAACTAAAGGCTTACCCAGCATGCAAACCCCCAGCGTGCCGATGGCCAGTGGCCAATGCTCCACCAAGCCCATGGGGCGGAATCCCATCCCTACGGACACAAAAAACAGCACGGCAAAGGCATCTCTCATAGGGAGTGCATCGCTCGCCGCGCGGCTTGCAAAACGGCTCTGCCCCACAACCATGCCGGAAATGAAAGCACCAAATTCCATGGAGGCATCAAACACATAGGCCGAAATAACGGCAATGCCTAATGCACACACCAGCACGGCTAGGGTGAAGAGCTCCCCACTCGTGCTGCGAGCCAGAGAGGTAAGTATTTTGCGAATGAGTTTCCGTGCCAAAAATAAAACAAAAAGAATGAGCAGCACCAGCTTTAAGGCCATCATCCCCAGAGCCGGCGCCAGTGCTTTTCCGCTGAAGAGTGCAGGCAGAAGCACCAAAAGTACAATGGTGAACAAATCCTCCATTACCAGCCACCCCAGAGCCGTGTGCCCGGCAGGTGTTTGGAGTACTCGGTTATCGCTCAGCACGCGAGTGAGTACCACCGTGCTGGAAATGCAGATACATAGGCCATACATCAGGCTGTTGTACCACGCTGTTTCTCCCATTCCGAGATAATGGAATACCAACATGCCCAGCAGTGCCACCGCTGGCATGGTGACCAAAGCCCCCGGAACCACAACCTTTCGCACCTCCAGCAAATCCTTGAAATGAAATTGTAAACCCACCCCAAACAATAGCAGTAAAACACCAATGTGTGAGAAATCCTCCACAATGTGGGCATCCACCTCCTCTCCCCACACGGGGCACGCCGCGACCATCCCTGCGACCAAATACCCCACCAGCGGCGATAATTTGAGCTTTTGAGCCAGCATGCCTAGAAAGAGCGCCAGCGTTAGGCCTATCACGAGCGTGAATATCATAGCCCCTCCATACTACACCTCTTCCCCCGGCTCCTGCAAGCGAGAAATGTAAAAAATGAGCTGCTTGTTTTTTCTTTAAAGCCGCTTGCATAATCCTTACTGCTCCGGGCTGGGGAGCAGTAAGGTCTGCTGCGCCTTTAGCACTCTTTTTGGAAGAATACTCGGGCTGTAACGGCGGAGAGATTGCGGAGATTGAGATATCGTGTGCGGAGTAAATCACAGTTGCGGTGCCCCATTTCCTCTTGGAGTTGGACGATGTTGTGAAAGTGCTTGAGGTGCATACTGGCAAAGGTGTGGCGCAGTGTATCGTATTGCCAGTTGGTCAGCTTGGCTGTTTGGCGTACCATGCGCCACTTTCGCACCCAGTCGCGCGGCGCAATGAAGGCATCGTCTGCCCCTTTATGGAGGCATAGCCAATTGGCTCCCCCTCGGAGAGGTACGGCACGGGCTCCTCCTGTTTTACTGTTTTGGGGTTCCACGTAGACAACATGTTCCTTCTCATCGATGTCCCGCCAGCGGAGCCTTTGCACCTCGTTAGGGCGGATTCCGCACCAGAGCATGAGCCGTATGGACGCCTCCATACATTGGAGCCTGCTTATGCGGCAGGCGCGAAGAAGACTGCGAATCTGCCGGAGATTCAAAATCTCAATGCGTCTCTCGTTGATGGGATAGGGAGCGATGCCGTCCGTCGGGTTGCTGTCGCACCAGCCTTGGCGTATACCAAAGGTGAAAATGCTGTGGAGTACACAGTGCGCCTTGCGAAAAACATGGTTGCTGTGCCCGAATTGCCTCTCTAATAGCTCCCGGCATTGGCTTACAGAAATGTGTCGTATGGGGCTATCCGCAAATTCTCTCTGCCGGAGAAATCGATTCGTGTAGGAGCGTAAATCTGCTTTGGTGCTCGGGCGGCGGTGCCTGCGCGCATGGAGACTAAGACGCACGGCTTCCCGGAAGGTGACGGTATGCTCCGCTGCTTGTACTGCTACTATGCCGGAACGGAAAATCCTGCGGAATGTATGCAAAACAGTCATACGATTGCATTGCGTGACTCCGGCATCCTCAGCAAATTCCGCAAAGAGGCGCATCACATCTAAAGCAGAGAGATTCAGATGTCCGATAAGTTGTTTTTGGAGTGATGTAGGCATATAAAATGCTACATACAACCGGATAGGTGGGAAGATAAAGCCAAAATTGCGTAGAGATGCAACAGCTATTTATGAATACGGTAATTAAGAAGTCTTGCCATGAAACAGAAAATGGCAAGAGCCGGAAGCTGCAGCCAGAGATAATACCAAGGCGCACTCCCTAAATAATCCAGAATACACCCCGGAACAGGACTTTCCTGCGTAAACCCGTAGTTAGTTCCCAGCCATGTATTTAGCGGAATAGCGCAAAGTAAGTATGCATCCATGAGGAGGAGGGAACGCAGAGCATCCCCGCGCTGGGGCTTCCACCGCAGCACGCCAAGCACGGCAATGGCTGCCCACAGCAGAGCCCCGTGCGAGGCAAAAAAGAAATAATAGATGGGAGAAGGGTAGCCATCCGCCATGGCAGGAGTAACCAAGGCCTGTATACTGGCCGTAAGCACGCCGAAATATACCAAAGCACATGCCCAGTTCCATTGCCAGCGGAGCGCAATGGCCGCCACAATCATCATAACGGAGCAGAAATGCAAGGGGAGATTTTCCGCCAGTGAACCATAGTGCAGGGTACTCCATCTCCAGCCGAATTCCAGCACCATTTCCCCGATGAGAAAGTACGCCACCCCGTGGCAAAGGCGCTGCCGGTGCAACTCATTTCCACGATGCCCCCAAACGAAAATGGCCACACCTATGAGAAGGATAATGGCTAATGCTGCCAAGTGTGGCTCCGCCCAGCGCACAAAGGGGAATTGCGCTTTTGCAAGAAAAAGGAGGTTCATAGAGCGGAGAAGGGCGGATACATAAGCCCTCCCGGTGGTTCACAGGGAGGGCTTATACAACTTCAGATTAAACCGAATTTAGCGGCGACGGGAAGATTTCTTTTCCGCAGCTTTGGGGCTCATGTTGATTTGGAATGCCTTTTCCGGGGTGCCGCTCCAGGAGGCGCAGCTCATAATACCACTCAGCTTGCCCTCCTTATCCAGATGCAGCACCAGCAGGCCATCCTTAGCATCGTACACCTCCGCCGTAGGCTGGTCCGGGTCATACTGCCCATCGTAAATGGTAATATCCACTTGGGCGCCGTTTTCCGTGGGCGTCAGGTCGCAACGCCCGGCAATGTCGAGGCATGCCTCGGGCAGCTTGGTATCGTAAATCGTCCCCACAAATTGGATAGAATTGTCGAACTGTTTGGCCGTGTCAATCTGGAGGGAAAGCTCACCGAATTTGTTATCTCTCTTCCATTCCCCGGCAAAGAGTTTCCCATCGGTAAGCGCCTGCACACAAAGATTCACCCACTCCTGGCGGGCGGCTTCCTCTGCGGCTGCCTGTTCCGTCATCCGGCGAGCTTCCTCCTCCGCCTTGGCTTGATTTTCCGTCAGCGTAGCACGGGCAGCTTCCTCTCTGCTCTTGATGTAGGGATCCGCCAGCTGGTTAAAAGCAGCGATTTTCTCGCGGATGAGATTCTTACGATTCTCCGTAAACTCGGGGGTAAGCACGGGGGCATCCTGGGGCAGGGCACTTTGGGTGCTGTAGTTTTCCAACTGCTGGAGGGCGGATTTCTCCATGCTGATGCCACTGTACTGCCATGCTCCATCCTTATAAACGGCAGTAAAGGAAATGGTGGCGGAAACTTCCTCCCCTGCGGAGACGGTCTTAGTATACACTGCGGAATCAGCCAGCTCCTTCAGCTCGTTGAGCGCACCTTGCAGATTTTCGGGCAGGGGCTTGGCCTTGCGGTCCTCGTCCGTGATCATGTTGGTCGGCGCGCCGATTTGCAGGAGATAAACGGATTCCGGTTTCATGGACTGGTTTGCCGCTTCATTTACGGCCTCCCGTTCCTTGTTCAGCTCAGCCGGAGCAGCTTCCTTGGTAAACATATCCTCCTGCACCGCAAGCGTAATCTTGGCAGTCAGGGTAATGCTGCCATCGGGTTGGGGGGTGGGCTCCTCGCACTCCAGCGTGCCGGGAGCCAGATAGGCCGGAATGGAAAGCTGTTCTGTGATGAGCTTCAGAATTTCTTCATCGGTGGGCTGGGTGGGGACTACCGGCTGGGCTGCCTGCTCCGGTGCTGCGGGCGTGCCGGAGTTCTCCGGTGTGGGAGTTTCTTCAAAACAGGAGCTGAGGAACACCGTGGAGGATACCAGCAGGGCAGTCTGAATAAGCTGTCTTTTCATTGTCGGTTGAGAAAACGTTTTATTCTATTTCTTTCCCGGAAGGGGAGGAAACGCGTGTCCTGTTATTCTGCACTATTGAGCCTCAGATGTCAAGTCCGGGGGTGGAAGAAGCTGCCATGTATGGCAAAATAATCGCCTCAATAAGGAAAAGTCCGTGCCGAGGGGTGAAATTGGATTGCGTTGGGATGTCCTGTCTGCTAGAATGTTGGAAATCTCCATGAGTACACGGGAAAAAGAAAGTATCTGGGAGCTGTTCAAGCCGCTGTTGCGACGCTATGTGTTGCCTCAGGGCGCTTTGGTAGTGGGGGGGATATTGGCCGGGGTGATTGCAGCTGCGGCTGCGGGATTCGGCCTGCCGGTCATGATTCAGTATATCTTTCCCATAGTGTTCGGAACAGAGCCGCCTCCCGCTTGGTTGCAGGAATGGGTGACCCGCACGGTGGGAAGCGAACATCTGGCAACGGCCACGCTTTGGGGCGCCGCATTGCTCATCCCCCTTGCGATGGGTATTCGTGGCATTGCCACCTATATCAACGGCTTCCTGCTTTCCAAGGCCGGTGTAAAAGCTGTCTCCGCATTGAGAGCGGATGTTTTTGCCCGCTTGCAGTACCTCCCCTTTTCCTTCCACGACCGCAAACAACGCGGCACTTTGATGACAGTGGTGTTGCAGTACACAGCCATGGCCCAGCAGGGGATGATGTCCGTGCTGAACGATTTGGTCATCCAGCCCCTCACCCTCGTGGCCGCCGTGTCATATCTTGTGTATGCAGCCATCAGCCAGGATGAAACGGCCATGCTCCTGGGTAACCTGGCCATCACAATCGTATGCGTTCCCATTGTGCGTACGGTGGGTAAACGCATGGCAAAGCAAATGCGAAAAGCCCTTTCCGGGATGAATTTTATCACCGCCACGGTGGAAGAAACACTCTCTTCCCAGCGGGAGGTTCGCGCCTTTAATCTGGAAAAGCGGCAGACGGAACTGTTGCAAGGCCATATCCGCCACTATAACTCACTCTTCGTGCGCGTAATCGCATGGCAGCAGAGCGTTACTCCATCCGTGGAGGTAGTGAGTGCCTTTGCCATTTCCTATTCCCTGTATCAGGGATGCAGCCATGGTTTAACACTCGAACAGTTTACCGCCATTGTAACAGCCTTTTACTTCTGTTACGACCCCATCAAAAAACTGGGGGAAGTGGCCAATCGCTGCCACCTGATGGCCACCGCCATCGAGGGAATTAACGAAGTTCTGTACGCCAAAGATGAAACGCCCGAACCGGAAAACCCCAAGCCCCTGCCCAATCCGGTGAGTGGTGCCGTAGAGTTCGAACATGTCAACTTCGGCTACACACCGGAAAAACAAGTCTTGCAGGATATTTGCGTGCAAGTACCCGCCGGGCAAATCGTGGCACTGGTGGGCCCCAGTGGCTCCGGTAAAACAACCTTTATCAACCTCATTTGCCGCTTTTACGACCCGGATACAGGCAGCATTCGCTTGGATGGTGTGAACCTCAAGGATATTTCCCGCGCAGAACGCACCCGCACCATCGGCCTCGTTTCCCAATTCTCGGCACTCTTCCACGATTCCATTCTGGAGAATATCCGCGCCGGGCGCCCCGGTGCAGACCAAACTGCCGTGGAGCAAGCGGCCGCCCTCGCCCGGGTGGACGAATTCGCCTTGCAGCATCCGGAGGGGTACAACCGCATCCTGGGAGAAGGCGGCGGCGGCCTTTCCGGCGGACAACGCCAGCGCGTATCCATTGCCCGCGCCTTTCTGAAAAACGCCCCGGTGCTGATTCTGGACGAAGCTACTTCTGCTCTGGATATGAAGAGCGAAGCCGCCATTCAGGAATCTCTGGAACGGCTTGCCGCAGGCCACACCACCTTTATTATCGCACATCGCTTCAGCACCATACGCATGGCTCAGCGCATCCTGGTGTTCGAGGAAGGCCGCATCGTAGCGGATGGTACCCATACCGACCTGTACGAACACTGCGCCCTGTACCGCCATCTGTACGATGAGCAAGTGAGCCTGCCCGATGAATCTCAAGATACCCCGGCTGCATGAAAACCGTACTCTACTTCCTCAAGCGCTTTTGGTTGCCGCATATCCGCCTTTTCATTCTGGTAATCCTCTCCGGATTAGTAGCATCCGCAGTGAGCGGCTTGGGCGTCCCCTTTATCGCCAAATTCGTTTTCCCGGTGGTATTCCACAGCGAGAGCGGGGAAACACCATACATCTTACAACTCTTTCCCTCCTTGCAGGAACTCTCCCCAAACACCCTGCTCATGCTGGCCTGCGCCTCCTTGCCGGCCATCTTTTTAGTACGCGGCGTGTCCATGTGGGCTAACTCCGTGATGGTGGGCATCTTGGGCATTCGTGTGTTGGAAGGACTGCGCGTAGCCGTGTTCGACCGCGTGCAGGAACTCCCCATTGCCTTCATGGAGAAACGCAGCAAAGGCGATGTCATCAGCCGTGTGGTGACAGATACGGGAGAAGTGAAAAGCATTCTGGCTGCCGTGGCGAACGACCTCATCAAGCAACCCATTACAACTCTTTGCGCACTCTCCGCTTTTATTGCCCTCTTAGTCATGAGCGGGCAGGGCATGCTCTTCCTCGTGAACTTAATCTTCATCAGCCTTGCGGCATGGCCCATCATCGTATTCGGAAAACGCATCTCGAATAAAGCCATACGGGCTCAGGAAGGCCTGGGCGAGCTGAATACCTCCGTCCAGCAAAACCTCGAAACACAGCGCGAAGTGCGTGCCTACGCTTTGGAAAAACAGCAAATCCGCGAATTTGTGGACGTCTCCAAATCCTATTGCCGCAACTACGTCAAACTAATCAAATACCAGCGCTCCATCATCCCCATCATGGAAGTAGTCACCTCCCTTGCCCTCGCCTTCCTCCTCGTCCGCGGGCGCATGAGCGGCATGGCCCTTACAGACTTTGTAGCCATGGCAGGCGCACTCTACTTTACCTTTGATTCCATGAAACGAGCCGGCACCGCCTTCAACCGCTTCAACGAAGCCCAAGGCTCCCTGCGCCGCCTGGCAGAAATCCTCTACGAACCGAACACCATACCGGACCCGGAAACACCCAAGCAACTTCCCACCCCCCTTCGCGGAGAAATCCGTTTCCGCAACGTCTCCTTCTGCTACGAAGATGGAAAACCCGCTCTGCGGAACATCGATTTAACCATCCCCGCCGGGCAAATCGTCGGTCTGGTGGGCCCCAGCGGCGCCGGCAAAACCACCTTTGCCAGCCTCATCCCCCGCTTTTACGAGGTAAGCTCCGGCTCCGTGGAAGTGGATGGCGTAGACATTCGCCACGTACTCCAGAAAGAATTACGCAGCCATATCTCCCTCGTCGGGCAGCAAGCCTTACTCTTCACCGGCACCATCCGGGAAAACATAGCCCTTGGAGCCCCGGACGCCACAGCAGAGCAGATTGAAACCGCCGCAAACGCTGCCGCCGTCACAAAATTCCTGGAAGCCCAGAGCCAAGGCATCGATACACCACTAGGGCAGGGCGGCGCCGGCCTTTCCGGTGGCCAGCGCCAGCGCGTGGCCATAGCCCGCGCCTTCATCAAGGACGCCCCCATCCTCATCTTGGACGAAGCCACCGCCTCCCTCGATGCCGAAAGCGAACGCGAAATCCAAGAAGAATTGGACAAACTTGCACAAGGCCGCACCACCCTCATCGTGGCACACCGCTTTAGCACCATTCGCCATGCACACCGCATCCTCGTATTCGATGCCGGACGCATCATCGGCGATGGTCCCCACGAAGAACTTTACCGCACCTGCCCCCTCTACAAAGAACTATACGACCGCCAAGGCCTTTAAACCGCCTCCACTCCCTCGTCCTTCAGAAGAATGGTCCATACTTTTTGCTGGGCGTGCTTTTTACAAAGTGGAGAGCACCACGGCGTCATGCCCCGCACCATGTACGAGGAGCGCCTCAAACTGAGCAATCCCCGCCGATTCAGCTGGGAGAACATGCCCAACCCCGAGCTACAAGTGGCTGATATTGATGCAGAGATGGTCTTCCAGACCTTGCACGATGGTATTGGCGCTCGCCGCATCCCGGCCTCCAACATGACCTTACAGACGCCGCTCCAAGTGATGCAGAAATTGGGCGTGGCTCGTAATGACGGCATGCTGTTGAATGCCGCAAATGCCTTATTCGGTCTCGACCCCACCATGTATCCCGGAAACACCCGCAGATGCGCATGGCTGATCGCGCTGCCCAGTTCTCCCCCTTTGCCGCACTCACAGGACACGATGCTGCTATCGCCGAAGCCGCCCGCCTCACAGACGAGCGGCCTATTCTGGATGAATCCGTAAAGCAGGAAATCTCTAATCTTCTCCAACTTGTCGCAACCGATTCCAACCTAGTTCTGAATATTGTTTACTTCGTCCCGGACACCCGCAAAGCCGGCGGCAGATACGCGGAAATCACCGGGCGAATCAAAAAGCTCCTCCCGAACGAGAAGCTCCTTATCATGGACACCGGCACCCGCATCCCGGTGGAGGATATTGTGGAGGTTACAGTACGAACACTGTAACCCATATCTCTTTAGCTCTTCTGGCGTAGCAAGAAAGCGTATAAAAGCACACAAAAAGTCACCTTGGGGCTTGAACGAGGAGGCCTTTTCAGGTAAAATTAACGTGTGCGCGTATTTTCTGCAAAACCATGAATGACATCTTCCAATTTCACGAGCACCTCACAAGTCGCTACAACGACTTTTCTCAGGGTTTCAATATTATCCGGGAAGATGACATCAAATCAGTTGTTCATAAGTTCCTTAATGAACAGAAAAAGTTCTGTCCAGAGCCTTTGATACAGCTCAATATGAACTATGAAAAGGGGCACAATGTTCATGAGCTCGTAATCAATGGGACGCTGCACCCAGACTGCGAGCGTCTGTTTGTTTTTGGGGAAGAAAAGACACCACTTACTCTGCACCGCCACCAGCAGGAGGCGATTACCTACGCGCAGGAACGCCACAATTACGTTGTAACCACCGGCACCGGTTCGGGTAAGTCTTTGACTTTCATTATCCCTATCATTGATGCTGTTCTCAGAGCTCGAGCCAAGTCAACAAGGCGCAAAACCAGGGCTATCATCATTTACCCGATGAACGCACTGGCCAACAGTCAGGAAAAGGAGTTTAAGAAGTTCTTGGATAACGCCGAGGATCTGGGAATCTCCGTGGGGCGCTACACCGGCCAGGAATCCCCGGAAGCCCGCAAAGAGCTTGCCAACCATCCTCCCGACATTCTGTTGACCAACTACATGATGTTGGAGTATCTGCTGACCCGTAGCGCCAAGGATACAGATCGAAAAGTTATTGCTAACTGCCAAGACCTCTCATTCCTTGCGCTGGATGAACTTCACACTTATCGAGGCCGACAGGGTGCTGACGTTGCGTTGCTCGTGCGTCGCCTTCGCATCACGACGAACTCACACAACATGATATGCGTGGGCACATCTGCCACGATGTCTTCAGCTGAAGATGCTACTGAACGCCGCAAGGCAGTAGCCGATGTCGCGGCTAAGCTCTTTGGTGCATCTTTCCTGCCGGAGCACATTATCGAAGAGTCTCTGCTCCGCGTCACTAACACAAGATTGAGCGATAGTGAGCTCCCGGCTTTACTTACCGAGTATCTTCATTCCAAGTACACGTTCGGCTGGTCAGATAACGATCCCGACTTGCTTGACAACCCGCTTGCTATCTGGGTAGAACGCACCATGGGTACCACATGGGACGGAAAGCACGAACTCCGCCGAGCCACACCGGCAACCATTTCCACCCACGCTGAACAACTTGCAGCGACCTCTGGGATATCTAAAGGTGATGCGAAACAGGTTCTGCAAAATTTCCTGCAAGCTGCCAGTGGTGTTAAAATAAATAATCGCACCCCTTTTGCGTTTAAACTGCACCAATTCATCAGCGGCCCTGGTGCTGTTTCCATGTCCTTAGAGCCTCCGGGACAGCGTACAATCACCCTGGAATCCCAGACCTACATTCCCGGACGAACAGATAGAGCCCGTCTCTTTACGGCCTATTTCTGTCGAGAATGCGGTCAAGCCCATATCCCCGCATGGTTCGACCGTAAGGAACACCGCTACACCCCTCGTTCATTGGACGATACTGTAGTTGGCGATGAAGTCCACACCCAGCTGGAGGCTTGCATTCTGACCCCGGCTCACAGTGCAGAAAAAGAGCAACACGCATTTGATCCCAATGATCTGGAAACTCTGCCGGAGACGTGGCTGGAGGAGCGCCGTAACGAATTGGTCGTTAAACGTGACAAAAAGGCACACGTTCCGCATCTGGTTCATGTGAATGTACTTGGAAACATTGTGGACGAAGATAACGCCCCATGCCATGACTTCTATCAAACCTATCACAAGTTCCCCTATTGTGTCCACTGCGGGAATGGCTTCGAGATGCAGGGTAAGGTCGGCAATCGAATCTATGGTCTTTCCATCGAAGGTCGCTCGTCGGCCTCTACAGTGCTGATGCTTTCTGCACTTAATCTCATGCAGGAAGAGATTCGTACTGCTCAGGATGAAAAATATCGCCAGGATCTGCTTAACGTATATAAGGTGCTTGGCTTTACAGACAATAGACAGGACGCAGCTCTACAGGCCGGCTTCTTCAATGATTTCGTGCACACAGCCCTACTTCGCGCCGCGCTCATACGTGCGCTTTCAGGGGCTACATCCCCCATGGGAGAAACGGAACTGCTGGCAGCACTGCAAAAAGCAATGGGGGTAGATGCGATATTCACGTCCGGCAGCGTGACCTCACCTCTTCTCCGGGAATGCGTGCTCGCTAATCCCGATGCAAAAGGTGGCTTGCTCAGAAAAGCAGCCGATGCCATGCGTTTCTATCTGGGCTTTTCACTCATCACGGAGCAGCGATACGGGTGGAGACGCAATAATCCGAATCTGGAGCAGCTCGATGTCCTGCACATCAGCTATCAGGATATTGATGATGTAGCGGAGGAAGCCAGTATTGCTCAGGCGTTCCCGGCATGGTGTAACCTTACACACGCCGGCCGAGTGCAGGTTATTACCACTGTATTTGATACAATGCGCAGCAAGCTCTGCATCAGCTGCGATTATCTTGACCACAATAAGCAGAACGATTATCTTGCCGACTTGTGTGGCCGTCTCAAACCGCTTTGGACATTGCCCAAGGAACGTCTCACCGGCAACAAGTTCAAAGGTAATCATATCTCCTTCAGCAAAAAGAGAAAAGACAAGTTCGATTCAAAGACACAGCGCAGCATCTCTCTTTCACCATCATCAAGCATGGCCAAGGAGTTGAGGAAATGCCTGGATGATACCGACGATGCCGGTTATTGGAAAGATACATTCCACAAGAAGGAATACTCGGAGCTTGTTCTCTGCATCCTCAAAGCTGCGGAGGAATACGGCATAGTAGAAAAGCGACACGATGACACCTGGGTACTCGATTCCGGGGCGCTGCGCTGGAGCGTATCTGAACAATCGGAAAAGGCGCTCAAGGAAAATCCATTCTTCTTCAAATTATATCGCCAGATGGCGGATCTTCTGGGCTCCTCCGACCATGGACTTTTCGGTCTCGAAGCTCAGGAGCATACGGCGCAAGTAGACAGCGAAACACGTGAGCAGCTTGAACAGCGCTTCCGCAATGATTCTACGAAGGATCGGCTGCTGCCGCTTCCTCTGCTGTTCTGCTCCCCGACTATGGAGCTGGGTGTCGACATTTCATCCTTGGATATCGTCTACATGCGCAATGTACCGCCCACCCCGGCTAACTACGCGCAGCGAGCCGGTCGTGCTGGTCGCTCCGGACGTGCGGCTATGGCTCTTACGTACTGCGCTGCGGCAAGCCCTCATGACCAGTGGTTCTTTGACAAGCAAAACGAGATGGTAAGCGGTACGGTTAATCCGCCGGCACTCGACCTCTCCAACCAGGATATGGTGGAGAGCCATATCCGTGCCATCTGGCTCCATGCCGCAGAGTTCCAGCTTTCCGAATCAATTATTGATATTCTGGATTTAGCCGTGGAGAACGAGTACCCGGTGCGCCAAGAAGTCCGAGATGCCCTGTGTGCGCCCAAGGTGAATGATTCAGCCTTGCCGGTGGCTCAGGCTCTCATGCAGTCTCTTCTGTCTAAGGGACTGATTCCGGAAGGCAAGGAATACGAATGGGCCCGGGATCCGGATTTCTGCATAAACTGTCTCAATCAGGCATGGGAAAAGTTTGATAACGCCTTCGACAACTGGCGCGAGCTGGTCAAATCCACTAATCGCCAGATGGCGGCTTGCAACGAAATTATGCAGGACATGGCAGGCTTCACTCAGAAAGAGAAGGATGCTGCCAAGCGCCGATTTGATGAGGCATATAAACAGAGAAGTTTGCTTACCAGCAAAAACAGCTCCGCTAATAATGAGTTCTATTCGTATCGTTATCTGGCCAGTCAGGGATTTATGCCGGGGTATGACTTCCCGCGTCTGCCTCTGTTAGCTTGGATTCCCGGTAAGGGCACCGATACCGATTCTCTGCGACCGTTGGCACGTCCGCGTTTCCTTGCTCTGTCGGAGTTTGGCCCGCTGAGTCTTATCTACCACCAGGGCTCTACTTACGAAGTTCACAAAATCAAGCTGGCTGCACAGGATAACCAGGTGGGGCAGAAGCTCCCCACCCGAGAGATACAGGTATGCTCTCAGTGTGGTCATTCCTTCTTCATTCCCACAGGTGGCACGCCTCTTGATGTCTGCGAGCATTGCCAGACAGAATTGACCAAGGATCGTAATTCCATCTACAATCTGTACAAGGTGGAGACCGTGGAAACTCGCCGCAAGGAGCAGATTAACGCCATGATGGAGGAACGCCAGCGTCAGGGCTACGACCTCCAGACCTGCTATCGCTTTGCTGTCAGCAACGGGAAACTGAGTTGTTCCGAAAGAAAGATCTGTCGGAAGGATGCCGGTGGTAGTGATCTGGGAGCCTTTACCTACGGGCCTTCCGCAACCCTGTGGCGAGTAAATAAGGGGTGGCGTCGCCGAGCAGATGCCAGCACTTTTGGGTTCAATATCAATCCCACTACCGGGCAATGGTCATCAGATGAAGAAACTAATCCGGACTTCGACGAGGATGAGGCCAAAAAGGAGGATAAGCCGCGTATCGTGCAGCGCATCGTTCCCTATGTGGAGGATCGCCGCAATATCCTGATTTACCAGCTTCCCACAGCCTTGCAGCATGAGGAAGCCGCCGCTACTTTACAATCCGCTCTGGCCGTGGGTATCGTGCGCACTTTCCAGATTGAAAGCTCTGAAATCATTGTGGAAGCCTTGCCGGATCGAAACAACCGCCAAAGCCTGCTGCTTTATGAAGCCTCCGAGGGTGGTGCCGGCGTACTCCACCAGTTGGTCGAATCTCCCGAGCGCCTGCAACAAGTGGCTGCCAATGCATTGCAAGCTATGCACTACGTTCTCCGGGAAGGCGCGTGGGTGGATTCTCATCTGGATAAACCGGAATCAGAACGCTGCGTGTGCGCCTGCTATCATTGTTTGCTCTCGTATCGCAACCAGCCCGACCACGAAAAAATCAACCGTTCCAATACCGAGGTGCTGGCCTTGCTTAAGGGGTTAGCCGGAGGTGAGTTCAAGGTCGAAGAAACCTCCCGTGCTGTTCTCGCTCCTGCTGTCGGCGGCATCCAGTCACAGCTCACAGCAGCCGGCCTTCCTCCGGCAGATGAGGTTGATAAGCCCCTCCCTGGTGAAGTCGTAGCGGATGCCTATTACTCAAACGCCTCCCTGGCTCTGTTCCGTGGGAAGGTGCCACCCGCAGCAGATATGCTGACCACACTCTACGGAATCATCTGTCTGCCGCTGCCGGAAACATTGACAGACGACGACATCGCCAACATCTCACAGTACCTCTCCTGATGCCTGTTCTCAACTATACTCCCGGTTCTCTCATTCGTGCTCGTGGCCGCGATTGGGTCATCGAGGGCGACTCTACACCTGAACTGCTGCACCTGCGCCCGCTGGCCGGTTCAGCCTCTGAATCCTGCTGGCTTATCCCGGCTTTAGAGCAGGCGGAAGATGCACCGTCCTCAGCTGTCTTCCCTCCGCCTTCTCCGGAGCACCGTGGCAACCGTAACGAGCTGGGCTTGCTGCAAAGCGCCATGCGCATGCGTATGCGCTCCGGTGCCGGCCCGTTCCGTTCCTTCGGTAACATCGCTGTGCAGCCCCGTATTTACCAGCTTGTTCCTCTGCTGATGGCTCTCAGGCAACAAGTCATCCGCTTGTTGATCGCCGACGACGTGGGTATCGGTAAAACCATCGAAGCCGGGCTTATCGTGCGCGAACTGCTCGACCGCGGCGAAATCAGCCGCTTCTCTGTTCTCTGTCCGCCGAATCTGGCAGAGCAGTGGCGAGAAGAATTGCAGTCTCACTTCAACATCCGGGCTGAGGTTATTACATCGTCCAGTATCAAGAGATTGGAGAAACAGGTACCTCCCGGATTATCCATCTTTGAGCACCACCCCTATACCATCATCAGTCTGGACTACATCAAGAGCGATCGTCACCGCGACACATTCCTTAACAAGGCTCCAGAATGCATTGTTGTGGATGAAGCTCACACCTGTACCTCTGTCACTGCCCGCAATCACCAGCGCTACGATCTGCTGCGTACGCTGGCAGATGATGAGAAACGCCACATGCTCATGCTCACAGCCACGCCTCACTCCGGCATTGAAGAAGGCTTCTACCACCTGCTGGGGCTATTGGATAGAAAGTTTGAAGTTATGGGCGAAGTAGCTCAGCGTCAGCGCAACTCTCTGCGTGAAGCCTTGGCTCGTCATCTGGTGCAGCGCCGGCGTAAGGATATTCAGCGTTTTTGGAATGAGCAGGAAGTTCTTCCCGATAAGCAGACGGTAGAAATGACCTACCGACTTGCCGGTCCCTGGGGGGATTTCTTCGAGGAGGTGCGTCAATACTGTCTGAAAGAAGCGCAGTCTACCAACAACCGCATGATTTGGTACGCTATGTTGGCGATGCTGCGCTGTATTTCTTCCAGCCCGGCCTCAGCAATATCCGCACTGGAGGCCAAACTGCGTGGCGAACTGCCGCCGGAATCGGAGGACGAATATACAGCCCACCTCGCAGACCCGTCTGACGACGATTCCGAGGATGACCTTGAAGCACCCGCCCCGGAACTTGGACGCATTGAAGAGTTATTGTGCAAGGCACGGGTTTTGAGACAAAATGCAGAGGATCCCAAGCTCGATAAATTGAAAGGCGCAGTCAAAGTTTTGCACAAGGATGGCTATCATCCTATCATCTTCTGCCAGTATATCAGTACAGCGGAATATGTGGCAGAGGCGCTGCAAAAGGCCTTCCCCAAGTATGCCGTACGAGCTATTACGGGCAAATTGTCACCGGCAGAGCGTGCAGAGAAAGCACAGGAGCTTATCGAACAGGAAAAACGTATCCTTGTGGCTACTAACTGTCTCTCCGAAGGTATCAACCTTCAGAATGGTTTTGATGCCGTGGTGCACTACGATCTAGCATGGAACCCCACCCGCCACGAACAGCGAGAGGGACGTGTGGATCGCTTCGGTCAGAAAAAGAAGATTGTTCGCAGCCTCATGCTCTATGGGCAGAATAACCCGGTGGACGGCTTCATTCTCAAGGTGATTCTGCGCAAAGCCGAAACAATCAGCAATGAGCTAGGTGTACGCGTACCTGTGCCGGTGGATGAGAAGAAAACCGGCGAAGCCTTGGTGCACGCAGTGCTACTCAATGATGAGAAACCGGCTGAAGAATTGATGATTCGTCCCGATATCCTTCCCGGGTTCGATGAATATGATATTCTTGACATCGCCTGGAAGGATGCGTCCGCTGCGGATAAAACCCGCGCCACAACCTTTGCTCAGCAGGCCTTGCAGCCCTCGGATGTCATGCCGGAGTATAATCGATTGAAGGAGCTGCTGGGTACCAAAGAGGAGCTTCGCCACTTCTTGCAGGAAACATGTAAACGCCTAGGTGCGCCGCTGGAGTCGCTGCCTATGGATGAAGATGCCTACAGCCTGCGCCTTTCCAATCTGCCGGAGGGACTTTCTCGACGATTGCTGGAAGGCGGTATCAAGGTCGACAAGAAAAACGCCTTCCGCTTTTCTCTTCGCCCCGCCGGCTCGGAGCTTCCCTCTGTTTCCCGTGCACATCCGCTTGTTGCCGGCATTGCGGACTATCTGGCAGAGCTTTCGCTGGATTCTCAACCGGGCGATTACTCACTTCCTCGTTGCGCCGTAGTGCGTGTGAAGGATCCTGCTGTCCCTCAACTGACAACGCTGTACAATCTGCGCCTACGCCACAATCTCACTTTCAGCAACGAAGGCCGCAGCCGCCACACCATGGCCGAGGAATTAGTGACACTTATCCGCGTAGGCACTCAGCCGCTCAGATTCGCGTCACAGGAAGAGCAGACTCTTTTCACGCAACTTGCGCCACAAGGCAATGTACCGGATGCCGTTGCCAAGGTGCAGCTCACTCATGCTCTGAATCAGTGGCAGCAGCTCCCGATTGAGGAGTTGCTCCAACAGCGGGCCAACAATCTACTGCAAGACCATCTCCGTGTGCGTGAGGCTGCCCGTCAGCGCTACGGCTCTGTCTCTGTCTCCTGCTGCACCCCGCCGGATCTTCTCTCCATCCTCATCTGCCAACCCGTCATCTGATTTCTGTCATGAGCTTCTCTCGTTATTACAAGCAATCCAGTCTGCTGTTCTCGCCGGATCTCGTGCAGCGCGTATTCAATAGGGATTCGAAGTATGCCGTACCGGTAGATAAGGGGCTTTCTGTTCGCGATGAAGCGCAACGAGCCTACCGACTCGCACGTGCAGCCTGGCACGATTCTCTGGCAGAAGAACCTACAGAAGCACGACTGCACCGCTATGTCGAGCACATACTGACAAAGGTATTGGGCTACTCTTACTGTGCTGTTTGTGATCAAGCCGGCATCACCGCAGAAGATCCCCGGGCAGATGTCCTCCCGCTTGCTGAGTTCATGCATAATCCGGGTGAACAACACCCGGCGCATAAGACCCTGTACCCTATCACGCTGCTTGCTCTGGACGCTGGAACATACCCGGTATTGCCAGTCATCATTGCTCCGCCGAACAAATCGCTGGACGACAAAATTCGTTTCTCTACAGGCAAAACGCTCTCTGCCACGCAGATGATGCAGTCTTTCCTCAATGCGTCCGAATATTATACCTGGGCTATCGTGACCAATGGCGCTAACTGGCGTCTGCTGCGCGACAATCCCGCGCTGTCACGCCCCTGTTATCTCGATATCGATCTCGACCTCCTCATGCAGGAAGAGGACAGTACCGCTTTTGATGGCCTCTTCTGGCATCTGTTGCACTTTACACGGGCATCTCGAAAAGATTCGGAAAACGGCGATACTTGTGTCTGGGAGAAATGGCGTCAGGATCTGGAGGAGCACGGAGCACGCGCCCGAGATGGTCTACGCGAAGGCGTAGAAAACGCCATCTGTCAGCTGGGTACCGGGTTCCTTCAAGGTGCCGGCACGGGCAATGAGGCTCTTCGTAACGCTCTACAGGATGGTTCATTCACCACGCAGGCCTTTTACCAGGAGCTCATGCGCACGGTTTACCGCCTTATTTTCCTCGCCGTGCTGGAAGGACGCAATATCCTTCATGAACATAACACGAGACTCCGAGACCAGGCTGAGCTCTATCGCCGGGGATACTCTGTCTCCCGTCTCATCAAACGAGCGCTGAGGGATGATGCCGACAGCCGCCACGATGATCTCTGGCAGGCGCAGCAGATTGTATTCCGCGCTCTGGCAAAAGATAGCGGAGAGCCCGCGCTTGCGCTGCCTGCGTTGGGCGGTTTGTTTGACACACACCAATGCACTACGCTTGATGCCTGCCGTCTGCCGAATCGTGCGTTCCTCGCAGCCCTGCGCTCCCTGTGCTGGACAAATACGGAGGGCAAGCGCACTCAGGTGGACTATGCCCACATCGGCGCAGAAGAACTGGGCTCGGTGTACGAGAGTCTGCTGGAACTGACTCCCCGCATTTCTACGGAGCAGCGAATCTTCTACTTCATGGGCGGAATGACCGACCCGGAGCAGGCCGACAAAAAGCAGAAGGGTAATGCTCGCAAGCTCACCGGTTCCTATTACACACCCACCTGTCTGGTGGAACAGGTACTCAAAACGACGCTTGACCCCCTGCTGGATGAATGCTGCAAGAATCCGGCCTATGCGCAGCAAAAGCTGCTGGCGCTGCGTGTGATTGACCCGGCCTGTGGCTCCGGTCATTTCCTGCTGGGTGCCGCCCGCCGCATCGCAGAACGCCTGGCCGAGGCATATAATCGCCGCTATGAAGGCATCGCTTCCGAAGAAGGCTTCCGCCGCGCCATGCACGATGTCATTCGCCACTGTATCTACGGCGTGGATATTAACCCCATGGCCATTGAGCTGGTGCGCATGAACCTCTGGCTGGAGGGCTACCAACCCGGCAAGGCGCTTTCCTTCCTCGATGCGCATTTGCGCTGTGGTAACTCCCTTCTGGGGATTTTCTCAGCAGACACGCCGAAACAATATCCCGTCCCCGCAGATGCCTACAAATGTCTGCCGGGTGACGATGTTGAAGTGTGTAAAGAACTAGCAGCAGCCAACCGCAAACATGCTAAAGACAGAGCAAGTAAATCTGCCGAACCCTATCTACCCTACAAGCCTCAGATATTTATTGAGGATGACAACATGCCGGAAGATTCACCCTCTCAGGTACAAGCCATCGCTGAAGCCTGGCAAGAGCAGCAGAAGGAGCTTCTCCACAGCACGGATGCCGTAATTGCCGATTTATGGATGGGTGCTTTCCTCGTCACAAAGTCATGTATCACATCCGTACCGACAACCGGCCTCATCGATGATTTCCTGCATGGTGTTGCTGATTCTGAGCATCCCGCAGTCATAGCCGCACAACAGGCCTGCCGTCAGGCGGATGTCTTCCACTGGCATCTGGCCTTCCCGGAGGTGTTCCGTAATGGGGGCTTCGACTGTGTGCTGGGTAATCCGCCGTGGGAACGAGCCAAGATTCAGGAAAAAGAGTGGTTCGCCAACCGCTGCGAGGCTGTGGCTAAGGCCAGCAATGCCGCCGCGCGTAAGCGCTTGATTGACGCCTTGGGCAAAGGTGAGCTCCCGGGCATGGAACCAGCGGCGCAGGTCAATCTGCACGCAGAGTTCCATCAGGCTCTCCATCTGGCAGGTGCTTGCAGTTTGTTCTTCCATGTCGGTGCTAAGGATGGTGGTCGCTACCCCCTCTCCGGCGTGGGTGACGTGAACATGTATGCGCTCTTTGCGGAGACTAATTACACCCTCAAGGCAGAAACCGGGCGTGCCGGGTTCATTGTACCGACCAATATTGCAACAGATGCTGCAACAAGTGCCTTCTTTGGTCATTTGGTGGAGAAGAAGGCCATATCTTCGCTGTATGATTTGGAAAACCGCGCCAAGCTGTTCCCTGAGGTGGATAGCCGCCAACGCTTCTGTTGCTTCACCCTCGCTCCCTCTGACACCATATCCGTGGCCTGCTACATGACCCACCCCAAGCAGCTGGAGGACAAACGCCGTATAGCTCACCTGAGCATAGAGGATTTTGCCGGGATTAACCCCAACACCGGTACTTGCCCGCTCTTCCGCTGCGAGGCGGATGCCGCTCTCGCCGTCAAGCTCTACCAGAAGGCTCCCATTCTCATTAACGAGAAAACAGGCGAAAACCCATGGGGTATCCGCTTCGGCACCATGCTGCACATGAGCAATGACAGCAATCTCTTCCTCGCCGAAAAACCGGAAGGGGAGGACGTGCTGCCGCTGTATGAAGGCAAGCTTATCCACCACTACGACCACCGATTTAACATCTTTACCGGAGACGGCGAAAACGTCCGCAACCTTACGGCGGAAGAACACAACGACCCCGCTTGCGAAATCACGCCCCGCTACTGGGTGCGCAGGGCTGATGTTATCTCCAAACTCCCCAAGGATGTCAAAGCTATCCCCCAGTGGTTAATCGGCTTTAGAAAAGTTACCAACGCAACCAACGAAAGGACTCTAATAGCTTCATTTTTCCCGTTCTCGGGCGCTGGCGACAGTCACCAGTTGATTTTCAGCAACCGTTCAATTGCTGAGAACTGTCTCTTGTTAGCAGGCCTAAGCTCAATAGTTGTCGATTTTATCGCTCGCGTCAAGCTGGGCGGGGTTAATATGAATTATTTCTATGTGAAACAGTTCCCCATTCTCCCGCCCGACTCCTACACCGAAACCGACATAGCCTACATCTCCTCCCGCGTGCTGGAGCTGAGCTACACCTCTTACAGCATGCGTCCGCTGGCGGAGGCCTTGGGGTACACAGGCGAGCCGTTCCCGTGGGATGAAGACCGCCGTGCCCAGCTCAAGGCGGAGCTGGATGCCTACTACGCCAAGCTCTACGGTCTGACGCGAGAGGAACTGGCCTACATCCTAGACCCCACGACCAAATATCCGACCGACTGTCCCACTGTGACATTCCCCACGCTCCAGAACAACGAGCTCAAGAAGTACGGAGAGTACCGCACCCAGCGCCTCGTCCTCGCCGCCTACGACGACCTCACCCGGCAAGGGATGTAATACGATAATAGTTTCATGAAGCATAGAGGATATGAGTGAAATCAAATCATCCGATGCCAATCAAAGAGAAGCCACATCAAGGAACAATGTGGATGTCCCGTACTTTTTTGACACACGCCCGAATGTGAGAACTACATTTTTTCGTTTGTTCATGTATGTGTCAGAAGATTCGTTATTTAAAATCCTCAAAAGTGGTTTGTTGCGGTTATCTCTTCCGTGGAACACAAATGATGTGACTGAATGTGTTGCCCAGCAGGCAACAACCCAATCAGAAGGAGTAAAGGAGTTTGGATACCTATGTTTTTCTGCCAATCCTCATTCTCCTGCTATGTGGGGATTGTATGCCGATCGCAGCAAGGGGGCATGTTTAGCCTTCGATTTTGAGGTTCAGTCAGACGAAGATGATTCCAGTGGTCGCTACGACATTCTGGATAAGGGTGCTTTTTTTTACAGCCGTGATGTAATAAGGCGGATAGAATACAGCGAAGACCGTCTTCTTGCCGTTAGTAAGCAAGCCGAAAGATTTGATACATCGTTTTTTTTCAGGAAGTCAAGAGAGTGGGAGCATGAGAAAGAATATAGAATCCTGTACAGGTTGGCGCAGAATGATACAGTCACTATAGACAGGGAGGAAGGGTCGCCGGTGCCCCGTTTTTATGTACGAGGAATGATTTCCCACTTAAGTGCTATTATGCTTGGCACAAGATTCCCGTACCAGATTGAGGAAGTCAAAGCACTAATGAGAGAATACGAAAATGAATCGGAACTCAATCAGTTGGGGTTTTCAGAGAAAAAAGTGCGTGTAATGAAAGTGAATTTTGACGATAAAACATTTGCATTTAACTCTGATATTGCTTTTAATCCGGATATCCGGACAACACTGAATGAAGAGCGTCTTAAGTATTTCCTTAATTCATCCTGGAAACATGTGCGTGGAGAAAATGGATACTGCTTTACCGGGTTAACCGGTAAAACTTATCGATTGCACAGTATTTATAATATCCGGTACAATGAGGATGAAGAATACTATCTCGCAAGAGAAAAGAGCGAAGACTCCGAGTTGAGCCTTTCTCTTTTCAGAAAGCGAAAGGATGGAGAAATAGGGGTGATTTCCGTAGTTTATCCAGGACTTTTGGCGGAAATATACAAAAAGGCAATGGCTGATGCCTTTGCAAAAAAGGTAATACCTCAACCGACGACCTTTACCATCTCTCCTGTACATGCTGAACAAATTAGAAGCATGGTCAACAAATAATACAAGAGAGACTATCAAGACATCACATGAACCTCATCAGCTTCGACACCTACATACGCCGGGATGCCTACCGCAACGGCTGGGATAACTGCGAGCCGAATGCAGAGGGTGCAATCATATTTTCATCATATTGCTGACGTCAGCAATATGATGAAAACTACACATCATCAATAAATAAATGAAAATAGAAAAAATACAGAAACTAAAAGAACGTTTTGATCAACATGCCCAATGGTGGGATGATATGCACACCGTGGAAATATGGAAAGCTCGTGATTTGATGCGGCTGCTGGGCTACGAGCAGTGGAGAAACTTTGAATACACCATTCAGCGAGCCATGGAAGCCTGCATAAATGCCGGGGTAGAAATATCGTTGCACTTTCAGGCATCGACAGAAACAGTAGTATTAGGCAAAGGTGCAGAACGCGAGATTGATGACTATATATTGACGCGTTATGCCTGTTACCTAGTGGCACAGAATGGCGATCCCCGCAAGGAAGAAATCGCCTTTGCTCAGAGTTATTTTGCCATTCAGACCCGACGAACAGAATTGATACAGGAGCGTTTGGGGTATGTAGAGAGAGCCGTGGCGCGGTATCGTTTGCGAGAATCAGAAAAACAACTTTCGCAGAACATCTATGAGCGAGATGTAGATGATGAAGGTTTTGGGCGTATTCGCTCAAAAGGTGATACGGCCCTTTTCGGCATGTCAACGGCAGAAATGAAAAATAAACTCAACATGCCGCCGTCTCGCCCTCTGGCAGACTTCCTTCCAACGCTGACGATTGCGGCAAAAAATCTTGCCACAGAGATGACGAATTACAATGTAGAGCAGCGGGATTTATATGGAGAACAATCCATAACAGATGAACATGTTCAGAATAATACCTCTGTACGCAATATGTTGCTGGAACGCAACATCGTTCCGGAAAATCTACCTCCTGCGGAAGACTTCCAGAAAGCAGAGCGTAAGGCAAAGAGATTGGAAAAGAAACTCGCTGAATCTGTTCCCGGACTAGAGAACAATCCCGCCATGCTGACGGCATCTGCGGAAGAAACACCCACAAAATACAGCACCAGGGAGCGTATTGTTTCTTATTTGGCAGAACATGTGGAGGTCACATCATCGGAATTAGCTATTCAACTGGGAGTCAGCGCAGCCACAATCTCTCGATACACAAAAGCGCTTGCTGAACAAGGCATCATCTACGCCTCTACACAAGGAAAAACGCGCATCTGGCATCAATCCGCTAGAGACAGTGATACGAATATCTGACAAGTAAAAGGCAATCATGAATCCTATCAACTTCGACACTTACATACGCCGGGATGCCTACCGGAACGGCTGGGATAACTGCGAGCCGGATGCCGACGGCACCGGCCGGTGGCTAAGTTCCACCGCGCACGAGGGGCTGCTGCATGTGTTCCCGTCGGGGGATTTGTTCGTGATAATGTAGTCCTTGCAGCTCAACGAGGTGAAAAATATGGAACATACCGCCCCACCACCTCTGCCACGAAGGCTTCGGTAAACGCAGACGCAACAAGAAGCAACAAAGGTTAGAATATATCTAAGAAAAAAGTCAGATTTCTTGCTGTACATCCGGTATCAGTATGCTAGAATCCCAAACGCGCCTCATTAAAAACACACAAATGTCCACATATGATAGAGTATATTGAAGGAGATATATTCGAAAGCCCTGCTCAAGTTATTGTGAATACAGTAAATACCGTAGGCGTCATGGGAAAGGGTATCGCCCTTTCTTTCAAGAAGCGTTACCCGGAAATGTATGAGCGCTATAAGGCTGTGTGTGAACAGGGATTACTGAAAACAGGTAAGCTGATGTTGTTTTACGAGGCTGATTACTGGCTGCTTTTATTTCCGACCAAGGAAAGTTGGCGTCAACCTTCAAGACTGGAATATATAGAGGCTGGGCTTCAGAAGTTCGTGCAGACCTATGCGGCAAAAGGTATAACATCTATTGCATTTCCTCGTTTAGGATGCGGTAATGGAGAATTGAAATGGGAGGATGTAAAGCCACTCATGGAACAATATCTGAAAAAGTTACCAATTTCGGTCTACATATATCTGGGAACGAATCCTGATGAAGAGCCGGAGCATAAAACTCCGCGAAAAACCATTGCGTGGTTAAAACGCAATGCCAAGGATATGTCATTTACCGGGGTGAAAGATGATTTGAGACACAACTGCGCTATACTACCTTATGAATTTAAGTGGAATAATAAGCAGGTTTCCATGAAATACCAGGATACGTCCATCATTTTCTCATGGGAGAACATGTCGGCAGAAAAAGTTGTTTCGGAAGATGAATTATACCGGGTGTGGGATAATCTCCGATCGTCGACGGTTATTTCTATAGAAAGCGCCACGGAACAGGAATCTTTGTTATTTGCCCTTCTACATTCGGCGGGATATTTATCTAAAATAAAGATATATAATTCCAGTACTCAGCAAATGACTGATGGCTATCAACTCAATGCCGGGGTGGGACGAATGTCAGTCTACCATAGTAAATGAAAATATGGACTACGGGGAGATTATACAGCAAAACATTAAACACCATGCGCGGCCTTCATGGTGGTGCAAGTATGCGTTTCATTTCACAGACGTAAGTAACGCAGCCAGCATCTTGCGAAGCGGCAGATTATATAGCCGCAGACAGGCTCTTAACCACAATGTGATGCTGAATGATAACGCTAGCAGACAGGTTATAGATATTACCGATTCTGAGGTAATATCAAATGTCCGCTTTTATTTCCGGCCACAAACACCAACACAGTATTACAATGAAGGGTACAAGCACCCTTTACTGCGTTTTCATGGAGATCCGAATGCAAATGTTCCGGTTCCTGTATTTTTTCTGTTTGATCTAGAAAAATTGTTGACTCATCCCGATGTGGAATTTTCAGAGGTTTCGCAGGCTGGTCACAGGGCAACTACTTGCAAGGGGATAGAGGCCTTTTCTCGTTTCAACTTTAACTACATATACGACAACACATATGACAATTTTTCCATAACGAAAAATTATCGGCAAGCAGAAATTCTAATACCAAATCATATTGATATCAACAATTATCTTAGCTATGTGCTGTGCCGAAACAGCATAGAACAAACGACATTGCTCAATTTGCTTAGAAGTGGATCAGCAGATGCGCTTGAACAATATAAAAACTTCATCAGAGTGTGCAAAGAGGACGTTTTCTATGATAATGGAATATACGTTAATAGCTGTGAATGTAACAATGACTCCGTTTATGTGACTCTATCAGACTCATATGAGAGTTATCAGTACAACAGACGAGAAATGCTCAAGCAAGGGCTGACGGAGCTGCGTCTTGTTGAAGCCTCTATCTGTATAGAATGGTTAGATGATGGAGACTGTATGTTGAAACAAGCACGTGCAGCTATTCAAGTAGATATACAAAAAACGAAGGAATTACATTTGAGATCGCTACCTGTTATTCCTGGAGCAACAAAACTGGGTATAAGGGTGTTTTTCGAAAAGAAATTAATGTGTTATGTCATTCGCTCCCTGATGCCTTCGGAATTGCTGGAATAAGAGTAGAATTTACAGCACAGGTATCGGCCTCTGATAATTCTGTAAATCATGAATAAAATTGGGCGAATAAGGGACGAAGTTTTCTTTTAAGAACAATATAAGAATGACGTTATTATTTTACAATGTGCAATTAGCGCATCATTCAAAAAAAGAGCAAAAAGTCCCAAAATGGGTCGAAGTTGAAACAAGCCATGAACCCAATCAGATTCGACACCTACATACGCCGGGATGCGTCCCGGAACGGCTGGGATAATTGCGAGCCGGATGCCGACGGCACCGGTCGCTGGCTGAGTTCCACGGCGCATGAGGGGTTACTGCATGTGTTCCCGGAGGAGGATTTGTTCGTGATAGTGCCGACTTATCAGCCTATCAGCCGCGTACCGCTGGCAGAGCTGGCAAGTACATTGCGCAAGCTTGCTCAGACTGACACAGCACCAAAAGGAGAACCACCGCTGCGCACCGAGCGCCAGCAGATGATCACGACCCGCACGGCGCAGAGTCGCTATCGCTCTGCACTAGAAAAGATGTGGGGTGGCAAGTGTCCTTTGACCGGAGTATCCATACCTTCATTACTGCGAGCCAGCCACGCGAAGCCTTGGAAGGATTGCACTGATACCGAACGCGTTGATCCATACAATGGATTCCTGCTAGAAGCCCGCATGGATGCCCTTTTCGACCAAGGCTATATCTCCTTTGCCAATGATGGAGATCTATTGATTTCCACCCGTCTGACGGAAGAAAATATTCAGGCGTTGGGACTACACTCTGTAGCACAAGTTCTCCCACAGGTGGCGCCGGAGCATCGAACGTATCTACAATGGCACCGGGAGAATATATTTCACCCTTGACTAGCACTCAATAAAAGAGCTGTAGTATTTCAACTTGTGCAAAATCTGCACAAGTTAATCCTTCCTCCAATATAAACAGATCATCCTAGATGATGGAAAAATGAAGGGTCTACATGTGCATAAAATTCGAATTTTCGGCTTTTCTGCAATAATTGTGGAATGACCAACGGACGCAAGAAACGCAGGCGGAGAAATCTATTAGTAAAAGGTAGAAAAACATTGAGCATGGAGGAGAAAACTCCTACCATGCCCGGTGTTGTGTTCTTGAAGTACTCGAAAATTACCGCAACGGGCACGGATAGTCAAGGCAAATTTGATTATGCCGTGTGTGATGAAATTCAGGCAAGCATCTGTCCTCACTGCCATTCACAGGAGGTATATGTGCATGGTTATTACTATCGCAACCCTAGTGCCAAGGGACGTGATGGTGCAAGACGATGCTGAGGCAAAACCCATACGCAGAACTTCAACCATATTGGGCTTGCAAAATACCAGCGGCGTAATGCTCGGCTCAATGATGCCATCTCGCGCGAATGCGCTAATGGAGTATGCAACAAGAAAATAGGAGAAAAGTATCGGATAAGTACCAGCACAGTGGAACGCCAGCTGCACCGCAATCATGAGAATCTGCTCAACGAACAACTCAATTATCCATGCCCGATGGTCATGGGAATTGATGAACACAGCATTCACCG
>JAFXCP010000020.1 GCA_017521405.1 Akkermansia sp. | reverse complement strand
GGGTACGGATTTCGAACTGGTCGGCAGATTTCTTATTAACATGGACCGAGCGGTTCACAGAGAACTTCTCGATACGAGTCGGCAAAGGAATCGGTCCGGCGACTTTTGCACCTGTACGCTTAGCGGTCTCGACGATCTCGGAAGCGGAGCGGTCGATAGCGCGGCTGTCAAATGCACGGAGACGGATGCGGATTTTGGGACTTTGCATGAACGTGCGGTTATGTTTAGGTTAATATGGTTGGTTGGTTTACTTGTTACCACCGCGAGCCTTGACGATATCGTTCACAAGGTTCTGGGGTACTTGTTCGAAGTGAGAGGGTTCCATGGAGTAGGAGGCCAAGCCCTTGGAAAGGGTACGGATGTCGGTGGAGTAACCGAACATTTCGGCCAGGGGTACATCGGCGGTAAGCACGCACTCGTTGCCCTTGTGTTCCATGTTCTTCACCATGGCGCGGCGGCGGTTCAGGTCGCCCATAATATCGCCCTGGTTCTCTGCGGGGGTGACCACTTCCACAGCCATAATGGGCTCCAGCAGCACCGGGGCGCACTTGGCAAAGGCATTCTTCATGGCGAAGATAGCGGCCATCTTGAAAGCGTTTTCGTTGGAGTCCACTTCGTGGTAGGAGCCGTCAATCACGTCCACCTCCACGTCCTCCACGGGATAACCGGCCACGGAGCCGGAGTTCATGGCCTCATTCAAGCCGGCGTACACAGCATTCATGTACTCCTTGGGAATGGCACCACCCACAATCTTGTTGGCAATCTTGAGACCGGTACCGCGCTCGCCGGGGCGCATGGCAATCACCACATCACCGTACTGACCACGACCACCGGACTGCTTCACCAGCTTGCCCTGCACGCGATCGGCGGACTTGGTGATGGTTTCGCGGTAGGCGATTTGGGGCTTGCCGGTGTTAGCCTCCACCTTGAATTCGCGGCGCAGGCGGTCCACGATGATATCGAGGTGCAGCTCACCCATACCGGCGATGATGGTCTGGCCGGTTTCCTCATCGGTCTTAACGCGGAAGGTGGGGTCCTCTGCGGAGAGGCGCTGCAAGGCGTTGGACATCTTCTCCTGGTCGCCCTTGGTAAGAGGCTCCACGGCCATGGAAATCACGGTATCCGGGAAGGTGGGGGGCTCCAGCGTGTAGTCGAAATCATCGGAGGCGAGCGTATCACCCGTCGTAGCGTTCTTCAAGCCCACGATGGCGGCAATATCGCCGGAGTACACGGCATCCACATCGGTATGCACATTGGCCTGAATCTGCAGCAGACGGCCCACACGCTCACGCTTGCGGGTACGGGGGTTGTACACGGTATCACCCTTGCGAACCACACCCGTGTATACGCGGATGAACACCAGAGAACCCACGAACTTATCCGCCCAGAGCTTGAACGCAAGCACCACGGGCTTATCATCGTCGGAGGGGGAAATCTCCTTCACGTCGAACACCTCGTAGCCATTCTCATCCAGCCCGGAGGGAACCGTACTCGTCACCGTAGCAGGCTTACACTCCAAGGGAGAGGGCAGGTAATCCACCACAGCATCCAGCAGGCCCTGCACACCCTTGTTCTTGAAGGCGGAGCCACCGGCCACCGGGATGAACTTGTTCGCAATCGTAGCGCGGCGAATAGCCTTCTTCAGCGTGGGAGCATCGATGGGCTCCTCCATCAGGAAGAGTTCGCCCAATTCATCGTCCACGTTAGCCACGTACTCCTTGAGTTCCTCGAGATAAGCCTCGCCAATCTCCTTAAGCTCACCCTCCAAATCCCGCACCTCGTAGGTAGAGCCCTGGCGGTCGGAATCGGCGTAGAAGATAGCCTTCTGGTTCACCACGTCAATCTGGCCGCAGAGCTGATCCTCGGAGCCGATGGGCACCAGAATCGGAGCAGCATTTGCACCCAGCTTGGTGCGAATATCATTCAGCACGTTGGCAAAATTTGCACCCGTGCGGTCCATCTTGTTCACGAAGCAAATACGGGGCACCTCGTACTTGTTCGCCTGGCGCCATACGGTCTGCGTCTGCGGCTGCACACCAGCCACACCACAGAACACCACGATGGCACCGTCGAGCACGCGCAGGGAGCGCTCCACCTCAGCGGTGAAGTCCACGTGCCCGGGGGTATCAATCACGTTGAGCTGGAAGTTCTCCTTCTCGAAAAGCTTGTAGCAGCCCTCGGCGGGCAGCTGTTTCCAGTTCGTCGTCACGGCGGCGGAGGTAATGGTAATACCGCGCTCCTGCTCCTGCTCCATCCAGTCGGTCGTCGCAGAACCCTCGTGGGTCTCGCCGATCTTGTGGATCATGCCGGTGTAGAACAGGATACGTTCAGAGAGCGTGGTCTTGCCACCGTCGATGTGAGCGGCAATACCGAAATTACGGTAATGGTTGAGGTCTGCCTTGCGGTCAGGACTGCTTACGTTAGCCATAATAAGTAATATGAAGTTTTGTTAAAGTTCAGAGATTACAGGAAAACTCCCGGCCGGTTTTCTTACCAGCGGAAGTGAGCGAAGGCACGGTTGGCCTGCGCCATCTTGTGCACATCATCGCGCTTGCGGACAGCAGCCCCCTGATTGGCAGCAGCTTCCTTAATTTCATTAGCCAGTGCCTTAGCCATCGGGATACCCTTGCGGTTGCGAGCATAGTTGATAATCCAACGCATGGCAAGAGCCTCGGAACGATCCGGAGCCACTTCCAACGGCACCTGATACGTAGCACCACCCACGCGGCGGCTCTTCACCTCCACACGGGGCTTAGCATTCTCAATAGCGCGGGTCAGCACCTCCAGCGGGCTCACAGTATCTGTCCCCTCGTTAGCAAGGTCAATCGCCTTGTACACGATGCGCTCAGCCAGAGAGCGCTTGCCGTCCAGCATCACCTTGCAAATCAGGCGGCCAACCAGCACGGAATCGTAACGGGAGTCACGACGTTCAATCTTCTTATAGACGCGTTTGCGACGAGCCATAGTATTATTCTTTCTTCAGTGTTGAATCTTAGCGCTTCTTAGCGGGAGCGGCGGCGGCACCGGCCTTAGGACGCTTGGCACCATACTTGGAGCGGCCACGGCGGCGCTTATCTACGCCAAGGCAGTCCAGAGCACCACGAACAATGTGATAACGGACACCGGGAAGGTCCTTCACACGGCCACCACGCACAAGCACGATAGAGTGCTCCTGCAGGTTGTGGCCTTCACCGCCAATGTAGGCGATTACTTCTTCACCATTGGTAAGGCGAACTTTAGCAACTTTACGAAGAGCGGAGTTCGGCTTCTTCGGCGTGCGAGTCATAACCTGCAGGCAGACACCACGGCGCTGCGGGCAGCTATGAAGAGCGCGAGACTTCGACTTCTCTTCCGGTACGATACGTCCCTTGCGGACGAGCTGATTGATGGTCGGCATGTTTCCTTCTAGTTTATTGTTATTCAGGTGCTTACCGGTTGCTTTGCAAGCCCCTCACCATTAGGAGGAAACCTGCCGTCTCACCGGCTGCGAACCCGATAAAGTCCACCGGGCGAGTACATTCCTATACTGCCCGCGGGGCACACAGTTTAGCGCATTTTTCCCATTTAGCAAGCCTTTTCTTTGAAATTCAGCCTTTTTTTCAAAAAATTTCCGCATCCCTCCTCCCCCACACCCATCTCCCTCCTAAAAATTTTCTCCCCTCCCGCAAAAAAATGACACACTTCCCCCCTGCCCCGTTCTAAAAAGATTACCCCCTCCGCTCATCTCAGCGGAGGGGGATCTCCGGGTATGGGAGTCACACTATATATAGGCGGGCAGCGCTCTCTCCTACACCTTTTCTTACATTGTAAGAGCCCACCAGTGCTGGTTCTGAAGTGAGTTTGACTCTAGCAGATTTACCCTCACATCACAAGCCTAAAATACATTTTTTATCTACCGCAAATGAGATTGACCTTCTCCCCGCATATGCTAGAATACAATTTTAGGTATTTACCCTCCCACCATTCTGAACATTCCCAAAGGAATATCCCACCATGCAAATAGAATCCGCATTATCCTCCCACCTTCCGGTCAAGAGGGAAGCAGCATTAGCATACTGGAACCGGCACCCATTCTACGCCCCGGACACCGTAGTTCTCGGTATCGACATCGGTATTGAAGGCATCGGCATTGCTGTTCGCAAAGGCACCGAGCTTTTATACTGCAAAACGCTTCTTGTAGATTTACCCGAGGCGAATGCGCTTGCAAAACGGCGTACCTACCGTGCCGCACGACACGCGCGAAAAAATCGGCGTACACGCATGCGCCGCCTCAAAGCTCTTTTTGAAAAACATGGGCTGCCATGGGTCGACGATGAGATCATTTCGCGCTCCGACCCTTTCAAGTTGAGATACCGAGCCATCACCGGCAAACTGGCATCCCGAGAGGCTCTTTCCATCTGCATTCGCTCTTGCGTGCTACGCCGAGGGTACGATTATTTTGCCATGGACGCTCATTCCGTCGGAGAATATCCTTGGGGAGCAGAACTCAAAATGAAAGATGCTAAAAAATGGCTCCAATCTGCCTATGTGGATGCGGAAATGAGAAAATACCTCATCGCCATCTCAGATTCGCTCACAGAAATAGAAGCCAAACAGGAAGAATGGAAGCAGCTGGTGGAGGAACGCCACAAAAAAGCAGCTTTCGAAGGCATCGATGCCATGCTGGCAGCCTATGCCGGCAAAACACTCAACGAACGCAAAGCACGCGGCTTTAACTATCCGCGCGCGCATGTTCAAGCTCACCTGCAAAACATCATCAACCGCCACAGCGACCTCATAGATGATGCAGAAGCTTTCTCCGCCGCCCTCTTCCTGCCCAACGACACAAAAACGAATAAGCAAAAATCCATTTTCCTGTATAATCGCAAAACCCCGGATGAGGCTAAAAAAGTATACGAGCGTAAGGTAAAGAAATGTCCCTACTGCGAATGGCTCGGCCTGCCCACCAAACGCTGCTGCACAGCGGAGCATATCGCGTACAGACGTTGGGCATTGGTAGACTTCCTCTCCGTACGCAAATTTGAACTTTCCACGAATAAACTGCCCATAGGTAAGGTGAAGCTGCCGGAACAAGCCGTCGAGGCACTCTTCACAGCCATGGAAACAGGCATCGCCAAATGGAAGGATGCCAAAAAACTCATGGAAGCCGCCCTAAAAAAACAGAACTATGCCCTTACCCCAAAAAGCGAATGGAACAAGGCGCAGTTTAAGCAGCTTAAAGACATCGTTGCCCCCACCATGATTGCTCGTAAGGGGCGTGCCGCCATTTCCGAGACAGCCGCCCAAACCATGTATGAAGCCGCCACGCAAAACGGCACATGCTTCTCACCCAATGCCATGGAAGAATGGAAAAAAGAATCCGGGCTATACACCTTCCGTAAAAATCTCCTCAGCGAAAGCGGAATTTATCCTCAAGTAGAGGCCCTGCTCGGACAGCGCCAATGGAAGGTACTGAAAACCACCGGGATTCTGCAACGCATTTTCACCAAAGATTTGAAGCAACTGTTAGGAGGCAAAACCAGACCCGATTATTGCGTGGTGGAAACCATTAAAAATGCGGCAGCCAATAAAGATGCTGCACAGAAAATAGCAAAAGAACAAAAGGCCAACCGCGAGCGACGCGAAAAACAGGCAGCAGCCTACGGCAGAGAAAATGCCAGCCATGCCGATTTCCTGCGCATGCGCCTTTTTGAAGAGCAAGGAGGCTCCCCGCAGCTGTCGGCTCGCTGCCCATTCACCGGCCAAGAACTCAAGCTTGCAGATCTTTTCTCCGGAGAAATCGAACTGGCTCACATCTATCCCGATGCTCGCGGTGGGCTCTACATGGCGGAAAATCTCGTTCTCACCACACGTAAAACAAACGCTGCCATGGGCAACAGAACCCCCATGGAAGCAGCCCATGCCGGGCTCCCCGACTGGCCAAGCTGGGATAACATATTGGAAAGAGTCAAAACATTCCACTGGAGCGAAGAAAAAAAACAGCACTTTGCAAGCTCGTTTGATGTATTCCCCAATTTCAACAACCTCACCCGCACAGCACAACTGGCTAGAGAATTAAGACATTGCCTCATCATCTGGCTTGGAATCAACGGTAATGAAGAAGAAATCCGCCGCCGCATCGGTAACCCCTGCGGTGTATACACCGCAGCCGCCCGCCGCAGCTGGCTCGGACCGGAATATAAAAAAGACCGCTCCGACAACCTCCACCACCGAAAAGATGCCGCCGTCATGAGCTGTCTCCCGCCCGAGGGGCTCAATGATATCCGAAATAAAGGCATCTTCGAGACAGAAAAAACCGCCAAGGGAAATCGTCAACTCATGTGCATACAGGGACTCCCCCTGCCCGACTTCAATAAAGTATGGAACGATGGTTCCGTCTGTCCCATCGAAAAAAAAGAAAGCCGCAGTAAATATAAATCCTTAGGTGATAGCACCTTCTGGAGTGTTGATAAAAACGGAATCACTCACCAGCGCACCCCATTGTCTCCCAACATCAAGTCTGCAGTGCTTCGCGACACGCTGAATAACATGGGCATTCCCGCCAAGGACATACCCACGGAAAAAGCCATCACCCAGTGGAGCATCAACTGCCAAGCGGCCACTAAAGAAGAAACCGCCCTGCCCATGCCGGAACTCAAACTGCTCAACGGCACCCCCATTCGCAGCATCTGGAAATTCGGCGGCAAAGGCAATTTGGACAAATCCCCCATCGGCTGGAATGGTCTTATTACAGAATCCGGCAAATTCCACCAACTCCGAAGCCTCGATGCCTCCAATGATAGGCTCGAACTCTGGCTCGGCTGGGATGCCAAAAAGAAATGCTGGAAATACTACAAGCGTATTATCCCCACCCGTGCAGCTATGGCAGGGCTCAAGCGTCTTGGTCTGCCTTGGCGTGGCACTAAAAACGCCCCCCCATACCTGCTCAACCTACTTGCTGAAAACAACGCTCGCGATTTGCGCGAAATGCTTTGCGGCATCCTGCCTCCCCATGCCATCAAAATCGCCACCTTCAGAAAGGGGGATGCATTTAGCCTCAGTTTCGAACGAGATGACAAATACATCGAAGACCTACAAAAAAAAGGACACGTCAACATGAGCGACCACCCCAAGAATCTTGAAAACTGGGGTAAAATTTCTGCAATAAAATCCGACACTTCTCTAACATTTAAGTCTCTCACACACAAAGACAGAAAAATAAGGACATTACAAAGTGTGCAGGAATACGCAAAATTACTCCAACTAGACACCCCGGATGCAGAAGCTACCAAACGAAAACTTACCCCACCCGTATGATACACCACCTCATCCTGATGAACGAATCGGCTGATTTGCGAATCAGGGATGGGTTGCTATACAGCGGAGAAAACAAAATCGCCCTTCAGGTGCTGGGATCCCTGCAATGCCTGGCTTCCCATGCACGGTGGAGCCAGGCAGCGCTGTGCAGCGTTGCACAGCAATGCCCCGTCATCATGGCACATTGGAACACTTCCGCCGGCAAATGGGAAACAGCCTCCCTCCTTCCCTGCTGTCGCTATGTCAACCCTGATGCCACCTACCGCCTCTGCACACTCAAACCAAGGCATGCCACTCAACTGGCTTCTGATTTGCTGCTCACCAAGGTACAGAATCAGCATTCCCTTATTCGCGCACTCGAGCCCTCTCTCTCCCCACTTCCCAAACTTGCCTCCAACTCCTTTAACCGCATCCTGCGGCTGGAGGCCAAATGGGCTCGCTTCTTTTGGGCACGTTACTTCCGCGCCGCCGCTCAGGATTTATTTACACGCGAAAAACGTCAGGCTCAAGCACCTCTCAACGTAGCACTCAACTACGGCTACGGCTTCCTCTACCACGCCCTGGAATGGCAGTGCATTGCCTCCGGCATAGAACCCGGCATCGGCATCATCCACAAACTGCGCCGAAGCCGTCCCAGCCTAGCATGCGACCTCATTGAGCCTTTCCGCTGCTGTGTGGAAATCACCGTTATGCGTTATCTGGACGAAATGCACGACACCCGCAAAATGGCAGGGCGATTTGCGGAAATGATGGAATCTTTCTGGTGCTATTCCGGAAAAAGATTTCGCTTGCGTACCATTCTGCGGCTTCATGTAGAATCCTTCACCCGCGCTCTGCTCTCCCAAAATACAAGTCTCTTCCACCCTTTTGTCCTCCATGCTCGTGATGCTTGCCTATGATGTGCCTGAAACCAAGCACCAAACCCTCCTTCGTAAAGAATTCGAGGCTCTGGGAGGGCAGCGTGTCCAATACAGCCTCTACCTCTTCGAAGGAGAGGACCACGAAATCGACCGAGTCATCCGATATATGCGTCGCGTGGCCGCCCAAGTCCCCCAAGGTGACATCCGGCTCATTCCCATGGAACGCAGCGTGTGGGAGCAACAAGTCATCCTCCTAGGGGAAACCGAAACTCCTCCCCCTCGAACTTTCCCTCCATTCGTTCTTTTCTGGTAAAAAAAACACATCAAAATCCAATCCGTTAAAATATAAGAGCATCCAATAGATTAACTTTCATACTCTTGGATGCTCTTATATACCATAATGACCCGTTGAGGTCAACTTCAGAACGGCAATGAGCTTGTGAACACGGATTGTCTGAATATACCATAATGACCCGTTGAGGTCAACTTCAGAACGATGTGCAGGTGAAACCGGGCTCGAAAATCCTTATACCATAATGACCCGTTGAGGTCAACTTCAGAACCGCTGTGTCAATTTCTTAACGGAAATCAGCAATATACCATAATGACCCGTTGAGGTCAACTTCAGAACTAACTCATGCAAAAAGAAATTTCTTCCGCCTCTATACCATAATGACCCGTTGAGGTCAACTTCAGAACTTGTGTAGGTCGTTGACCAATGACGGGCGATGTATACCATAATGACCCGTTGAGGTCAACTTCAGAACAAGTCATGCGGCACACCTGCAATGTCGATGCTTATACCATAATGACCCGTTGAGGTCAACTTCAGAACAATCGTTCCTTCTCCTTGTAAACAATCAAGCATATACCATAATGACCCGTTGAGGTCAACTTCAGAACGTGAAGTAATGGAGGGTTAAACCCTTCTGCCATATACCATAATGACCCGTTGAGGTCAACTTCAGAACTCGCCTGCGCCCCTTCCAGAATTTCCCCCCTTATACCATAATGACCCGTTGAGGTCAACTTCAGAACCGCTTCGTTCCGGCTCCCCGCATCCTTCCCGTATACCATAATGACCCGTTGAGGTCAACTTCAGAACGTCAAGTTGGCTCTCGCCGTCGATAGTGACGATATACCATAATGACCCGTTGAGGTCAACTTCAGAACGCAATACTGCACCAACTGCGGCATCTCTCGGTATACCATAATGACCCGTTGAGGTCAACTTCAGAACGTTGGCCGGTACTCTTAACAGCTTCCACCTCGTATACCATAATGACCCGTTGAGGTCAACTTCAGAACTATCGACACCCTGCGCAAAATTATGGAATCCTTATACCATAATGACCCGTTGAGGTCAACTTCAGAACGCCTTCGTCACTAGTCCACACCACAGCTACATATACCATAATGACCCGTTGAGGTCAACTTCAGAACATTCAAAGTCTACGTGGATGGATTAAAGATACCATAACACACCACTGGGGAGAAACTTCTAAACGTGGGGAGAGGAATGCTAAGATTTCGGCGGAGATAGGTTCGTCTTCCTCACAGAGTAAAAAATAAAAAGAGCAAGCGCGGCGGCAGAAAAAAAATCTGCTTCACAGGGGACGGGGAATAGGATAGAATGGGGGGTATGGAACAGGAGCGGGATGAGGGGATGCGAAGGATGGCCGAGTTGCCTGCGGAGCAGATGCCGCGGGAAAAGTTGATTAGCCGAGGGCGGGCAGCACTGTCGGATGAGGAGTTAATTGCACTCTTCCTGCGGACGGGTTTACCGGGGTGCAATGTGCTGCAACTGGCGGCTCGCTTAAAGCAGGCAGCGGGGAGCCTGACGGTGCTGGGGAGTATGGAGGCACGGGAGATTGCAGCATGCTGCAAGGGGATTGGCACGGCTAAGGCTGCCACGCTGGCAGCGGTATTCGAGCTGGGACAGCGGGCGGTGCAGGAATCGATGCAGGCGGAGGTAATGGATTCCCCGGAGAAGGTATACCGTCTGCTGGCCGGGGAGTTGCGCTACGAGCGGCAGGAGAATATTCTGGTGCTGCTGCTGAATGTGAAGCGGCAGCTGCTGGGGCGCTGCCATGTGGCGAAGGGGACGCTTTCGCGGGTGATGACACATGGGCGGGATGTGTTTCGGGAGGCGGTTCGGCACAGCGCGGCTTCGATTATTTTGGTGCATAACCATCCCAGTGGGGATCCGACTCCCAGCGAGGCGGACCGCCAGTTAACCAAAAACATTGCAGAAAGCGGGGAGCTGCTGGGGATTCCTCTGCGGGACCATGTGATTATCGGCACGGAGGGGGTACAGCGGGTGCAGCCCTATTATAGTTTCAAAGAGCAAGGTTATTTGTGAGGAGGAGATGAAGGATTACCACACACACAAGGCAGCTTCCCACGGGGGATATTTGTGCGCGGTTACCCGTGCGGATTGGGCGCGGGTGGCAGCAGAAGCGGCGGAAACAGCAGGAACGGCGGGGGAGATGATTCCCTGCTTTGGGGTACACCCATGGCATGCGCACGAGGCGGATGCCGCAGAGCTGGCTTTCGAGCTGGATGAGTGGCTGAGCCGCTATCCGCAGGCTTGCGTGGGGGAAAGCGGGCTGGATGCCTCCCCGGCGCATGCCGGCACGCTGGAGGCGCAGCGGCTGCTGCTGCATATTCATCTTGGAGCGGCTTTCCGGCACGAGCGTATGGTACAGCTGCACGGGGTGCAGGCCTGGGGGGAGCTGCTGGAGCTTCTGCGGGAGCGGGAGCGCTGCGGTACGCTGCCACAGGTACTTCTGCATGCATGGAATGGTCCGCACGAGCTTGCGCGAGAGTTTTTGAAGCTGGGGGTTATCTTTTCCGTGGGTTTGCGGGAGCTGAGCCACTCTAAGGCAGCGGAGCGTTATGCCCGCATTCCGGAGAATCGTTTATTCCCGGAGACGGATGACCACCCGGAGCATTGGGGGCGCACCCTGGCGCTGCTGCGGCTGCTGCGGGGGAATTTGGTGTAGCCGCAAAGCCGCGCCCTTCCCTGCCCCGAAAAGGTGGAGTTAACACCTTGCCTGCCGAGGGAAAAGAGGGCAAGATGGGGGGAGATGAGAACTTCCCCTATTACGCCCCTGCATATTCGCCACGGTGCCAGCATGCAGCCCGAGGATGGCTGGAACATGCCGCACCACTTTTCCACCCTACCGGAGGAGCATGGTGCCGCGCGCCATGGTTGCGGCATCTTCGATATATCGCATCTGGGGAAATTCAGCGTTACAGGTAATGGTGCTTTAGCCTGGCTGGAAGGGCTGCTGAGCAACAGTATCGCCCGCTGCCGGGATGGCATGGGGCAGCGCACGCTGCTTTTGCGGGAAAATGGGGGAATTATCGACCGCTTGTTGCTGTTCCGGGAAAGTGCCGGGCGGTTTTTCCTGCTGGGACATGCCGGGCAGCGGGAGTCGGTATACAAGTGGATTTCCGCCCGTAGGCAGGAAGGGCCGCTGGAGTTTCTGGATGAGACAGAGCAATGGAGCGGCATGGCACTGGTCGGGCCTCAGAGTGAGCCCCTGCTTCGCCGGGTACTACCGGGGGTGGAGCTGCCTCCGGCCATGGGATTTAGGCGTCTGCACCACCGGGAGGAAAACCTGCTGCTCACTCGCTGCGGCATTACCGGCAACGAAGGCTTCGAACTCTTCTGCCGTGCCGCTGCCGGCATCAGCTGGTACGAACGCTTCATCGCCACCGGGGCAGTACCTTGCGGCACCCACACGCAGGAATGCCTTCGCATCGAGCATGGAATCCCCTGCCCTGCCCGGGATACAGAGCCGGAACACACTCCCTTGCAATGCGGATTAGGACACCTCTGCCGGCTCGATAAAAACTTTATCGGCGTGGAAGCCCTGCGACGCCAGCAATCTGCCGGAACCATGAATCGCATGGCAGCCATGGAATGCCGCCACACCACCTGTGCCCCCGGCGGCGGGGATGCCGTGGTGGATGCCCACGGGCAGCAAGTAGGTCATATTACCAGTGCCTGTCTTAGTCCGCTTTCCCGCCGGGGCATGGCTCTTGCATGGCTGGCAAGCCCCTTAGCCCTACCGGGCACGCACCTGCAAATCATTAGCGAAGGAAGACCCCTCCCCGCAATCGTTCTGGGAATGCCCCTAGCATGAGCCGCGCCCTCCTCACCCCAGCACGGAGAGAATTTCCTCCAGCTCCGCATAGGAAGCCACGCGAGATAACTGCGGGCGCAGCGGCTTAGTACCGGGAATCCCCTTGGCATAAGCCAGCAAGCGAGAACGCATGGCACGCATAGTGGGCAGCTCCGGGCCGTAATGGCCGCTATCCAACGCCATACGCACATGGCGCTTCATAAAGAGAAGCCGCTCCGCCGGAGAAGGTGCAGGCGGCACCACCCCGGTGCGAAGATATTCCCGAGCTTGGCGAAAAATCCAAGGAGCATTCATTGCCGCACGGCCAATCATCACCCCGGCCACTGCGGTATGCTCCCGCACACGCTGCACATCCATAGGCCCGGTAATATCTCCATTCCCAATCACCGGAATTTCCACTAAGCGCGCACAATGGTCAATCAGTCCCCAATCCGCCTGCCCGCCATACTGCTGGGAACGAGTGCGCCCATGAATCGCCACCGCCTGCACCCCCGCATCCTGCAAACGCAGCACCGCCTCCGGAGCGCAAATAGAATTACTATCCCAACCCACGCGAATCTTAACCGTCACCGGGCAATCCTCCCCCAGCTCTCGCACCACAGAGGAAGCAATTGATTGTAGCAAAGGCAAATCCTTCAGCAGAGAAGAGCCACCATTCTTGCCCACCACCTTAGGCACAGGACACCCTGCATTGATATCCAGAAAATCCGGATGCATAGCATCCACAATAATGCGCGCAGCAGCAGCCATATGCTCCGGCACAGAGCCAAAAATCTGGATACCCAGCGGGCGGTGTTCCTCCGCAAATTCCACATAGCGCCGATTACGCTCCCATGCTTGCAGCACCCCCTCCGCAGATACAAACTCCGTCACCATCACATCCGCCCCGGCCTCCTTGCACAGCGTGCGAAAAATAGGATCCGTCACCCCCGCCATGGGGGCCAAATACAGCGGGAACTGGGAAAAATCCGGCAAAGGCATGGCGGCAGTATAGCACAAGCCCGCCCCAATGACAAGCTCCCCGCCCTTTTTTCCCTCCCCGGCAGAGTATACAAAAAGCCACACTCCACAGGGGAAAGTGTGGCTTTTCGTACAGTAACGGAAAGAGTGGGATTCGAACCCACGGTGACATCTCTGCCACGCTCGATTTCGAGTCGAGTGCCTTAGACCAACTCAGCCATCTTTCCATATACCCGCAGGTACAGGGACATTGTGCCGCGAAACAGAAGCGGCGTCAAGGGGAATATATGTCAGCAGGTGAGGGCGTTAACGGCCAGCCCCGCAAGGGCGGTTTCTCTGTATTCTGCGGCAAGGTTGCGCCCGGTTTCGTACATGGTGGCAATGACGCTATCGAGGCTGACGAAATGGGTACCATCTCCGCGCAGGGCAAGACGTGCGGCATTGACGGCTTTAACGGCTCCCACGGCATTGCGCTCGATGCAGGGGATTTGTACAAGACCGCAAATGGGGTCACAGGTGAGACCAAGGTTATGTTCCATGGCAATTTCTGCGGCGTTTTCCACTTGTGCATTGGAGCCGCCCATAGCGGCACAAAGACCGGCGGCGGCCATGGAACAGGCTACGCCCACTTCCCCTTGGCATCCCACTTCCGCACCGGAGATGGAGGCGTTAGCGCGGTATAGGCTGCATATGGCCGAAGCGGTGAGGAGGAAAATCTCGATACCGAGATTGCGGTTATAGGGGGAATCCTTGCAGCCAAAGCGTTCGTAATAGCGCAATACGGCCGGGATAACTCCGGCAGAGCCCATAGTGGGGGCTGTCACCACGCGCCCACCGGCGGCATTTTCTTCGGAAACAGCAAAGGCCCACAGGTTAATCCAGTCGATAATCATGAGGGCGTCCTCATCGTTATGAAAGAATTTTTCCGAGAGAGATTCGTATATTTTGGGGGCACGGCGGGGAAGATTCAAACCGCCGGGAAGGATGCCACCAGTTTTAATGCCACATTCCACGGCCTGCATCATCGTTTCGTATACAAGGCGAATGCGGGCGCGTACATCCGGCAGGGTGTGCAGGGTGGATTCGTTGCAGCGTACGAGACCGGCAATAGTTTGACCGGATTTTTCACATTGGGCACGCAAGGCGGCACAGGAGTTGAACTCGTACGGAACTACGGGGGGTGTTTCCATGGGGCAGTTCATTTCGTCCCGGCGGCGGATGGCACCGCCGCCAATGGAGAAGTAGACGCGCTCCGCGATGAGTTCTCCGGCGGCATCATATGCACAGCAGCGCATGCCGTTGGGATGCTCCGGAAGTTCGATGCTGCGCTCCAGCACAATATCCTCCGCTTGGCAAAAGGGGATGCTGTGATGACCATTGAGCAAAAGGCGCCCTTCTCTTGCCAGCACGCCAATAGCGGGAGCGTTTCCGTCCATGGTTTCGGCTCGGAGCCCCATGAGACCGTATAATACGGCACCGGGGGTACCGTGCCCTTCCCCGGTGAGAGCCAAGGAGCCGTACAGCCATATTCTGACGGCGCATACGCGCTCCAATTCTCCGCGGCGTTCTAATCCTGCCACAAAACGCCCGGCGGCGCGCATGGGTCCCATGGTGTGCGAGCTGGAGGGGCCGATGCCTATGGAGAATACATCAAAAAAACTGGTGTACATGCGGGGAAATTTACTCTTACGGCGGGGGTTTGTCAAGGCGGGTGTGGGGGAAGCCGTGGCATAAAAAAGCCGCCCGGAGCAGCCAGAGGCGTCCGGGCGGGAAGTGGTGTTGTTGCTCTATGCAGCAGCGGGGGATTAGTCCTCGGAGCCGACGGAGAGTGTCTCATCGGCCATGGGGAGTTCCTCCTCATCGTCCCATGTGGCACGGGGGATGGGGGTGGCGCCGGGGGCTGCCTCCACCACGATGTTGCGGTACTGGGAGAAGCCGGTACCGGCGGGGATGAGGTGACCGAGGATAACGTTCTCCTTGAAGCCTTCCAACATATCCACCTTGCCGAGGGTGGCAGCCTCCGTAAGCACGCGGGTGGTGTCCTGGAAGGAGGCGGCGGAGATGAAGGAATCCGTCTTGAGGGAGGCCTTGGTGATGCCGAGCAGGATGGGTTCGCAATCGGCGGGGCGGCCATTCATAGCCACCGTCTCCTTGTTGATGCGGGAGAGCGTGGTGCGGTCCACCTCGTCGCCCCAAAGGAGACCGGTATCACCGGGATCCTTGATGCGCACCTTGCGGAGCATCTGGGAAACGATGATTTCAACGTGTTTATCGTTAATTTCCACACCCTGCACACGGTACACCTGCTGCACCTTGTTCACGAGGTGTTCCTGCAGAGCTTCCTTGCCGCAGATGCGGAGGATTTCGTCGGAGGCTTCGGAACCGTCGGAGAGGGGTTCACCGGCGCGCACATAGTCACCATCGTGTACGATGATGTGGCGATCCATGGGTACGAGGTGCTTGCAGGAAAGCGTACCCTCGCTCTCGTCGCCGGTTACCAGCTTGGAGGAGCGTTTGCGGCTCTTGGTGGCGGCTTCGCGGGCTTCGGCATCGCGGTAGATAGTCACCACCTTCTTGCCGCGAATCATTGCATCGTCGATGGCGACGATACCATCCATCTCGGCAAGGGTGCAGGTATCCTTCGGGCGGCGGGCTTCGAAAAGCTCGGCCACGCGGGGCAGACCACCGGTAATATCGTTGGTCTTCTGAATCTTGCGGGGAGTCTTGGCCACTTGTGTACCGGCAGAAATCTTCTGCTTATCGCTCACGGCAAGGTAAGCACCTGTGGGGATGGCGTACGAGCGGGGTTTATCCTTATCGCCCTTGCCCGTATGCACGATGATGCGCGGGGCGAGGTCCTGACGGTGGTCGATGATGACGGTAGTACCCTTACCGGATTCGGTGTGACCGGATTCGGTGCGGCAGGTAATACCCTCAATCATATCCTGGAACTCGATGGTACCGCCCACTTCGGAGATGACGGGAATGGCGAAGGGATCCCATTCGGCGATGATATCACCGGCCTTCACGTTATCACCATCCTTAATGCGGAGTACGGCACCCATGGTGAGCTGGTAGGATTCCAGTTCCTTACCTTCGGCATCGTACACCTTCACGCTGCCGTTTTTGCAGAGTACGACCATGTTTCCATTTTCGTCCTCTACGCAGCGGTCGCGAAGGTTTTCATCGTAAATAACGCGGCCGTCGGATTTGGCGGTGTACTCGGGGCGGCTGGCGGCAGCCGTAGCGGTACCACCCACGTGGAAGGTACGCATGGTAAGCTGGGTACCGGGTTCGCCGATGGACTGTGCTGCGATGATGCCCACAGCCTCGCCCACCTTCACGCTCTGCCCCGTGGCCAGATTCAGGCCATAGCACTTGGCGCAACAACCCTTGGAAAGGTCGCAGGTAAGCACGGAACGCACCTTCACCTTCTCGATGCCCACCTTCTCAATCTGCTTGGCGGCCTCATCGGTGATGATTTCGTTGCGGGAAACGATGAGTTTGCGCGTGGTCGGGTCGTAAATATCGTCGCAGGTGACGCGACCATAGATACGCTGGGAGAGGGAGGCAATTTCATCGTCACCATCATAAATGGCCGTCATGGTAATGCCGTTTTCCGTACCGCAATCCACATCGCGCACGATGACATCCTGAGCCACGTCCACGAGTTTACGCGTCATGTAACCGGAGTCGGCCGTCTTCAGAGCCGTATCGGCCAGACCCTTACGGGCACCGTGAGTGGAGATGAAGTACTCCAGCACGGAGAGACCCTCGCGGAAGTTGGAGGTAATGGGGCGTTCGATAATTTCGCCGGAGGGCTTAGCCATAAGGCCGCGCATACCGGAGAGCTGCTTAATCTGAGCTTTGTTACCACGAGCGCCGGAATCCACCATCATGTAGAGCGGGCTGGCCACGGCGGAACCGCCGTTGTATTCCAACTTGGTGTAGAGTTCCTTCTGAATGGCATCCGTGGCGGAGGACCAGATGTTAATCACCTTTTCGTAGCGTTCGCCATTGGTGATGAGGCCTTCCTCGTACTGCTCAGTCACCTTGGAGACTTCGTCGTAAGCCTCGGAGATGACGCCGTCCTTGTTCTCGGGCACCACCATATCCACGATACCGATGGAGCAACCGGAGCGGGTGGCTTCCTTGTAACCGAGGGATTTGAGGGCATCGAGCGTTTCGACGGTTCTCTTCTGGCCGCAGGTTTGGTAGCAGCGCCAGATGATTTCACCCAGCTGCTTCTTGCCGACGTTGCGGTTGATGTAGCCGATTTCGTCCGGCCAAATTTCGTTGAAACGCACGCGACCTGCCGTGGTAACAAGAGTCTTGCGGTCCACGTTCTCTTGGTTGAAAGCCAGCTTATCGAAGGCGGCACCTTCCTTGCCGTAATCCGGGTTCTTGAGGCGAATCCACTCGTGGTAACCAATCTTGCGGGCAGCAATGGCGAACTCCACTTCGGAAATGGATTCGAAGAGGGGCAGCAGGTGCTGGTTATCCATCTGCTCCTTCACTTCCATCGCACGGGTGTGCGTGAGATAGTAGGAACCAAGAATGATATCCTGCGTGGGGGTGCAAATGGGCTTGCCGGATGCCGGGGAGAAGATGTTGTTCGGCGCCAGCATAAGGAGGCGAGCCTCCAGCTGGGCCTCCACACTCAGAGGCACGTGTACAGCCATCTGGTCACCGTCGAAGTCGGCGTTGTACCCCGTACATACGAGCGGGTGCAGGCGGATGGCGGAACCTTCAATCAGCACAGGCTCGAAAGCCTGAATGGAAAGACGGTGCAGCGTTGGGGCACGGTTCAGGAACACGGGGTGGCCCTTGGTCACCTCTTCCAGAATGTCCCACACGATGGCTTCCTTGCGGTCAATCATCTTCTTGGCGGAGCGCACAGTATGCACATAGCCAAGCTCCTTCAGGCGGTGGATGATGAAGGGTTCGAAAAGGTTAAGAGCCATCTTCTTGGGCAGACCGCACTGGTTCATCTTCAGGTGCGGGCCGATGACGATTACAGAACGACCGGAGTAGTCCACGCGCTTGCCCAGCAGGTTCTGGCGGAAACGACCGCTCTTACCCTTCAGCATATCGGAGAGGGACTTGAGGGGGCGATTCCCTGCACCGGTCACGTGGCGACCATGGCGACCATTGTCGAACAGGGCATCCACGGCTTCCTGAAGCATGCGCATTTCGTTGCGCTTAATCACCTCCGGCGTTTGCAGGGCGGCAAGTTCCTTGAGGCGGTTATTGCGGTTGATGACGCGGCGGTAGAGGTCGTTCAAATCGCTGGTGGCAAAGCGACCACCGGGCAGCGGAACAAGGGGGCGCAAATCCGGCGGGATGACGGGCAGGATAGTAAGAACCATCCATTCCGGCTTGCAGCCGCTGGAGCGGAAGCCCTGCACCAGCTGCAGGCGTTTCGCCATCTTGCGCTTGTTCTGCTTGGAGTTCGTTTTCTCCATTTCCTGGCGAAGCTGGTCGATGAGGGCATCCAAATCGATGGTGGAGAGAAGTTTTTGAATAGCAGCAGCACCCATGGCAGCCTCGGGAGCATCGTCGCCATAGTCCTCCACAAGTTCATCGTATTCCTCCTCGGTAAGGATTTGGCCGCGCTCGATGCCATGCACATCCTTCGGGTCGATCACGATGTAATCCTCGTAATAGATGATGCGCTCCAAATCGCGAGCCGTGAGGTCCAGCATCAGGCCGATGCGGCTGGGCATGCACTTGTAGAACCAAATATGTGTAACGGGCACAGCCAGTGTAATGTGGCCCATGCGCTCACGGCGCACACGGGAGGAGGTAACCTCCACGCCGCAGCGGTCGCACACCATGCCCTTGTTCTTGGCGCGCTTGTAGCGGCCGCAGGAGCATTCCATATCGCGGGTGGGCCCGAAGATGCGCTCGCAGAAGAGGCCGCCCTTCTCCGGTTTGAAGGTGCGGTAGTTGATGGTTTCCGGGTTTTTGACCTCGCCGCTGGACCAGCTCAGGATATCATCCGGGCTGGCCACGGTGATGCAAACCTGATCAAAGTTCTTGGGCTTCTCGCTATTAAGGTCGATGAAAGACATATGAGTATAAATTAAGAGTTTTTGATTACCCTTTCGGGAAGAGTGCTTCCCGAAAGGGCGGTTACAGGTTTACATATCGGAGTCGTCGTCCTCTTCCTCGTCGTCGGCACCATCATAATCGGCATCGTCGTCCATGTCGGAGAACTCATCGAAATCGTCATCATCATCCGCAGAGGAGAACGTCTCGTCGTCGTCCATACCATCTCCGGCCAGCAAGGCAAAGAGGTCGTCCGTTGTTTGCGGGGCATTCTCGCGGTCCTTGCGCTCCGTGGGCTGCACGTTGAGGCAGAGGGCCTGCATTTCCTTGATGAGTACGTTGAAGGATTCCGGCGTGCCGGCTTCCAGCGAATTATCGCCCTTAACGATATTCTCGTAGATGCGGGTACGACCCTGCACGTCGTCGGATTTGACGGTGAGAAGCTCTTGGAGCGTATAGGCTGCACCATAGGCCTCCATAGCCCACACTTCCATTTCACCGAAGCGCTGGCCACCGTGCTGCGCCTTACCGCCCAGCGGCTGCTGGGTAACGAGGGAGTATGTACCCACGGCACGAGCATGCACCTTATCGGCCACGAGGTGGTTAAGTTTGAGCATGTAGGTGTAACCCACCACCACGGGGTAGTGGAAGTACTCACCGGTAAGGCCATCGATAAGGCGGCTCTTACCTGCCACGGAACCATCCTTGCCATCGCCCACCCAAGAGAAGCCTTCCTTCTGCTTAGCCTGGCTCATGAACTCCCAAATCTGGGATTCCTGAATACCATCGAACACGGGGGTAGCCACTTTGAAACCAAGAGCCTTGGCAGCCACACCCAAGTGGGCTTCCAGCACCTGCCCCACATTCATACGAGAAGGCACGCCCAAGGGGTTCAGGATAATATCCACCGGTGTACCGTCCTCCAAGTAGGGCATATCCTCCACCGGGAGCACGCGGGAGCAAACACCCTTGTTACCATGGCGACCTGCCATCTTATCGCCCACGCCGAGCTTGCGCTTGGTGGCAATGTACACCTTCACTTCCGTCACCACGCCGGGATCCATTTCGGCACCGGCTTCGATTTGGTCGAGCTTGCGGTCACGTTCCTCGTCCAGCTCAGCAAAGCGCACCTTGTAACCGCTGATGATTTCGGTGATTTGGTTTTTTACCGGGCTGTTGTTCATCTCGATTTGGTCGTAGTGCGTAGCGAGGCGGCGCAGGAGGGTCTTGGTAATCTTGCGATTGGCAGGGATAATGATTTCCCCGGTACCCATGCGGGTGACCTCCAGCGGAATCTTCTCGCCCAGGAGGCGGTCGGAGAGTTTACCGGTGAGCTGCTCGATAAGGGCGGCGCGGTCGCGCTCGTACTCGGCATCCACCTTCTTACGCTGCTTCTGGCTCTCCTTCTCCACATCCACGGCAGGACTGCCGGGAGCAGCGGAGCGCACCACACGCACATCCATTACCACGCCGGTGGTACCCGGGGGTACGCGCAGGGAGGTATCCTTCACGTCGGCAGCCTTCTCGCCGAAGATGGCACGCAGCAAGCGTTCCTCCGGGGCCAAATCGGTCTCACTCTTCGGGGTAATCTTACCCACGAGGATATCGCCGGGCTTCACCTCTGCGCCGATGCGAATCACGCCATCCGTGCCGAGGTTCTTGAGAGCATCATCGCCCACGTTGGGGATATCGCGGGTAATTTCCTCCGGGCCGAGCTTAGTATCGCGGGCTTTTTCTTCGAATTCCTCGATGTGGATGGAGGTGTAGGCATCCTCCTGCACAAGACGCTCGGAAATGATGATGGCGTCCTCGAAGTTATAGCCATACCAAGACATGTAAGCCACGAGCACGTTGCGGCCGAGAGCCAGCTCGCCACCATCCGTGCAGGGACCATCGGCCAGCACATCACCGGGCTTCACCACATCCCCGCGGGATACGATGGGCTTCTGGTTGATGCAGGTGGAAGCATTGGAGCGCATGAACTTGCGAAGCTGGTACACATAAATGCCCTTATCGGCATCCGTCTTGATGCTGTCCGGGTCGCTCAACCATGTGTTGGAGGAGACGGGAAGCTGACCATCCGGCGTAGTCACGATGTACTCTGCCGTAGCGGAGGCAACGATGCCGGGAGCATCGGCGCAGACAACGGCGCAACTATCGCGGGCGCACTTGGCTTCAATACCCGTACCCACGAGCGGAGCTTGGTTCACCATCAACGGCACACCTTGGCGCTGCATGTTGGCACCCATGAGGGCACGGTTAGCATCGTCGTGTTCCAGGAAGGGAATCAGACCGGCAGCAATGGAGATAATCTGCTTGGGAGATACGTCCATGTACTCCACTTTGCGGGGATCCACCTCGATGAATTCGCCGCGCTCACGGGCAGTAATGCGGGAGCGGGTAAAGTGCCCCTTGCCATTGTCGTTATCGATGGGGTTATTGGCCTGAGCAATCAGGTGGTACTCCTCCTTATCGGCGGTAAGATACACCACCTCGTTGGTGACGATGACTTCCGTATCGACCACTTCGCCCTTGGCATTCTTCTTCTCCACCTGCTTCACGCGGCGGAACGGCGTTTCGATAAAGCCGTACTCATCGATGCGGGCATAGGTGCAAAGGGAGTTAATCAGACCGATATTGGGACCTTCGGGCGTCTCAATGGGGCAGATACGACCATAGTGGGAGGGATGCACGTCTCGCACCTCGAAACCGGCGCGGTCGCGGTTCAAACCACCCGGGCCCAAGGCGGAAAGGCGGCGCTTGTGCGTAAGCTCAGCCAGAGGGTTAATCTGGTCCATGAACTGGGAGAGCTGGCTGCGGCCGAAGAAATCACGCACCACAGCACTCAGCGCCTTCGGGTTGATGAGTTTGCTGGGGGTAATATCGCTGCGGGTCGTATCGCAAAGAGTCATGCGCTCCTTTACCAAGCGCTCCGTGCGGGCAAGCCCCACGCGACACTGGTTCGCAATCAACTCACCCACGGCACGCACACGGCGGTTGCCCAAGTGGTCAATATCGTCCACCTGCCCTTCACCATTCTTCAGGCGCAGCAGGTATTTGAGGGAGCTGAGGAAGTCAATCGGCTGGATAAGGCGGCAATCCTCCGGCACGTCCAAGCCAAGCTTCTGGTTAATCTTATAACGCCCCACGCGGGTGAGGTCGTAGCGCTTCTCGTCTTTAAAGAGGCGGTCCAGAGCCGTGGCAGCCTGCTGCACGGAGGAGGGGTCGCCCGGGCGGAACTTGCGGAAAATCTCCTTAAGAGCCGTCTCGCGATCGTGGGAGAGGTCCTTCTTGAGGGTCTTGACGAGCGTTTCTTCCTCGCGCTGGTCGATAACCTCAATTTCGTGAATACCCAACTCCTGCATCTTGCGGATAGTGGCAAGGCTGAGGGGCTCGTATGCCTTAGCGATGATGGTGGCCTTGCGGCTCTCCTGCTCATCTCCGAACTTGACATCCTCGAAGGGGATGAGGTATTCCAGCTCAGGACCGGCCACGTCCGTAAGATTCAACTTCTGGATGGTGTAGAACTGCTCCACGATGGAACGATCCGACTCGTAGCCCAGATAGCGCAGGAAAGTGGTGGCTAAGAACTTGCGGCGGCGGCGGCGGCGATCCAGGAATACGTACATGAGGTCGTTCGTATCGAACTGCACTTCCAACCAGGAACCGCGATCCGGAATAATGCGGAAGGAGTAAATTTCCTTGCCGTTGCTGTGCTGGGCCTTCTCAAAGCACAGCCCCGGGGAGCGGTGCAGCTGAGCAACGATAACACGTTCCGCACCGTTGATAACAAAGGTGCCGCGATCGGTAATCATGGGTATCTCTCCCATGTACACATTCTCCTCTGCGGTGTAATCTCCGCAGCGAAGGCGGAACTTCACATACAGGGAGGCACTGTAAGTCTCGCCGGCGCGAATGGCGGCAAAATCCGACGTCTTGGGGGGAGTAATTTCGTAAGAGTCAAAATCCAGGCAAATCTGCCCGTCGTAGCTCTCAATCGGGAAATGCTCGGCAAGTACGGCCTGCAAACCCATTTTCAGCCGTTTATCCGGCTCCGTGAAACGCTGGAGGAATTCCTCATAAGATTTAGTCTGAATCTCAATCAAGTTGGGCGGTTCAATGACCTCCTTGATCGTGCCGAAACTGATACGCTCTTGCTTGGGCTTTGACATGGAGTTGGCGGAGATGAGGTTGTGCACCCGTTCCAGGTGCGGGTCGGTTTCTTTGGTAAAACCGACCCGGAGCCCCTTCTGCCCATCCGGGGGAGTATGTGGCCCCGGGTCGATTCCACGCATGCGCGCGATTTTTTACAACTTGTTTATTTTCAATATACTACATAATCCCTAAATACGCAGGGACGCGAAGGCAGGAGGGGACAATAATCCCCCCCTGCTCCGCGTGATGAGAAAGGTTACTTGATCGTGACCTTGGCACCAGCCTTCTCGAGTTCGGCCTTGGCCTTCTCAGCGTCCTCCTTGGAGGCACCCTCGAGGATGATGGTGGGAGCGCTCTCAACGAGCTTCTTAGCGTCAGCAAGACCGAGACCGGCCTTAACGGCACGCACGGCCTTAATAACGTTGATCTTGTTGGCACCAGCCTCCGTAAGCTCAACGTCGAAGTCGGTCTTCTCCTCGGCAGCTTCAGCGGGAGCAGCAGCGGCAACTGCGGCAACCGGAGCAGCGGCGGAAACACCCCACTTCTCTTCCAGCATCTTCACAAGCTCAGCAGCCTCCAGGATGGTAAGCTTGCCAAGTTCCTCAGCGATCGTATTGATATCAGCCATTGTATTATGTATGTTTTAATTGGTTCTTGTCGCGGATGGGGGCTCCCCACCCATTTCAGTTCTCACCGGCCGGAGAGCCGACAGAGTACCTAATTTTTTCAGGCGGCGGGCAGTTCATACCACACCGCCGCCATCTGTTCAAGTCTTTTTTTACTCGGCAGCGGAAGTTTCTTCCGTAGCCCCTCCGTTTTCCTTGTCGACATAAGCCTTGATGACGCGGGCAAGCGCGGCACCGGCACCATTGATGGTACCAAGCAGCGTAGCCAGCAGCACCTCGCGGCTGGGCAGGTCACCCAGAGCCTTAATCTTGTCGGGAGTGAGTTCGGCACCATCCAGAATACCGGCCTTATAGGCGGCCTTCTTGGAAGCCTTAGCAAAGGTGTTAATCACCTTGGCAGCGGCGCAAACATCGCTCTCGCCCATGACGTAGGCAGTCTGGCCCTTGAGGGCAGCAGAAATATCGGGCAGACCGGCAGCGGCAATGGCCTTGGTCATAAAGGTGTTCTTAGCCACAACGCAGCTGGCGCCGGCGGCGGCAAGGTTGGCACGCAGAGTTGTGAACTCCGGCACCGTTACACCCGTGTAATCGATAACGATGATGAACGGAGTAGCGTTCACCTTGGCCACGAGGCTATCGATGATAACGCCCTTGTCAGGATTGAGTTTCTTTTCGTTGCTCATAATAGTTCTTGTGGTTCAGGGTTTACTGCTTGGCGTACTCAGCCTGAGAAATCGTCAGACCGGGGTTCATGGAGCTGGAGAGGGTAACACCGGCGATGTATGCACCTTTGGCGCCGGAGGGACGAGCCTTCACAACGGCAGAGATGAATGCGCGAGCGTTTTCCACGAGCTTATCACTCTCAAAGGAGAGCTTGCCCACTGCGGCAGAAATGTTGGCGTTCTTATCGACCTTGAAGTCAACACGACCGGCCTTCACCTCGCGCACGGCCTTGGCGGTATCCTCCGTCACAGTGCCGGTCTTGGGGTTGGGCATAAGGCCACGCGGACCGAGTACACGAGCAATCTTACGCACCTGGGCCATGGCGTCCGGGGTGGCGATTGCGCTGTCAAAATCAAGGTAACCGCCCTGAATCTCCTTGATGAGATCTTCAAGACCTACCTTCTCGGCACCGGCCTCGAGGGCAGCCTGAGCAGCCTCACCCTGGGCGAAGACGATGACGCGAACATTCTTACCAGTACCATGGGGCAGGGCTACGGAGCCGCGCACCATCTGGTCTGCCTTGCGGGGATCCACCGTGAGGTGGAACGATACGGTGACCGTGGGGTCAAACTTGGGGGCGGGGAAGCTCTTGGTGAGTTCCACAGCCTCCTCGACAGCGTAGGACTTGCTGCGGTCAACAAGCTTGGCTGCCTCGTTATAGCGCTTGGAGCGTTTAGTAGACATATATATAGCAGTACGTTCGGGGTTTATGGTTAATTTCCCTCCTGCGAAGGGGTTACAGGCCTTCCACCTCAATACCCATCTGGCGAGCCTGTCCGGCGATAATGCGGGCAGCGGCTTCCGGGCTGGTGGTGTTGAGGTCGGGCATCTTGGTGTTGACAATTTCCATCAACTTCTCCTTGGAAATCTTAGCCACTTTCTTCTTGTTCGGCTCGCCGGAGCCGGACTTGATACCGGCGGCCTTCTTAAGAAGGTTAGCTGCCGGGGGCTGCTTGGTGATGAAGTCGAAGGACTTGTCCTTATAAACGGTGATCACGACGGGAAGAACGTCACCGGCCTGCTTCTGAGTCTTAGCGTTGAACTCTTTGCAGAAGCCCATGATGTTCACACCGGCCTGACCAAGGGCAGGACCCACGGGCGGCGAGGGATTCGCAGCACCGGCAGGAATCTGCAGCTTGATGATTTTAACTACTTCTTTTGCCATGGTTCGTTTTATTTGGGTTTTGCCGCTTTTACCGATTTGCATCGGCTTCCTGCGGCGGGAAAATCTTCAGTAGGCAGGGGGGGGTTAAGCCTTGCCTTTCTCATCCTCAGGCACAAGCTGAACCTGGGTGTAATCCAAATCCAGCGGGTTGGAGCGACCAAACATGGTTACGCCCACACGGAGGCGCCCGCGCTCGGCATCAACCATCTCCACCACACCATGCTCACCTTGGAAAGCACCATCCAGCACCACCACTTCCTCACCCACGGTGAAGGAAATCTTCGGGCGAGCAGCACCACTGCGACGCTCAATTTCCGCCATCAGCTCGCGCACATCCTTAGCAGGCATGGGGAGAGGCTCCTTATTGCGGCCACAGGCAAAGCTGATAACGCCATCCACAGCCTGAATCTTGTACCAAGCTTCGTTATTGAGGGAACCATCCGGGCGGCGGAGCTCAAAATTCAGGTAAACATACCCGGGATAAAGCTTGCGGTTAATGAGGTATTTTTTGCCATTGCGAACATCCTCCACCTTTTCCTTGGGCACCAAGGGAGGGCTTTGCAGTAGGCGGTTCATTTCCTCGTCCTCCTTAAAGAGGCGATTAAGATTCTCGACGGTGCGATCCTCCTTGTTGGAAAGAACATGCAGCACGTACCACTGATCCTTCGGCTCAGGGGTGACGCGCACTGAAGCGGACTTACGATCGTAGGGGCGAGACATAAGCGTATGAAAATCAGGAAAGGAGTACGATGACGCGGTTGACAACAGCCGCGAGCACATAATCAAAGAAAGCAACATAGGCACCCAGCAGCACCATTGCAATGAGTACCACGAGTGTGGAGCCGGAAAGCTCTCGGTATTTCTTAAACCCGGTTACCTTCGGGTCACTCTCCCAGGGCCAGGAGCATTTTTTAAGCTCGCCCTTAACTGCAGCTATATATTGAGAAATCTTGCGGAACATGGTGCTTGCGTTTTATGGGAGGTAAAAATTGGAGAAAAAAAAAGAGGAAGGTGGCAGGGTATGAGCGACTCGAACGCCCGACACGCGGTTTTGGAGACCGCTGCTCTACCAACTGAGCTAATACCCTATTACCTTGCTCTATCTTTCGGCTAAAGGGGGATGTCCGGATGGTTCCGGGCATCCCCCCGCCGAGGTCCTGCCCTATGGCGGGCAGCAACCCAATTTAAGTTTCAGTGGTAATTTAGCCCTTAATCTTGGCTACCTTACCGGCACCCACGGTGCGACCACCTTCACGGATAGCGAAGCGCATACCCTCTTCCATGGCCACGGGGGTGATGAGTTCCACGCCGATGGTCACGTTGTCACCGGGCATCACCATTTCGGTGCCCTCGGGCAGCGTCACGGTACCGGTCACGTCCGTCGTACGGAAGTAGAACTGGGGACGATAGTTGTTGAAGAACGGGGTGTGACGACCACCTTCTTCCTTGGTCAGCACGTAAACGGCAGCCTCGAAATCGGTGTGAGGAGTCACGGAACCCGGCTTGGCAATCACCTGACCACGCACGATGTCTTCCTTCTTGATACCGCGAAGCAGCACGCCCACGTTATCACCGGCTTCACCCTTATCGAGGAGCTTGCGGAACATTTCGATGTCGGTCACGGAGGTCTTCACCGTGGGACGAATACCCACGATTTCAACTTCTTCCATCTTGTTGATGATACCACGCTCGATACGACCGGTAGCCACGGTACCGCGACCGGAGATGGAGAACACGTCTTCCACGGGCATAAGGAAGGGCTTCTCGGTGGGACGCTCGGGGGTGGGGATGTACTCATCAACGGCAGCCATGAGCTCCATAATCTTAGCGGAGTACTCAGGATCGCCCTCAAGAGCCTTCACAGCGGAACCCATAACGATCGGCACATCGTCGCCGGGGAATTCGTAGGAGGAAAGAAGGTCGCGGATTTCCATCTCCACAAGCTCAGCAAGCTCGGGGTCAGCAAGGTCCATCTTGTTCATGAACACCACGATGTAGGGCACACCCACCTGACGGGCAAGCAGGATGTGTTCGCGGGTCTGCGGCATGGGACCGTCAGCGGCGGAAACCACAAGGATAGCACCGTCCATCTGAGCGGCGCCGG
>JAFXCP010000019.1 GCA_017521405.1 Akkermansia sp. | reverse complement strand
TCTGAGATTGTCGAGACCGCTAAGCGCACAGGCGCAAAAGTCGCCGGACCGATTCCTTTGCCGACTCGTATCGAGAAGTTCTCTGTGAACCGCTCGGTCCATGTTAATAAGAAATCTGCCGACCAGTTCGAAATCCGTACCCACAAGCGCCTGCTCGACATCGTTGAGCCGACCTCCCGCACGGTGGAAGAGCTCAAGAAGCTCAACCTGCCTGCCGGTGTGGACATCACGATTAAGATCTGATTCCTGCCCCGAATTTACGAACACCTAACACAGATTTTTCAATAACATGTCTTTAGGACTTATTGGTAAGAAGGTTGGCATGACCCGCGTTTTCAACAAGGAAACCGGAGCCATGATTCCCGTCACCGTCATCGACGTGACCGGCAACACTTACGGCCAGATCAAGACCGCTGAGAAGGATGGCTACAGCGCCATTCAGGTGGCATTCGATGCTCAGAAGGAGAGCCGCCTCAGCAAGCCCGTGGCTGGCCATTTCAAGAAGCTCGGCATTGCTCCCGCTAAGCTCCTCAAGGAGTTCCGCGTGGAGGCTTCCGAGCTGCCCGCAGAAGGTGCCGAGCATCCCGGGTGCAGCCTTTTCGAGGAAGGCGCTTGGGTGGACGTGATTGGCACGTCCAAGGGTAAGGGCTTCCAGGGTGTTATGCGCCGCCATAACTTCCATGGCTCCCCGATGACCCACGGCTCCATGATGCACCGCCGTACCGGTGGTGTGGGTGCATGCGCCACCCCCTCCCGTGTGTGGAAGGGCCAGAAGATGCCCGGCCACCAGGGTAACGAGCGCAAGACCGTGCAGAACCTGAAGGTTGTTCAGGTGCGTAAGGATGACAACGTAATCCTCGTGTCCGGCCCCGTGCCCGGCGCCAAGGGTTCCTACGTGGTAATCCGCCCGGCCAAGAAGAAGAACGGTAAATAAAATAAACGAACTAGGAGAACCTATCTATGTCCGCTAATGAACTGACAATCGAGGTAGCAAACGCTGCTGGCCTCGTAACGGTGGGGCCCGAGAAGGGCAGCCAGGCTGTACACGACCTGGTGACCGCCTACCGTGCCAACCGCCGTACCGGCTCCGCTAACACCAAGACTCGTGGTGAGGTGGCCGGTAACAACCGCAAGATCTACCGCCAGAAGGGTACGGGTAATGCCCGCCACGGTGACCACCAGAGCCCCATTTTCGTGGGTGGTGGCGTGGTGTTCGGCCCCCGCCCCTGCGACTACTCCAAGAAGGTGAACAAATCCACCCGTAAGCTGGCTCTGCGCCGCGTTTTGGGGGATATCATCTCCGGTGGTAAGGTCGTAACCGTTCCTTCCTTCTCCATTGAGGACGGCAAGACGAAGAGTTTCGTTGCTGCCGTTGCCGGGATTGCAGAAGGCAAGAAGATTCTCATCATCTCCGATTGCTTCGATGAGATGACCAAGCGTGCCGGTCGCAACGTGGCCGAGGTGCTCCTCATGTCCGCCGCAGAGGTGAACGTTGAGCAGCTGCTGGATGCCCGCAAGGTAATCATCGTTGAATCCGCTATGGAAACCATCGCCAACCGCACCAAGTAAACCATGAACGATATCTACGACGTTATTAAGAAGCCGCGTGTTTCCGAAAAGGCAACCGTGATGCACGAGACCAACGGCGTGCTGACGCTTGAAGTGGCGGTGAAGGCCACCAAGATTGAAATCAAGCAGGCCGTGGAAAAAGCCTTCGGCAAGAAGGTGGCTTCCGTCCGCACGGCAAATTACGATGGCAAGGTGCGCCGCAAGCGCACGAAGGATGCCGGCACCGCACCCGCCTGGAAGAAGGCATATGTGCGTCTGGCTGAAGGTGAATCCCTTGACCTTGTCTAAACCCGGAACCCCAGAACAAGTAAGCTATTATGTCCCTCAAGTCATTTAAGCCTACCACTCCGTCCAACCGCTACAAGGTACTGCCCTCTTTCGAGGAAATCACCAAGTCCAAGCCGGAGAAGAGCCTCCTGCAGCCCATCCGCAAGAGCGGTGGCCGCAACAACAATGGTCGCATTACCACCCGCCACATTGGTGGTGGGCACAAGAAGCACTACCGTCTGGTGGATTTCCGCCGTACCCGCACGGATGTTGCCACTGTCATCGGTATTGAGTACGATCCGAACCGTACATGCCGCATTGCCCTTATCCAGTATGCCGATGGTACCAAGAGCTACATCTTGGCTCCCGTGGGTCTTACGGTGGGCATGAAGGTGCAGAGCGGTGAGAACGTGGCTCCCAAGGTGGGCAATGCTATGCCTCTTAAGAGCGTACCGCTGGGTACTGCTGTTCACAACATCGAGGTGCGCCCCGGTTCCGGCGGTAAGATTGCTCGCTCCGCCGGCCAGCAGGCTGTACTTTCCAACCGCGATGGTGAGTACGCCCTGGTGAAGATGCCCTCCGGTGAAATCCGCAAGTTCCGCGTGGATTGCTACTGCACCATCGGTCAGGTGGGTAACACCCAGCACATGAACGAATCCTCCGGTAAGGCCGGTCGTACCCGCTGGATGGGCATCCGCCCCACCGTGCGTGGTATGTGTATGAACCCCGTCGACCACCCCAACGGTGGTGGTGAGGGTAAGTCCAAGTCCGGTGGTGGTCGTCAGCACCTGAAGTCCCCGTGGGGTCACGTCAAGGGCCAGAAGACCCGCCGTCTCCGCAAGCCCTCCGATGTGTTCATCGTGCAGCGCCGTAATGCCAAGTAATTTTAACCACAAACATTTTTAAGAACAATGGGACGTTCCCTCAAAAAAGGACCCTTCGTAAGCCAGCCTCTTCTCGACAAGGTTGACGCCCAGCTGCAGAGCGGGGATCGCAAGCCGATTAAGACGTGGAGCCGCGCCTCCATGGTCATTCCGGACTTCGTCGGTCTCACCTTCCTGGTACACTCCGGCAAATCCTTTGCCACGGTGTACGTGACGGAAAACATGGTGGGCCACAAGCTCGGCGAATTTGCCCCGACGCGCATCTTCAAGGCGCACGGTGGTATCGGCAAGAAATAATTAGAATAACCCGCAACCAACCATGTTCCTTACTCACCCCAGCACAGGCGTGGCAGCTCTGGTCCTCATGGCCGCAGGAGTGTGCGCCGCTGCCGGTGAGGGGGAGCGTGGTACGGAGCGCAGGATAGACCAGCTGGAACGCCAGGTGGCCACCCTCCGCGAAAGCTACACCCTTGCCCGTTCCGATGCGGATGCTGCCCGCAAGCAATTGCAGGAAGTGAGTCTGCGTTTGGAAGCCCTTGGCGGTTCCGCCTTGGGGGGTACGGAAGAGCGCCTCATCGAAACCGCTTCCCAGCTGGAAGCCGCAAGGGCAGAGCTGGAAGCCGTGCGCCAAAGCTCCATACGCCTTTCCGCTGCTGCGGCAGCGTATATGCGTAATGCAATGGCGGAGGACGAGGTAGCCCGGCAAACGCTGGAGACGGCCATGCAGGATTTGGATGTAGCCCTTGGGCTGCGCCAGAAAGTGCAGACCGAGCTGGATGGTACCGTGGATGAAGCCAAGGTACTCTCCATCGACTCGGAATCCGGTCTCATCGTCATCAATGCCGGGCGCAGTGCCGGGGTGGAAGTGGGCATGCCCATGGAAATCTCCCGCGGCGACCAAGCCCTTGCCCTGACGGTGGTGACGGATGTTCGCAAGAGCGTATCCGGCCTGCTGGTGCAAAAGCGGCTGAACCAAAGCCTGAGCATTAGCGTGGGCGACCGCGTCTCCGTAAAATCCAACGAATAATTCTTCAACAAATACCATAACAATGGAAGTGAAAGCAGTATACAAGAACGCTCGCATCTCTGCGAAGAAGATGCGCGATGTAGCCGCCGCCGTCCAGGGTATGTCTGTTTCCCAGGCTACCGACGTGCTGAGCTACACTCCGAAGAAGGGCGCTTATCTCCTGAATAAGACCCTCAAGGCCGCTGTGGCCAATGCCGAGAACAACAACGGACTTGCCGCCGATGAGCTTGTGCTCAAGAGCGTGATGGTCGACGAAGGCCCCACGTTCCGCCGCACGATGGCCCGCGCCCGTGGTTCCGCGAACATGATCCGCAAGCGCACCTCCCACATTACCATTATCCTCGCTAGCAAAGAGGCATAACCATAACAAACTAACATAACACTATGGGTCAGAAAGTAAATCCTATCGGCTTCCGTCTTGCCGTTACCAAAGACTGGCGTTCCAAGTGGTATGCTACGGGCAAGGACTATGCCACGAAGCTCCACGAGGACCTCAAGATCCGCAAGTTCATTAAGGACTACACCGCCGATCTCAACAAGGATCTGAAGGGCTCCACGCCTGCCATTTCCCGCATCACCATTGAGCGCGCTTGGAACAGCGTCCGCGTTACCATCTCCACCGCTCGCCCCGGTCTCATCATCGGGCCGAAGGGCAAGAACATCGAGGAGATGACCACCGCCCTCAGCAAACTGTGCAGTGGTGCCCAGGTGAAGCTCGACATCATGGAAATCCGCCAGCCGGAGTTGGATGCTCAGCTTGTGGCAGAGAACATTGCCACGCAGTTGGAGCGCCGCGTCTCCTTCCGCCGCGCCATGAAGCGCGCCGTGCAGGTGGCCATGGACTTTGGTGCGGAGGGTATCCGCGTGCGTTGTGCCGGTCGTCTGGGTGGTGCGGATATCGCTCGTGCCGAGCAGTACCGCGAGGGTAAAGTGCCGTTGCAGACGCTGCGTGCCCCCATCGATTACGGTTTTGCCGAGGCTCGCACCCTGTATGGTGTCATTGGTATCAAGTGCTGGATCAACAAGCGCCCGGAAGTTGCCGGTGCAGCTCCCTCCGGCCGTCAGAACCGTGCCCCGCGTCCCCGCCGCGACCGTGGTGATTCCCGCCGCGATGCCTGATTCAACGAGACACAAACTTTAATTCTGAAAGGAGAATAAGACTATGCCTTTAATGCCTAAACGAGTAAAGGACAACCACCGCAAGATGCACCGCGGCAACCGCGGTGGCAATGCAACGAGCGGTGATTATGTTGCCTTCGGCGATTTCGGTCTGCAGGTGCTTACCCGCGGCTGGGTCTCCAACAACCAGATTGAGGCCTGCCGTGTGGCCATCAACCGTTACCTGCGCCGTCGTGGTCGCGTGTACATTCGTATCTTCCCGCAGAAGTCCTTCACCAAGCGTCCGCCGGATACCCGTATGGGTAAGGGTAAGGGTGCCGTGGAAGGTTGGGTGGCCGTATGCCGCCCCGGCAACATCATGTTCGAGGTCGGTGGCGTTACCGAGTCCGCAGCGCGCGAGGCTCTTCGCTTGGCTTCCAACAAGCTGGGTATCCGCACTCGTTTCGTCTATCGCCAGGGTGTTGCTCCCCAGGCCTAAACCAGTAACCGTTTAACACATTACAGATATTATGCCTGTCAAGAAAGCTAAAGACTTCCGCGGTATGCCCGCCAAGGAACTCGCCGCCCACATCCGTGGTCTGCGCGAGGAGTACTTCAACCTGCGCATCCAGCAGGCCACCGGCCAGCTGGAGAACAACCAGCGCATCCGTATCGTCCGCAAGGAACTTGCCTGCGCCCTGACTGTTCAGGGCGAGGGCAGCGCTCCTGCCGAGGCTTAAACTACGAACCCAAGGACTTAGAATATGAGCGAAGAAACTACTACGACCAAGCCCCAGGGCCTTCGTAAGACCCGCGTTGGCGTTGTTGTCTCCACCAAGATGAGCAAGACCATCGTTGTGGAGTATGTGGCCCGCGTTCCGCACCCCGTGTTCAAGAAAATCGTGAAGAAGAGCAAGAAGTTCTACGCCCACGATGAGAACGAAACCGCCAAGCTCGGCGATAAGGTGCGTATCCGCGAAACCCGCCCGCTTTCCGCGCTGAAGCGCTGGGAGCTTGTGGAAATCCTTAAACACTAAACCCGGAAAGGACATTACCTACTATGCTCCAGATGGAATCCCTCGTTCAGGTTGCCGATAACACCGGCGCCCGCAGTGCCAAGATGATTGGTGTCATCGGCAAGAGCGGTGCAGACCAGGCTCACATTGGCGACATTATCACCTGCCACATCCGCGAATCTATCCCCACCGCTTCTGTGAAGAAGGGTTCGGTGGTGAAGGCTGTGGTGGTGCGTACGGCTGCCCCCATCCGCCGCGATGATGGCTCCGTGCTTCGTTTCGACTCCAACGCCGTGGTGGTTATCGATAAGGATAACAACCCGCGCGGCACCCGTATCTTCGGGCCGGTGGCTCGCGAGCTTCGTGAAAAAGGCTTCATGAAGATTGTGTCCCTCGCCCCCGAGGTGCTGTAAGAGGAAGAGTATTTGTTGAAGTCAATTCACTTCCCCTCAAAAAGAACAGGCCGGCAAATGCCGGCCTGTTCTTTTATAGCGTAAAAAGTGCTCTGAGGTGCGGGGGTAGTTTATATATACATAGCCATCAGAGGCTAATGCCCAGCTGCTCCGGCAGGGCAATGCGTGGGCGCTCTGTCAGGATATCTCCCCCATGGGAGCCCACGGCCACCGTATGCTCAAAGTGAGCAGCCCAAGAGCCATCGCTTGTCACTGTGGTCCAATCGTCTTCCAGCACGCGTACTCGCCAGCTACCCAGTGTAATCATGGGTTCAATGGCCAGAATCATCCCGCGTTTCAGGCGGGGCAGGGGGTAATTCGGGCGGTAGTTGGGAATTTGGGGCTCCTCGTGCAGCTTGCGGCCCACGCCGTGCCCCACAAAATCCCGCACGATGCCGAATTGGTACGGTTTTACGAAATCTTCAATAGCCCCGCATACATCCGCGAGGGAATTGCCGTGTTTGGCTTGTTCAATACCTCGGAAGAGTGCCTCCTCCGTTACCGCCATCAGGCGGCGGGCCTCCTCGCTCACACTGCTGCCCACGCCCACGGTAAGGGCATTATCCCCATACCACCCATTCACAATAGCACCGGCATCGAGGCTCACAATATCGCCATCGTGCAGCACTTTGCTGCCGCCGATACCATGCACAACTTCCTCATTCACGGAGATGCAGAGCTGGCCGGGGTAGCCGCAGTATCCCAAGAAGGCATTTCCGCATTTTTCCCTGCGGAAAAGCTCTGCGGCGTAGTCATCAATCTCCTTGGTGGTGATTCCGGGGCGGATGATTTCCTGCAAATCCATCAGGATGCGTGCGGAAACTTCTCCTGCCTTGCGGAGCTTGCTGATTTCGTTCGGAGTGCGGATGGGTATACGGTCTGCCATAATTTCTGCACGGATTCTAGCACATTCCCCCCGCCTCAGCAACCCCCGCAATGCGTTAGTATGGCATTTTTTCTTGATTATTGATGGAACTATGCCATAATCATTCAGGAATAATCATCTTATGGCTGACGAAGCAGATGAATTTTACAAAGAGCCGACCCGCCGGGAGTGGGCCGGATTCTGGACTCTCGTGGCGGTGCAGGCGCAGAATGCGTTTAACGAAAAAGCCGTTCAATTTTTGCTGATACCTTTGGGCGTATGGCTTTGGGGTGCGGACGGCAGCACGCTGGAATACATACTGGGTGCCATATTCGTGTTGCCATACATTCTTTTTTCTCCTTTGGTGGGCTGGCTGGCGGATTGTTTTTGCAAGACCCGCATTGTGCAGGTCATGAGCATAGTACAGATAGCGGTGATGAGTTGCATGCTTTTCTGCTTCTACCAGCACGATATGTATGCGGCCATTCTGTGGTTTGCCGTATTTGCGGCGCAGGCCACCATCCTCTCCCCGGCAAAGAAAGGCATTGTAAAGGATTTGCTGGGCTCCCGGTACATAGGCTTCGGCTCCGGCATTATCGAGATGAGCTTGGTATTCGTGCTGCTTGTGGCGCAAATAGGCGTATTCTTCTGGTTTAGCTACCTGTTGGGCGAGTATAACGCCATGCACTCTGCCGGGTATAATGCCTCTCAGGAGGCCGGGTGGGATGCTGTCATCTTCCCCACGTGGGTATTTTTGAGCTTAGCCGGCTTGGTATGCGCCGCTTCCTTCCTGCTGCCGCGCTATGCAGCCAAGCCCACGCGCCAATTCAGTTGGAGCTTGCTGTACGAGCATTTTGTGCAGGTTAAATACTTGTGGCAGAATCGGTTTTTGCGGCTTAGCGAGCTGGGTATTGCCTATTTCTGGTGTTTGGCCGGTTCCCTGTTCCTCATTCTCATCCAGATTGCTAAGGGCATGCAGGCCGTGGATCCGAGCGTGGATTTCAGTTTGCAGTGCGGCATCCTCATGGCGTGGATGACGGGTGGTGTGGTGCTGGGTGGTGTGGTGGCCTCCTTGCTGTGCAAGGGTAAGAACGAGCTGGGCCTCATACCGCTGGGGGCCATAGGCATTACTCTTTGTACCCTGCTGCTCACCATGTTCGAGGTGAATACCTATGCCAGTAACATCCTGCTGGCGCTTACGGGGGCTTTCGGCGCGGCTTATCTGGTGCCGCTTAATGCTTATTTGCAGGATAATTGCGATCCCTCCAACCGCGGTAACATCATCGCCGCCGGTAATTTGATTGATAACCTGATGGGCTTGGTAGCTGTGGTACTCATGTGGGCCATGTACGAAATTTTCGGTGCCACCCCGCAGCAGCAATTCTTTGTTCTCTTCCTCATCAGCTTCTTCATTTTGGTTTGCTCCCTGCGTCTCATCCCGCAGGATTTTATTCGCATGGTGGGCATATGGTGCCTGCGTCTGGTGTATCGGCCTCGCATCATCGGGCAGGAGCGCATCCCGGAGCGTGGGGGAGCCCTGCTGGTGTTGAATCACGTCACCTATGCCGATGCCATCTACCTCACCATGGTGTGCCCGCGCGGGATACGTTACATTGTGGCAGAGGAGTTCAAGGCATACATCCTGCTTCGGTGGGTGTTGGAATCGTTTGATTCTCTGTGGATATCCAGCCGGGACCCCCGCAAGGCCATATCCGAAGCCGCAGAGGGCATACGGGACGGGCAGTTAATTTGTATTTTCCCGGAAGGGCAGCTCACCCGCAGTGGCTGCCTCACACCCATTCGCCGAGGTTTGGAAATGATAGCCCGCAAGGCGAACGCCCCCGTTGTCCCGATATACATGGATGGCCTTTGGGGCAGTATCTTCTCCTTCTCTCGGAATCGCTTTTTCACCAAGCTGCCCCGCAGTGTGCCGTACACCTTTACCGCCGCCGTGGGAGAACCCCTTTCCCCGGAGAACATTACCAGCCGCGCCGTGTTGCGAGCCTTCCGGGAGCTTTCCTCCACTTGTTTGGAAAACTCCGAGGGCATTAGCCGCGAAAAGTTGATTCGTCTTTTGGAGGCCATTGGTAACCATTCCTTGGTGCATTTTCCCGGCGGCTCTCTTTCCGGCATTCAGATTGCAGGGGCGATGATTAGCCGCCAGGTGGATGACCACTTGCCGGAACTGGCACGCCAATGGTTAAAACAGCTCATTCTCGGCACGAACGACCTGTTGGAACTGCACCGCCACTGGCTGAATGCCGGGCAGGTGCGCCGTGTGAACGCTCTGAAAGAAGGGCGCCATCCCTTGCTTACCACCATCGGGCATGGGGAACCACAGGAATTTGTGCTGGCCGTGCTTTGGCCCATCATCACCCACACCCCGGTATACCTGATAGAGGAACCGCGGGAAACGCTGGAGAGCCGCATCTCCCAGATTGTGGGTGGGGCGCACATGCGGCGCATCCTGCTCACCACCATTCCCCCGCGCCAAATACCCTTCTACGACTTTAGCGGAGGTGCCGCCTTTTCCACGCCGAATATGCGCTGGCGTCCGTGCTATTGCACCTCCGGCGGTACCATTATCTCCATGAGCATGCTGCACAGCGTATTCAAGATGTGGGATGGCACCATCCAGCTGGGTGTGCGTCCGCGCACCCGGGGTCTCTTGCTGCCCGGGTACTCCGTGAAAGCTGCTGAGGAAGGTTCCAACGCCACCCTCACCTCCCCCAGCTTGCCCGGCCCGTACGATTTGCCCTCCTCCATCTATCTGGATGAGAGCGGCTTCCTTGCGGAACTCTCGTAAAGGCGCGCCGCCTCCCCGCGCGCCTTTATGGCAGCATTTAGGCTTGCGGGCAGCGCGCGGATGGGCGATACTAGGCTTCCTGCATGAAGATTTTACGCCGAAACCTGAGCCTGATGCTGGCCGTGCGGTACCTGAACCCGCTGCGGTCCATGTTTTCCATCATCACCCTCATCTGCTTGGCCGGGGTGGGTTTAGGTGTTATGGTGCTCATTGTGGTGCTTTCCGTGATGGAAGGTTTGCAGCGGGAAATGGAAAGCCGCGTACTGGCTTTTGCCCCGCACTACCTGGTAGCGCAGGACGATGGTTACCAGCGCGTGCGCCTCTCGGATGATATGATGGACTGGGCCGGCATTATGGAGCAAATCCGAGCCCTGCCGGATGTGGTGAGCGTATACCCCCAGCTGGAGAACCAAGCCTTTGCCCAAAGCTCTACCGGGCGCCTCACCGTCACCTTCAATGCCATAGAACCCCATAATCCCGGGCAGGTGGAACCCTTGCAGCACATGCTGCGTTCCGGCAGCTTTGATTTCGGGGAAGGGCTGGACCAGGAATGTGTCGTCTCCGCTGTTACCGCGAAAGCTCTGGGTCTGGGCGTGGGGGATAGCCTGCATCTTACCCCCGTGGGCAGTCTGGACGAAGTGGCTGCCATATACACCATGATACAGAAACCGCTGCAAACCCACGAGAACAAAGCCTTCATGGCCGCTGTGGGCAGCCTGTTCGAGGGGGCGACAGCGGGCGGGCAGGGACTCCAAGTGGCGGAGGAGAAACTCAGCACCGTGGTGGAACAGATATTGAGCTTCGATGATGCCTCCCTGCGCAGCTCCGAGAAGGAAGCCTGCATCCTCTTCTTCGAGCTGGCGCAGCAGCACCGTGGCGGCATCCCCTTTAGCCCGGAGGAGCAAAAGCGCTGGCAGGAAAATGCAGCCCTCCTTGCCGCATTGGATAGGGATAAAGAAGATGGCAAAGCCGTCAAAAGCATCAACGAAATGGTCATGCCTGTGGATTTACGCATCATCGGCATTTACCAGCCGCCGGAGAACATGCCGGGACCGAACGTCTATATGCCCTTGCAGATAGCGCAGGATGTCATGGGCTTTTCCGTGGATGGTGCCAGCCAAATCCAAGGCATATGCGTGCGCGTGCAGGATGCCAATAAACCCGGCGATATAGAATCGCGCATCCGAGCCATTCTGCCGCAAGTGGAGGCCGATGCTCAGGCATACCCCGGCGGGTTGAACTGGAGCATCTCCCCATGGACTCGCCGTTTTGAAGAATGGTACAAACTTATCGCCAACGAACGTGTGATGATGAGCTTCGTTCTTTCCATCATTGCCCTCATCGCCAGTTTTTGCATCATGGCCGTCATGTTCACCATGTCCATGCAGCGGCGGCGGGAAATCGCCGTTTTGCAGGCACTGGGTGCCACTCCGGGAAAAATCATGGGCATCTTTGCATGGCAGGGACTCATCATCGGTCTGAGCGGTGCCATACTGGGCGTACTTCTGGCCTTGTTGGTATTGTATTTCCGCTTAGAGATTCAGGCTGCACTGGCCGGCATAGGCATGGACCCATTCCCCATGGAAGCGCATGGCATTACCCTGCCTGCCGTGTACGAGCCCGCCACCTTTGCATGGCAGGCCATTAAAGCCTTCATCATGGTTACCGTGGCCTCTATTATCCCCGCATTTGTCATCTCCCGGCAGGATCCGGCCTCCGCCCTGCGTTCCAACTAAACAGCAACATGGATATATACTGGATTAAGGAGAAAAAACGCTGCGGTCCCGCTACCGTGCCGGATGTACTCTCCCTGCTGCAAACAGGCGAACTCAGCCAGGAAACTCTTGGCTGGCACCCCGGCTGTGCAGGCTGGCTCCCTCTCCGGGAACTGCCGGCTCTGAGTGATTTCCTTACCCCGCCGGAGGCTGAAACCGCCCCGCAGGAGGAGTCGGAACTCCCCCCCGTACCCCCGGCGGAAACGGAAAATGCCCCGGAGGGTGCCACCATTGTGCGCGTCTATTTGCCTTCGCCCGGCATGCGGCTGCTGGCACGCATGGTGGATATTGCTCTGTATTTTACCCTTGTATACGGCGTGGTGTATGTGCGGCAAATTCCGTTTGAGCCCTTGCTGCTGCCGGGGAGTCCCCTGTTTTGGCTGCCGTTCATCCTGCTGGAAACTGCCTTGGTATCCGTACTGGGCACCACTCCCGGCAAAGCCATGCTGGGCATATATATACGCAGCGTGGTGGATAACGGAGCCTTGGGTGCATGGCGTTCCTTCTCGCGAGCCATGCTGGTTTTTGTGGCAGGTATGGGGATGATGTTTTCCTTCCTGCCGCTGGTGATGATGGGCTTTGCCCTGTGGAGCATAAAGCGGCGCGGCATCACTCTGTGGGATGCCCGCAGCGGTACCTTGCCATTGCAGACCTCGCCTACGCAGCCCCTGCGGCGCATTCTAGCCATCGTACTGCTGGTGGTATGTTTCCACCTGGTCTCCTTGTGCATGGAGCCTTGGCTTCCGCCCATGTTGGAAGCCATCGGCACCCAATCCCCGGAAACGGCGGAATGGCTGCGGAATCTCACCCCGCCTGCGCCGTAAGCTGCGGTGCGGCAGTATTTACAAATCCATGGCATCCGGGTTGTCCATCAATCCGGATTTTTCGAGGTAGTAATCGTAGCCCCCGGCGTATGGCGTTACCTTTCCGTGGCTAATGTGCAGCGTTTTCTCCGCCAGAGCGCGGATAAAATGCACATCGTGGGAAATGAACACCAGCGTACCCTCATAATTTTTCAGCGCTTGGGAGAGAGCCTCCACACTCATCAAATCCAAGTGCGTTGTCGGCTCATCCATCAGCAGCAAATTGGGCGGATTCACGAGGAATTTCACCAAACTCAGGCGCGATTTTTCCCCGCCGGAAAGCACTTCCACACGCTTTTCGCAATCCAAGCGGCGGAAGAGGAACGAACCCAGTACCCCGCGAGCCTCCTCCTCCCGCAGCTCCGGATTCGCATTCATAATCTCCTCCAGTACCGTAAAATTCGGCGTCAGGTTTTCGGAACGCATCTGGGAAAAATAGCCGATACGTGTCGTTGTTCCCGGCACACGTCGCCCCTCATCAATGGGCAGCACTCCGGCCAGAATCTTCAGCAGCGTGGATTTGCCGGCTCCGTTCGGTCCCACCAGCACAATCCTATCCCCGCGTTCTATTAGCAAATCCAGATTGCGGTAAATACGCTTCTCTCCGTAACTTTGCCCCACTTTTTCCAGCTCCAGCACGCGCTGCATACTGCGGGGCGGCTGCGGGAAGATGAACTTGAACACCCGGCGCATCTGGCGGGGTTTTTCGATACGGCGCAGCTTTTCCAGTTGCTTCACACGGCTCTGCACTTGAGCTGCCTTGGAGGCCACGGAGCGGAAACGCTCGATAAAGGACTCAATGTGGGCAATCTCGCGCTGCTGGTTGCGCCATGCGGCCAGCAGCAGCTCATAGCGTTGCTCCTTCAGCTCCAGAAAGCGAGTATAATTCCCCGTATAGCGTACCAGTTCCCCATTTTCGATATCGTACACCGTCTCCACCAAACTATCCATGAAATCGCGATCGTGCGAAATCATGAAAATGGCCCCGGGATAATTCATCAAATAACGCTGGAACCACAGCAAACTCATCAAATCCAAATGGTTGGTCGGCTCATCCAGCATCAGCAAATCCGGTTCTGCCACCAGCAGCTGCGCCATGTGGGCACGCATTACCCAGCCGCCGCTCATTTCCCGCGCCGGGCGGTGGAAATCCTCATCCTTAAACGCAAGCCCCTTCAAAATACGCTTAGCCTTGGGCTCCAGCTGGTATCCGTCGTGGGAAATAAAGGTATCCATGGCGTGGGCATAGGCATCGCTTGTATTATCCCCCATCTTATCGCATTCCCGCAGCGTGCGAATCGCATCCGCCATCTCCGGCGTTACACTCATGGCAATCTCCAGCACCGTGCGATCCGTCGGGTCCCCCGCCTCCTGTGCCAAATAGCCCACCGTTGCGTAATCATCCATGGCAATCTGCCCCTCATCCGGGGAATCCTGCCCCAAAATCATACGGAAAAGCGTGGATTTACCCGCCCCATTGGGCCCCACAAGGGCAATACGCTCCCCCCAGTTCACCACCAATTCGGTTTCGAAGAACAGGGTGCGCCCCGCATGGGCCTTAGTCAGTTTCTTGATGGTCAGCATGGCGCGGGCAGTATACACCAAATTTCCGAAAAGGCAACTCATTTCGCAGTTCTGCTCCAGCGGGGGCATGGGGCATGCCGCAGAGCCCACGGCGCCGCACCTTGACTTGCGGGAAGAATATGCTAGAATGCTTGCATGCCCACCCTTCGGCAGCTTGCAGTGGAAACCCTTACCCATCTTTCCGAACGTGGGGAGAGTACCCTTGCCGTGGATGCGGATGCCCGCCGCATCCTGCGGGAATGGCTGCTGGCTGCCCGCCGTGGGGAAACAGCAGCCCCCCCTGCCGCTGCCCCGCAGCCTCCCCAAAGCGTGGAGGAAAAACTGGCCTACTTGCAGCAGCGCGCTGTCCGGTGGAAGCCGGCTCTCCGCCTTGGCACCTTGCGGGAAACCATGGTCTTTGCCACCGGCAGTCCCCATGCCCGCCTCATGCTCGTGGGAGAGGCTCCCGGCTACGAGGAGGAACTCCGCCAAGAACCTTTTGTGGGGCCTGCCGGGCGCCTTCTCACCCGCATCCTTGCCGCCATGGGGCTGCAACGCAGCGAGGTGTACATCTCCAACGTGTGTAAATTCCGCCCCTCCATGGGCGCACAGCAGGGCACCGCTAACCGCCCCCCCACGGAGGAAGAACTCGCCGCCTGCCTTCCCCTCATCCTAGCGGAAATTCGAGCCATCCGCCCCGCTTGCATCATCTGCTTGGGGGCCACGGCCGCCAAGGGGCTGCTGGGTACGACCGCCACCGTGGGCTCCCTGCGCGGGCAATGGTTGGAGTGCCAAGGCATCCCCCTGCGGGTTACCTACCACCCCAGCTACCTCCTGCGGAACGAAACCCTCTCCGCCCGCCGCGCTGTGTGGGAGGATATGCTTGCCGCCATGCAGCAGCTGGGTATGCCCATTTCTCCCCGCCAGCAGAACTATTTTACCACCTCCTCTGCCCCATGAAACACCTCTTCCACAGGCTTCTGCTGCTGCCCGTGCTACTCGCGGGGTGTTACCACAATGCCCGCTTGGCGGAAATGGCCGCAGATGGAGATGCCGATGCCCAGTATGAGTACGGCCGCCGCCTCCTTACAGGGCAAAAAGGCATGCCGGAATCCCCGGACCGCGCCATCCCTTGGCTGCGAAAATCCGCAGCGCAGGGGGATGATAGTGCCATGGCAGCTTTGGGGCTGTGCTACGAGCGAGGCTTGGGCGTGGATGCCTCCTACCGTGCCGCCCGCCGCTGGTACGAAAAAGCTATTGCCGCCGGCAACGAGGACGCCTGTCTGGCTCTCCTCCAAATGGAAGTGCGCTCCGGCCATACGGATCAAGCCGTACGCTGGCTGAAAAAACGCGCAGACGATGGTGGCTTGCCTGCACAGATTGTTCTGGGTAAACTCTATTTCAACGGCCGCCTTCGGAATTACATCTCCGCGCAGGATGCCGCGCGCTACATCCGCTATGCCGCTATGCAGGGCAGTGCGGAGGCCTGCTTCATGCTCAGTGCCTGCTATGCGGAAGGCGTGGGGGTGCCGAAGGACGATTCCATTATGCTGGGCTGGCTCATTAACGCCGCAGAATTGGGGCATAAGGATGCCATTGACCTCCTTGAGGAAGTCCGCCTTGAACAAAAAAACAAGAAAACTCAAAAAAAGCCTTGACTCCGCCGCTCTCATCTGCTATATTCTCCTCGCACCCTGCTGGGGTTGCTGAATAAAATCGCGGGATGGAGCAGCCAGGTAGCTCGTCAGGCTCATAACCTGAAGGCCGCAGGTTCAAATCCTGCTCCCGCAACTCAATAAAAGCTCAGTTCTCAGGAACTGAGCTTTTTCTTCTTGCCACGCTCCCGGGGGAAAGGGGAGCGGTTGGAAGTAAATCTCTATGCAGTGCGCTGAATTAGGGGCATAGGAAAATGTATTTTATAAGGGGAAATCCGAATGGGATTCCCCGGGTTTTGCGTTGTCTCGTATTTTTTTGTAAAGAATGTGTAGGGAAATGCTTGACAATGAGGCATAAGAGGCGTATCCTGCGGTGGTTTTTTATTTTACCCTACGGATATATGATGAAAAAGGTGATTTCTCTCATGTTGTCGGCCAGCAGTGTGGCGATGGCCGGTTGGGCCGGTAATGATTATTACTACGGCGTGAATGCGGAGGATGATAAGGCGGTGACGACTTCCGGCAAGAGCGGGGAGGTGACGCTGAATCCTGCGTACGATGGTTCACAGGATACGATTGACCGGCTGACGGTGACGGAGGGCGTGACGCTTGTAAATGTGACGAGCAAGCAGGGGCGCGAGGTGGATTTGACGATTGAGGAGCTGGTGGTGGATGCCTCCACGGTTCTGAGTGTGGATGCCGGCAAGAAGCTGGCGCTGAATGTGGTGCAGGGTACGGTTTCCGAGCTGCGGACGGGGGATGGCGCGGAGCTGACCTTTAAGGGTGCCGTGCAGGTGGGTACTTATACGCATTCTTCCTCCACGATTACGATGAATTTCGGTACGAATGGCAGCCTGACAACGAGCAGCAATGTGAACTTTGGGCAGAGCCTTACGCAGGCTTCCTTTACGGCCGGGGTGACGCAGGATCAAATGGACATTCTGGCCACGGGCGGTTCCGTAACTCGCACACTCCTGACGGGTACTTCCAACTGGGGTATTTGGAATCTCTTTGACCGCGGGACGAAGTCTCTCGTGGTGGAGGGCTTGGAAGATTACGAGTTTGTGGGGATGATGAAGGATGCTTCCTCTCTGCAGGCCGGGCAGTACGCGCTGGTGTATAGCGATACGAATGGCACGGATACGGTGAGCATGGTGGTCGTGGGTCAAGAGCTTGTGCCGGAACCCGCTACGGCTACGCTGAGCATGCTGGCTCTGGCCGGTTTGCTTGCCCGCCGCCGCCGCTAATCGGCACGGCATGGTGCGCTTTTCCCGGGCCGCCCGCAGCTGCGGGCGGCTCTTTTTTCTGACTGCGGGAGATATTAGGATTGACTTGCGGACTAGGGCGGATAGAATGATAAAACTATGACACAGGATGCCCTATTGAAATTGCTGGAGACGGATGCCCGGCTAAGCGATGAGCAGATTGCAACCCGGCTGGGGATGAAGCCGACAGAGGTGGCCTCCCGCCGTGCCGCACTGGAGGCAGAGGGGCGTATTGTGGGCTATCAGGCGATTGTGAATGATGATGCGGAGGGTGTATCCGCCTTTATAGAGGTGCGGTGCACGCCGGAGCGCGGGGGCGGTTTTAATCGTTTGGCGGCGCGGATTGCACGTTTTCCGGAGGTGCGGAACTGCTATTTGATTTCCGGGGGCTACGATTTGCTGGTGATGGTGGAGGCGCCGACTCTGCCCGAGGTGGCACGTTTTGTGAGCGAGAAGCTCTCCAGTATGGAGGGTGTGCTTTCCACTGCTACGCATTTCCGCTTAAAGACGTATAAGAATAATGGGCTCCTGTTTGAGGAGGAGAAGACGCATGAGCGCCTAGTGGTGGTGCCATGAGGATTTCATGTGTGTGTGAAAGGACTTTGCTTTATGGATTGGAATAAGATGCTTTCTAAGCAGGTGACGGATATTCCGCGCTCGGGTATTCGCGAGTTTTTCGATTTGGCCACCGGGAGTAAGGATATTATTTCCCTCGGGGTGGGCGAGCCGGATTTCGTGACGCCGTGGAATATCCGCGAGGCGGCTATTTTCTCTCTGGAACGCGGGCATACCACTTATACAAGTAATTATGGTTTGGAGTCCCTGCGCCGGGCGATTGCTCGTTATGTGGAGGAGTTTTTCCATGTGGCTTATAATCCTCTGTGTGAGATTTTGCCGACGGTGGGGGTGAGCGAGGCGATTGATTTGGCACTGCGCTGCCTGCTGAATCCGGGGGATGAGGTGCTGTACCACGAGCCATGCTATGTGAGCTATGCCGCCACGATTCTGATGGCTTATGGCGTGCCGCGCCCGGTGGAGACGAGTGTGGATGATTTGTTCGCGCTGAATCCGGAGCGCTTGGAGGCAGCTATTACGCCGCGTACGAAGGTGCTGATGCTGAATTTCCCGACGAATCCGACAGGTTCCGTGGCGCCACTAGAGACGCTGCGTAAGATTGCGGATATTTGCGTGAAGCATGATTTGTTTGTGCTGACGGATGAGATTTATTCCGAGTTGCGCTACGATGGGGTGGAGCATGTGAGTATTGCATCCCTGCCGGGGATGAAGGAGCGTACGCTGCTGCTGCATGGCTTCTCTAAGGCTTTTGCGATGACGGGAATGCGCTTGGGCTATGCTTGCGGCCCCGCAGAGCTGATTGAGCAGATGATGAAGGTGCATTCCTATACGATGATTTGCCCGACGATTACTTCCCAGGAGGCGGCGATTGAGGCACTGCAAAATGGCCGCCCGGCGATGCTGGAGATGCGCGATAGTTACCACAGGCGCCGGGATTATATTGTGGGGCGTTTTAACGATATGGGGCTGGATTGCCATATGCCGGGCGGCGCGTTCTATACCTTCCCGAGTGTGCAGCGCTTTGGTCTCTCCTCCAAGGAGTTTGCGCTGCGCCTGTTGCAGGTGCAGAAGGTGGCCGCAGTGCCGGGTACGGCTTTCGGTGCCTGCGGCGAGGGCTACTTGCGCTGCTGCTATGCCACGGCGTTCAATTTGCTGGAGGAGGCGTGCGATAAGATGGCGCGTTTCTGCGATTCGTTGAGTTAACGCTTCCGCCGGGGCTTGTGATGTCCGAACAAAAGCTCTTCCGCACCTATGTGGTGCCCTTTCTGCTGTTTTTGGGGCTGAATCTGCTGCTGTGGGCAGTGGAGGGGGCGCTGAAATGGGACCACCCGGATGCGGCATGGTATGTGCGAGCCCCGGAGATGTGGCTGTACCCGCTGCAGGTGCTGGTGTGTGCCGCTTATTTGTGGCATGTGCGCCGGGCGGTGGAGTGGGATTGGGCGTGGCGGCCGTGCCTGCTGGGGGCGGCTGCCGGCGCGCTGGGGATTGCGTTCTGGCTGGTGCCGTATGTGCTGGGGTGGATTCCGGCGGAGGCCGGGTTTGAACCGGAGCGGGTTTTCGGGGAGGGAAGTGCAGCGGTGTATGCGGAGTATGCGTTCCGTTTTGCGCGGGCGGTGCTGGTGGTGCCGCTGGTGGAGGAGTTCTTCTGGCGCGGATATCTGATGCGCTGGTGCGTGAACCGGGATTTCCCGGAGGAGGTGCCGCTGGGGCAGGGGAGCCTGCCGGCTTATGTGGTGGTAACGCTGGCGTTTATGCTGGTACACCGCCCGGTGGATTATGCCGGGGCGCTGGTGTATGGCTCGCTTACTTATGGGCTGGTGGTGTATACCCGTAGGCTTACTCCGGCACTGGTGATGCATGCCGTGGCGAATCTGGTGATGGGGATTTGCGCTATCCGCCTGGAGTTGCCGCACCTTTGGTAATGGACCTTTCTTGCTTTCTTTCTCGCTTATGCAGGCTTTTATTCTTGGCGCAGGACTGGGGACGCGGCTGGCGCCGCTGACGCATATTCTCCCGAAACCGCTGATGCCGGTGTTCCAAAAACCGCTTATTCAGCATACGATGGACCATTACATCCGCTGCGGTATTCGGGATTTTTGGGTGAATATCTCTTGCTTGCCGCTCATGTGGGAACGCGCGTTCCCGGAGGGGGAGTACAGGGGCTGCCCGGTGCGTTTTAGCGAGGAGGCGGTGCCGCTGGATTCCGGCGGAGGGGTGAAGAAGATTTTGCCGCTGCTAGAGCATTCCGAAGAGCCGCTGCTGGTGCATAATGGGGATATTCTGGCGGATATTCCCGTGCAGGAGATGCTGGAGTTGCACCGCCGCCAAGGAAATATGGTGACGCTGGCACTTCGCAGTGTGGACGGAAAGCGCAATGTGGGCTACGATGCGGCCAGCGGGCGGGTGACGGATATTCGCCATGCGCTGGGGGTGGATGCGGGGGAATACCAGTTCGCCGGGGTGTACCTGATGGAGACTGCCGTGGCAGAACTTTTCCCGCCGGAGGAGCTCTTCTCCATGGTGCCGGTGTGGCTGGAACTGGTGCGCCAAGGTAAGGTGGGGGGCTATGTGTGCGATTGGGCTCAGTGGCACGAGGTGGGTTCCCCGGAGTCTTATCTGGAGACGGTGCTGGAGCTCTCCTCCCGGGAGCGGGTGCATCCCACGGCTCGTATTCACCCGGCGGCAGAGCTGGGGGAGGATTGTACGGTGGGGCAGGATGCCGTGGTGCCGGAGGGCTGCGTGCTGGATGATTGTATTGTGTGGCCTCGTACTCATGTGGCACCCGGATACTACCGTCGCTGTATTGTGACTCCTCGCATTGTGGTGCAGGTTTAGCTCGCCGCAGACTGCGGTGCCTCATGTTAATGTGGTATCCATGGTATTTTAAGGTTGACTTGATGCTAGGTTGCGCTATACTCCACCACAGTATGAGTAACAAGTCTGCACAGAATCTTACTCCCGTTGTGCCTCGCCGTTTCCGCTCGGTGTTCTTTATGCTAGTGAGCTGCTTTGCGCTCTGGGGGTTACTGAATAATATGACGGATAATCTGGTTCCGGCGTTCCAGCAAATTTTTACGATTCCGCAAGAAAAAGCCGGTCTTATCCAAGTGGCGTTCTATGGTGCCTATGCGGTGCTGGCTATTTTTGCTTCTATTTTGATTGAGGAGTTCTCCTACCGGGTGGGTGTGCTAATCGGGCTGGGTATTTATATTGCCGGGGCGCTTTGCTATATCCCGGCTTGTGCAACGCAGAGTTTTGAACTTTACTTTATTGCTATTTTTGTGGTGGCCAGTGGTTGCTCCCTGCTGGAGACGACTTGCAACCCCTATGTGCTTTCTCTGGGACCGCAGGCCACGGGGGTGCGCCGCCTGAATTTTGCTCAGGCTTTTAACCCTGTGGGCTCGATGATGGGTATTGTGCTGGCTCAGCAGTTGATTCTGAGTAACCTGAATCCGGCCACGGCGGAGGAACGCCGTGCGATGCCGGCGGAGGAGCTGGATAAGATTGTGAACCATGAGCTTTTCTGGGTGTGCGCTCCTTATGTGGGGTTGTGCGCGGTGGCTTTCGTGATTTGGCTCTTCTTCCTCCGTACGCGCATGGAGGAGAATTCTGATTCCTCTGCGGAGACGCAGGCTGCAGCTCCGGCGGCACCTGCCAAGGGGGGCGGTTTGCGTGTGGCGGTGGCGGCGCTCTTTGCCGTGGGCCCGCTTACGGCGCTCTATTTCCTCTTCCCGGATATGAATAAGGTGCATTGGATTCTGTACGGGATGCTTGGCCCGGTGGCTTATCTCCTTGTGATGAACAGCTACCGCTCCATGCTCTTTAAGCTGCTGTCCATTCCTCGCTATTGGGTGGGCGTGGTGGCTCAGTTCTTCTATGTGGGCGTGCAGATTGCCGCTTGGACTTGGCTGAATGTGTACTGCCAGAAGGAGCTGGGTGTTACCAAGGCCGAAGGGGCTATCTATTACACGATTTCCATTATTCTCTTCATCGGCTGCCGCTGGGTGGCTACTTATTACATGAAGAAGTTTAACCCCGCCGGGATGATGAGCCTTTTCGCCGTGGCGGCTATTGCCTGCTGCGCCGGGGTGATGTACTTGCCCTCCACGGTGCTCTTCAGCGTGGGTGGTCTGCCCTTTACGCCGAATGTGCTTTGCTTAGTGGCTATGTCCGGCTGCATGAGCCTGATGTTCCCCACCATTTATGGTATCGCTCTGGGCGGACTGGATGCGAAGGTGGTAAAGCTGGGTGCCGCCGGTCTTATTATGGCCATTCTCGGCGGAGCTATCATTACGCCTTTTATGTCCGAAATTATCGGCAGTACGGATTCTGCCCTGCTGGCTCTTACGGCCGGGTTCGATGGTACTTGGGATTCGAATCTGATGACTTCTTCCCAAGCGGTGCGCGCGTCTTTCGTGGTGCCTGCCATTTGCTTTGCCGTGGTGCTGCTGTATAGCTTGATATTCCGCAAACCCTTGGTTACCAAGGATTAAATTAAAACATTTTCTTTCCGTTTAACCTGAATAAGAACGTATGAAGTACGATACATTACCGACGATTGGAATCCGCCCGACGATTGACGGCCGCCGCTTGGGGGTGCGTGAGTCTCTGGAGGACCAGACGATGAATATGGCTAAGGCTGCCGCTGCGCTGATTGAGGCGAATGTGACGCATGCCAATGGCCAGCCTGTGAAATGCATTATTGCAGACACCACGATTGGTGGCCCGGCAGAAGCTGCCGCTGCTAACCAGAAGTTCCGTGAGAATAATGTGGGCTGCTCCCTGATTGTGACGCCCTGCTGGTGCTACATTACGGAGACTTTCGAGACGGATGCCACTACGCCTAAGGCTATTTGGGGCTTTAATGGTACGGAGCGCCCCGGCGCTGTGTATCTGGCTGCCGCACTGGCCGGCTATGCCCAGAAGGGTGTGCCTGCTTTCTCCATTTACGGACACGATGTGCAGGATGCCGATGATACATCCATCCCCGAGGATGTGGCGGAGAAGATTCTGCGCTTCGCCCGCGCCGGCCTTACGGTGGCTACGCTCCGTGGTAAGGGCTATCTTTCCATCGGCGGTTGCTCCATGGGCATTGCCGGTTCGATTCTGGACCATTCCTTCTGGGAAAGCTACCTCGGTATGCGTGTGCAGCCCGTGGATATGACGGAGGTGCGCCGCCGTATGGATTTGGGCATTTACGATAAGGCCGAGTTCGAGCTGGCTATGGAGTGGGCTAAGAAGTATGTGAAGATTGGCCCGGATCGCAATCGCCCGGATTTGGTTCTCTCCCCGGAGGAGAAGGAGCGTACGCTGCGTGAGTCCATCCTGATGACGATTATTTTCCGCGATATGATGCACGGGAATCCCTACCTCAAGACGATTGACCGCGAGGAGGAAGGCCTGGGCTTTAATGCTATTTGCGGTGGTTTCCAGGGCCAGCGCCACTGGACGGATTACTACCCGAATGGCGATATGGCGGAATCCCTGCTCAATAGCACCTTCGACTGGAACGGCCCGCGCGAATCGATTCCCTTTGCCACGGAGAATGATGCCATGAATGGCGTGTGCATGCTGCTGCTGCACCAGCTTACCGGCCGTGCCGCCTGCTTCTCTGATATCCGTACCTACTGGTCTCCCGATGCGGTGAAGCGTGTGACGGGATACACCATGGAAGGCTTGGCTAAGGACGGTATTATGCACCTCATCAATTCCGGCTCCACGGCTCTGGATGGCAATATGCACTCCACTGCGGAGGATGGTACGCCCATTATGAAGAAGACCGGCGAGACAACGCAGGCCGATATTGAGGCGATGATGGGAGCTTCCGAATGGTGTCCCGCTAACCGTGAGTACTTCCGCGGCGGTGGCTATAGCCTCCACTTCGTGTCCAAGGGAGGCGTGCCGGTGACGATGATTCGTATGAATCTCGTGAAGGGGCAGGGACCCGTGCTGGTGATTGCCGAGGGTTATACCTGCGACCTCCCGCAGGAGGTAAATGATAAGCTGGACCAGCGCACGGACCCGGGTTGGCCCACCACTTGGTTTGCCCCGCGCCTTACGGGCAAGGGTGCCTTTACGGATGTGTACTCCGTAATGGCTAATATGGGTGCTAACCATGGTGCCTGGACTTATGGACACATCGGCGCCGATGTGATTACGCTGGCTTCCATGCTGCGTATTCCGGTGTATGCCCACAATGTGCCGGAGGATAAGGTGTACCGCCCCGCTGCTTGGAATCTCTTCGGCACGGCGGATGCTGAGGGGGCTGATTTCCGCGCTTGCGCTAATTTCGGCCCGATTTACGGTAAGTACTAATTCCCCACCCTTTGGGCAAGCTGCCGGGTTGCTCCGGCAGCTTGCCTGCTTTTCTCTTTGAGATGGCTTACGTTCTTTGCTTGGATTGCGGCGCGACGAATGTGCGCGCTATTCTTGTGGATGATAAGGGGCAGCTGGTGGCAAAATCCAGCCAGCCGAATGCGACTGATGCCGGAGAGGAAGATGCCGGGTTCCATGTGTGGAATGCGGAGCGTATTCTGAACCAGCTGGCTGCTTGCTCCCGAGAGATTTTGCCCGGGGTGGAGCCCGCCGAGGTGAAGGCGGTGACGATTACGACTTTCGGGGTGGACGGTGCGCCGGTGAATGCGGACGGAGAGTTGCTTTACCCTGTGATTTCCTGGAAGTGCCCCCGCACGGCCGAGGTGATGAAGCGTGTGGAAAAGTATATTCCCCAGTCCCGCCTGAATGCGCTCTCCGGGGTGGGTGAGTTTGCCTTCAATACGATTTATAAGCTGATTTGGCTGAAGGAGAACCGCCCGGAACTACTGGAACAGGCCCACGCTTGGCTCTTTATTTCCAATATCCTGGCGCACCGCCTCACGGGGGTGATGGCTACGGACCGCACCATGGCCGGTACATCCCAAATGACGGAGCTGGCCACGGGGGATTGGTCTGCGGAGATTTTGGAGGCCATCGGCATCCGCCGGGAGCTTTTCCCGCCCATGGTGAATGCCGGAGAACGTATAGGCGGACTCACCGCCGAGGCGGCGGCTTTGCTGGGACTGCCGCAGGGGGTGCCGGTGGTTTCTACCGGCCACGATACGCAGTTCGCTTTGTTTGGCAGTGGTGTGCAGGAGAACCAGCCTTTCCTTTCCAGCGGAACATGGGAGATTCTGATGCTGCGCACGCCGAAGGCGGCTCTTTCTGCGGAGGATTATGCCGCCGGGGCTACGGTGGAGTACGATAGCAAGGCGGGCTTGCTGAATCCCGGTTTGCAGTGGATCGCCAGCGGGATTATCGAGTGGGTGAAGGCTACTTGCTACCATGGCGAGAGTTTCGATACCATGGATGCAGAGGCGGAGCAGATTCCTCCCGGCTGTGAGGGGGTGCGCCTTGTGCCCGATTTCCTGCCGAGTGATGCTGTGCCGGGAAGTATTCAGGGCCTTGTGCTGGGGCGTACGCGTGCCCATATTTACCGCGCAGCTATGGAGGCGCTCACTTATCGCCTGAAGCAGCGTTTGGAAAAGCTGGAGAAGGTGGGCGGTTTCCGCTCCGCAGATTTGCTGCTGGTGGGCGGCGGTGCCCGCAATAAGGTGTGGACGCAGATGCGTGCCGACATCTTGGGGCTGCCCATCCGCATTTCCAATGTTTCGGAGAGTACGGTGCTGGGCGCGGCGATGTATGCTTTTGCCGGGGCGGGCGTGTTCCCCTCCGCAGAGGCTTGCCGCGAGGCGTTCGGTATTTCGTACACAACAATTAACCCCGGCGTGCAGCGGGCTGCATACGCCGCTCTTCAATCTTAATTCTGTTTTTATTTATGGCTAATCCTGATTTGTATATTAAACCGGCTTTGCCGGACCGCATTTTCCCTTGGGAAAAGTATGACCCCCAGACGCGCGAGGAGATTGATGCTTTCTTCAATAGCCCCGAAATCCGCGTGATTAAGGAGCGTATGGTGGATATGGGGCGCCGCCTCTGGCAGCGCGAGTATGTGGATGGTAATGGTGGTAATCTCTCCGTGCGCGTGGCTAAGGATTTGGTGCTTTGCTCCCCTACGCTCTGCTCCAAAGGCTTTATGACGGTGGACGATATTTGCCTGGTGGATATGAATGCCGGGCAGCTTTGTGGCTACCGCCCCGCAACGAGTGAGGTGAAAACTCATATCGCGATGATGAAGGAGGTGGGGGTGAATGCGTGCATTCATGCACATCCTCCCTGCTGCAATGCCTTCCTCTTTGCCGGGATGGTGCCGCCCAATGGGATTAACCCGGAGGCGGATATCTTCTTGGGCCATATTCCGCTGGCACCTTATGGTACACCCGGTTCTCCCGAGACGGCGGAGGCCGTGGCTAAGGCTTCCCGCCAGAGTACAGTGGTGTTTATGGAGAACCACGGGGTGATTACCGGTGCTCGCCACATTGAGGAGGCGGAGTGGTTTATGGAGAATGCAGATGCTTATTGCAAGATGGTGCTTTTTGCGGATATGCACGGTGGCAAGCTGAATCAGGTGGACGAGGCCGGTATTGCGGATTTCCTGGCGATTCGCAAGAATATCGGCTACGATGTGCCGGAGGGGCAGCCGCTTTATAATTTCCGCGAGTTTAATGGCTATACCATGGGTATTGCCGGTAAGCAATAATTCTGAGTCCCCCCCACTTCTCCCCATTCCGGGGTGCAGAAAGCCCTTTCCGCAAAATCGGCGGAAAGGGCTTTTTACTCTGTACGACCGACGCGATATGCGCACTGCGGTGAAAGTCCGCGCGGAGCCGCGATGATGCGGAATCCCAGACCTGAAGAACAACTGCGGGGAGGTAACAAACCGTGGAAGAGGAAGTTCGAGGGGAAATCCCGACTGTACG
>JAFXCP010000018.1 GCA_017521405.1 Akkermansia sp. | reverse complement strand
TGGTTTTGCTGGTCCTGCTGCTGTTGGTTTTGCTGGTCCTGCTGCTGTTGGTTTTGCTGGTCCTGCTGCTGTTGGTTTTGCTGGTCCTGCTGCTGTTGGTTTTGCTGGTCCTGCTGCTGCTGGTTTTGCTGGTCCTGCTGCTGCTGGTTTTGCTGGTCCTGCTGCTGCTGGTTTTGCTGGTCCTGCTGCTGCTGTTTCAGTTTCTCGATTTCTTCTTCGAGTTTTTTGATGAGTTTGCGGATGCGTTCGATGTTTTCTCTGGCACCGGGGGTGGCGGGGGAAATGTTGAGGGCGTCCTGAAAGGGTATGAGTGATTTTTTCAGCTCATCCACAATGTGTTGAAGTGCCTCCGGGGATACTTGTGTGGCGGGGGCGGAGGTGGTTTCCTCCTCGTCCTCCGCCTGTGGGGTGTAGAGTTCCCTGAGCCGGGCGAAGGCGGTATGGGCGGAGAGTTTGCCCAGCTGGTATAGGGCGGCGGCTTGTAGCTCCGCATCTTCGTCCAAAAGGGCTTGGGAGAGGAAATCGCGCGCTTTGCCGGTGTCCTTTTCTTGGATGCCTTGGCGGTATGCCTCTGCGTTTTCCGGGGTGGCGGCTTCCGCCGGGACGGAGAGGTATGCGCAGAGTAGGAGCAACAGTGCCGCGCCCCGGCGCCATTCCGTGGCACAGAGGATGCTCAGCACCAGCAGGAGCAGGGCGGTGCCGGCAAAGATGCCAAAGAGGTCGTTCGGGATTTTGTTGATGGAGAAGTTTTCTTCGTGGCGGTCTATTTTGCTGACGGCTTGGCGGGTGAAGGCGGCAAGGTCTGTCCGGGAGTTCATGATGAAGCAGTCTCCCCCGGTGGCTTTAGCGAAGTTTTGGAGGATTTCCGGGTTGAGTTTGCTGATGACGTGTTTGCCGTTTTCGTCCTTCCAAAGGCCGTTTTCTTCCCGGGCATCGGGGATGGGGCCCCCGGCTACTGTGCCGATGCCTACGGTGATGACGAGGAGTTTACTGCGTTTGGCTTCCTCCGCCATGGCAAGGGTGGATTCTTCGGTATCCTCGCCATCGCTGAGGATGACGAGGGCATTGGTGCCATCCGGTGCGCTGCGTTTGAAATCCTGCATGGCTTTGCGGAGAACCATGCCGAAGTTTGTGCCGCCCATGCTGGCCCAGCCACGGTTAATTTGTTCCAAGGCATCGCGCAGGGCGGTGTGGTCGTAGGTGAGGGGGACGACGAGATCCGCTTCTCCGGAAAAGACGATGAGGCCGATTTTATCCCCGGGGAGAGCATCGATGAGGTCGTATGCGGCGGCACGGGCTTCTTCCAACCGGGAGGGAATTACATCCGTGGTTTCCATGGAGCGGGAGATATCCAGCGCGATGATGAGGTTTCTGCCGCTGGTGGTGGCGCCACCTTCCCTAAAACCGTTGATGGGGCGGGCTGTGGCGATGATGAGGAATACCAGTGCCAGCAGTGCCGCCATGGCGGAAAGCAGGCGGCGCCAGAAGGGGCTTTTTTGTACCAGCTCCGGGTGGGAAGCGGAGATGAGCCGCTGCCAGCCCGTATTTGCCCGGCGCAGGGTGTACAGTACTGCGGCTCCCAGCAGTGCGGGCAGCAGGAGAAGCCAGAGTACATGCGGATACATAAAGCTCATACGCTTAGGGGGGGAGGAAGGTTAAAATCAGGGGGCCGGGCGCGGGCGGGCAAAGTTTAAGGCGATTCCGGCACTCAGCAGAAGGATGGCTGCGGCCAGCGGGTAGGGAAAGAGTTCATCGTAGCTGATGAGGGTGCGTTTGGTGGCGTCCGTCTTTTCGAGGCGGTCGATGCTCTCAAAGGCTTTTTTGAGGCGGGCGCCGCTGCTGGCTCGGTAGAATTGTCCCCCGGTAATGCGGGCAATTTCCCGCAGTGTTTTTTCATCGAAGGTATCGACATCGGAGGTGTAGCGGGAGATGCGCTCATCCTTGCCAATGGCGATGGGGAAAATTTTGATGCCCATTTCTGCGGCGAGTTGAGCGGCTTCCACGGGGGATATGCTGCCTTTGTTGCTCATGCCGTCCGTGACGAGAATGATGACTTTGGATTTGGTTTCTTTGCGCTCATTCAATCGGGTGGCGGCGGAGGCAATGGCTGTGCCGATGGCGGTGCCATCTTCTTCGATGTAGCCGGGGCGGGTGGTGTAAAAACCATCCGAGGAGGCTAAGTAAAATTGCCCGATGATGTAGTTCACAATGCCGTGATCCAGCGTGAGGGGGCTGCACAGTTTTGCTTTGCCGGCAAAGGCCACGAGTCCGATGCGGTCGTTCGGTCTGCCGGAGATGAATTCTCCCATGACGACTTTGGCGGCGGTGAGGCGATCCACCGCTACGCGGCGTTGTCGGCCGGCTTCGTCCGTGGTGCGGAAGAGCATATCGCGCTGGTTCATGGAGCCGGAGAGGTCGCAGGCGATCATGATGTCGATACCGCTGACGGTTTGCTCCGTGTGGCGGTTTTTCCATTGGGGACGGGCGAGAGCCAGCAGGGTGCAGGCGGTGGCAAGGCTAAGAAGTATGGGGCCTATTTTTCCGGCAAGGCGAGCCGGGCGCTGCATGTACGCCCGGGCAAAGCGGATGGTGGGGTGCACCAAGTGGGCTGTGCTGCCGCTGCGGCGGCGCAGCAGTAAGAGAGGCAGGAGGAGGAGCAGTCCCCAGAGCCAGGCCGGTTCTGCAAAGAGGAATTCCCGGGTGGCTTCCGGTGCAGTTGTGGCAAGCAGGTGCATTAGGCGGCATTCTCCTTTCTTGCTCGTTCTTCTTCTTTTTGGCGTTCTGCCGCGATGCGGCTTACCAGCTCCTTGGCGGTTTCCACTAAGGTGTGGGCGCGCATAACATCCCGCGCGGTTTCTCCGGCGTATTTGAACTCTGCCAGATGCTCCAAGAGGCTGCGGGTGTCGTTTTGGCAGCTTTGGGGCAGGTGGGCAAGGGAATCCATACGCTGGCTAAACTCTTCGTGCGTTTCGTAGAGGGCGGTATCCTGCACTTGCCCGGCCAGATATTGGCGCAGGATGAAGGAGATACGCAGGGAGCATTCCCGCATGGCGGGGAGGTCCGCATCGATTGCATCCAGCTCCCGCAGGGCTTCTTGCAGGGGGGTGCTGACTGCTTGCGGTGCGGTGCGGGCGCGGCGCCTCCACCAGAGATATCCGCCCGCCAACAGGAGGACGAGGATGCCCCCCGCTACTGAAAGAATGAGCCATAGGGACGCTCCGGCAAATTGCTCGGCCGGAATGTCCGGCGCAAGTTCGGGGATGGCCTGAAGTATGGAGCTTTCCTGCATGGTGCTTTAGTGGGCAAAGAGACGGCTGCGGCGGTTGAACATGCGGCGCAGGGCGGGGATGTAGTCCTCCGTGGTGCGGAGGTCCAGAAAATCGATGCCCAGCTGGGTGAATACGCGCTCCCATTCGGTACGGTGTGCTTGCACGGCTTGGGTGTGGTGGGTGCGTAAGGCGGAATCTGCAAGGTCTCCCACGAGTAGTTCTTGCGTTTCCGGGTCCCGGAAGGAGATGCAGCCGGCCTCCGGCAGTTCCAGTTCTAAGGGGTCGCAGATGCGTACGGGGATTAGCTCGTGGCGGAAGTTGAGCCCGCCAATGGCTTTCTTATCGGGTGCGGTGAGAAAATCGCTGATGAGGAAAACCATGGCGCGCTTGCGCTGAGTGCGTAGGATTTCTGCGGCCACGGTTTCCACGCTGTCATCCCGCCCATGGCTTGGGGCGGTAAGGATTTCGCGCACGATGCGCTGGCTTTGGCGTACGCCTTTGGCCGGGGGCAGATAGAAGTGCGGTTGCTGCCCGAAGAGAAGCAGTCCCACTTTGTCCCCGTTAATGGCTGCGCTGTATGAGAGTACGGCCGCAATGCGGGCGGCGTATTCGCGCTTGGTATCCGGGCTTTGTTCTCCGGCGTAGTCCATGGAGCCGCTGGTATCCACTGCCAGCAATAGTACTTGTTCGCGCTCTTCGTGGAAGGTTTTAACGTAGGGGGTGCCGGTGCGGGCTGTTACTTTCCAATCGATGAAGCGGGGGTCGTCCCCGGGGCGGTATTCCCGGAAATCATCGAAATCCAGCCCCTGACCACGAAAGCCGGAGCGGTATTGGCCGGCAAAGGTGGCCGTGGAAAGGCGGCGCGCCTGCAATTCAATGCGGCGCACTTTTTCCATAATTTCCTGCGTTTTATCCATGGGAGAAAGCCGGCTGTTTTTACGGCACGGGTACCTTGGAGAGGATGCTGTCGATGATATTATCGGCGGTTTTGTTGGCGGCTTCGGCTTCGTAGGAAAGGAGGATGCGGTGGCGGAGGATGTCGTGCGCCAAATCCTTTACGTCCTGCGGGGTTACATAGCCGCGCTGGCGGCAGAAGGCCAAGGCTTTGGATGCCAGTGCGATGTTAATTGTGGCGCGGGGGGAGGCCCCGGCTCGCACCATGCCTTCCAAGCGGGAATCCACTTTTTCCGGCCGGCGGGTGGCGCGTACCAAATCCACAATGTAGCGCTGCACGGCCGGATCGATGAAGATTTGATTCATGAGCGCACGGGATTCCTCTATCTCCTGCACGGAGACTACGGGCTGTGTGTGTGGCTGTGCGGCGGTGCTGCTCATCATTTCCAGCACTTTTAATTCCTCGTCCCGGGTGGGGTAATCCACCATGACTTTGAAGAGGAAGCGGTCCAGCTGGGCTTCGGGGAGCTGGTAGGTGCCTTCCTGCTCGATGGGGTTTTGTGTGGCCAGTACCAAGAAGGGGCTGGGCAGGGGATAGCTGTGTTCCCCAAGGGTTACTTGGCGTTCCTGCATGGCTTCCAGCAGGGCGCTTTGCACCTTGGCCGGGGCTCGGTTAATTTCGTCCGCCAATATGAGGTTTGCAAACACGGGACCTTTCTTGGCTGTAAAGGCACGTTCCTCCGGGTTGTATATCATGGTGCCCAGCAGGTCTGCGGGCAGGAGGTCCGGGGTGAATTGAATGCGGGAAAAGGCTGCTTGCATGGTGCCTGCCAAGGCTTTTACGGAAAGGGTCTTGGCCAGGCCGGGTACGCCTTCCAGTAGAACATGACCTTTGCAAAGCAAGCTCAGGATGAGGCGGTTAACCAGTTTTTGCTGGCCGACGACGACCTTGGCCATTTCTTGTTTGACGGCACTGACCCAGGCAGATTTCAGCGCGATTTGTTCATTGAGTTCCTGTGTGTTCATGGTCGAGCGGTATGCCCCGGAGTGTAGCACGGGGGGGTGCTTTTTTCAAGTTGTTCCTTGGCTGTTGACACATATCGCCCTTGTGTTGTTCAATCTGCCGAGGGGCGGGAAAAAAGAGGCGTCCGCCGGGGACTGGCGGACGCCGGGAAGCGAGGATGGCAAAAGGTGGCTTTTATGCCTGCTGCTTGCTGCGTATGCGGCCTATGAGGCGTACAAGCTCCCCGATGATGAGTACCGGGCAGGTGGCGGCGGCAATCAATAACCACTCGCTCAGGCTGAGGGGCACGGTGCGGAATACGCCGCCGCCAAATTCCACTGCAAGAACTTGCCCGGCCAAAATGATAAGCAGAATGGCTAAGAAGGAACGGTTTGCAAAGATGCCGCTCAGGAAACTCTTGCAGGTGCCATATACTCTGGCGTTGAAGAGGTTCCAGAATTGCAGCATGACAAAGCCGGTGAAGAGCATGGTGACGGAGTGCCGGAAGGCTTCCGGGGCGATTTCCTGACTGGGCATGCTCTTGACGTAAAGTACCAGGGCTACGATGAAGCTAAGCCCAAGCCCCAGAATCCACCGCCACATGGCCGGGGTGATGATGAAGGCAAATTTGTTGCGCGGTGCCTGCTCCATCACATCATCGCTGGGGGGCTCTGAGGCCAGTGCCAAGGCGGCAAAGGTATCCATAATGAGGTTGACCCACAGCATTTGGGTGACGGTGAGCGGAAGTTCGCAACCGATGAAGGGCCCCAGCGCGGCAATGCCGCATGCCGCTACGTTCACCGTAAGCTGGAATACGATGAATTTTTGAATGTTGCGGTACAGGGAACGTCCCCATTTAATGGCGCGGATGATGCTGGCAAAGGAATCGTCCAGCAGGATGATATCGGAGGCTTCCTTGGCTACGGAAGTACCCGTGATGCCCATGGAAAGTCCCACATCCGCATGGTTGAGTGCCGGGGCATCGTTCGTGCCGTCCCCGGTTACGGCAACTACATGGCCGCGTTCTTGCAGGGCATTGACCAAGCGGAGCTTATCCATGGGTTTGGCGCGGGAAAGTACGCGGAGGTCATTCACGCCGTCCAGCAGTTGCTGCTCTGTAAGCTGGGCGAATTGGTCGCCCGTGAGTACGGCACCTTGCGGGAGTTCTCCCTCCGGCAGAAGACCGATTTCCCGCCCGATTTGGCAGGCGGTTTCAAAGTTATCGCCGGTGACGATTTTGATGCCTACGCCGGCTTTGTGGCAAGAGGCCACGGCTGCGGGTACATCCGGGCGTACGGGGTCCTGAATCACAAAGCAACCCAGCCAAGTGAGCCCGGTGCAGGCTTCCTTGAGATTCTCCGGGGTGTCGGCACTGCCTTCGCGGTAGGCTAATCCCAGTACGCGCATGGCTTTGCGCTGGGCTGTACGGATGATGTTGAGGACGGCTTCCCGGGTTTCCTCCGTAAGCTCTTCGCCGTAAGCCGCGGTGCATTTGGAGAGTACGACCTCCGGGGCTCCTTTGAGGTAGATGACTTTTTTACCCTCCAATACGGCGGAGGTGCCGCAGGTGGCCATGAACTTGTTCTGTGTGTGGAAGGGTAGCTGGGTAATCATGCCGAAGCTGTTGCGAGCCAAGGCGTAGGAGGTTTTCTGGTCTCGAAGGTACATAAGCATGGCACCCTCTGTTACATTGCCAAGCACTTTTCCGTTCTCATCCAAATCGGCGGTGGAGTTTGCCGCAACCGCTTCCGCAAGAAGGGGGAAGATGGGGGCGTTTGCGCCTTCTGTTTCCAGACCCGGGAAGTGTGCTTCGCGTACTGTCATCAGGTTCATGGTGAGGGTGCCGGTTTTATCGGAGCATACCACGGTGGCGGCTCCGATGGTTTCGCAGGCATCCATTTCGCGAACAAGGTTGTTCTGCTTGGCCATTTTACGCATGCTGTATGCCAAACTGAGGGTGACACTCATCGGCAGACCTTCCGGGACGGAAACAACGATGAGGGTAATGGCAATCATGAAGTAGGTAAGAATCTTATCTGCCGCTGTTTGGGGCATCCATGCGGAGGGGGCTGCCGCGAGTGTGCCGGTAGCGATGAGACATGCCAATCCTATGCCGAAAAGAATGGCTCCGGTGATGATGCTCTTCACCCACGGGGAAAAACCGCTTTGTTTTACCCACGCCGGAGAGGGAATGCGGAGGCGGGCATAGCCCAGCAAATCCCTCAATACAGGGTACCAAATTTTGAGCGTAGCAGCGGCAATGCCCATAATCAGAACACCAAAGAATCCCCACTGTGCATTACTGAGAACGAAGCGCCCCAGCAGGGCATCGTGTGCCACGAGGGAGGCAAAGAGCAGAAGTGCAATAGTGGTGCCCAGCACGTTAATGGCCTGGGAAAGGCTTTCCAACTGGAGGTTCAGGGGGGATTTTGCTCCGGTTTCTTTGGTGGCTTCTTCTGCCACTTTGCCGATTTCGGTGGCATCCCCTACCTTGGTAATGCAGATGATGCCGTGCCCATCCGTTACCAATGTGCTGCGAAGTACAATGTTGCGAGGATAGGCTCCGGGGAGGGTTTCTTCCTCTTCCTCCGGGGTTTTGAGTACGGGTTCTGATTCGCCCGTGAGGGAGGATTGGTTGATACGGAGGGATACGGATTCCAGCACGATGCCATCCGCCGGGACTTCAACCCCTGTTTCCAGTGTAACGATGTCGCCCACCACCAGCTCGTTTTTTGGTACCATGGTGTGCTTACCATCGCGGAGAACACGCACGGGTGTTACATCGTTCACTTTGTTAAGAATATCGAATTCCTTATTGGCTCGGTATTCGTTCACGAATCCCACCGTGGTGGCCAGTAGTACGGCGCACATGATGCCGATACTCTCGATGCAGCTATGCTCCCCGGGGGAGATAAGCACGGGGATGAAGGAGATGATGGCTGCAGCAATGAGGATGACGATGAGCGGGTCCGCAAATTTGCGAGCTAGTTCTATCCACCAGGGGTCCCGGCTGGGCGGTGTCATTTGGTTGCTGCCATGTTTTTTTCTGCTGGCTTCCACTTCGGCACTTGTCAGACCGGTATTGATGTTGGTGGTGGGTTTCATAATGATGTGAGTGGCCATTCTAGAGGCTTCTCTGCGTGGATTCAAGTGTAAATTGCGTAATGAATTCGCCGCTGTGTGGATTTTCGTTCATCCTTGGCAGGGGGCTTGCAAATGATGCAATTTGCTTGGCTTGGGAGGGGATTTATGCTAGTATGGCGGTGGGCAAATGATACTATCTTCTACAACAGGTTTGGTGCATTCTGTGGAATCTTGCGGCACGGTTGACGGGCCGGGGATTCGTTTTATTGTGTTTCTGGCCGGGTGCAGTTTGCGCTGCTTATATTGCCATAATCCGGATACTTCGTATAAGCGGCAAGGGAAGGAACGTGCGGCGGATGATATGCTGGAGGAGATAGGACGCTATGCGGCTTTTCTTAAGGCTGCGGGAGGAGGTGTGACGATTAGCGGTGGGGACCCGCTATTCCAGCCGGATTTCACCCGGGCACTCTTGCGCGGATGCAAGGAGCTGGGGCTGCATACTTGTTTGGATACGTCCGGGCATTTGGGGCAGAATGCAGATGCTGCAATGCTGGCCGATACGGATTTGGTGCTGCTGGATATTAAGGCGTGGAATCCGGAGGTATACCTGCGGCTTACGGGGAAGCCTTTGCAGCCTACTCTGGATTTTGCAGAGCGGTTGGCCGCTATGGGTAAACCTATTTGGCTTCGTTATGTGCTGGTGCCGGGGTGGACGGATGTGCCGGAAGCGGTGGAAGCACTGGCGGAGTATGCACGGGGGCTTGGGAATGTGCAGCGGGTGGATGTGCTGCCGTTCCACCAAATGGGGCGTTATAAGTGGCAGGAGCTGGGTTTGGAATATCGTTTGGAGACAGTGGAACCGCCGGAACAGGCGGAGACGGAGCGATTCCGTGCTATTTTCCGGGCGCATGGTTTTGAGGATTGTACGCATTGAGGATGTGCCCGGGTATTCAGGCTTTCCTTCCGTAAGAAAATGTGCTAGATTAGCCCCCGATATGAAGTTCCTCGTTACTGCCGGTCCCACTCGGGAGCCTTTGGACCCCGTGCGTTATCTTACGAATCGTTCCTCGGGGCGTATGGGCTATGCTTTGGCGGGAGCTGCTCGGCACGAGGGACATGAGGTGATTCTGATTTCCGGGCCTACGGTGTTGGATGTTCCCCCCGGGGTGGATTTTATTCCGGTGGAGACGGCGCAACAGATGTACGAGGCTGTGCGGGATATGCTGCCGGGGGTGGATGTGGCTGTCCTTTGTGCAGCGGTGGCGGATTATCGTCCCGTGGTGTGTGCAGAGCAGAAGATGAAGAAGGGTGCCGAGCGTATGGTGCTGGAGCTGGAAAAAACGCCGGATATTCTCGGCAGTATGCGGGATGTGTTCGGCTTTCGCGGGGTGCTGGTGGGCTTTGCCGCCGAGACGCAGAACGTCTTGGCCTATGCACGCGAGAAGTTGCAGCGTAAGCAGTGCGATATGGTGGTGGCTAATGATGTGTCTCGCTCCGATATAGGGTTTGATTCTCGGGAGAATGAGGTGCTGCTTGTCTTCCCGAATCGGGAGGAGGCACTGCCGAAGGATACAAAGGAGCATATTGCTCTTCACATTGTGGAACACGCAGCTAATCTTTTGCCTCGCGTATGAAGGTAACGATGGAAATGCTCGGCTGGAATGCCGATTTGGCGGAGGCTATGCAGGCGCTGGAACACCCGGAATGGTATCCCGCCCGCATTATCCGCGAGACGAAAATCAATTTTACCGTTATTGCTAAAGGAAAGGGGGACCACGAGGTGGTGCTTTCCGGAAAGGTGTGGCATGAGGCTGTTTCGGATGCGGATTTGCCCACTGTGGGAGATTGGGTGGCCGTGGATCCCGGGCAGGGGAAGGATTTGCCGGTGATTCGTGCTCTCCTGCCTCGGCGTAATCGCTTTTCCCGCAAGGCTCCCGGTCGTAGCTGCGCGGAGCAGGTAATTGGAACAAATGTGGATATGGTGGTGCTGATTACCGATGCGGAGGGGGATTACAATATCCGACGTATTGAGCGCTACCTGACGCTTATCCGTAAATGCGGGGCGAAGCCTGTGGTATTGGTGAATAAGGCGGATACTGCCCCTCCGGAGCTTATGGAGGAAGTCTGCCGGGAGATTGCAGCCTTGGGAGAGGTGGAGGTATACCCCATTGTGGCACGTTGGCGCAAGGGGTATCCTGCTTATTTACGCCGTGTTCCCAAGGGTAGAACGATTACTGTTGTGGGGTCCTCCGGTGTGGGAAAGAGTACTTTTGTGAATTCTCTGCTGGGGGATGAGTGGCTGGAGACCGGAGATGTGAATGCGGTGACGGGTAAGGGACGCCATACGACGGTGGCTCGTGAGTTGGTCGTGTTGCCGGGAGGCGGGGTTTTGATTGATAATCCCGGGATGCGGGAGATTCATATGTGGACGGATGCTGCCAGTTTGCGGGCTCAATTTGCCGATTTGACTGAGCTGGAATCCCACTGCCGATTTGCGGATTGTTCCCACCGTAAGGATGCCGGCTGTGCTATTCGGACCGCACTGGAATCCGGGAGCCTTTCGCAGGAACGGTATGAGCATTTTCTGAATCTTGATGCGGAGATTGCAGAGTTGGAACGCCGTAATGAGAAGCGCCAGATGACATTGGAGCGGGTGAACCGACGGGAAAAGCGGCACGTGCTTCGCAATCGGCAGGACAGGGAAGAGCATCTGCGCGATTTGAAGCCCCACCGTGGTCGCTACTGAGGGGGGCGGCGTCTGTTCAGTTCCTTTCCAAAAGGAAGAGGTATTCCTTCACCTGCAAGGGGCGGGCGTTGAGGTTGCGGCTCCCCCGGAAAACGGCATAATCCGTTTCCATGGTTTGTACATGCCCATGGGGAGTGAGTAGCTCGTGCATTTCCTTTGGGGTGATAAAGCCCTCCGAATTATAGGAGATAAGGCAAAAGCGTGCAGGGATACAGGTCAGCAATTCCTCCAGTGCTTGGTGGGCAGCGGTGCGCTTGTTGAAGTCCGAACGTTTCCATGCGGCCGGTATTCCGGATACCCGGGAGATATGTTCCGGCCGTTTGTAGTTTGTCAGAAGATTCAGCATAAAGTAGTTGGCACCATAGGGATGTTGGTTATACGGTGGGTCTAAATAGGCTAGGTCCAGTTCCGGAAGGGTGGCTGCCACAGTGGCGGCATCGCCTTGCAGGAGGTGTAGCTCGCATTCAAAGCGTGAAAAAAGGGGGCGTGGGAGTTGAATGGGGGCCAGAATGCGCTCCAGAGCGTGCCGACCGCGCCCCCCGAATTGGCCGATTCCTCCTTCGTTTTTATAAAAGCCTTTGAAAACACCGGAGGTGTTGGTGTGTACTGAGGCTTTGTATAGTAGCGGAGCAAGGAAAAAGGGTTGTAATGCTTGCGGCATTTCCCCGATGCAGCGGCGTGCGGTGTCCAAATAAATCGCATTACGGCGGGTGTAGAAGGCTCTTTCTCCGGCTTGAATGTCCGTGTCATCTGCCGGAGCATACAATTCTGTAATGAATCCTGGTGCCCATTTTTGCTCAATTGCTCTCAAGAGTTGCCGGTGTTGCTTTTCGAGTTCCAGACTTTTTGTATCGGAGATGTTGGCAAGGTAGCATGTATTGAGTACTCGTGCATAGTCCTCCAAATCATTGGCATAGAGTGTGTGCGCGTGTTGTTTAAGGTAGCGGGATACAATCCCGGAGCCGGAGAAGGCATCGAGGGTGCTTATTTTACGCCCTCCCAATCGTCTGCGTACTTTTTGTACGCAATGCTCGATGAAGCCCAGCAGTTTTCTTTTATTCCCCAGATAGGTGATAATCTGCTCTTGCAGATAGCGTTTATCTTCTTCCCCCTCTGGTGGCACCATGCTCATTGTATGTGGAATACTAGCAGATGCGCTGCTGTGGCGTCAAGCGGAATAAAATACGTTTCGCGATGAATGCCGATTGTGGCGTAGTTTGCTCTCGCCATGCCGGGGGTGTTTATGCTAAAATGCCGCCATGCAACGCGAGGTGGTGGAAGAATCTCTGGGATATGTTTTTACGGATGAAGCATGGCTGCGGCAAGCTCTTACTCATCCCAGTGTGGATCAGAAGCGGAGCACGAATTTGGCATATGAGCGTTTGGAGTTCCTTGGAGATGCCGTATTGGAACTGGTGGTGAGCCGGGAACTTTTTACCCGCTTTCCTAAGGCGGATGAGGGGGAGCTTACTAAGATGCGTTCTGCTGTGGTAAGCCGAGAGCATTTGGCTACTCTTTGCCGTAAATATGGTTGGGGGGAGCAATTGGACCTTAGCGAACAGTTAGCCGCCAATGGCGGGCGCGAGACTTTATCTATTTTGGCCAATACTTTCGAGAGTGTCATTGGTGCCGTTATGATGGATTCTAACTACAATGCTGCACGGAAAGTATCCCTTCGCTTGCTGGAGGAGAGTTTGGAGAACGCTCCGGGAATGTTGGCAGTTAATTATAAGGGGAGGCTTTTGGAGCTATTGCAGGCTATAAACGGGCAGGGCCCCAGCTATGAGGTGGAGCCTGTGGATGCCGAAAAGCCGGCCGGCCCCTTCCGTGCGCGGGTGTTTTGGTGTGAGCGCGTGTTAGGCTGTGCGGAGGGAAACAGCAAGCATAAGGCTCAGGTGGCTGCTGCGGCTAATGCTCTGGAGTTGCGGCGCTGGGTGTGATTTTCGCTTGCCTCGGTGAAGCCTGCATGTTAATATGCCGCGAGTGATGTACCAACACGCTATTATTACAGGTGCTTCTTCCGGTTTCGGTATGGCTTTTGCCCGCCGTTTGGCGGGGGCTTGCGCTCACTTAGTATTGGTGGCGCGTCGGGGTGCTGTGCTGGAGGATTTGCGGCGAGAGCTTTTGGCAGCCCATCCCGGGCTGGAGGTTTCCGTGCATGTTTGTGATTTGGCGGATGGGGGGCAGCGTGCCGCTTTGGTGGAGTCTCTGCAAGAGCTTTCTGTCGGTTCTCTTTTGTTGGTCAATAATGCCGGCTTGGGGGATTATGGGGAGTATGCGGAGAGTGCGCCGGAGCGCAATCACCAGATGCTTCAGGTTAATGTGGTGGCAGTGGCGGAACTGGCGCGTGCCTTGGTGCCGCGCATGGTGGCGCAGGGGGGCGGTATGATTAATATAGCCTCTTTAGCTGCGGATTTATTTATCCCGGATTTTGCGGTGTATGCCGCAAGTAAGGCTTTTGTGGCTTCGTTTTCGGAGGCGCTGCGCTTGGAGTTGCGTTCTGCCGGCGTGCCTGTGGTGGCGGTGTGCCCCGGTCCTGTGCATACGGGGTTTGGGGATGTGGCGCGCCGTAAAGGGCGTACTAATGGTTATTCCCCATTTAAGAAGTGGTTTTATACGCCCGTTTCCACTGTGGTGGAGGGCGCTTTAAGGGCCTTGCAGCGCCATTGTCCCAGATATTATCCTTCATTGCGAATTCGCGCGGCGGCATTTATAGTGAGGAATGTGCCGCTGCTTGTGCTGCGGTGGATTATGGGGCGGCGCCCACGGAGGGTATCTGCTATTCAGGAGGTAGAACAATGAGAGCGGCTAAGCGAAAGCAAGTTTCCGGGTTCACGTGGTTCCGGCTGGGGATGCTGGGTGCTTTTGTGCTGGCTGCCGGCTCTTTGTATACGCCTTATCCGGCGGCTTTGGTGCGAGCTTTCCGCCCGGAGGTGCCGCAGGAGAAAGTAAAAACGGTTTATGTGGAAAAAAAGGTTCAGCTTCCGCCTTCGGAGCCGGAACCGGTGTCGCGCCCATGGAATACAGAGGCTGTTTTCCGGATGCCGGAGATTCAGCTTCCTCCGTTTCCGCCGGCTCTTCCGGAAAAGGTGGAACCGGGGCGTTATACGCACTTTAACAGTGTGGATCGCGGGGTGAATCTTTCCAGTGCGGTGCATTTTAATCCCGGTACGACGGCCTCTCGGGATCGTAAGCTGAAGGAGGCTTATCGGCTGGATGTTTCTTTGGAGCTGATGCTGCCGCAAGCGGCCCGCGGGGAGGAGTTGCTGCACGCTAATCCTCAGCTGCCGGAGGTGCTGCGCTCTTACAATGAGTTGATGCAGACGGCGCATGTGTCCCAGTGGTACCACGCGCTTTACCTTCATAAGCAGAATAGGGTGCGCCATAATGCTGCCACGCTGGCTCGGATTCTGGATAGACATAATTTCTACGATACGGATACGGTGCTGGAGATAGAGGCTCCCTCTTCCGGTCGAAAGTTGGTATGGTTGCAGGCCGATATGGATGTGGTGAGTGATGGCTCCGATGGTGACCGCTTGCCGGATATGCCGGAAAAGGTGAAGAATAGTGACTACTACCAGCCCAGTACATCCTACCGATGGAAAAAACTGGGAGATTCTCCTAATCCATTGCTCCCGCACTGGCAGCAAAAGGTGGAAAAATTAAAGAAGGACCCCAAGGCGGCAGAGGCACTGCGCCATGCGCGCAATGTGGTGCATGATCTCAAGAAATATAGTTTTCTTTTAGCGGAGTATGATCCTTTCGTGGTGATTCCTCTTACCTTCAAATCAGGGGATAAAGAGGATTTTCGTCCTCAGTTGGGGGATTATGTAGCCGTTATTGTGGGGAACAGGGTTTTCCCGGCTATTGTGGGGGATTATGGTCCGCGTTTTAAGACGGGGGAGGCTTCCCTCCGCTTGGCGCGATTAGTGAATCCCAAGGCTACGCCTTATGCTCGCCCGGTATCTCACCTGGGGGTTAGCTACCTTATTTTCCCCGGTACGGCAGAGGCGGAGAAGGGCCCCATCAATTACGAATTGATGAATCAGAAGGTGCAGCAGCTTCTTAATGAAATGGGCGGTTTGGGCGAGGGCGCTCAGTTCTGTACAGTGCAGGATTTGCTGGCAAAGCCGGAACCGGCAGAGCAGGCATCGCCCGCTGCTCAGGAGCCCCAGCCCGCCGGTTAGACGTATTTTCCCTAGAAACTGAAGGCTGAGGCCATGCTGCGTATAGCTTTGCCCAGGCGCTCGGAGCCATAGCAGTTTTCCCGCAGTACTCTAGCGGCGGACATACGCACCTCATTCATGGCTTTTTCTAATTTATAGAGGTGCTGCTCCGATAAGGGGCGGTTGCCTTCCGGTATGTTGTCTGCCATGAGGCTGATGGCTTGTAAAAGCCTCTGCTGTCGTTTTAGCGGTAAGGCGGCGGCATCGGCATCCTTTTTATCGTGTACCTTATGGAGCAGGGATGCCATTTGTTCATAGCACACTAGTGTTTCCCTTGCTGCAAACTGCCGGAAACGAGCCATTTGTTCCTCTGTATCGGCATGGGCAAAAGTGCCGATAAGAAGTAGAACCCCGGCTGCTAGGCTTGGTACAAGGCGGCGGAGCATGGTATTCATTGTTCTGCTTGCGGCATGGCTCCCATTAAGGGTTCCAATGCGGTTATGAGTGCCTCCGAATTGTATGCATTTGCCATGGAAATGCGAATGATAACCTGCATGAAACCGCTGATGGTGTTTTGGGCTTCTGCCACATTCAGACTGCGGCTCACAAGAGCTTCCACTCCGGCATCGGTTGCGGGCATGGCTTCTGCCTGTGCCTGCAGTTCCCGCATGCGGAGGGTGAGCTTGTGTACTGCCGGAGCTGCGGCATCTGCCGTGGTGGTGTCTTTTACGCCGTTAAGTATTTCCGTAAGCTCCTTTACGGCTTGTATGATGTCTTTTCCCAACTGAATGTACGGCTCTGCCTCCTGAACAGTGGATGCCGGTATGTTACTGCTGCTTCCTCCGGGAAGGCTAATGTCGGCAAGTGTCGGAAGGGTGGCCATGATGGCTGTTATCAGAAGGTGGCGGCTCATACGCAAATGGGTTATGTTTTCGTGCGTACTCATGGTATCGAAGCTGCTCTGTATTGTCAATATCCTTCTATGCCTTCAATTGTTCGGTAAGAAAATTTCCTAAAAAGTTAGACAAATCGAACAAAAGTGCTTGCATATTCTCTTCCTTTGTGGTAATCTCGCGTCAGATAATTAGATAAGACTAACAATGATGAAGACAAGAATAGAAAACGTATGGGCACGGGAGGTGTTGGATTCTCGCGGGAATCCTACCGTGGAAGCAGAGGTTCAACTTGCCGGGGGCGCTTGCGGGCGTGCTTCGGTACCCAGTGGCGCCTCCACCGGGGAACACGAGGCCTGCGAGTTGAGAGATGGTGACAAGAGCCGCTACTGCGGGAAGGGCGTAAGCCAAGCCGTGCAGTATGCGAATACTGAATTGGGCGCCGCACTGCTCGGCATGGATGCCTTGGAGCAAATACAGGTGGATGCCCGTATGCGTGAGGTGGATGGTACGGCAAACAAGTCCCGCGTGGGGGCAAATGCGATATTGGCTGTATCATTGGCCACAGCACGGGCCGCTGCCGCTGCTGTGCAACAGCCTTTGTATCGCTATTTGGGCGGACCGAATGCTCATATTCTGCCTGTGCCGATGATGAACGTTCTGAATGCCGGTGCTCATTCGGATGCTCCGATTGATTTTCAAGAGTTTATGATTATTCCGAATGGTTTACCCTCCTTTCGCGAGGCTTTGCGCTGTGGTGCGGAGGTGTTCCACTCATTGGCCGGAGTGCTGCGGGAGATGGGTTTGAGCACCGCAGTGGGGGATGAGGGAGGCTATGCTCCGGCCCTGAAGAGTGCGAATGCGGCTCTGGATGCCATCATGACGGCAATTTGCCGAGCCGGGTATGAGCCGGGCAGGGAGGTATCCTTGGCGTTGGATGTGGCCAGTTCCGAATTCTACGATGCCGAAAGCGGGTTGTATGTGTTCCGCAAGAGTACGGGAGATAAGCTGACAGCGGGTGAGTTGACGGCTTATTACCGGGAGCTGCTGGAGCGTTACCCCATTATCTCGATTGAGGACGGCTGTGCAGAAAATGATTGGGAGGGCTGGAAGCTCCTGACGGAAACCATCGGAGACCGCTGCCAGTTGGTAGGGGATGATCTCTTTGTGACGAATGTGGATTTCCTGCGTAAGGGGATTGAGCGTGGTGTTGCTAATTCCATTCTGGTAAAGCTGAACCAGATTGGGTCTTTGAGCGAAACGTTCGAGGCTGTTCGCTTGGCCACAACGCATGCCTACACTGCGGTGATTTCCCACCGCAGCGGTGAAACGGAAGATTCCTTCATTGCTGATTTGGCCGTGGCTACTAATGCCGGGCAGATTAAGACCGGCTCTCTTTCCCGCGCGGATCGTATGGCTAAGTATAACCAGCTGCTGCGTATAGAGGAGCAATTGGGTAGTGCTGCCTGCTACGGCTGCTGAGTCCCGCAAGCTCTTCTTAGGAGTATTCCGCTGCCTTCCCCCGCTTAATGGAGGGGGAAGTGCTGCGGATTTTGTGTGTGTAGGCGGATTTTATGCTCGCAAATCTGTGGGAATGAGGTATAATGTCCCCAGCATGGAATCACTGGCAGCCAGCTGCCGGTACCCGGCATTTTCTCATTACAACATACTCATTACTATGCAGTACACACACGAAGTCGAACAGATGTGTTGCGTCAAGAAGGGCTGCAATCACGGCCCCGCTCCCATCCCGCAGGAGGGTGCCTGGACGCAATCCACCAAGATTGAGGATATTTCCGGTCTCACCCACGGTGTGGGTTGGTGCGCTCCTCAGCAGGGTGCTTGCAAGCTGACCCTCAATGTGAAGCAAGGCGTCATTCAGGAAGCCCTTGTGGAAACCATTGGCTGCTCCGGTATGACTCATTCCGCTGCCATGGCCTCCGAAATTCTTCCCGGTAAGACTGTACTCGAGGCTCTGAACACCGACCTCGTGTGCGATGCCATTAACACTGCTATGCGCGAACTCTTCCTGCAGATTGTGTACGGGCGCACCCAGAGTGCATACTCTGAGGGCGGTCTGCCCATCGGTGCCGGTTTGGAGGACTTGGGTAAGGGACTGCGTTCCCAGACGGGTACGCTGTACGGCACTTTGGCTAAGGGTGCCCGCTATCTGGAACTTGCCGAGGGTTACATCACCAAGTTGGCTTTGGATGCCGATGGTGAGATTACCGGTTACCAGTACGTGAAGATGGGCCCGATGATGGAAGACATTAAGAAAGGCATGGATGCCAACGAGGCTGTGAAGAAGCACACCGGTTCCTATGGCCGTTTTGCTGATGCCGCCAAGTATATTGACCCCCGCCACGAGTAAAGAACCCCTAAATATAGAACAAGATTATGCCTCTTTTTGAATCTTATTCCCGTCGTATCGACCAGATCCTCCCGGTTCTTGCTCAGTACGGTATCAACTCCTGCGAGGAAGCCGAGCAGGTTTGCCTTGCCAAGGGTATCGATGTGCGCGAAATTGTGCGCGGTATCCAGAACATTGCTTTCGAAAACGCCGGTTGGGCTTACACTGTAGGCGCTGCCATCGCTATCAAGAAGGGCTGCACTAAGGCTGCCGATGCTGCTGAGGCTATCGGTGAAGGCTTGCAGGCTTTCTGCATTCCCGGATCTGTGGCCGATGACCGTAAGGTGGGGCTGGGACACGGCAATTTGGCTGCCATGCTTCTGCGCGAGGAGACTGAGTGCTTCTGCTTCCTGGCCGGGCACGAGTCCTTTGCCGCTGCTGAAGGTGCTATCGGTATTGCTCGCTCCGCTAATAAGGTGCGCCAGAAGCCGCTCCGTGTTATCCTGAATGGTCTTGGTAAGGATGCCGCTTACATTATTTCTCGTATCAACGGTTTCACCTATTGCCAGACCAAGTTCGACTACGCTACCGGTAAGGTGGAAGTGGTGAGCAAGAAAGCCTTCTCCGATGGTGAGCGTTCCAAGGTGAACTGCTATGGCGCAGATGATGTGCGCGAAGGTGTGGCCATCATGTGGCTCGAGGGCGTGGATGTTTCCATTACCGGTAACTCCACAAACCCCACCCGCTTCCAGCACCCGGTTGCCGGCACTTATAAGAAGGAGTGCGTGCTTGCCGGTAAGAAATACTTCTCCGTGGCCTCCGGCGGTGGCACGGGGCGTACCCTGCACCCGGATAACATGGCAGCCGGTCCCGCCTCCTATGGTATGACTGATACGCTGGGTCGTATGCACAGCGATGCTCAGTTCGCCGGTTCCTCTTCCGTACCTGCCCACGTGGAAATGATGGGCCTCATCGGTATGGGCAACAACCCCATGGTGGGTGCTACGGTTTCCGTGGCTGTGGCCATCGAGGAAGCCATGAACAAGTAATTTCCTATTCGGTATATTACTCCGATATCTCGAACACGTCCCCCTTTCGGTTTCGACCGAGAGGGGGATTTTCGTGTACGACCGACGCGATATGCGCACTGCGGTGAAAGTCCGCGCGGAGCCGCGATGATGCGGAATCCCAGACCTGAAGAACAACTGCGGGGAGGTAACAAACCGTGGAAGAGGAAGTTCGAGGGGAAATCCCGACTGTACG
>JAFXCP010000017.1 GCA_017521405.1 Akkermansia sp. | reverse complement strand
CGTACAGTCGGGATTTCCCCTCGAACTTCCTCTTCCACGGTTTGTTACCTCCCCGCAGTTGTTCTTCAGGTCTGGGATTCCGCATCATCGCGGCTCCGCGCGGACTTTCACCGCAGTGCGCATATCGCGTCGGTCGTACACAAAAAAGCCCACCACCCCAAAAGGTGGCAGGCTTTGTGAAAATACTTGCTTTCCCGGCTATTTTAGTTGGAGGTGGTGCGGGAGTAATCGTACTTGCTCTGGAAGCCGAGTTCCTCCGGGAATTCGGAGAAGCCGGACCAGGGATTGTACTCCTTGAGACCACTGCGACCGCAGCTGCCCTGATAGGGGGGACGATAGGTGCACTTGTAAGTGGGAGCCCAGAAGGTAACCAGCTCGTAGAAGCCATAGCCCATGCGGGTAAAGGTGCGGGTGAAGCCTTCCACCAGCCCCACGGAGAAGCCGGCGTAGTCGCCCTCGGCGGAGTTCCAACGAATCATGGTGACGGGAACCTCCTCCACAGCGTAAAGTACATTGCCGATGGCGCGGCCAAGTTTACGAGTAGCGGTGTATTCGGATGCCGGAGGAGCCTGAATATCGGCATACGTGGTTCCGGCAAGAGCCAAGAGAATTGTAGAAAGGAGTAAGCGCTTCATGACATCACCAGAAATACCACATTGTGCGACTGCACGCAAGCAGAAATTGAACATTTTTCCCTCTCCGGGGCATTTTTTTCACTTTAGGAGGGAAGAAAGGTCGATTTGGGTCTCCTCATCGGTCAAATAGCACCCCGGGTCCGAGCCGTACCAGTGTCCATTGGCAAAGGCAGCCCGCGTGCGAAAACCACCGCCGCAAAGGTGAAAATGGCGGCAGGTGGCGCAGCGGCCTTGGAGTTTTTGCTGGCGCTCGGCAGGGATATCACTGCCACGGAGTTCGCGCAGGATGGCGGCAGAGGGTTCCTGAGCCGCTTCCCACACATCGGAAAAGCGCTGTTGTTTGACATTGCCAAGGGTAATCCCCTGCCAGAACTGGTCCGGGTGTATGTTTCCCTGTGTATCGATGTTGGCGATGCCGCGTCCGGAGCTGTTAGCACCGCCGCCGTTCCACCCCAGAAGATTCAGGGTTTGCGCGGCGAGCGGGTGGCCTTCCCGCAGCTGGCGCAGGGCGATGTAAACACCATCTGCCGGCTGGGTTACGGTGAGGAGTTCTCGTGTTTGACCGGTGGCATGCCACGCTTCCGCACGGGCAATGAGCATATCCAGCGCAGCACGGGCTTCCTCCGGCCGGAGGGCTGCCACATCCACCCCTCGCCCCGTGGGGACAAGGTGGTAAAAACATACGCGCCGAATGCCCTGCTCTTCTATAAAATCCAGAATCTGGGGCATGCTCTGCACGTTGTTACGGGTAAGGGTGAGGCGAAGGCCGGTTTTTTGCCCCACCTCTTCGCAAAGGCGGAATCCGCGGATGGCTCCTTCGAAGGCACCTTTCACTCCTCGGAAATGGTCGTGCACCTCTCCGATGCCGTCCAGAGAGATACCCACATAGGCCACGCCCAAATCCTTGAAAAGGCGTGCCAGCTCCGGGGTAATGCGGGTGCCATTGGTGGAGAGGGTTACTTTGAGCCCTTTTTCCGTGGCTCGCCGGAGGAGCTGCGGCAGATGCGGATGCAGCAGGGGTTCCCCGCCGGAAAGCAGGAGGGCATTTACCTCGTATGCGGCCAAATCATCAATCACTTGGCAGCACTGTTCCCATGTAAGCTCCCCGGGGTAGCGCTCCGCATGGGAATCCGCATAGCAATGCACGCAGCGTAAATTGCAGGTACGGGTAATGTTCCACACGACGATGGGTTTGCGGGTACGGGCGGAGGCGGGCATGCAGGCGGCGGTGCTGGCATGGTGTGCGGCCGAGCCGTCTCCTTGCCCATAGCGGATATGGTCGGCGGGTTGGGCGGCACCCGTCCAGAGTTTGGTGATGTTAATCATGGTGTGGGGAGATTCTGCCCCCGGAGGGCAGCGGGCATGTAGTTACAAAGGGGTTCTGCAGCCATGTAATCGCCACAGGTGCCGTAGGCACGGGAGCGGGAGCCGCCGCAAAGGCGGCGGTATTCGCAGTGTCCGCACTTTCCGCCAAGGGCATCATCGTCCCTAAGGCGGACGAAAAGCGGGTGCGTGCGGTAGATGGTGGCCAAATCATCCGTACGGACATTTCCTGCGGTGAGGGGCAGGAAGCCGCTGGGCTGGATTTCTCCCACGTGGGAGATGAAAGCCACGCCTTTGCCATCGCGTGTGGGTACTATGTGGCGCGGGGCAGCTCCCTGCCCTGCTCCGGCGGCTTGCAGCAGGGCGCGGCGGTAATGGTGGCCTTCTGTGGTTTTGATGGCGAAGGGGAGTTCCGCGCGCAGTTCCAGCAAGCGCGTCCAAAGCTGCTCCAGCGCGGCGGCTTCCGGCAGTTCTTCCAGCGTGGCACGGCCGGTGGGCACCAGCAGGAACACGCTCCACACGTCCGGCCGGATTTGGCGCAAAATATCGGCAAAGGCTTCCAGTTCCGGCAGAGTGCTGCGGGTGATGGTGGTGTTAATTTGCAGCTGAATGCCGGCTTCCTTAGCCATGCGAGCAGCTTCCATGGTGCGTTCGAAGGTGTGCGGCACGCCTCGGAAGGCATCGTGGCTGCTGCGGGTGGCACCATCGAGGCTGAGGCTCATGCTCACCACGCCGGCTTCCCGCAGGCGGCGGAAATCCGTGTGCAGCAGGCGCGGGGTGGCAGCCGGGCTAAGGGCTACCCGCAGTCCGAGCTCCGCAGCGCGGGTGATGATGTCGAATATATCCCGCCGCATCATGGGGTCTCCCCCGGTTAGCACCAGCATGGGTGGCGCCAGCTGGGCAATTTTCTCCACCAAGGCCATGGCTTCCTCGTGCGTAAGCTCTTCCGGGTGCGCTCTGGGCTGGGCAATGGCGCGGCAATGGCGGCACGCAAGGGCGCACGCACGCGTTACTTCCCAGAAGAGGATGTACGGCCGTTCGTTAAAATCCGGCATCGCGGGATGGTGAGGATGGGCTGCCACGGGGGCATTCTACACACTCCTGCACGAGGAATCAAGCCCGGATTCCGCACCCCTCTCTTGCATCTTGTCAGTAAAAAATTCAAATATACAGACAAAAAACTTGACAGGAACGCCCTTTTGCTGTATCTTGCTGCCCCGTTCCCGGACAATTTACCAACAAACAACTCAAAAATCATGCGTTCCGTCACCGTACGTAAAGGAGAACCGATCGATCGCGCTCTGAAGCGCCTTAAGACTAAGCTCGACACCGAGGGCATCCTCGAGGAGATGCGCCGCCGCCGCGCTTTCGAAAGCCCCATGGATGAGAAGCGCCGCAAGGCTCGTTCCGCCAGCAAGCGCAATAAGGTTAAGTGGCATTTCACCAACAAGGAGGAAATCCCGGCTGCTGCCGTGACTCCTGTTGAGGCCTGATTACCAACCGTTCGGGAAACGAAATTTTCCAGCAGTACGGATGCCGGTCAACGCCGGCGTCCGTTTCTGTTTTTTCTCTTGCAGGATGCTTCCTGCTATGCTACCCTTCCCCCTGATTAGCACCTCCCCCCCTACCAATGGACGACGATTCCCCCCACCTACGGGGTGCCCTCATTGTCTTTGAAGGCATTGACGGCACCGGCAAAAGCACTCAAATTGAACTGCTGGCCCGTTACTTGCGCGCATGCGGCAAAGACGTGGTAACCAGTTTTGAACCTACACGAGGTCCTTGGGGCATGAAGGTGCGCCAAGCCGCCATGGCCGGAGAACGCCTGAGTATCGAGGAGGAGATTGCCTGCCTGTTACAGGACCGCCGTGAGCATGTGCGCGATTTGATTGAGCCTTCTCTGGAGGCCGGTAAGTGGGTGCTGTTGGATCGTTACTACCTTTCCATGATGGCCTACCAAGGTGCCACCGGAGCAAATGTGGAGCTTATCCGCGAGTGGAACGAGGAGTTTGCCACGATTCCGGATGTGGCGATTTGGCTCGATATCCCGATTGATATGGCCCTGGAGCGCATGAATGCTCGCGGCAATGGGCAGGATGCCTTTGAGAATGAACCTTTCCTCCAGGCTTGCTCCCGCATCTATTCCGATATGGAGATGCCCTGGCTGCACCGGGTGGAGGCCGATGGCTGCATCAATACCACGCAGTCTCGCGTGCGCGAAATTATCCGCCAAGAGCTGGGAGTGTAAGCCCTGCCGCACTGCTCTTTCTGTTCATGCCGCCGCCTGTGCTCCCCACATGCGGCGGCTCTTCTTTTTTTGAGCAAAATTGAAAAGTACACGCTGTGTTCTTGACTTTTTCTAAAAACCTTCTAAAATGACAGGAGATTCATTTCAGCCCCATACCACGACATGTCTGCAAGAACTACACTGATTCTCCTTGCCCTCTGCCTCGGCACACCCATAATTTCCGCCCGGCAGGAAGCCCAGCCGCAAGCCGTAGTGGCACCCGCGGAGGCAACTGCGCTGCAAGCTCTGCAGCAGGATTCCGATATCGTAGCGGGGACGCTGCCGAATGGGTTGCGCTACCTGATACGCCCCACCACGGAGCCGGCAGGGCGCGGTAGTGTGCGCCTGTATGTGGGGACGGGGTCTCTGGATGAGGTGGAGCATGAGAAAGGTATTTCCCACCTCATTGAGCATTTGGTGTTCAATGGCAGCCGGAATTTCAAGCGCGGGGAGCTTATTCCGGCCATGCAGAAACTGGGTCTGGGCTTTGGCGGGGATGCCAATGCGTACACGAGTCTGCAGGAGACGGTATATATGCTGAATCTCCCGAATCTGGGAGAGGAGACGGTGAATTTTGCGCTTACCATTATGCGCGATTTTGCCGATGGAGCCACGCTGACAGATGAAGCGATTGACCACGAACGCGGTATTGTGGTAAGTGAGCTGAAGGCCCGGGATTCCGCAAGCTACCGCGCTGCGAAGGAGGGGCTGCGCCTGCTGCTGCCCGGCACCAAGGTGGCGGATTATTTGCCCATTGGTACGGAGGAGGTGATTCGCTATGCCCCTTACTCCGTGTTCCGGGATTATTATGCTCGCCATTATGTGCCGGGAAATATGTGCTTGGTGCTGACGGGAGATTTTGACCCGGCTACGGCTCGCAGCTGGGTGGAAAAACATTTCTCCGATATGGAGGCTAAGCCCATGCCGGAGCGCCCGGGCATAGGAGCACTGGAGGATACCGTGGCCGCCACGCGGATTATCCCGAATGCGGAAAATGCACATACTTCCATTTCTCTGAATGTGGTACGCCCGGCAGGCCGGGAGGAGGATACGCTGGAGAAGCGCATGGCGGATTTACCGCTGGATATGGCCTGTGCTATGCTGAATGCGCGTTTGGAGCGCATGGCGCGGGAGGAAGGCAGCAGTTTCCTGAGTGCGGAAAGCGGCACGGAAAGCCTGTTCGATGCTGCGCGGGTATTCTCACTCACGCTTGCCGCAGAGCCCGCCAAGTGGAATGCGGCCATGGGAACCACGCTCACAGAGCTGCGCCGTGCCATACAGTACGGATTCGGCCCCAGAGAATTGCAGGAGATTGCCGCCCAGGCAGAGGCTGCTTTGGAGCAGCGCACGGAAGCATGGAGCACCACCACCTGTGATGCCATGGCCGATACCATCATCAACGCCATGCGCGAGCATTCCATGCTGACGGCTCCGGCGGAGGACCTCCGCGCGTTCCGCCTCGGTTTACAGCGTATTCTGGCCAACCCGGAGTTGTGCCGGGAGGCTCTCCGGCAGGCCTTCGATGCCGGGCGGGTGCGCCTTGCACTCATGGGTACGGTGCCGGAAGGGGTGGACGAGGCCGCTCTCCGGGCACATTTTGAGGCACTCATGCAAGAAGAAGTTTCCCGCCCCCAAGAGGAGAAACTGAAGCCTTTTGCCTACGAGCAAATCGGCACCCCCGGCACTATTGTAGCCATACAACAGCATGAGGCACCGAAGCTGACCACGCTAACTCTCTCCAATGGGGTGCGTGTCAACTTCAAACAAGTGGATTTCCGCAAGGGGAGTGTGAACATTACGGTAGGGATTGATGGCGGACTCCTGCGCCTGACTCAGCAGCCCGGGCTGGAAAGCATGGCGGTGAGCGTGATGCAGCGCGGCGGGCTGGAGGCTCACTCTGCCTCGGAACTGAAACGCCTGATGGCCGGGCACCGGGTTTCTACCGGATTCTGGGTGGATGCGGATCGCTTCTTCTTCTCCGGCCACACCACTGCGGAGGATTTGGAGTTGCAGTGCAAGCTGCTGGCGGCTAACATTTTGCACCCGGGTTACCGCTCGGATGGCGAGCGCATGCTCCGCCGTTCCCTGCCCTCCCAATATAACCGCTTCCGCACTACGCCCAATGGAGCTTATGCTTTGCAGGCAGGCCGTATCCTCTATGGGGACGATACCCGCTTTGCCACGCCCTCGCAAGAGCAGGTGGAGGCTTGCCACACGGAGATGGTGCGCGAAGCTCTCTCTCCCTACCTGCAAAAGGGTGCCATGGAGGTGAGCATCGTGGGCGATTTCGATGCAGAAAAGCTCCTGCCTATTCTGGAACGCACCTTTGGTGCGATGCCGGAACGCCAAAAAGAATTTACCCCGCTGACGGAGGCAGAGAAGGCTACGCCTGCCCTGCCGCAAGGGACACGCCATTTCCTGCACTACGATACGGAGCTGGATAAGACGCTGGTAACGCATGTGTATGCCGCCGGAGATGGTACGGATACACGCCGCAACCGCCGCCTGCAAGTACTCGCAAGCATTGTGCGGGAGAAACTCTTCGATGGGATTCGGGCCCAACTTGGGGAAACTTATTCCCCCTCAGTGCGGCTGTCCGTCAATGAGCCCTACACCGGGGCTGCTACGATTACGGCCACCAGTGCCGGGGTAAAAGGCAACCGCATTAAGGTGAATACGGCCATCGACCTCATCCTCTCGGGCTTGGGGAGAGGGGAGATTTCGGAGGATGATTTTGCCTGCGCTATCCGCCCCTTCATCGCCCGCACAGAGAAGTCCCTGCGCTCTGCCGATTTCTGGAGTGGGGCGCTCACCCGTTTGCAGAGCGAACCCCGGCGTATGGAAAGCCTGCGCAATATGGTGGAGGATGTACGCAGTATCACCCTCGAGGAAATCCGCGAGCTGGCTAAGGAGATTTTCGGCACGGACAAAAAGCCGGTATACCTCTTTACCGTACCGGCAGAAAAAGCTACTCCGCAGGCAGCAGCAGCGGATTATGCCATCCTCATCTCCCGCAGTACAATGCAGGATGCTTCCTGGGTGGCGGTGGCAGAGGCGTTAAAAAAAAACATTTGAGGGCGGCCATTGTTCCGCTTGATGATTTTTCCCTGCAAAGCTGTACGGCGGCTCTGCGGGGTACCGGGGCTCGCTATGCCGCCTGTGTGGTCAAACCGCAGGAGGCCACGCGGGCACTGGTGACTCATATGCACCGCGCTGCCCGCCGGGTGGATGATGACCCTTGGGGCGATTGTCTGTGGGGTATCGTTACCGGATACACAGCGGCAGATGCCTTGCGGGTGGCCACAGCGGAGGAGCCCCTTGTCATCCGCCGCACACTGGGTACCACGAATATGGACAGCAGTCGCTTTGAGCGCAGCTGCGCCATTACGGATTGGATGCACTCCCCCGTGCTGCTACAAGAAGGCTACACTCCCCCCACCAGTACGACTTATGCCCCCGGCACCCCGGAACAACCGGAGCAATTGCTGAGCATCTTCGCTCAAGAATTGGAAACCCAGCGGCCGCAATTAGTTATTACCTCCAGCCACGCCACGGAGTATAATCTGGAGATGCCCTTTAGCCGTGGTCTGTTCTTTTCCGTTGGGAATCGTTTGCACCGCTTGGAAGCCCACGAGATGAAAGCTTTTATACACTCATTGCGGGAAGCTCTGAAGCTGGGGGATTGCCGGGGATTACAAGCATTGGCTCAATCCCCGGGGCACCCGGCCATTGCCCCGGATGGCACCCCGCGAGTATGGATTGCAGCAGGGAATTGCCTGTTTGGCCATGCCGCAGGGAGTCCCGATAGCATGGCGGTTACGGCTATCTCCGCTTATACCTGCAACCAGCTGGTGGGGTACACCGTGCCTTCCTGGTTCGGCAGAGGAGGCTGGGGCACGCTTTCGCTTTTCTTCAACAATACGGCCGGCACCGGCTTAGCGGAGGCTTGGTTCCTCAACAATCAATTCCTGCTGCACGATACGCAGCAGATTTCCCCGGCTCTGCTGGAGGTGGAATTCAATGGTGCCGAACTGAGACGGCAGGAAACACAGGATATAGCCCAAAGCATGGCGGATGCCGGGCTGCTGCCGGATTTACTGCCCCAATTCCGGAAGTGTCTGGGGCTGGTGTACGACCGCGATGTCGTGGCATTTTACGGAGACCCCGCCTGGAAAGCCACGCTGGATGAAAGCCACGCCTGTTCCCCCTACTCTCTCCGCTGGGATTCCCCGCGCCAATTCACGCTGACAGCACAGCGAGATACCAAAGAGCGGGCGGCTGTATGGTTCCCCACGGCGGAAACAGGCAGGGGTGCCACGGGCTGCAATGTGGATTCTGCCGTGTTTACCAATGATTTTATCCTCTTCCCGCAGTTGATGATGAAGAAGGGTGAAAGCCTTACCGTGACGATTCATTAGGCTTCCGCCGCTCCAGCGGCTCCGGGCGGTCCGCTTCCAATGGCGCAGGGGTATCCCCGGCGCAAGTCAATTCGATGCGGGGCGGATTCGCATTCGGCGGGTTGTTATACGGCCCGCCCAGCAGGCGGATGCCTGCGTAGGCGGTATAAGCCCCGATGGGACGATGCCCCCGCTGCGCCCGCAGAAAGGCTTTATCCACCTGTCTCCGGCTAATGGGTGCGCCCCCCTGTAAGGCGTAGTATAAAGCATCGTGCTGGAGAGTGGGCAGTAAGTCCTCCGGAAGGGTACACCCCACCGTCATACCATCCCAAATAAAACGGCGGTGCAGCAGCAGCATATCCCCCCGGGCCTCCATGAGTACCCGCTGCGGTGCCTGCGGATGCACTGCCCGCCAATAGCCCAGCGGCAAGCGTGGGTCCTTCCACAAAATAGCATGCCGCGTAATGAGGCAAAACCCCGGAGCATACTGCGGCAGGTACGCATACCAACTCCCGGGCTTGCTCGCCCCTTCCACCACCTCCGGCGCCAGCTCCCAAGGCATTACCTGCTGCACCACTTGCCGACAGGCACAGGGCAGAAGGCAGAGCAACAGGAGGGTTTGCCCAATTCTCATGGCGCCATTATATCCGCAGGGGCTTGCGGTGTCAATCCGGGCTTGACGCTGCGGCTCTCCATGGTTACACTGAATGCCATGCAGGATATGATGGGCGGTTTCTTTGCGCCGGAGCTTCCCCGGCATGCTAATTTCCCCTACCCGGAGGGGGAGTGCTGCGTGTGGACGGAGAGCGGGCGCGCCGCTCTGGAATGCCTGCTGTGGAATATGCCCACGCCTCCCCGCCGTGCATGGGTGCCGCGCATGGCTTGCAATACGCTCTGCGAGCCCCTGCTCCGCTGCGGCATTCCCCTGCACCGCTATGGCTGCGATGAGCAGTTCCGCCCCCTGCTGCCGGAAAAAGCCGGGCAGGAGGATTTGCTTATTCTCATCAATTATTTTGGGGTGATGGAGGAAATGGTGGCAAACGCTGCCGCGCGCTTCCCCGGCATGGTGATAGTGGATGCCACAATGGCACTGTACTCCCCCCCGCCACCGGGTGTACCCGCCTTTTACAGCCCCCGCAAGTTCTCCGGCGTGCCGGATGGTGGGGTGGCTCTTGCCCCCTTTGCTCTCACCAAGCAACCTGCGGAGCTTTCCGCCAGTGCGGCACGCGCACTCTTCATGCTGGAACGGCTGGAGCATGGTGCCGGAGCAGCCCTGCCAGCCAGTCTGGAAGCGGAGGCAGGGCTAAGCCGCCCGGCTCGCAGGATTTCTCCCCTCACCCGGCAGCTCCTCCACAGTATCGATTACGCAGCGGCGGCACAGCGGCGTTTGGAGAATTATGCTATGTTGCACCGGCATTTAGCCGGGTTGAACCGCCTGCACCTTCCGCTGCACCCCGCCCATGCCCCCATGTGTTACCCGCTGGTAAGCGGTATTCCAGAGCTGAGGGATGCTCTGGTGGAGGCCGGAGTTGCCCTGCCTCTCTTCTGGCCGGAGGTGGTGGAAACCACGGATGCCTCCGCACCGGAAAACAAATTGGCACGCACCCTCCTGCCCCTTCCTCTCGACCAACGCTACGCAACTGCGGATATGGAGCACCTTGCCGCACTCATCCTTCGCGGTTAATCGGGTACCCGGCAAATGAGGCAGGATGCGGCAACGGCATCCGCATACCGCCCCCTCCCTTTTGTGAAAAGGAGGGAGAATTACATTCCCCCGCGGCTAAGCAGCTGGGTAAGCTCCACTTGGAAGGCTTGCAGTTCCTCCGGCGTGGGGGTGCCCGCCAAATCGCTCCATGCAAAACGCCCCATCTGGTCTATCTGCCAAGCTCCCCGCGTGCCGGAGGGGAACCCTACCTTGCCGGAAAGCAGCGTGCCGGGAATTTGCAGCTCATCCAGCTCCACCACAGGCTTGCCCGAAGCCTCCGCCGGTGCCGGTGCCTCCGCTTCCTCTTTCTTTGCTGCTGCGGCGGGAGCCTCCTGTGCCACGGCTATCTCTATGCCGTAATCCAGCAGCAGAAAGCGCACATCCATATACGTCATATGCACCCCACATTCCGATACCAAGTTCTTCTGGATTCCGTTCAAATCCACACCCTCGGCTGCCCATTGGCGCACCAGTTCTAATTGTTCCGCAGTCAGCTTTGCACTCATACCCTTATTTTAGCCTATTCCTGCCCCATTGCAAGAGACAATCGCGCCCTATTCTTCAACCGGAGAGAACCATGCGCCAAAATGCCGCCGCCAAACGCTGCGGAATAGGCCGCATATACCGATACCGCAGCAACTGCATATCCCGGTGCCCCATTTGCCATAAAAAGCCCCCCCAAAAGGCTTTATGTTACTGTTTGCTTTAACTAACTTATAATAGTTCTCATATAGCATTTCCATTTTCCGGGAGGAGTACACTTTAGGCTTGAAATTTGCGGTCGGACATAGTTTAATGTGTGCGCGCGAATGTGGCCGCAGGTGGCCGCGTACCCTCAGTTTATGAACACGACCAAATTTATACAAGTGCCTGATGCAGCAAGCCTGGCAATGGATTATCTGAAGAATGATGCGGATGATCGGGGCGAGCTGGTAACGTTGAACGTGGGTCCCTCTCACCCGGCCACACACGGCGTGCTGCGGTTGAAGCTGGTGATTGACGGTGAGGAGATTGTATCCTGCGACCCGGTGATTGGCTACCTGCACCGCGGCATGGAGAAGATTGCCGAAAACTGCCATTACAACCAGTTTGTGACTTACACGGACCGCATGGATTATCTGGCTCCGATGAGCAACAACATCGCCTATGCCTGCGCCGTGGAGAAGCTGCTGGGCTGGGAGCTGCCGGAACGCGGGCAAGCCATCCGCGTGCTGTGCTGCGAGCTTTCCCGCATCTCCTCCTGCTTCCTGGGTACCGGCGTGTACGCTATGGACTGCGGTGCCATGACGGCGTTCCTGTACGCCTTCGAGGAGAAGGAACGCGTGCATAACCTTTACGAGCAGATTTGCGGCGCACGCTTCACCTCCAGTTACACCCGCATCGGCGGTATGACTCGCGACCTGCCCAAGGGCATTGAGAAGCAGATTCTTGACTTCTGCGACAGCGCCCTGCGCACGGTGGACGAGATGGAAAAACTGCTGCTGCACAATAAGATTTTCATTGACCGCTTGGTCGGTGTGGGCGTTATCACCAAGGAGATGGCGCTGCAAAACGGCATGACGGGTAACAACCTGCGCGCCAGCGGCGTGAAACGCGACCTCCGCAAAACAAACCCCTACCTTGGTTACGAGAAGTACGAATTTGATGTACCCGTGGCAGAGGAAGGCGACTGCTACGCCCGCTTCCAAGTACGCATGGAGGAAATCCGCCAGTCCGTACGCATTATCCGCCAAGTGATGGCCACCATGCCCGGCGGCCCCATCTGGGTGCAACTGGATAAGGGCATCCTTCCGAATAAGAAGGACGCCATGCAGGGCATCGAGGAGCTGATTCGCCAGTTCATGGTAAGCACGGAATGCGTAAACGCCCCGGCCGGCCAAGTTTACTTTGCCGCAGAAAACCCGAAGGGTGAACTGGGCTTCTTCCTGGATTCCCAGGGCGGCGGCATTGCCAACCGTTTGAAGATGCGTAGCCCCTCTTACTGCACCCTTTCCATCCTGCCGGAGCTACTGCCGGGTCACTTGGTCAGCGATGTGGGCGCCATTCTGGGCTCCTTCGACTTTGTGCAGGGTGAGTGCGACCGCTGATTTTCCCCTCCCCCCCCCCCTCTCCGAAATAAGATTTACCCCTTCAACACGCGACACCTCATGTCTGAAACTCCTAACGCGATTGACGCCATTACCGCCGCCAAGCCTTCTCCGGGCGAGCAGCATTTCCCCAAATTTGCCGTGACGGATAATCTGGTGGAAGCAGCCCAAAAATTGGTGGCTCGTTACCCGGAAGGCAAGGAGCAGTCCGCCGTTCTCCCCATCATCCACATGGTGCAGGAGAAATTCGGCTACATCTGCCCGGAAGCCATGCCTTGGATTGCAGAGATGTGCAAAAGCACACCCATCCATGTGGCCGGTATTGTAACCTTCTACCCGGGCATTCACACCATGTGCCCCGGCAAGTACCATTTCCGTGTATGCCGCACCATCGCCTGCTCCCTTTCCGGCGGCGAGGAGCTTATCCCCTACATCTGCCAGAAAATCGGCGTGAACCCTGCCGATATGAGCGATGAGGAACCCATGCTGGTAAGTGCCGATGGTCTGTGGAGTGTGGAACCGGTGGAATGCTTGGCTAACTGCGGATTCGGCCCGAACATTATGCTGAATGAAACGCTGTACTCCCAGGTAACGACCAAGACCATCGATGAGCTGATTGCCAAGTACTCCAAATAACCCCCTCTGCCTATTATCTCATGAGTGCCATTACCTATAAACCCGGTTGCGAGCCGCATCCGCGCGAAACGCGCCGCATTTTCCGGAACATTGACCGCAAGGGGTATAATCCCTCCATTGCCTGCTTCATCAAGGACGGCGGGTACGAAACCCTCAAGAAGGCCATGGAAATGGAACCTTCTGCCGTGATTGATGAGGTGAAGAAGAGCGGCCTGCGCGGCCGTGGCGGTGCCGGCTTCCCCACCGGTGTCAAATGGACCTTCATCCCCAAAGGCAACACCAAGCCGGTATACCTTGTTTGCAACTGCGACGAATCCGAACCCGGCACCTTTAAGGACCGCTTTGTGGTACACCAAGACCCGCACCAGCTGATTGAAGGCATGATTATTGCCTGCTACGCCGTGCAAGCCCACTACGCAGTCATCTACATGCGCGAGGAGTTCCCGGAGGCTGCCAAAATTATGCAGAAGGCGCTGGATGAGGCCGAGGAAAAAGGCTTCTTGGGCAAGGACATTCTGGGCAAGGGATTCGACCTGAAAATTGTGCTGCACCGTGGTGCAGGTGCCTACATCTGCGGTGAGGAAACCGGTCTCATCAACTCCATCGAAGGTGTGCGCCCCTACCCCCGCATTAAGCCGCCCTATTTCCCGGCCGCCATTGGTCTGTGGGGCTGCCCCACGATTGTGAACAACGTGGAATCCCTCTGCCAAGTGCGCCAAGTACTCATGCGCGGAGCAGAAGCCTTTGCCGCAGAGGGTGCCCAGCGTTCCCCCGGTACCCGCATCATCGGCGTATCCGGCGATGTGAAACGCCCGGGGTACTACGAAATTATCTCCGGCTCCCTCACCTACGGCGAGCTGCTGTACGATATCTGCGGCGGACCGAAGCGCGGCCGCAAGTTCAAAGCCATTATTCCGGGCGGTGCCTCCGCCAAGGTGATGCGCTGCGATGAGGTACTCAAAGGCCGCAATCCCGATGGTTCCGTGCGCGAGATGAGCATTTTTGATGTTCCGCTGGATTTGGACTCCATTGCCCAGCATGGTTCCATGAGCGGCTCCGGCGGCGTTATCGTGATGGATGACAGCCGCAGCATGCCCAAGGTGCTGAACAACCTGAACCGCTTCTTTGCCTGGGAATCCTGCGGCCAATGCTCCCCCTGCCGCGAGGGCAATCCGTGGATGCTCAAACTCTCCACCCGCATTTGCGAGGGCAAGGGCTCCCCGGAGGATGTGGACCTCCTCAAATCCGTGGCCGATAACATTTGCGGACGCACCGTGTGCGCCTTTGGCGAGGCCTGCTCCTGGCCCACTCAGGCATTCACCACCAAATTCCGCGATGAGTTCCTGGCTCTTACCAAGCCGATTAATGCGCTCAAGCCTCACTCCGACGAAACGAAAGAGGCCCGCAAGTTCCTGACTCGTGAAGACTAACACCTTTTGATAGAATGAGTACAAAACCCTCCATACTGCCGAAAGACGCCGCTGCGGCCGAAGGCAAGGTGAACGTTCAAATTAACGGCACTTGGTACCGCTTCCCGAAGGGAACTCGTATTGCCGATGCCTGCAATTCCGTGGGCGCACATGTTCCCTGCTTCTGCTACCACCCCAAACTCTCCGTTGTAGGCTCCTGCCGCATGTGCCTTGTGGAACAGGGCATGCCCCCGCGCTTGGCTCCCGGTGCCACCCCCACTTATGGGGAGGACGGCTACCAACCCATCTCCTGGATGCCCCGCGCCATCATCGCCTGCGCCAATACCGTGGCGGAAAACATGGGCATCCGAACCACCGGCAAGCTGACCGAGGAAGCCCGCCGTGGTGTGCTGGAATTCCTGCTGACCAACCACCCCTTGGACTGCCCCATCTGCGACCAAGCCGGTGAATGCAAACTTCAGGAATATACCACGGACTACGGCAGAGGAACCCACCGCTTTACCGAAAATAAGACGAAGAAAGGTAAGAACCTTTCCATTGGTCCGCGTGTCAATCTGGACCAGGAGCGCTGCGTACTCTGCCGCCGTTGTGTCCGCTTCATGAAGGAAGTGGTAGGCGAGGACGTACTCGGCGTGGTAGGCCGTGGCACCCACAACGCCATTGCCTGCTACCCCGGCACCCGGCTGGACAGCAATTACTCCATGAACGTGGTGGACCTCTGCCCCGTTGGAGCCATGACCAGCAAGGATTTCCGCTTTAAGATGCGTGTGTGGTTCCTGAAGAGTACCCCCACCATCGATGTGAATTGCGGCACAGGCACCAACATCAACATCTGGACCCGCGAGCAGCAAGTCTACCGCATTACCCCCCGCCAGAATGATGAGGTGAATAGCTGCTGGATGCCGGATGACCACCGCCTGAACTACAAATTCATCAACGCTCCGGAACGCCTTACCACCCCGTTGATAAAGACGGACGCCGGAGCCGAACAGCGCCCCACCACTTGGGATGCTGCCCTGAATGTGGTGGTGGAGCAGCTGCACCGCATGGCTCCGGCGGAAACGGCCATCGTGGCCTCCGCCCGCATGACGAATGAAGAACTCTACATGGTGCGTGCGCTGGCTCGCCAGCTCGGCATCACCAAGATTGATGTGGTACCCCGCAAGGGAGTGAATGATGGCATGCTGGTGAGCGAGGACCGCAACCCCAACACCAACGGTGCCAAACTCGTACTCGGCAAAACGGGCAATGGCCTTGCCACCATCCGCCGTGGTGTACGCAATGGCAGCATCCGTTTCGTTATCTCCCTGGGCGAGGATTTGACCAGCGAGGAAGCCGGATTCACCCCGGAGGATCTTGCCGGGCTGGATTACCTGCTGGCTGTTCACCACACGGAAAATGCCACCACCAAAGCGGCGGACGTGGTACTGCCTAGCGTAACCTTCGCAGAGAAGTACGGCACCATGATTAACGTGACCGGTCGCATTCAGCGCTTGAACAAAGCCATTGAACCCATCGGGGATTCCCGCTCCGACTGGGCTATCTTCCGCGAGCTTTCCGAGCGCCTCGGGTGTGACTGCGTACGCGTCATCGCCTGCCCCAGCCCCATGATGGTACTGGAGGAAATGGCTCAGGAATTCGCCCCCATGAAGGGACTTACCTGGGGTAACATCGGCAATGCCGGTAAAGTCATTATCGAAACAGGCGTAACAATCCCCCTGATTGAGCGCAGCAAAGCCAAGAACTAATCCCAACACAGAACACAACATCGATTTATGGACGCTATCTGCAACTGGTGGAACGACCTGATGTCCAACGACATCTGGTTCTACCTGCTCACCACGGCGGTGAAGCTGGTAATCATGTTCGCCCTTATTCTGGCTTTCGTAGTCCTCTCCGTATGGATTGAGCGCCGAGTTGCCGGCTGGATTCAGGACCGCCCCGGTCCCAACCGGGCAGGTCTGCCCCTCTTCCTGCTGCAACGCTTCGGCAGCAAGGAGAAGCAACCCCTCAAGGATGTACTCCACTTCTTCGGCATCCCGGAGACCAGCCGGATTGCCCGCCTCTGCACATGGCTGCGACTCGACCGAGAAATCCCCACTTTCGGTCTCATGCAGCCCTGCTTGGATGGTGGCAAGCTCTTCCTGAAGCAGGAAACCACTCCCTCCTATGTACGCAAGCTCTACTTCATCGTGGCTCCCATGCTGGTGCTGGGACCGCCCATGGTAGCAGCTGCCGTACTTCCCTTTGCTTCCTGCGTGGATACCATTTATGGTTCCATTTCCATGTGCGTAGCGAATTTGGATATCGGTCCGCTATGGATTTTTGCCATCTCCGGGCTTTCCGTGTACGGTCTCACACTGGCCGGCTGGTCCTCTAACTCCAAGTATCCCTTCCTGGGTGGCTTGCGTGCCACGGCTCAGCTTATTTCCTACGAAGTGGCCATGGGGCTTTCCGTCATCCCCTTGCTCATGATGTTCGGCACGCTGAACCTCCAAAGCATCGTCCAGTACCAAGCCGACAACGGCTGGACTCTGCTTCCCCTTTGGGGCGAGGGTCTCAGCCTGCAACGCTGGGTCATGATGCTGCCGCTGGGAATCAGCTTCCTCATCTTCGTTACCTGCGTCTTTGCGGAGGCTAACCGCACCCCCTTCGACATGGCTGAGTGCGAAACCGACCTTGTGGGCGGCTACCACACGGAATACTCCTCTATGAAGTTTGCTTCCTTCTTCATGGGCGAATATGCAGCCATGGTCATCGGTTCTGCCGTGGTGGTCACACTCTTCCTGGGTGGCTGGTCCATCGGCTTCGGGGCGGATGCCGCCTTGGCTTCCTACAGCCAGTGGCTGGCCGTCCTCTGCCAAACGCTCATGTTCATCGTGAAGCTGCTTGCCTTCATCTTCTTCTTCGTGTGGGTACGCTGGACGCTGCCCCGTTTCCGCTGGGACCAGGTGATGAAACTCGGGTGGCTCGTCTTCTTGGAGCTGACCGTGGCCAACATCTTCCTGACTGCTGCCGTTCTCTATTTCGTCAAGTAACATCCATTTCTCATCATGTCCTACATTCCGATTAAGCGTCCCAAATTCTCACTGCTCGACAAGATTTACGTTGTGGAGCTTGTCAAGGGACTCATCATCACATTCAAGCACTTGGCTCTTTCCCTCATGGGCAAGAGCCGTGGTAAAAAGGACTTCAGCAACAAGGGCGTAGGCATCTGCATGCAATTCCCGGAGGAACGCTGGGATGCCCGCCTGCCGGAGTACTATCGTGGCGCTCCCACCTTGGTGCGGGGCGAGGACGGGCGCGAGCGTTGCGTCTCCTGCCAGTTGTGCGAATTCATCTGCCCGGCACGTGCCATCACCATCACCCCCGGAGAGGTAGACCCCAACTCTTCCTGCCAAAAGCAGGAGAAGGCACCGGCCAAATTCGAAATCGATATGCTGCGCTGCATTTACTGCGGTATGTGCCAGGAGGCATGCCCGGAGCAGGCCATCTTCCTCTCCAAGGAATACCTCATCACCCTTACCGACCGCAAGAAAGCCATCCGCGACAAGGAAACCCTGTACCGTCTGGGCGGAATGCGCAAAGGTCTCGTCAATAAGTGGAACCAGTACAAATAATAACGATACAGCCATGATTGAAACCTCTATCTGCCAAATCGTGTTCTACGTTTTTGCGCTGTTGGCCATTCTCTTTGCCATCTGCGTGGTAGGCTCCCGTAATCCTGTGAACTCCGCCATGAACATGGCCCTGAGCTTCGGCTGCGTGGCAGCCATTCTCTTCGGCCTTGGCGCCCAGTTCTTGGGCATTGTCCAAATCATCGTCTATGCCGGTGCCATTCTGGTACTCTTCCTCTTCGTTGTCATGATGCTCGACCTGAAGGACGAAGAGCGCAACACCGGCAGCATGCGTTCTGCAGCAGTGGGTACCACCATTGCCGCCATACTGGCCGGGCTCATCACCAGCATTTCTCTGAGCCTTCCGGGAGCCACGGAAATCTCCTGCCCCATGGCTGCCATTTGCGACAACATCGGAGAGCTTGCTCCGGGAGCAGAGGCCACGCAGGCCACACCCACCCCGGGCTATGGTGGTTCCCTGCCGGCTCTGAGCCCCGCTGCGGCGGCTAAGGCCGTGCAGCCGGACATCAGCGATGCGGAGGCCGCTAAGGCCACCTCCATGCAGGATATTCGCCTACTGGGGCAAACGCTTTATACGCAATACAACATTGCCTTTGTCATTCTGGGCTTTGCGCTGCTTTCCGGCACCGTGGGTGCAGTGGCGCTGGCACGTAAAATCCGTAAAGACTAACACTTTCTGCAAACCATGATTCCGTTAGCACATTATCTGATACTCTCGGGCATTCTGTTCTCCATCGGGCTGGCCGGGGTACTTATCCGCAAAAACATCGTGGTCGTGTTCATGTGTTTGGAGATGATGCTGAGTGCCGCGAACGTGGCACTGGTAGCATTCTCCCGCGCACAGGGCACGCAGGGCATTCCCGTATACGATGCCCAGGTACTCTCACTATTCATCACCGCCATTGCTGCGGCCGAGGTAGCCATTGGCTTGGCTCTTATTGTGGCCATGTTCCGCTCCCGCCGCAGTGTGGAAAGCACCGCACTTAACACCCTGAAAGATTAACCCCCCGGCACACTGATATGATACAGAATCTTCCCTGGTTATTCCTCCTGTTGCCGCTGGTTGTAGCAGCCATTGATTGGGTATGCTTCTCCAAGCGTCCCTGTGTGGCCGCCACGCTTTCCCTCCTTTCTGCGGCCGCCACCTTTGCCCTGTGCGTGGCCTACCTTCTGGGGCTGGAAACCGGCACCCCCGGCACCTATACATGGATGCCCGCCTCCGTGGAGCAGTTAAATCTGCACCTCGGACTGGTGATGGATCCGCTCGCCATGCGCATGATGCTCGTGGTCACCGGCATTGGTCTGCTTGTACACCTGTTCTCTCTGGGCTACATGAAAGGCGACAGCTCCAACCTGAGCCGTTACTTTGCGGGGCTGAGCATCTTCATGTTCAGCATGACCTGCATCGTCATGGCATCCAACCTCGTCATGACCTTCATTGGTTGGGAAATGGTGGGCTTCTCCTCCTACCTGCTCATCGGCCATTGGTTCCACAAGGACAGTGCTGCCGATGCCGCTAAAAAAGCCTTTATCACCAACCGCGTGGGTGACTTTGGATTCCTTATCGGCATCCTGCTTACCTTGGGCATTTTCGGCACCATGAACTTTGCGGAAATGGGTGGCAAAGCTGCCGGCATAGCTCCGGCCATGCTCACCGTCACCATCATCTGCCTCTTCTGCGGTGCTGTGGGTAAATCCGCCCAGTTCCCGCTGCATGTGTGGCTGCCCGATGCCATGGAAGGTCCCACGCCCGTATCCGCACTTATCCACGCAGCCACCATGGTGGCCGCCGGTGTGTACATGCTGGTGCGCCTGCAAGTGAGCATGGGCACCGCCGCCTTTACGGATACCGCCTGCATGGTTATCGCCACGGTGGGTGCCATCACGGCGGTATTAGCCGCCATCATCGCCACCCAGCAGGACGATATTAAGCGCGTGCTCGCCTATTCCACCCTTTCCCAGCTGGGTTACATGGTCATGGCCGTAGGTTTACTGGCCGGGGAGGCCGCCATGTTCCACCTGTACACGCACGCATGGTTCAAGGCTCTGCTCTTCTTAGGGGCCGGTGCCATCATCATCTGCTGCCACCACGAGCAGGACATTTGGAAAATGGGCGGCTTAGCCAAGCGCATGCCGCTTACGGTTCTTTGCTTCCTCATGGGTACTTTCGCCCTCATTGCCATTCCGGGTTTCTCCGGCTTCTTCTCCAAGGAAGCCATTCTGGATGCAGCCTTGGCTAAATGCCCCGTATTCTTCTGGGTGGGAGCCGGCGTGGCCGCCCTCACCACCTTCTACATGGTGCGTCTTTGCATTGTGGCCTTCTTGGGCAGAGCCCGCGACCACTGGGCGGAACATGCCAAGGAAGCCGGTGCCACCATGCTGCTGCCGCTGCTGGTACTGGCCGTCATGGCCATCATCTCCGGCTATGGATTCATTGCGGATTGGTTGGTACCCTTCGAAGGTTTCCACGCTCATGGATTTAGCGTGGGGCTTCCCTTCTACGTCAGCATGGGTGCCTTGGTCATTGGTCTGTTCTTGGCCGTAGCCATCTATGGTTTTGGCAAGCGCGGCAACGACCCGCTGGCCGGCAACTTTATTTCCCGCGCCCTGCGTAACCGCCTTTATATTGATACTTTGTACGACAAGGTCCTCATCGGCGGTATTCAGGAAATGTTCTCCCATGTGGTGGAATTCATCGATGCAGCCTGCATTCGTGGTCTGCTCGCCCAAGGGCTGGCATGGATTACCACTCGCATTGGTATCCTGCTGAGCTGGATCCAAAATGGTTCCCTGCGTAGCTATACCGTAGCCGCCGGACTTGGTGTTGTCATCCTTGTCTACATCCTTGCCTTCCAACTCTAACCTTTTTATCACACCATCATGCTTATTTGGCTTATACTCGTACCTGTGATTGCAGCAGCCTGTATCGGCTTGCTGAAGACACCGGGCCGCCTCACAGCCCTCATCAGTGCCATCATCACACTGGCACTGGGAGCAGCTGCCATACTCTGCCCCGAGTGCTGCGCGGAGAGCTGCACGGGCACCTTCCTTGGCATGCCCACCCAGTTCACACTGGCACTTCCCCTCAGCCGCATCATGGTCGTTCTGGCACTGCTGGTGACCGTGGCAGCCGTGGCGGGCATGAAAGCCCCCAGCAAAGATGCAGAGCGCAGCTGGGCCATCTCTGCCCTGCTCATCTCCACCGGAGCTATCGGCGCCTTCATGTCCGATAACATTGTAGCCTTTTACGGCTTCCATGAGTTAGCGCTCATCCCGACCTTCATCATGATTGGCTGCTATGGGCGCGGTTCCCGCCGCACCATTGCATGGACAGCCACCATCTATCTTGGTTTGGCATCCATGGTATTGCTGGCCGGTTTGCTGCTGCTGTGCGTGCAGATGCATGCATGGACCTTCAGCGGGCTGTATGCTTCCGTGCAAGCGGGTATTATGCCCAGCACGCCCTGCCTGATTGCCGGCTTGTTACTGGCAGGTTTTGGCACACTGGTTTCCCTGTTCCCCTTCCACACATGGGCCGCACCGGCTTATGCCAGTGCCCCCACGCCGATTGCCATGCTGCATGCCGGCGTGCTGAAGAAGTTTGGCTTGTATGGTCTCTTCACTCTGGCGGCCATCTTTGGGCCCAAGTGCGGGGAAATCTTCGGCTGCTGGAACAACGTGTTGCTTGTGCTGCTGCTGGGCAACGTCCTGTGGGTGGGTTACGTCACCATCTCCCAGACACGTCTGGACGATATGCTGGGTAACTCCTCCGTTATGCACATGGGTTACATCTTCTTGGCCTTTGCCGCCTACATTGCCATGAACGGCAACAACGAACTGGCCTTCCAAGGTGCAGCCCTTCTCATGCTGGCACATGGGCTGACCATCGCCCTGCTCTTCCTGCTCACCGGGCAGATTGAGCAGCAAACCCGCACGCTGGAATTGGATTCCATGGGGGGGCTTGCCACCAAGCTGCCCCTGCTGGGCTTCCTCTTTGGTCTTGCCGGCATGGCTAGCATCGGCCTGCCCCTGCTGGCCAACTTTGCGGGTGAGTTCACCATCTTCGTTTCCTGCTTTGCGGGATGGACGCCGGGCAGCACGGAATGCACCGGAATGCTGAGCTGCATCAGCAATCTCTTTGCCGGTTTAGGGCCTGTGCAGCTTGCTCTTCTCTTTGCTCTGTGGGGCTTAGTCATCAGCGCCATTTACATGCTGCGAGCCTTCCGCCGCATCTTCGAGGGTGAGGTGGGGCGAGCCAGCGCTCGCGCCACGCGCCTGAGCTGGCTGGACATCGCCGCAGCCGTATTCCTGGCTTTCTTCATCGTACTCTTCGGCATTTTGCCGCCCACCTGCCTGTAAGTAAACCGACACCTTATCTCCTGCTATGAACATCGAATCCACGATCTCAGCCACCTATAACTGGTGTCAGTTCACCCCGGCCTTTGCACTGGTGGGGCTGGCAGCCCTGCTTCTCATGGCGGATACCTTCCTGCCTAAAGTGCCGAAGCGTCTGTATGCCTTCATCGGTGCGGCGGGTGCATTTCTGGCCGCCTATTTCATGGCCAAGGCACCGCACTTCAACACCTTTGGCTTTCTGGCCTGCTTCTCCACGGGGCTCTGCCTGCTCTTAGCCTTCGATTACAAGGCCATCTCCTGCGCCTCTATTGGCGGAGAGGGGAACGAAGAAGGCACGGGAGAGTTCTACGCTCTGCCTTTGGTGGCCTGCGCCGGCATCCTCTGCCTTACTCAGGCCAAAGACCTCATCATGCTCTTTGTGAGCTTGGAAGTCATCACCCTGACCTCCTACGTACTCACGGGCTATTTCCGCCGCAATCAGGGTTCCATCGAGGCCGGCATCAAGTACCTTGTGCTGGGTGCGCTTAGCACCGGGCTTCTGGTCTTTGGTGCAGCATGGTATTTTGGTATGTCCGGCTCTTTCAGTCTGGATACGGATGTGATTGCCAGTGCGCTGCGTGGCGGTGTGGCCGGCACGGCTACCGTGGCTGTGGGCTTCCTGATGGCCGTGGCACTTCTTTTTGCCGGGGCCTTCTTCAAGGTAGGTGCTGCACCTATGCACGTATGGATTCCGGACGTGTACCAAGGAGCCCCTACTCCCACGACGGCATGGCTGGCAGTGGCATCCAAGACGGCCGGTTTTGCCATGCTGTGCGCGCTGGTAGTACCTTTTGTACCGCTGGCTATTCCCGGTACGAATCTGGGCAACATCTTCATCTGCACTTTCTCTCTTGTGGCTGCCGCCACCCTGCTGATTGGTAACTTGGGTGCTCTGCGCCAAAACAACGCCAAGCGTCTGCTGGGTTACTCTTCCATTGGTCAGGCTGGCTTCATCATGGTCTTCTTCCTGAACCTGAATGGGGCACTGGAATTCCTTGTTTCCCAGTACCTGCTGGCCTACACGCTGGCTACGGTGGGCGCTTTCTACGCTATTGCCATGGTGCGCACGCAGCGCGGCAGCGAGGAGATTGCCGCTTTCCGAGGCTTGGGCAAGAGCAATCCCCGCACGGCATTCCTCATCACGGTTTGCATGGCTTCCTTGGCAGGTGTACCGCTCACCATGGGCTTTTTGGTGAAGATGTACAGCTTCATTGCTCTGGTGGGTGCAGTGCAGTACACCAGCTGCCTGTACTGGTTGCTGGGCATTATGATTATTTGCGCTGCGGCCGGTTTCTACTACTACTTCAAGATGATTCGCGCCATGTATTGGGATAAAGCTCAACCGGAGGATAAGCCTCTGTGTGTGCCGGTAAGCACCGGCATCGTGCTGAGTTTGTGTACGCTGGCTCTCATCATTCTGGGCACCCTGCCCCTGCTGGTCAGCTTCCAGTAAAGCGCGATTTCCCTGCTTAATCGAACGCCCTGCAACCATCTCCCGGTTGCAGGGCGTTTTACTTTACAGGGTGAGGCGCAGTCTCAGCGCATCAGAGGTACCACATAAAGGTTTCCCAGAGTTAACCATATAGGCAGCGATACAAAGGAACACACCGTAGTAGCCAGAAGAATCTGCGTGCCGACCTCCGGTTTCCCGCCGAAGCGTTTGGCTAGGATAACAGGAATCACAGCACTGGGAATGGCACTCTGAATCACCATAATGCGCTTGATGAGCGGGTCCACCGGCAGCAACCATGCCAGCAGCAAAATCAGCACCGGAGCCAGCACCAAACGCGTCAACAACCCGGAAAGCAGCATCCGGGGCTGCCATGTAAAGTTGCGGGATAAATCGTACATGGAGCAGCCAAAGAGAATCAGGCATATGGGAGTGGCCACGGCTCCCACCATTTCCGCCGTCTTCATGATAGGCTGGAAGCTGACATAGGGGCCCAACCCACAAGCCACCAGAGCCAGGGAAACACACACAGCCAGCAGGGGGCCGCGCAGCAGCATTCCCAGGCGCAAATCCCTAGCCCCTCCGCACATGAGGATAACCCCCAGGCTCCACACAAAAATTTCGCAGCCCAGATTATGGATGAACAGCACCCCCATGGTGGGATCCCCCGGGGCGGTAAAGAGCATCTGCACTACCGGCACCACAAAGAACACATAATTCTGCACACCGGCAGTGAGGGTGAAGGTACGCAGGCCGGTGCCTATCCGCAAACGCAGGAGCCACGCCACCAAATAAGCGGCCAGCACCCCTATGGCCAGCTCCAAAAAGCCGCAGGAAATAGCCTGCAAGGTGAAGCTGACGGAATTCATGGTGGGGTTAGCCTCCACCACCATATAGCGCATGATGTTATAAAAAATCAGGCAGGGGTAGCCTACATCCATGGCCAGCTGCATGATGACGGCATCATGCTGCGGTTGGATGGCATTTTTATGCCGCAGCCAAAACCCAATGCCAAAGAATACGAACACGGGAATGGCTGCCAGAAATGAATTGAATACCAAATCCAGCATAGAAATAGGAAGGTGAGCGGGGTGGAATTATTCGCCCAGCACGCAGGCCAGAGTGGAGGCCACCATCTCAAAAGCTGCGGCCACGGGCTGTTGCGCCGGGTCTTCCAGCGCCACGGGGCGGCCTTCATCTCCGCCGGAGCGGGTGCGGGTATCCAGCGGGATTTGCCCCAGCAGGGGTACCCCCAGCTTACGTGCCTCGCGTTCTCCTCCGCCCTCGCCGAAGATGTGGTACACCTGCCCATCGCTCGGGCAGAGGAAATAGCTCATATTTTCAATCAGTCCAAGGATGGGTGTTTCGACACGCTGGAAGAGCCCCACCGCCTTGCGGGCATCAATCAGTGCCACCTCTTGGGGCGTAGTCACAATCACTGCTCCGGCCAAATCCACCGTTTGCACAATGGAAAGCTGAATGTCCCCCGTACCGGGAGGCATATCCAGGATGAGGAAATCCAGACCGCCCCAATCCACATCCCGCAGGAACTGCTGCACATAGCGCGTAGCCAGCGGTCCACGGGCGGCAATGGGCGTATCCGCATCCACCAGTAGTCCCATGGAGAGCAACTTCACCCCGTGAGCTTCCACCGGAAGGAATTGTTCTTTCTCACTGCAGCCGGGGCGCTCTGTGGTGCCGAACATGAGTGCCATGGAGGGACCGTAAATATCCAAGTCCAGCAAGCCGGTGCGGTACCCCAAGCGAGCCAAGGAGACGGCCAAATTGGCGGAAACGGTACTCTTCCCGACCCCGCCTTTTCCGGAAGCCACGGCAATCACATGCTTCACCCCGGGTACGCTGGATTTCCAATCGGCAGGGTTATCCTGTGCTTCCCGCTCGGCTTTTTTGCGTTCCGGGGCATGGTGTTCCAGATTAACCTCCACCTCCGCCACACCGGGCAGAGCCTTCACCACGCTCATCACACGTTCGTACACATAGCGTGGAACATCCGAATCCCGGCTTTCCACGCAGGCATCCACCACTACATTGCCGGTAGCGGATACGGCAATGTTCCGAATGAGACCGAAGGAAACAATATCGCGGCTAAAGCCCGGGTATTTCACCGTAGTCAGGGCAGCGCGCACCAATTCCGGCGTTAATTCTGGAGTATTCGTCATGCTGGGGATATTCTAGCATGCTCCACCCCCCGGGGCAAGTCCAACATTTGGCTTGTCTCCACGGATTTTCGGGTGTACAATACCCGCGAACATGAAGAAAACCATCCTCGTAACCGGCGGCACCGGATTTGTGGGTGCCAATCTCTGCCACCGTCTTATTGCCGAAGGCCATCGTGTGATTTGTCTGGATAACAATTACACCGGCAGCCTGGACAATGTGAAGGATTTGCTGAATCTCCCCCAATTCCGCTTTGTCGAGCACGATGTGATTAATGCTTGGCAGTGCGAGGAAAAGCTGGAGCGCATCTACCACTTAGCATGCCCGGCATCCCCGCCCTTCTACCAAGGGAACCGCTCCATCTTCACCACCAAGACCTGTGTACTCGGCTCTCTGAACATGCTGGAGCTGGCAAAGGCTCACGGAGCCCGCATCCTCTTTAGCAGCACCTCCGAGGTGTACGGCGAGCCGCTTGTACACCCGCAGGTGGAGAGTTACCGGGGAAATGTGAATCCGAATGGCATCCGCGCGTGCTACGATGAAGGCAAGCGCTGTGCAGAAAGCCTCATGTTCGATTATCACCGCCACGAGGGGGTGGATATCCGCGTTATCCGCATTTTCAACACTTATGGTCCGCTGATGAACCCGGAGGATGGTCGCGTGGTTTCCAACTTCATTTGTCAGGCATTGCGCGGGGAGGATATTACCATTTACGGAGAAGGGCAGCAAACACGTTCCTTCCAATATGTGGATGACCTTGTGGAGGGCATGGTGCGGATGATGGAAAATGAACAAGGCTTCCTTGGGCCGGTGAATCTTGGTAATCCCGGGGAATTCACCATCCGCCAATTAGCGGAGAAAGTTTTGGAGAAAATCCCCACACAAAGCAAGCTGGTGCAACGCCCCCTGCCCTCTGATGACCCCACCCAACGCCGCCCGGATATTACACTTGCAGGCAAGGAGTTGGGCTGGGCGCCCACCATTGCCCTCTCCGAAGGTTTGGATAAGACCATTGCCTATTTCCGCGCCAAGCTGCAGGAGCAAGGCAAGCTCAACTAAGCTCCGCGCAGCGCGGACATGCCTCCACCCGGTGGCCAGGAGCCACCTCCACCACCGGGGGGCGGGTGTTTAACAGAGAAGCGGGTACCCCCATTCGCTGGCAGAAGCGGCAGCCTTCTGCATAATCTCTTATGGCGGAAACCTGCCCGGGAATAGTGGGCAAATGGGATTTACGCGCATACTGGCGCCGGGGCATGGCCGCCAGCAAGGCCTTAGTGTATGCATGGCGAGGATTGGCAAACAACTCCTCCACCGGGGCACTCTCCACAATACGACCGGCATACATTACCAACACGCGGTCGCAGTGCTGGGCAATTACGCCCAAATCGTGAGTAATAAGCAGCGAGGAAGCCCCCATTTCCGTACGCAAATCCCGCAGCAAGGCCAAAATCTGCTGCTGTACCGTCACATCCAAAGCCGTAGTAGGCTCATCCGCGATGATGAGACTGGGGCGGCATGCCAGGGCCATCGCAATCACCACACGCTGGCGCATCCCCCCGGAAAGAGAGCCGGGATACTCCAAAACCCGCTGTTCCGGGCTGGGAATTTTTACATATTTCAGCAGGTTAATCGCCTCGTGCCAAGCGGCATCCACCCCCATATCCCGGTGTAACATGAGTGTTTCTGCAATCTGGCTCCCGATGGTGTGTACGGGGTTTAGCGCATTCATCGGCTCCTGAAAAATGACGCCTACGCGCCCGCCTCGCAGCTCCTGCAGCTTGCGGGGAGACATTTTCAACACATCCTCCCCTTCGAATAGCACCTCCCCCGAGAGAATACGCCCGGAGGGGCGCGGGAGCAGGCGCATCAGGCTCATCGCGGTGACGCTTTTACCGCAGCCGCTCTCTCCCACAATCCCCACACAAGCACCGCGAGGCACCACAAAACTCACATCATCCACCGCGCGTAAGAGCCCCCGCTCCGTTTCAAAAGCGGTGGTAAGGTGGCGCACTTCCAGCAGATTTTCGGAATCGAACATCATGGTTGATTAGGGGAGGGTTCGTGCTGTTTCGGCAAGGGGATTTCCAATTCATTTTCCGGGAAAGCAACCCCGGAGGCGCGCGCTTCCAGCGTTTGGCGTTTTAACGCCTCATCTATCCAGTACAAGTGGCTATCCAGCGGGTCGTAATAACGCGGCGGGCAGAAGCGGCAATTCGGTTCATCCGGCCAGCGCAACCAGCGCCATTGGGCAAAGCGCCAGTACGATGTGGTCCACCCCGGCACCCAGGCCAGGCTCTCTGCCACAAGCTGCTGCAGGCGGTGGTGTGCCGCCACCGCTTGCCCATGAGTACGCGCCACGCGGCAAGCATGAATCGCCCGGTCTATGGCAGGGGAACTCGTAGCCGTGATGTTATTAGTACCAAGCACGGGTGTACCATCCCGCGAATAAGCAAAGCGGGAGGAAAATAAAGGAGCGGGATCCGGCACAGGGGGGGAGAAGCCCCAGGAAAATACTACGGCCTCGTGTTTCTTATTACGCACCTTGGAATACAGCACCGTATCATCCATTTGCTCCACGCGAAGATCCAGACCACAGCGGGCGGCTTCCTCTCGCAATACATTCATGCAGTTGGTATAGAGCGGATCAATGCGAGCACTTACCACCACCTGCAGGCGCTTACCCTCCGGCGTGTACAAAATACCATCTCTCCCCTCCTCCGTATAACCGGCCATGGCAAAGCACTCGCGCGCCTTTTCCGGGGAGTAGGGTAAGGCTTTGAGGCTCTCATCCGTATACTCCCCGAATCCAGAGAAGTAGGAACCCAAACGCGTGTAATCCCCACGGAAAATGGTATCTATTACCAGCTGGACATTGAGTGCATGGTGAAAACCCCGGCGCAATGCCTCATCATTAAATGGCGGGCGGGAGCAATTCAGGTGGAAGCCAAAGCAACTGCGCGGCCATATATTACTGAAATGCACCCGCTGCACATAGCCTTTATGCACGGCATCCATCTCCAGCCCCTCGTACCAAAAATCGGCATCGCGAGCAGAGAACACATCTATCTGCCCAATGCGGAACAACTCCCGCACCTTTGTCGGCTCCGACACAAAAGAATAAACCAAATGGTCCACATTACAGGAATATCGGGTATATTTGCGATGGGCAGCCCACCAATTCGGCACGCGCGACATCGTTAATTGCCTACCCCGAATCGTGCCGTTCGGGTTCACCGTATAGCCACCGGTGGTCGGCGCCACGCGCCACAGGTAACGTGTGGTAAAATCCGGCCCGAACTCTGCATAAAACGAAGTACAACTCGCAGGAATGGCTGCATAGAACGGTGCATGCGGGCGCGGTGCCGCCAGCGTTACCGCCAAATAATCATCCCCATAAATGGTGATGCGGGAAAAATTCCCCATGTAATAATCATTGTAGAAAGGCTCCGCACTATACGGAGAAGTCCGCACAAAGAGTGAGCTTACAAAATCGCGCGTAGTCAACGCTGCACCGGAGGAGAAGCGTGCATTTTCATCAATATGGAAATACACCGTACGGCCATCCTCCGATACAGCCCATCTATCCGCCGTACCGGGAATGAGGGCTCCGGTGCCGGGGTGTAGGCGCACAAGGGGCAGGTCCACATCATCGTACACATAACGGCGAGTGGCATTATTGCTATTGGGACCAAAGGGGCGGAAGGTATTGGGGAAGGAACGCTGGAGAGCCATGCGCAGCGTGCCGCCTTTAGTGGCCTTTGGGCTGCCCAATTCCGGCTCATTCATGCCATCCTGCCATTGCAAATTCTCCGGCAACTCATTACGGCGGCGGAACACAAGATAATCCCCCTCTCCGGCTCGGCGGGAGAGCCCCTGCAAATCCTGCCAAGCCGTCAGGAAACGGATACCGGCCAGCTTCATGGTTTCGCTGCCCGGGGTGGAGGTGAACCACTCCAGCATAGCCGTTTCGCATTCCTTGCGGCAAACCTCAACAGCGCGAGCCAAATACTCTTTTACCTGCCGGTTCCACTGCTCCGGAAAGCCGCGAAAGCCGGGCGGCATCGTCCAATTTTGGACATAAGCGGGCACGGCATCTTCCTTTGTATAGGGGAAAGGGAGCAGCAAATCCGAAGGCGGGCGCCAAAACATTCCCCGGAAGGAGGAATGCTGCTCCTCATTGCAGCCGGGCAGAAGCAGCACTGCACATGCTGCCAGCAGCCATACACTCCATATGCGTATACGTTTCATTTACTCGTAATAGGTATGGCGGCGGGGATCCATCGCTTCGCGTACGGCTTCCCCGATAAATGTAACCAATAACAGCACCACCACCAATGCAACGAAGGCGGAGGAAACAATCCACGGACAGGATAGCTTGGAAAGACCATCGTTCAACAAGCGCCCCCAACTGGCATATGTATCCGGCAAGCCAAAGCCCAAATAATCCAGAGAAGCCAGAGAGAGAATAACGGAGGCAATGCTGAAAGGCACCAGCGTGACAATGATACCCGTGAGATTCGGTAAAATATGGCGGAAGAGGATATGGCGGGTTCCCGCCCCCATCACCTTTGCCGCCGCCACGTACTCACGAGTCTTCTCCTTCATCGTGGCAGTGCGGATAAGATAAGTCATGTGCATCCAGCCGAACAAAGCCAGCAAACTCAGGATGAGGAACATACCCCGGAAAGCCAGCGGCACTAAATCCGACACCACCATCACCACAAACAGGAAGGGCAACTGGGAGAGAATCTCAATCACGCGCTGAGTCACCATATCGAAATGCCCGCCGAAATACCCCATCAGCATCCCCATGGTAAGACCGATAAAATAAATCACCGGTAAAAAGAACAATGCAGCCTTTACATTCACCTGCAAACCGCCGAACAAATAGGCCAAAATATCGGCACCTTGGCTATTGGTTCCCAGTAAATGGCGGCCTGTAAGCGGGGGTGCGGGATGGTAAAACACCTCTTGTTCCGTGCCGGGTTCCGTCAGATTCAGGAACTCCTGCAAGGACCCCAAGCCGGAGTATTGTTCCCACTGCAGCGTACCGGCGGCATAAGAAGCGGAGTATACCTCACGGCGGTCGTGCGTCCAGCCATTCATATGGCCATCTGCCAGCCCCTTGCGGTAACGCTGGCGCAAGTGCATTTGCCCATCCGGGTACAAGCGGCAAGCCATGCCGTTAAAAGGCTGTTTTCCCTCCGCATCATACAGCACCCCCTCCCGCCATACCAACGGCTCTGCGGGAAAAGGCACGGCATCCATCGTGGGGTCAAAAGGCACCGGTGGCATAATGACCAACGATGGACCATCCGCCAGCCCAACCGTCTCCGCCAAACGGCGATAATTCGTCTCACCCTGAGCCTCATCGCCCATCAGCCCAAAGGTACTACCGGGTAAAACCGCACGAGTAAGCGCGGGGAAATAGTACTTTCCCTCGTACACCACCATCAGGGCGCGTTTGCCCACCAGGCACTGGTCCAACCCGGCCAGTACCATTAACCCCAGCAAAATCAAGAGCGACCAATACCCCCGGCGCAAATGGCAAAAGCGTTCCAACCTCTTTTGGAACTGCGGCGGCAAGCGCAAACTATCGTGCCGCCGCAGCAGCAGGTATACCCCTGTAAGTAAAAGAAGCAGCATGCAGCACCACCCGAACCAGTGGCACACGCCATCCACCGCCAGCTGCGGGAAAAAGCGCGATGGACACTGGAGGAAGGGCACCTCCCGGCTCAGCGTAAAGGGCCAGGAAAGCGTGGGCAGCAGCCAGCCACACAGCTCCCCGGCACTGCCCAGCAGCGCCGCCGCAATCAACAACATGGCCGGCACATTCTTATTCATCAGTCAAATTTCACGCGCGGGTCAATCAATGCCACTAACAAATCCGATACAAGATTCCCCAGAATAATCAACACAGAGGTAAGCAGCAGCGTCCCCATAATGAGGGAGTAATCCTTATCCAGCAGAGCCTCAAAACTCAGCATACCAAATCCCTGAATATCGAACACACGCTCAATCAGAATAGACCCCGCCACCACAGAAGCAATTACCCCGCCCAGCGTGGAAGCAATCGGGATAAAAGAATTGCGGAAGGCGTGGCGCCACACGGCACTCCGGAAAGAGACACCCTTTGCCACGGCCGTGCGTACATAGTCTGCGGATAAGTTTTCCATCAGGTTATTCTTCATCATCATCGTGGTCATCGCAAACGTGGATACCACATAACAGGAAAGAGGCAGCACCGTATGCATGGTCAAATCCTCCAACTGCTGCATAAAGGGCATACTCTCAAAACCGGGACTTACCAACCCATACAGAGGGAACCACTCTAAGCGGGCCCCCAAATATACCAGCAGCACAGCCCCCAAAGCAAAGCCGGGTACGGCATACCCCACAAAAATCAACACACTGCTGAGACTATCGAACCAACTGCGATGCCATAAAGCCTTAAACACCCCCAGCGGCACACTCACCAAATATGTAATAATCGCCCCCAGAATCCCAAAATAAAGAGAAACGGGCAAACGCTCCAGCATCATGAGCATGACCGATTCATTGTACTTATACGAAACACCCAAGCTTCCCTCCAACAAACCATCAAACGAGCGCCTACTGGCCACGGCACGCCAGCGCCTGCATGCCGGGGATTCCGCCAGTGCCGCAATGGCAGCCTTATCCCGGATTCCTTGGCGAGCAGCCAAACGCTCTGCACGTTTAAGCGGGGATTCCAAGCGCACCTTCCAGCCTTCCTCCTCCACCCATTCCGGTGCCAAATACTGCGGCATATCCCCCTCGCGAGTCACCTCTATGGAAGTAGCCTGTCCATTCTCCGCAGAGAGCGTAATCACCGCCACACCGGCATCATTAAACTCCGCCTTCAGAATCTCCACCTCTCTGGGCAGCAAGCCAAGCCACTGCAAATAAGCCTTCCACACAGGCTCCTGCAAATTGAACAACTCCTCCAAACGCTCCAAATCATCATTACCGGGCATGGCAAGGGCACTACCCACAGCCTTCTCCCCGGTAAGAGCCCCCATAGCCTGCTCCTGCAGCATACGTTCCACCGGACCGCCGGGCACCATGCGCGTCAGAAAAAACACCAGCAGCGTGATACCTACCAGAGTAACAGGCATCATCAGCAAGCGTTTGAGTATATAGCGGCGCATGTACGTCGTATTCTACCCTTTTCTGCGGCCGCATGCAAGCTCGTATTCACACAAGCAGCGTACCATTCACGCCATAAATGTTAAAAGGCGTGCCATCCCCCTCCCTCGGAGCAGAGTTAAATACCTCCTGTTGTCAGAATTTGCTCTTGCATGGGCAAAATGCAACAGGTACAATACCCCGCGCCTATGGGGGATTTAGACATCAGAGCAAAACTGGCAGACGCACGCAAACGCAAGCTGGACGACCGCACACTGGCCCAGCGCGCTGCAGATTTGGCTCAGGAGCTGCTGCCGGCAGCGCTCAAAATCATCAACTCCGATGAGCGCACCCTGCTCTCCGCCATGGCACGCCTCACCACGGAGGAGAAGAACCTCGCCTTCATCCGCGAGTTATGCGGCTCCGTATTCCATGTAACCGACCCGGCCGAACAGGTGGCCAACCTGCACCACCTCATCGCCATACATGGGGGCGTACCGCCCATCTTCAGCACCATGGGCAAGCTGCGATTCAAAGCAGCCGCTATGGCCTCCCGCAGCATGCAAGGCCCCGCCATTAAAGAAGTGCAGCGCATCTTCCGCTCCACCTTCGGCGGTCTCACCCTCCCCACTCAGGTGGAAAAGGTAGCCAAGAAGGTACGCGAAGGAGCGCGGGACCACATCACCCTCGTACTTAACCCTTTAGTGCCGGAGGTATTCGGCCGCCACAGTGCCGAGCGTTACTACCGCAATTTGGAAGCCATCCTCACCAAGCAGGACGGCGTAGGCATCGTCATCCAGCCATGGCGGCTCTGCCCCGGGCTCTCCCCCTACTCTCCGGCAGAAGGCGCCAAACAGCTTGCGGATAAACTCAAACCCCTATTGAAACTCTCCCTCAAAGGGCACACCCCACGCCCTCTCATTTTAGAAAGCGGCACCGCACCCACCATGAACATCGTGGCGGAAGGGCTTCGCCTTGCCATGGCAGCGGGAGAATTTCGCAGTGCAGATGTAGCCTTCGAGCTACCGGCTTACCTAAAGGACAGCCCCGCCCTGCTCCGCGACCTTACGGAATGGGCAAACTCCCGTGTTTCCAAAGGAGCCGCCCCCCTCAAGGTACTCTTAGTCAAAGGTAGCCACCTTTCCGAAGAACAGCAAAACGCATGGTTGTACGGCCGGGCAAACAGTATTTGCCAAAACAAAGCCGAAACGGAAACCCGCTACAAACAGCTGGTACACCAAGCCATCTCCGCCCCGGAAAAGAGCATTGTGCCCATAATCGGCACTCATAACATCTTCGACATCTCCTATGCCCTGTTGGATTGGGGACGCAGCGGCCGCAACAACCTACCTGTATTCTGCTTCATCTCCGGTCTGGCTAACCACGTCGGCAGAGTCCTCGGCAAAGCCGGTGCCCGCATTCTGCTCACCACCGGCGTCACCACAGAAGGTGGAGAAGCCGGGTTCGAGCAATATCTCCTCGACCTCGTACAGGAACTGGGACGCCCCGGCGGCTTCCTGGCCGGCAATGGTGCCTTGGAACCGGATTCTCAAGGCTGGAGCCGCATGCGCCAGAGCTTCCTTGCCGCCTTGAGCGGCCGAGAGGAGCAAACGCACGAAAACACAACGGATAAAAGCATCTTCTTCCATCCCGGCCCGCTGGATGGCATTACAGACCGCGCGCACATCGATGCCCTGCACGCCGCCGCTGCTGCGGAATGCGAGCGCAGGCAGGAAATGCTCCCCCTGCTGCTGGATGGCGAAATCGTAGAATCCCCCCTGCAAGGCATCAAGCGCTCCCCCTCCGCCCCCGGAATGGAGGATTACCGCTTTGTTTCCGTGGATTTCAACTCCGCGGATGTGGCACTGCAAGCTGCCGCCTCCGAGGCCGTGCAAATGCCTCCCGAGCTGGATGAGCGCCGCAAGCATCTCCTTCAGGCTGCGCGCCTGCTGCAAAAGCGCAAGGAAGAATTTATCGCCTTGCTCGTGCGGGATGCCGGCTGCACCCTTGCAGAAGCAGATTCGGAGCTAAACCATGCGCTGGACGCCTTCCGCTTTTACGAGCAATGCTCCGTGCAGCCCGGACTTACGGACGGCACACAAGCCATTCCGCTGGGGCTGATTACAGTAGCCCCCGGCAGAATAAATCCCCTGCTGGATGCCGTGGAAGGCATTGCCGCAGCGTGGGTCATGGGCAATGCCGTACTGTACAAACCTTCCCCCTACACCATACTTTTAGCTCAGCGGCTCGCTGCCCTGCTGGCGGAAGCCGGCTTCTCCTCCCCCCGTTTGCAAATGGTTCCCTGTGTGGATAACCAAATTGCCCGCAAACTGATGACGGATGCACGGGTTAACGGGCTCATATACAGCGGCAACGCCGCCCACACGCTGGACTTTTCCGCCCGCCTTTCCGGCAGACCCTTACTGGGTGGCTCCATGGGTTGCAACACCATCTACATTTCCTCCCAAGGAGATTGGAAAGCTGCCATCCGCGATATTTGTGCCACACTATTCCGGCGCGCCGGGCAGTCTCCCCAGAATCCGCACCTCCTCCTCGTCCATGCGGAAGTGTACGATAACCAGCTCTTTACCAATGCACTTAAAGATGCCATCGGCAGCCTTACAGCCCAGCCCGGCTGGGTGGAAGGCAGCAGCATAGGCCCCATGGCACGCCCCCTCACCGAGGAGCAAAAACTACTCCTCACCTGCACAGAAGGAGAAGAATCCTGGCTCGTGCAGCCCGGTGCCACGGAAATTGCCTCTCAGGTATGGACTCCCGGCGTCCGCATGGGTGTACAGCTCGGCAGCGCCTTCGCCTTAGCCTCGCATAATGTCCCCGTCATCGGGCTAGTACGCATGGAATCCACCGATGAAGCCGCCCGCACCCAGCGCCGCATCTCCTGCGAACACGCAGCCACCCTCTACTCCCGAGACCCCCGCGAAGCAGAACTCTGGCTCAAACTCACGGCACTGAGCAACGCCTCCGTCAACTGCCTTCCCCAGCACTCCCCCGGCATCCGCCCCACAAGCTGCTGGCAAAACGCCATTCCCCAGCGCGGCGGGCGCAACTTCATTACCGCCCTCTGCCAGTGGCAGGAAGTGGCACGCCCCCAGCACCGGGGCAGCCAGCGCAGCGTACCTTTCGCCCCATGGGAAACCCTCTCCCCCAAACCCGGTCCGAACGATTCCACCCTCCTCAGCTCCGCTGCAGATTCCATTGCCTACTGGTGGGAACACGAATTCGGCAAAACACACACCCTGTGCGATACGCCGGCTCTGCACACAACCCTTAGCTATAAACCCCTGCCCCTCTGCATCCGAGTCGAAAAAGCCACCTCGGATATCGACCTGAGCATTGCCCTCATGGCAGCCCTCAAAGCCGGCTGCGATGTACAACTCAGCACCGCCGCCATGCGCCCTTGGATGCCGCGAGCCTTAGAACCTCTCGGCGTCATCATCGGAGTCGAATCCCGCGAGGAATTCGAAAGCCGCTTTTCCGCCATGGCCACCACCGGCACCCATGTGCGCGACACGGCAGCCACGGATACCACCCTCCGCCGCGCGGCCAACTGCCGAGTCAACCTCTGTGCAGAATCCGTCCTAGCCAACGGCCGCTTAGAGCTTCTGCGCTGCATGCGGGAAGTAGTCCTCTCCACAAAAAAGAGCTAACCCGGCCTTATCCCTGCGAAAATCCCCCGCCCGCACCTTCCGTGCAAGCACTATTTGCTTGACACCGCCCCACGGCTTCCCTATACTTCCCGCGTGGATGCGCGTATAAAGCCCACATCCAGGCACGATTTTCCGTTTTTTCCGCCCTTGCAGGGCACCGTATCGGTCCCATCCCCTGAAAAGGAGGCCCGGCCCCAAGCGCAGAAAAAAACCGCATGCCACAATCACCCTAAAACTTTACCATTAGAATGTTACCCATCTTCAAAAAAATTGCTAGGCTCTTTTCCTACGATATAGGAATTGATCTTGGCACAGCCAACACTCTGGTCTACATTAAGGACCAAGGCATTGTGCTGCGAGAGCCCTCCGTTGTCGCCATGAAAGGCGACAAAGTGAAGGCCGTGGGCGAGGAAGCCAAACGCATGGTCGGGCGTACCCCCGGCAGCGTGGTGGCCATTCGTCCCCTCAAGGAAGGCGTCATAGCCGATTTTGAAGTAGCCCACAACATGCTCCGCTACTTCATCAAAAAAGCCTGCCAGCGCCGCAGTATCCGCGGGCCCAGAGTACTTATCGCCCATCCTTCCGGCATCACGGAAGTGGAGCGCCACGCCATCGAGGAATCCGCCTACGAAGCAGGCGCCATCCGCGTGCAACTCATTGAGGAACCAATGGCTGCCGCCATCGGCGTGGGTCTGCCTGTTACCGAGCCCCTCGGCAGTATGATTGTCGACATCGGCGGCGGCACCACGGAAGTTGCCATCGTCTCCCTTTCCGGCATCGTATACAGCCAATCCGAAAAATGCGGTGGCGATGCCTTGGATGAAACCATCACCCGCCACATGCTCGCCGCCCACAATCTACTGGTCGGTCCCCGCACGGCGGAGGATATTAAAATCCGCGTCGGCTCCGCCCACCCCCTGCAGCAGGAACTGCAAATGGAGGTAAAAGGGCGAGACCGCGGCACCGGTCTTCCCAAGACCGTCACCGTGCGCTCCGAAGAAATTCGCGAGGCACTTCAGGATAAACTCAGCATCATCGTCAGCGCCATCCGCCAAACGCTCGACCACTGCCCGCCGGAACTTGCCAGCGACCTTTATGACCGCGGCATCACCATCGCCGGTGGTGGCGCCCTCCTCCGCGGACTTAGCGACTTGCTGCACGAACAAACCGGCCTCCCCATCATGATTTCTGAAGACCCCCTCAGTGCCGTTGCAGAAGGCACAGGCAAATATCTTCAGGAGAATGATGACGTCTTTGAGGACTGACCGGCTCCCTTGGCGGGATGCGCCCACCACAAGCCGCTGATTCCGGGAAAAGCACCAGACTTCCTAGGAAGGCATCGGCGTGCCGCCAAAACATGGCTAAGTTGCCCCTCCCCCACACGCTGAAATTCCTAACCACAACCTAAAACTTTGTCTTTTATTTCCAAAATGATTAACTCCGTTAAACACTTCTTCGGGTTTGGCCAATGCAACCCGAAGGAGGGAACCACCATCGTCATCAACTCCGAAAAGCTGGAACGCCGCGTCGCCCTCCTCGAGGATGGCATCCTCGAAGAATACAGCATCGAACGTGAAGGCGAGGACAACATCGTAGGCGGCATCTTCAAAGGCCGAGTCAAGAACATCGAACCCGGCCTCAAGGCCATGTTCGTCGATATTGGCTACGAGAAAAACGCCTTCCTCCACTTCTGGGATGCCCTCCCCCTTGCTCTGGATTCCTCCCTCGAAGAAATCCAGCGCGAAGGGCGGCCCCGCAAAAAACAGCGCAAAATCACCAGCAAGGACATTCCCGATATCTACCCCATCGGTTCGGAAATCATGGTACAAGTCACCAAGGGTCCCATCAGCTCCAAAGGTCCCCGCGTCACCACCAACATCTCCCTTGCCGGCAGATATATTGTACTCATGCCCTTTACGGACCAATTTGGCATCTCCCGTAAGATAGACGACCCCAAGGAACGCCAGCGCCTCCGCCAAATCGTACAGAAGCTCAACGTACCGGAAGGCATGGGCATCATCATGCGTACCGTGGCCCAGGGACAGCGCTTCCGCCATTTTGTGCGCGATTTGGCCATGCTCCTCACCCAGTGGAGAGAGGTGGAACAAAAATTTGCAGAAAACCCCGCCCCCGCCTGCGTTTACCGCGAACCGGACCTCATTGAACGCACCGCTCGAGACTTCCTTACCGATAATGTGGATAACATCGTATGCGATAATCTGGAAACCACCCAACGCATGCAAGACATCGCCGGTAAAATCTCCCGCCGCGCCAAACGCCACATCCAGTACCTTCCCTGCCGCCAACCCATCTTCGAAGAGCTAGGCATCGAAAAACAAATCAACGAAGCCTTCCAGCGCCAAGTGCTTCTACCCTGTGGCGGCTACCTCGTCATCGATGAAACGGAAGCCCTCATTGCCATCGACATCAACACCGGTCGCAACAAGGGCAACAAGGACCTCGATAAAACCATCCTCGAGACCAACCTCGAATCCGCACGCGAAATTGCACGCCAGCTCCGCCTCCGCAATATAGGCGGTCTCGTTGTGGTCGACTTTATCGACATGCGCCACCGCAAGGACCAGCTTGCCGTTTACAAAGCCATGAAAGAGGCACTCAAACGGGACAAGGCCAAAACTCAGGTCATGCAAATCACCCCCATCGGACTCATGGAGATGACACGCCAGCGCATCAACGAATCCCTGCTGGACTATGTGAACGACCACTGCCCATACTGCCACGGCCGGGGCCGCATCAAAAGCGTCATGACCATGAGCGTCGAAATCCAGCGCCAGCTCAAAGCCACCATCCAGCGTTTCCGCGACACCGTGGGAGATATGATTGTCGTCGTCAACTCCGATGTCCTCTCCCGCTTCAAGAACGAGGATTCCAAGCTTCTCATGGAGCTGGAGCGCCAGTGTGCAGGTCGCCTCATCTTCCGCAGCGACCCCTCCATCCATCGCGAGGCCTTCGCCATCCTCAACCCGGCGGCAAACAACAAACCCCTCTACCAAATCAACATGTAACGCCCCGGCGGCACATGCAAAACGAACACCCCCGCCCCGGATTCACCCGGTGCGGGGGTATTCTCTCTAAAAACAAACCCATTACTCCTCATCCACAGCCTCAGAACGCATCCCCCAATGCGCCGTGGCATGCCTAATGCGCTTATGCACACGCACCGCAGAATCCCCCGCATACAAAGCAAACTCCTGCGGAGCCTTGCAGAAAAAATCATTCCAGCGCCGCCCCACATTGCTCAGCAAATTAATCCACCGGCGACCACATACCTGCCAGCGGGCAGAATCCTCCGCCGCCATCACCAGCTCACGCCCCGTCACCTCCGTCCACGCCAAATTGCTCCCGGTCACCGCAAAAGAACTCGACAAAAGCTGCGGCAGAATCACCACCCGCACACCGGCCCGCACCATCTCCCGGTACATCACCAAATCCGCAATAGAACGGTAGCGCGTATCGAAGCGAATCCCATGGCGCCGGAATGCCGCCGCCTCGTGGAAACAACTACAGGTATTCAGCTCGCACACCACCTCGCTGCGCCAGCGCCGGGGCTGCACCGGCCGGCGGTGGCAAATATAACGCCCCTGCGCATCCACAATTAAAAACGCGCACGCCAGCACCTCCGCCTTCGGAAAACGCCGGAACCCCTGCGCCACCTCCTGCAAAGCCCCGGGCAAATACTGCTCATCACTATTCAGATGCGCCGTAACCGCGGCATCCTCAGGCAGCTTAGCCCAAGCACGATTCAACGCATCGTACATCCCCGAATCCCGGCCACTTTCATAGGTAAAAGTATACCCGCTCACATCCTCATGCTCCGCCCGCCACTGCTCCAGCCAAGCCACCGTTCCATCCCCCGAGCCGCCATCCTGCACATGGTGATGCACCTCAACCCCCTCCCCCGCTTGGTCTGCCACAGAACGTACACAGCACTGCAACCACTCCAAAGCATTGAACGTCGGCGTCACAATATAAAACTTCATCATAAGCTAACGGATTATAACCCATGTCACCCCCTCCTGTCAATCCCGCATCATAGCTTCGAGACCGGATGCTCCTGCCTCGACTTCCCATACCCTCACTTCCCGGAAAAAGCGGAAAAAACAAAATTAGCGATACGATATCATATTTGTCTTGCACTATATGCTACATTGTGATACATTTATCCCAGAGCTGCTATTTTCGTTTATACAAGCCAACTTTCCATCGGTTCCCGATAGCTCGGAGGTGCGGAAGTTCCCACCGTTTAACCTCTGAGAATTCGGAGTTGAGCTCAAAACGCTCACATTATTACCGAGGCGAATAGTCGTCAAAATGAGAAATAGCATGCTCTAAAAGTGGCCCGGCACCTATTTTCTGAGTGCCGGGTCACTTGCTCTTTCCACACTCGCGCGTGCCCGGCTTCTACACACATTCATCCAGAAGGGAGCTTGATTTAGCAGCAGATATGGATTATACTGCCATGTAGAATGAATCAACGTCTATGCTCCCTAGATGCCCTTCGCGGGTTGGATATGCTGCTCATTCTCGGGGTGGATGTTCTGGTATACCGCCTGCACCAATATTGCCCGCAAAACGGGGTACTGCAACTACTGAGGGAGCAGATGGGGCATGCACCATGGGAGGGGCTCCGGGTGTACGATTGTATCTTCCCGCTCTTTGTTTTCCTATCCGGCATAGCCATGGCACTCTCCCTGCAACGGCGGCGGGATGCGGGGGCTTCCACGGCACAGCAACTGCTGCACCTATTCCGCAGGGCCATGCTGCTGGTAGTGCTGGGCTGGGTAGTGAACGGTCCTCTGAGCTGGGACTTACAGCGCATGCGTTTTGCCTCCGTGCTGGGGCTTATCGGGATTTCCGGGGCTCTTGCCGGATGCTGGGTTTTAGCGGGAACATCATGGCGCTGGTTTAGCACAGCAGGCAGCGGACTCATTATACTGGCAGTGGGTGTCATGCAGCACTATGGCGGGGATTTCACCCCGGCGGGCTGTTTCAACGCAAAAGTGGATGCCCTGCTTTGCCCGGGTGTACTGCACAGTGGAAGTTACGACCCGGAAGGCCCGCTCTGCATTCTTTCCGCCACGGCCCTCTGCCTTTTAGGACACAGCGTAGGACAACTTTTCCTGCATACCGGCACAGGGAAACGCCTATTCCTCCTCGCAGCGGGAGGCATTCTGCTCCCACTGTCGGCATGTTTCATGCCGGTCATCAAAGGTATATGGACTCCTGCCTTTGTACTTTGCACTGCGGGCATTGGCTGCGGGCTCATGCTGGTTTTCCACGTGGTGGCGGATTTGCTCCGCCTCCAATTCTGGTGCAAGCCCCTACTCATTGTTGGCAGCAATGCACTCTTTATCTACCTTATCGTGCATTTGGTGGACATGCAGGCACTTGCTGCAAGGCTTAGCAGCGGCACATGGCTTCTCCTTCTGCCGAATAACGGCTGGCAGCACATAGCCACAAGCAGCACTGCCATTTTATTGGCATGGCTTCTCTGCTATGCTCTTTACAAGCGGCGTATTTTTATACGGATTTAGAGTTCCCCCCGGGATTTAAGGTCTGCTGTTATAGCCTCCATAATATCCAACTCCGGGCGGAAATTGGCATCGTGGTGAGAAGAGCGAATAAGCGGCCCGCTTGCCACATGGCGGAACCCCTTAGCAAGAGCCACCTCCCGCAGCTCTGCAAACACATCCGGATGCAGATAATCAATTACCGGCAGGTGGCGGGGAGAGGGGCGCAGGTACTGCCCCATCGTCAACACAGAAACGCCATGCTCCAACAAATCATCCATGGTAGTCTCTATCTCCTGCCGCGTCTCTCCGAGTCCGAGCATAATTCCGCTTTTGGTTACAACCATACCGGGAGCCATCTCGCGGGCCCTTTGCAGCATATGCAGGGATAAACGGTACTTAGCCCGGAAACGTACCAGCGGAGAAAGCCGCTCCACCGTCTCCAAATTATGATTAAAAATATGCGGACGCGCCTCCATCACCATAGCCAAGGCATCCTCATTGCCTCGGAAATCGGAGGTCAGCACCTCAATGACCGTCTGCGGGCTGGCCTTACGAACGGCTCGAATAGCAGCAGCCATATGGGCAGCAGCACCATCCGCCAAATCATCGCGGGTCACCATCGTCATCACGGTATGATTCAGATTCATCCGCGCCACAGCATCCGCCACTTTAGCAGGCTCCTCCGGATCCAGCGGAGCCGGTTTTGCCGTACGAGTGGCGCAAAAGCCGCAAGCGCGAGTGCAAACCTCGCCGCAGAGCATAAAAGTGGCCGTGCCATGGCTCCAGCACTCTCCACGATTGGGGCACATGGCCTCCTCGCACACCGTGACCAAGGAATTCCCTTCCACCAGCTTTCTTACATCCTGGAACACCTTACCCTTGGGTAACTTTACCTTCAACCATGAAGGCTTGTGTGCAAATTCGTTCGACATAACGCCGCAGAGAATGCCCCATTCCCCTTCAAAATGCAAGTCTAAACTCATCCCCCAGCGAATTATCATTGTACATCTCAAAGCATTCGCTTGCAGCAAAATCCCCCGCTCTGCCTCAAACAGAGCGAGGGATGCATCCGAGTAGTTGAGCCTCGTTGCAGGGCTTAAACCTTATCCCCTCCGGCGGCGGGAGGCAAGCGCCGCCAGAGCCAGCAGGCTCAGCGTCGCCGTGGAAGGCTCAGGAATCGTCGGTAGCGTAAAGCCCGCCACATTCCCCTCCGTGCCCTTATAGGTGGCACCGGCCATGCTCAGCGTCAGATTGCTGTAATCCTCATCCGCATCGCTGCCGAAATCGAACTCCACGCCCGTGTACCCGGCGGCCACCAAAGCCTCCGTATCCACGTCGAATGATAAATCACCCTCCACTGTGCATTGGAACAGATGGCTCAAATCCACACGGTAAATGCCGCCATTCCCTGCCTCCGGCAGAGTAATGCGTAAAGTAGCATCGGAAAGGATAATACTCCCCTCCGCCCCCACGGAGAAGGAGCAATCCGTATCGAAACTCACACTCGTCAGCGTCAGCGTGGCCAGTGCTGCGGAGAGATGCACATTCTCCATCGCCACCCCGGTAATGCCGTAAATCTCCCCGGCACCCTCCATCCACACATCCTGCATGCGGGCAGATTCTCCATTGCCGCTCACTTGACCGGAAAGGAAACTCACCCCTTCCAGCGAAGCCGCAGTAGCACCGGATTTCAGGCTCAAGCCCCCATCCAGAGCAGCCGTGCCGCTCACACTCATGGCGGCTCCATCATTCAGCACCACATTGCCGCTAATAGTGCTGCTGCCTTCCACCTCCAGCTTCGTGCCGGAAGCAAAGCTCAGGTTATAGCCCTTGTGCTTCAGCGTGGCATCCTTTACCCGCACCGTGGCTTCCGAGTCCTCATGTGCCGTAATGCCACGGCCCTCGTACACCGCGCCATCCTCCACACGCAGGCGCCCGCCGTACAGATTCGTCATCGCTTTCACCTCCGTGGTGCGGGAGTTCAGAATCTCCTCCGCCGTGCCGGCACTGCCCTTGGCCTCCAGCAAATCCGCTTCCGTCGTTGCGCCGGTAAAGAGGATATCGCCCTTCTGTGCAAGGGTTTGCCCTTCTGCATTCGTGTAATCTGCGTTCAGCTCCACCGTGGATAAGCTGCCAATGTAGACGGAATCCCGGAAGGTGATGCTCTTGCCTTCTGCCGCAGAAAGGGAAACGACAGAAGCATGATCCTGATTCATGTAGATGCTTCGCAAGCGATAAGAGGAGCCGTATTTCCCCACATTGCCCGCAAATTCCACGGAATCGTTGTTGCGGATGTTCAGCGAAACGCCATCGTTATTAATCGCTCCGCCGTTACTTCCTCCGGAGGAGTTCCCGCAAATACTTACGGTACCGTTGTCATTCAAAGAGATGGCACTGTCATCCCCTTGGATAGCTGCGCCATAGTAACTGGTACTCACATTGCCGCTGATGGTCAGTGTTTTATTACCATTGAGGGAGAGTGTGGAGCCATACCATGCATCAATCGCATTACCGCTACAGCTATTATCCTTAAAAGTCAAGGATTCGTTGTTATTCAGCGCGATGTTATTACCGCTAATGACGTCGGTGCTCTTGTTCCCAATGAATTCAACGGTGCCATTATTGCTTATCGCAAGAGGAGCATCGGAGATGGCAATCACCGAGCCGTTATTCACGGTATTCTCCGTAAAAGAAAGGGCTTCGTTACCACTCATCGTCAGAGAGCCCCGGTAAGTACGCATAAGTCCGGCCGCGGCTTCATTTTTGCTAAAACTCACGCTGCCATTATTATTGAGAGTCACATTACCACCGCCGAACTCCATATTAAACCCGTTTTCCGCTTTATTCCCACGGAATGTAACAGAACCATTATCATTCAGGGAGGTATCTCCGTTGTTGCTAATCGTGCCGGTTCCCGTGTTCCCCTCCACAGTAACAACCTCGTTGCCACTCATGGAGAAAGTACCTGAGGTATCTATAAGTTTACGAGTATTGTTGGTGAAGGAAACGCTACCGTTATTATTCAACTCCGTCTTAGCTTCTATATTATGAATGCAGCCCCCTACTCCATTCTCGCTAAAACTGAGGCTCTCGTTACCATTCATTTCGATATTGCTCTTGAAAGCGTAAACAACGTAGTGGCCTCCCACAGTATGCTTACTAAAGGAAACGTCTCCATTATTGCTTATCACCACACTGCCATACTGGCTATTTATAGCAGCGCCCATATCAGCAGCGTTAGCACTGAAAGTAATGTCTCCATTGCCGGTCATCGTCACGTTTTTAGTAAAAATCGCACCGCCATTGGAATGACCGCTGGAAGCCACATTATTACTAAAGGTGATGGAAGCATTGTTATTCATCTCAAGAGTACCGTTATGGGAAAAGCCAATGGCTGCACCGGAGGCGGGATGATCAGGATTTTCCGGAATAATCGTATTCCCGGTAAAAACAATGTCTCCATTGTTGTTCATGCTCACACTGTTATCTGTGCTACCTGAGGCGAGGATGGCACCTTCCGTGTTCCCGCTGAAAAGCACATCCGCCGTGCCGGCTTTCCCGTCCGTCACCCCGGAAATGCCGAGCATCTTTACAGAATAAAGTGCCATGCTTGCCACATTCGTAAACTCCAAATGCCGGAAAGTATCGAAACTCAAATCCGACATGTTTCTAAAAGCGGAATTTTCCAAATCCTTAAAAGTCACAGAAATAGGATTATTCTTATCAGAGGAGCTTAAGTGAAGAATGCCTTCATAGTACGCCGCATCGGGTAACTGCAAAGGCTGATCTGGCGTGCAAACCATATCCGAGCTAAGAGAAGCGTCAGTAGTAGGCGGAGCAACATATCCGCTTGCAAAAGCGGGAGCGGACGACACGGCAGCCATTAAGGCCACCACCAACATATGGGGGAGATGCAGTCTCATAGTATCGTCATAATAGCGGTTTCTAAAACCGCAAGCATTCTTTCCTAAGTTCTCCATTCCCAGAAGGGAAGAATTTGGCATCCGAGCTTTTTTCCGGCACTATTGCCCACTGCTGAAAAATGTAACTCTCTAAGATGAAAAAGTTGATTTTTTTCGTCTTTCGTGCTTGACTGCGGTTTTAGAAACCGCAGGGTAGACTGGGAGATATGAAGAAGATGAAAGTGAGCAAAAAAGAGGCGGCGGCGCTGGAGCTGCTGCGGAGTACGGGGGTGGATGTGCTGGAGGCGGCACTGCTGGCGAAAATGGCGCTGGAGGCGGGGAGGGGAAAGCCGGGGCGGGCGCGGAAGTGTGTGGCGGCGGGGGCGGCGGCGCTGGAGCAGCAGGAGCGGACGGTGTGTTTTGAGCGGGCGGTGGAGGAGGCGCTGGAGGCGCGCAAGGATAGGCGGGCGCGTACGCTTTCGGATTTTCGCTATGTGTGCAG
>JAFXCP010000016.1 GCA_017521405.1 Akkermansia sp. | reverse complement strand
GGCAGTACCGTGTGTCCCCCGCTCCGGATTCCCGCAGGAATCCCTCTTCGCAGTGTGACCACGGCACGCGTCACGACCTTTTCCTTCCCTCTCTTTATCCTCTCCGGCATCCCACCCGGCAGGTTGTAGCCGGTGGAGCGTTGCCTTGCGGCGGCTCCGCGATGCCTCGGAAAGTCTTACGACTGGAAAATTGCCTTGCCCGGCCGGCAGGGCGCTTGCGCCTTACCTTTTCGGGCAACCCCGTGATGGGGTGCGGGGCAGACTATACACGAACTGCCACGAAACGTCAAGCCCATTCGACAAGTTTTTTTCCATTTTTTTCAACTCATGCTACAAGAAGCTCATTACCAGATGTTAGAGGAGGCTCTATTTTTTCCATGGAACAGGCCGTATAGGCAAAGCCGGGAAAGAATGCTTTGCAAAAGTGTGCTGTTTGCCATCCGGGGGATGGGAGGGATTGACTTAGTATTGCTGCACGGGGGAGGAGGGTGCTATGGGGGGAGGCTCCGGGATTCGGGCGCAGAAGTCTGCGGTATCGCGCAGGTATTCCCTCCATTGCAGGAAAGTCATGGGGGGGAGTGTGGAAAGGTGGAGGCGGAAGCGCCTAATACGTTGTTCTACAATTTCCAAGAGTTCCGATGGCAATGAATTGACGGCTTGGGCGATATCCTCCAGATATTCTACGGCGTTGTGGCAGACGAGGGGTAAATCGCATCCGGCGCGAAGTGCCATGGGGACGGATTCGGGCGGGGTGTAGCGATGGGTGATGGCGCCCATGCACAAATCATCGGTAAAGACGATGCCGTTGTAGCCGAGCTGGTCGCGGAGGAAGCCTTGAATCAATTCCGGGGAGAGGGAGGTGGGGAGGTGGGCATCTATTTCCGGGATGAGGAGGTGCGCCACCATGAGGGAAGGAAGTTCCGGCATGAGTGCGGTGAAGGGGATGGTCGCTTCGCGCAGGAAATCGTCGCGGGTGCCGTGGAGGAGGGGTAAATCAAAGTGGGGGTCGCACTCGGCGGCACCCATACCGGGGAAGTGTTTGCCGCAGGTTTGGATGCCTTGGCGGCAAAGGGTGCGATTCCAAACACCGGCGCGGGAGATAACCTCTTGGCTATCCTTTCCCCAGCAACGGCCGGGTAGTGCGTTGGCGTGGGGGGAGGCTATATCCAACACGGGGGCAAAGTTTGTGTTGACTCCCAGAGTGTGCAGAAGGCGTGCGTTGTACAATGCGGCGCAGCGGATGAGGTGTTCGCTGCGTGTTTGAGCAAGGGCTGAGGCGGAGGGGGCAGCCACTTCCAGAGCGGCAGTGCGTACTACCCTGCCCCCTTCTTGGTCGATGGCGATGATGGGGGTATCCGGGCCTTGCGTCAGGTGGCGGAGTTCGTCCGTCAGTTCGCGGGTGATTTCGTAGTCGGCAATGTTGCGGCTAAAGAGGATATACCCGGCGGGTTGCAGGCGGGAGAACAGCTCGCGCTCGCGTGGCGTAAGCTCCAAACCTTCCACACCTGCAATCACCGGCAGCATGGCGAACCAGAGGATGGGGAGGGCCGCCTTATTTATCCCCGAATATGCTGGCGCGTGTGAACATGGGGAATACGGGGATGCCGCGGCTTTCGATGGCTTCGCGGCCGCCTTCCTGACGGTCTACGAGTACCAGTGCCGCCACAACCTTGCCGCCTTCTGCTTCGATGGCATCGATGGCTTTGAGGGTGGAGCCGCCGGTGGTGATGACATCATCCACCACGATGACTTGCTGACCGGCAGCGAAGTTGCCTTCGATGCGTTTGCCACGGCCATGGTCCTTGGCTTCCTTACGCACGGTGAATACCTTGAGGGGTTTTTCCGCAGATGCGGAGTACATGCCCACGGCCAAGGAGATGGGATCGGCACCCATTGTCATGCCGCCAATGGCTTCTGCCTGCGGGAACTGCGGGAAGATTTCCTCCTGCACTTTTTTCCAACCCACTTCGCCAATAAGATTGGCTCCGCGAGCATCGAGAGCCGTTACGCGGCAATCGCAGTACAAATCGCTTTCTTTACCGGAGGCGAGGATGAAGTGCCCGGTCTTGATGGATTTGGCAAGAAGGATATCCAGAAGTTCTTTTTCGGCGTCTGTCATAACGGGGGCATTTTACTCCTATGGGCGGCAGAAAGCAATCTCTTTCTTCATCGCCTCGGGGGCATAAGCGAGTTGGCAAATCAATTGCAATGCAGAATTACGAATTTTTCGAAGTGTATTTTTTTGGGGGGGGAGAAGGTTCGTGCTGCGTTACTCCAAACGGATGCCGCTGCGTTTTTCGTATTCATCGCGCTGGTCCTCACCAATGGGGCCCACGGCAAAGTAGGCGGCGGCGGGGTGGTTCAGGACAAGGGCACAAACGGATGCTGCCGGCTGCATCATGCAGGTTTCCGTGAGGGTGGCGCCGGTGTATTCCGTGGCGTTGAGCAGGGAGAACACGATTTTCTTTTCGGAATGGTCCGGCTGGCTGGGGTACCCGCAAGCAGGGCGGATGCTCCGGCTATTTTCCTCCGGCCAAAGGGTGCTGATGATGTGGTGCGTTTGTTCCGTCAGGGCTTCGGCAAGCATGCTGCTCAGGGCGGAGCAAAGCAAGGCTCGGTAGGGGTCGTTTGCGTTCTCATATTCGGCGCTCCATGCCTCGGCCCCGGTGACGGAGGCTTGCAAGGCGCCCACGAAGCCCCCCTGCTCTCCTTCTGCCACAAAATCGGCCAATGCCAAGCATGGGCTATGGCTTTCTTTTTGCTGGCGAAGAGTGTGAAGTACGGTTCCGTCCTCAATCACGAGGTCATCCACCGGGGTGCGGTGAGCCTGCCAAAGGCCAAAGACGGCGCGAGCTTGGAGGCGGTTCTGCTCTGCCGCGATTCGGAGGAGTGCGCGGGCATCGTGCATGAGTTCTTCGGCCTGGCGGAGGGCTTCCTGCTCAACACCGGGGTTAAAGGAGGCACGCTTCGGGTTCCAAATGCCGCGCAGGCCGAAATAATGGAGGAGGATGCTCCAATCGGCACACTCTTCCAGCTTCTGCCAGGAGAGGGGGAAATCCGGCTGCGGGTGGTGGCAAGCACAGCCGCAGGGGACGCCCACGGTGAAACGGCCCATGCGCCGGGGGACCGGCTGCGGTGAGCCGGCGAGTTGAGGGGCACGGCGGCGTGCCTCTTCCAAGGGGAGGAGCGGCGTGTGCGCTTCCGCATGGCGGAGGCGGACTTTCTCTTGTTCTGCGCGGTGTGCAGCCATGTTTTTCTCTCGTTCGGCTCCCATAAAGGAAGCCAGTGCCGGAACTACGGTGGAGGCATCGGCAGTTTGCACTACGACGCCGGAAGGATAAAGCGGTGCCAGTTTGAGAGCTGTGTGCAGGGGGCCGGTGGTGGCACCACCCACGAAGAGAGGTATGCTCAATCCGGCTTTCTCCATGGCGGTAGCCACGGTGGCCATTTCTTCCAAGGAAGGGGTGATGAGCCCGGAGAGGGCGATGACATCCGCTTTTTCCCGGAGGGCTGCGGCGATGATGTTCTCACAGGGTACCATGACACCCAAATCCACTACCCGGTAGCCGTTGCATGTAAGGACGATGCTGACGATGTTTTTGCCGATATCGTGAACATCTCCTTTCACCGTGGCGAGGATGACGGTGCCGGAGGAGGGCTGCTGCCCCGGTGCGTTTTCCAGCAGGGGGGTAAGGATGGCCACACTCTGCTTCATCACGCGTGCGCTTTTGACGACTTGCGGCAGGAACATACGGCCGGAGCCAAAGAGTTCGCCCACTTGTTTCATACCATCCATCAGTGGTCCCTCTATCACCGCCAAGGGGGTGCCACACACTTTCAGTGCTTCGTGTGTATCCTGCTCAATAAAATCCGTAACACCATGCACAAGAGCATGGGCAAGGCGTTCCTGCACGGCAGCTTTGCGCCAGTCTGCGGCGACCGGAGCGGGAGCTTTGTGCGCCGCCGGAGCCCCGCCGGAAAGGGCTTTTTCCCGCTCCTTGGCAGCGGCAAGTTCCTGCGCGTAGGAGATGAGGCATTCGGTGGCATCCGGTGCGTTGTTCAGCAGCACAGCCTCCACGAGCTTTCGGCGGTGGGGAGGGATGGATTCGTACTCCGCCATGAGGGCGGCGTTGACAATGCAAAGGTCTAAACCGGCAGCAGAGGCATGGTGCAGGAAAGCGGAGTGCATAGCCTCCCGCACGGTGTTGATACCCCGGAAGGAGAATGAGACGTTTGAGATTCCGCCGGAGATATGGCAATGGGGGTGTGCACGGTGTATTTCCTCCGCGGCTTGGAAGAAGTGCAGCGCGTGGTTGGCATGCTCTGCAATGCCTGTGCCTACGGTCAGAACGTTGGGATCGAAGATGATATCTTCCTCCGGGAAGCCCACGCGATGCACGAGGAGTTCGTATGCACGGTGGGCAATGCGAATGCGATCTTCTCGACCACAGGCTTGGCCTTGCTCATCAAAGCCCATTACAACAACGGCAGCTCCGTAGCGGCGCAGGAGTGTGGCTTGGCGCAAGAATTCCTCTTCCCCGTTTTTAAGGGAAATGGAGTTCACGATACCTTTCCCTTGAAGGCAGCGGAGTCCGGCCTCGATGATGTCCCAACGGGAGGAATCTATCATGAAGGGGACTCGGGCGATATCGGGTTCTGCGGCAAGCAGGTTGAGAAAGCGAGTCATGGCGGCGGGGCCGTCAATCATACCATCGTCGAAGCAGAAATCCAGCACCTTAGCACCTTTTTCCACCTGCTGGCGGGCAATGGAGAGAGCTTCCTCGTACTTAGATTCGCGGATAAGACGGGCAAATTTGGGGGAACCGGCCACGTTGCAGCGTTCTCCGATAAAGAGGATTCCTTGGGAGCGGTGGTGGGAAAGAGCCTCCAGCCCGGAGAGGCGCATGGTGCCATCCGGCCGGTGGCTGGGAATAGCGCGAGGGGCGGTCTGCTGCACGGCGGAGCGAATGGCGGCTATGTACTCCGGTGTGGTACCGCAGCAGCCCCCCACGATGTTGAGCAGGCCTTCTGCCGCATATTCCCGAAGAATGGTGGCCATATGCTCGGCGCTGTGGGCATAGCCGCTCGGGCTAAGCGGATCGGGTAAGCCGGCATTGGGGTAAACACTGATGGCGCAATCTGCCAAGGAGGAAAGTTCGCGTACAAAAGGCAGCATCAAGTCTGCCCCCAAAGCGCAGTTAATGCCGATGGCCAGCGGCCGGGCATGCCGGACGGAGTTCCAGAAGGCTTCCACCGTCTGCCCGGAAAGAGTACGCCCGGCACGATCCGTAATGGTAAAGCTGATGATGACAGGAGGCATATCCACGCCTTCCTCGCGGAGTTCATCAATGGCAAATAGGCAGGCCTTGGCGTTGAGTGTATCAAAAATCGTCTCCAAAAGAAGAATATCCACACCGCCCTCCACGAGAGCCTGCACCTGCCCGCGATAGGCACGGCGGAGCTGGTCGAAGTTGATGGCCCGGAATCCGGGGTCCGCCACATCCGGGGAGAGGGAGGCTGTAAGAGCCATGGGACCAATGCTGCCGGCCACCAAGACAGGACGATTTTGCTTTTCCTCCGCGGCATGGGCAGCCTCTCGCGCCAGCCGGCAGGCCGCCAAATTCATCTCGCGAGTCAAGGCTACCAGAGATTCATTTGCCAGCACCCCCTCGTAATATTCCTGATGGTGGGGGCCGGGTGCCGCATGGTGGAAGAAATCGTGCTGTCCTAGGGGGGTGGCGGAGAAAGTACAGGTGGTAAGAATATCCGCTCCGGCCTCTGCATAAGCAGTATGGATACCACGCAGGATATCCGGGCGGGAGAGTACGAGGATATCGTTGTTATTTTTGAGGTCGCGGGGGTACCGCTCAGTATCCTGAAAGCGAGTTCCCCGGTAATCCTGCTCTTGGAGACGATGTTTTTGCACCATGGTACCGCAGGCACCATCCAGAATGAGGATGCGCCGGCGCAGGGAGTCGCAGAGGTATTGGCGGCGTTCGGCGGGAGTTGTTTTCATACAAGAAGCAGGATTTTACAGAGGAGGAGATATACAGAAAGCCGCCGGAGGGCATCTCGACCGCCGGCGGCAGAAAAAACCATCAGAGAGAATGCGCTTGCATCAGCGGCGGGGAACCGGGTTGCGGTGCCATGTGAGGGCACCCTTACCCACGGCATACAGGTATGCCACCATCAGCACGCCGATAAACACTGCCATGGAGGCAAAAGCAGCTCCATTCTCCAGCACAATATCTTGGAATCCAAGAGCCCAAGGATACAGGAAAATCACCTCCAAATCGAATACAAGGAAGAGGATGGCCACTAAATAGAATTTAATGGAGAAGAAGGCGGGGGAGCCTTCGCCCTCGGGCACGTTACCACATTCGTACGGCACATCCATAGCAGAACGCATCTTGGCACGGCGACCAAAAACAATGCTCAACACGATAATGAGCCCGGCAAAGCCAAAGCCTGCCACTAACTGGATGAGAGCTGAAAAGTATTCCTGAAGCATAGCGGTGTGCCCTTTATATAGCAATCTGCCTACCGATTGTCAATCCTAATCCTCGCGGCTCTGCCGAAAAACGCATGCAGACGGCTCAATCCCGGCGGCGGGGGCGGCGGCTGAAGCGGTCGTAAAAGAAGCCGCTGCCGGTTTCTCTGCGTTCGCGGCGAGAGGAGCCACGATAACTGCTGCCACGGCGGCTGAATGGTGCATCATCCGAGCCTCGCTCCGGGCGGTCATCGCGCTCGGACCTGCGGGAGGAGTAGCGTTTTTCCTCGCGGGGGCGGGAATTGGCTTTCGGCTCCGCATCGAAACCGGGGCGCCGGGGGCGGAATCCGCGGGGGGCTGACGCTTTTTCCGCAGGGCGACCTTTATCTTCGCGCACGTTGACTTCGTAGCCGCAAATAAGGCAGGTGCCGAGGCGTTCCAACAACTGGGGTGCCACCTCCGGGGATACTTCGATGAGTGTGTGTTTAAGGAAGAGGCGAATATCCCCCACGGTGCCTTTAGGTGCTCCTCCTTCGTTGTAGAAAAGCCCGGCCACATCCTTGGGGCGCAGGCCAAGGAGTTTGCCGCCATTCATGAAGAGGGTGACGCTCTCCTGCAAGTTGCTCCACGAGGAGCCTTTTTCTATGGCCGGTTCTTCCCCGGCAGCATGGCGGGAGAATTTGCTGGGGCGGTCCTCCGGTATGGGTTGCAGCTCGCGGCTGGTGCGTGCTACAAGCAGCTCGAACATGGCGGACAGCAGTTGCTCCTGCGGAAAATCTATATCGCCCAATTCCTCCGGCATATTTTCCGCCGTGGCGGCGCGTTCCAAAATCTCGTCCACCAAGGATTCTCGGCGTACCTGCGCCACCTGCTCCGCCGTCATCACACGTTCGCGCTGCATGCGTACCCCCACAAAGCGTTCGATGCGCCCGAGGAGGGAGAAATCCCGGCGACCGATGAAGGACACAGCGCGACCTTTACGGCCGGCACGAGCCGTGCGCCCAATGCGGTGTACGTAATCCTCCGGCTCGCGTGGAAGCTCGAAGTTGACTACCATATCCACATCGTCTATATCCAATCCCCGGGCTGCAATATCCGTGGCGGCCAGTACATTCAGGTTTCCTTTGCGGAAGGAGTCCATCACTCGCTCGCGGAGGGTTTGGGGCATATCCCCATGGAGACGGTCCACAGAATACCCGCGGGCCAGCAAGCCATCCACAATATCATCCACCACTCTCTTGGTATTTGCAAAGACGAGGCCGCGTTTCATCCGCCCCATTTCTATCAAACGGCTCAGCACTTCAATACGGGAGGAGAATACGACCTCGTACACAGTCTGCTCGCACGTGGGGACAGTGAGTTGCGGGCGCTCAATGGCGATTTCCTGCGGGTCGTGTGCAAGGCTCTCCACCAAAGCGCGAATCACAGGGGACATAGTGGCGGAGAAAAGGAGCGTTTGGCGCTCCGCCGGCAGAAAAGCCACAATGCGTTCAATATCCTCTTGGAAGCCCATATCCAGCATTTCATCCGCCTCATCCAGAATAAGCATGGAGATATGGTCCGTTTTCAGCTCCCCCTGCTCCATGAGGTCAAAAATACGCCCGGGAGTACCCACCACAAATTGTACTCCCCGGTGGAGAGCAGCAAGCTGCGGTGCAAAGGATGCGCCGCCGTATATGGGCGCGGCGGATACACCGTCAAGGAATAAGGCCAGCTTATCCACTTCTCGGCAAATCTGCACGGCCAGCTCGCGAGTGGGTGCCAAGCATAATACCTGCACCGCATGTACAGAGGGGTCTATACTTTCCAACGCAGGGATGGAAAAAGCCAAAGTCTTTCCCGAGCCAGTGTGAGAAAGGCCCAGGATATCCGCTCCCGCCAAGGCCGGAGGAATTGCACGTCCCTGTATGGGGGATGGGGTTTCAAAGCCAAGCACCTCGATGGCTTCCAGGATTTCCGGGCAAATTCCAAGTTCAGAGAAGGACATAGATGGCGCAGAGAATGCCGCAATGGGCTGCATTTGTAAAGAAAATTCTACGCCCTGCGCCGCCGGAAGAAGCGCAGGAGAGCATGGCCAGTGGATATTCCGTGTCAGAATGTTAATTTTTTTCTTTTCTAATTTTCTGTTTGCGTGTATAAGGGGAGAGTATTCCGCGAGGCTTTTTCCCCGCCGGAGCCGTTCGCTTTCCACCACATTTTTATAGATAATATGAGCAAATCCTTCCTTCCTGCCCAATACGCCCATCCCTACGATATTGATGACAAATACAGCAAATCCGTGGCCTATTTCTGCATGGAATTCGCCATTGATAATGTGTTCAAGATTTATTCCGGTGGTCTTGGATATTTGGCAGGCTCTCACATGCGTTCTGCCGGGGCACTGCGCCAGAATTTAGTAGGCGTAGGCATTCTTTGGTCCTATGGATATTACAACCAGATTCGTGCAGAAGACGGTTCCATGGCAGTACAGTACCGCCGCAAGGAGTACAGTTTCCTGGAGGATCACAACATCAAGTTCCTCATTCGCATTTGCAATGCTCCCGTATGGGTGAAGGCTTATTACCTGCGGCCGGAGACTTTCGGCACAGCGCCCATGTTCTTCCTTAGTACGGATTTGCCGGAGAATGATGGCGTATCCCGCTCCATTACCCAGCGCTTGTACGATTCCAACCCGATGACCCGCATTTCCCAATACATTGTGCTGGGGCAAGGCGGGGCTCGCCTTTTCGAGGAACTGGGAGTGGAGCCGGAAATTTACCACATGAACGAGGCACACGCCATTGGTGCAGCATTCCATATGCTGGCACGCAATGGAGGCGATGTGGAGGCCGTTCGCAAGCGCTTTGTGTTCACCACCCATACGCCGGAGGAGGCCGGCAACGAAAAGATGGACATTAACCTGATGTCCAACTTCTCCTTCTTCGATGGACTGAGCCTGGAGCAGGTGCGCTCCATGCTGAAACTGGACCACAATGAGCAAACCTTCAATTACACTCTGGCTGCACTGCGACTTTCCCATATGGCTAATGGCGTTTCCGCCCTGCATGGCGAGGTGTCCCGCCAAATGTGGCAAGGCTATACGGATATATGCCCCATTACCCATGTAACCAACGCCCAAAACCGAGAATACTGGCAGGACCCGGAATTAGCAGAAGCCTTTGCCATGCGCGATAAAAAAGCCTTCATCAACCGCAAGCGAGCCCTCAAAAAAGAACTCTTCCGCATGGTGGGTGAGCAAACCGGCCACCTCTTCGACCAAGATACCCTTACTATCGTTTGGGCTCGTCGTTTTGCAGCTTATAAGCGCCCTGCCCTCATTACGGAAAACCCGGTCATGTTTGAGCGCATGCTCCAGCGCACAAATCGCCCGGTGCAGATGATTTGGGCCGGCAAGCCCTACCCGACGGATTTTGCGGCAGTGGATATCTTTAACAAGCTGAATCGACTGAGCGACAAGTACCCGCGCTGTGCAGTGCTGACGGGTTACGAGCTGGCCCTAAGCCGTTTGCTGAAAAATGGCTCCGACCTGTGGCTCAACAACCCGGTGGTAACCCGAGAAGCCTCCGGCACCTCCGGCATGTCCGCCACCATGAACGGCTCTATCTCCATTTCCACCAACGATGGCTGGGTGCGCGAATTCGAGCAGGATGGTCGCAACTGCTTCATCATCCCGGAGGCTAAGCCCGGTCTTACCGCAGAAGCCCGGGACCGCTCCGACCGCGACAACTTCTTCAACGTGCTGGAAAGCAAAGTACTCCCGCTTTACTACGACAACAAGGACGAATGGATGAACCTCGTATTCAATGCTCTGGAGGACATCTGCCCCGCATTCGATTCCGACCGCATGGCAGATGAGTACTATGTAAAGATGTACAACTGCTAACACCTTCCCCGCCTCCCTATCCCGGTGCCTCCAAGGCACCGGGATTTGCTTTTTTTTGCACATGCCGGCACCACCAGCCACCCCACTGCACACCAGAATAAAGCGTTTTCTGCTTGCAGCAGGAATATCCGCGGTTATTTGCCTGTTGGTGCGGAGCTGCTTGCCAGAAGCAGCGCCATATCCGGCGGCAAGGGGGATTCTACCTGCACTTCCTTCCCATGCCACGGAAAGCGCAAACTGCACGCATGCAGCGCATGGCGAGGCAGCAGTAAGCACCGCTCCAACTGCGGAGTCCACCCCTGCTCCATAAAAGCCAAATAGCAGCCCTCATCCCCGCCGTATATTTTATCCCCCACCAAGGGGAAACCCAGGTATTCCAAATGCACGCGAATTTGGTGCATGCGCCCGGTATGGGGGATGCAGCGCAATAAGGCACACCCCGGCAGCCGCTGCTCCACCCGAAAATCCGTGTGGCAAGCCTTGCCCGCAGCATGGCAACACTGCCGCACATGCACCCGAGTGGGAGCCACCGCCTCCATACGCAGAATGGGCTCCGCACAGCAGGCCGTTTCCCACAGCGGCGCACCCTGCACAATCGCCCAGTATTCCTTGTGCAACAAGCGATTTTGCATAGCCTTACCAAGCTCTCGTGCGGCCTCTGCCGTCTTGGCAACCAACGTTATACCACTCGTTTCCCTATCCAAACGGTTAATCAGAGACACCTGCCCCCCGGTAGCCAGCTCGTAAGCCAACAACTCCCGAATTCCGTGCCAAAGAGTCGGCTCATTTTTAGGCCCCGTGGGATGCGTGAGCAAAGGCGCGGATTTATCCACCACCAGCACCCCCTCATCCTCGTACAGCACACGGAAATCCGCCTGCACAGCTATAGGCAAATCAAAATCCATCACCGGGAAAAGAGAGCGGGGTCTATTTCCACCCATTCACCGGGAGCCAGCTGCAGCTGCTCCAAGCACAAGGAGCCAATAGCAATGCGTTCCAGCGACACCACCGGCGCCCCCACAGCTGCCAGCATACGGCGCACTTGGTGGTAGCGCCCCTCGTGCAGGGTGAGGAGCCCCGCACAAGGAGCCGTTATCTCCAACTCCGCCGGGCGGCATGGCACCACTTCCCCCTCCAGCAAGAACTCCCCGGAAGCAAACTGAGCCACAGCCGCCTCCGGAATAGGTGCAGAAGTCGTAAAACGATACACCTTCGGCACATGGCGGCGGGGACTCGTCATTGCATGCTCAAATTGCCCATCATCCGTCACAAGAAGCAAACCACTCGTCTCCTTATCCAAACGCCCCACCGTATTCACCCCCGGATTGCGGCACAGCCACTGTGCAGGCAGCAAATCGTACACCAACTCCCCCTCCTCCTTGTGGCTGCAAGTATAGCCCACAGGCTTATTCAGGGCCACATAAATACCATGCACAAAAGGCACCGGTTCCCCATCCACCAGCACCTCCTCCGCCTCAACCTTAGCACCGACACTGTGCACCACCTCCCCACGGTACTGCACCCGCCCGCATTTAACCCACCGGGCGGCCTCCCGGCGGCTGCAATACCCATACTGGCTCAATAAGGCATCCGTTCTCATCTACGTGCCTCATTGTGCCATGTTTTTTTCAAAAAACAAGGTTGAAATCAGGCTGTATTTGTGGTAAAGATATCCGAGTAGCATTGTCCTCGGGAGCATTGTCCCCTGCGGACGCTGAATTTTTACTCTATTATCTTATGATTACACTCATTAATGTCAATCAGCTGGCTCCGGACCAACAGGGACTCTGGGTCAAGGCTCAGCAAGCAGTCCAAACCAAAAATTATAAATATGCCGTCACCATCCTGAAAACCCTCGTCAAACGCGTACCGGGCTTTCTGGAAGGGCGCAAACTGCTGCGTGCCTGCGAGGTAAAGAGTACCCCGGAAACCGGCCGCCGCAACTCCCTCTTTGGAGGACTGCGCATCACCACCACCCGCAAAGACCCCGAATCCGTACTCGTCAACATCGAAGACGAACTGGAGAAAGACCCCTACTCCGTTACCGCCAACGAAACCCTCTTTGCCGCAGCCAATGATTTGAACCTGCCGGACATTGCCGCCTTCGCGCTGGAAACCATCTGCCAAGGCCAACCGAGCGACAAGAAGCACCTGCACCTGCTGGCCAACCACTACATCAAACACGAGCAATTCGCCCAAGCCGCAGAAACTTACCGCCGTGTGCTGAAAATCGACCACGCAGACCCCATCGCCATGCGCGGGGAAAAAGACTGCGCCGCCCGCGCCTCCATGAAGCAAGGCAACTGGGAAGGCAAAGGTGATTTCCGCACCAAGATGAAAAACGCCAATGCCACGGCCGACTTGGAAAGCGGCGATAAGATGGGCCTCACCAAGGCCGAGCTGGAAACACGCCTCGCCCAGCTCTCCGAGCAGTATGCCATGGACAACACCAACCTTGCCATCGTCAAGGACATCGCCTCCGTATACGAACAAATGGAGGACTATGCAAACGCATACTCCTTCTATGCATACGCCTTCCAACTGGGTGGCAATGCCGACGTCTCCATCAACGACAAGGCCATGCAAATGCACGAAAAAGCCATGCAGGCAGAGCTGGAATACTACGAGCAAGTACTGGCCGCCGACCCGGAAAACGAAGAAGCCAAAGCCAACCTTGCCGCCCGCAAGGCAGAAATTGCCCAAGCCGTTGTGGCCGATGCCCGCGCCCGTGTGGAAGCCAACCCCACCGATGCCCAGCTGCAATTCAAACTCGGCCAAGCACTCTTCGATGCCGGCGAATTTACGGAAGCCATCCCCGCCCTTCAGCGAGCCCGCACCAACCCGAACCTGCGCATCAAAGCCATGCTCATGCTCGGCAAATGCTACCACTCCAAAAACATGCGCGACATGGCCATCCGCCAGCTGGAAGATGCCAACAAGGAACTCGTGGCTATGGACGATACCAAGAAAGAAATTCTCTACATGATTGGCATCCTCTACGAGGAATCCGGCAACAAAGAAAAAGCCCTGGAAAACCTCAAAGCCATTTACGAAGTGGACTACGGCTACCGCGATGTGGCTCAGAAGGTCGAATCCGCCTATTCGTAATTCCTCCCCACTTCCCTCGTTTCATCGGGCGTGCTTCCCTCCCCGGGAAGCACGCCTCTCTTTTAGCGGCACAAAACTCTCCCGGTGTGAGTTCGAGTCCCACAGCTGGTTACTAATGCGCCTTCATACAGCAGCACCTTTTCCTCAATGATACAGTTTGCAGGAGGCAACGAGTAGCTTTCGCTGCTGAACCCTTCGATAGAAACAGGCATGGATTCCAGTTGCGGCACCTTCTGCTGACGCAACTACACGATATCCTGATTGAGTAACGTTGTCATGGAGTATATGAAATTTTAAAAGATTTGAAATATTAGCAAGTTATTAGAAATCTCATCTTTCTTCTTCCAGTTTTTCTTCTCCCTTTTTTCCTTCTGGCGTTTTCGCGGCAATCAATTCTTCAACAATGGCTTTTTTCGAACCATTCCTTGCCCTTTTGCAGACCTTCTTCCCTTTTTATGGTTCTGTACTCAGCATATCCGTTAAAATAGCAATCTGATAAGTACCGCATACTATCGCAGTCATTAAACCAGATTGCCAGTTTTTCATGAGCCCAGAAATTACCGAAACTAGCCGCCATGCTGAGCCACTTGCGAGACTCGTCATCGTTTTTGTACTCTGCCACCTCGTAATAGAGCTTACCCAGATTGAACATCCCCAAGTGGTAGCCGCGGTCAGCGGAAGCCTTGTACCATTGGTAAGCCATCGCGAAAGATTTCTGAACGCTCTTACCTTCGTAGTAGAGGTCACCCAGAGTATTCATTGCTTGCACATCGCCCAGATGAGCGGCTTCCATGTTCTCATCGAATTTACGGGCAGCAGCGGAAAACACTCCATTCTCCTTATGGATTTTTTCTGCAAACTGAAGGAGCACTTGGTGGAGTTTATCCTGCACCTGCGGAATATTTTTCTGGTAATCGGTATCAAACCTCGCGGGATCAGTGTTAGCGATAGCCTCCGGATAAATGCACTTCTTCGCTCTTTCTTCGCAGCCAAGGGCGGAGTAATAATCCCGGTACTTGAAATCATTCGTATCAACCTGCTTGCTCCCGAATTCCAGCCGGATGTTGGGTATTCCGTACGAATCGGCTACAATCAGGCCGTGCAGGGATGAAGCAATGATAGCCGAGCAGGAGCATATCTCCCGTGCCGCAAATGGTACTTCGCATCTCGGGTTGATGATTTTGTAGCGGGGATTGTTCCGGTAAGCATCCAGTCTGGGTGAGGCATAGTCCTTCCAATGGGGGAGAATACCAATTGGCTTTGCAGCAGCAGAATCCACCGACATGGGCAGTACTCTGGAAACAAGCAATCCCGGGTCGCCCAAGGGAATATCCTTTGTTATCCCCAAACATTCTTTGGTAAGTTTTCCACGCAGAGCCAGCGTTCTATCTACCGGGAATCGTTTTGTATCCTTCCACAACAGACCTGAGCCTATGATGGTAAGGGGTTGATTATTCCAGAAGGAATTGAGAACAGAGCCCACAATGGCAAGATTTACGGAAGCCCCATCGCTTTTATCTGCCTCTGCGTATTCAATAAGCCCATAGGCATTCAACAACAGCGGTGTAATCAAATCTCCGAAATTATATATAGCCTTTTTGCAAGGCACACTCCACCAGAAACATTTCAATGGTTTATTCATAATATACGTATCAACTTAGATTTCAAAGGCATTTTTTTCGTCCCGCAGATCCTGAAATCAGCTCAGGGGAGAGAAAGTGGAAGCGAGTATTTAAATTATTGTTTTTATAGCTCCTTACTTCAGGGAACAGAGCGCGGGGTTGGCATCAGGACAGACCAAGACGAAGGCATCTGTGTGTTCTTTCACCATAAGACTCTTGGCGCGTATTCGCGGATGGCTTGCATGAAGTCTATGCAAGGAACAGTACCGTCCTCGGTCTGAGCCTGCTCCATGTACTGCTCCATCGCATCGCTCAAACCAATTGCACGCATGCGCAGACGGCATTCCTCAGAAATACCGGGCATGGGAGCTTCGGAAACTTTTGCCCATCGAGTCAGGTGGGATTCTGCTTTTTCATAATCCCCCCTGCATCCAAGGCCATCTGCATACGCGGAAGCGAGCAGACAGTGAGCCAAGGGACAATCTTTCTGCTCCAGCTCCCGGGCAAGTCGATAAAACTCATTGAAATCGCAGGAGACACCTGCGCCCACTCGATAACATATAGCAAGCTCAGCAGAGCATTCAACATCCCCCTGTTCATGCCTCTGGGCAAAACACTGAGCAGCTTCTTCGTGCCGGCCATAAATCCCGGTTTCAATGCCTTTTCTGAAGTGTATGGATGGTTCTTTCATAGAGTAATTGGAGATTGGCTAGTGATTGATTCTGCCGTTGTGGGCTGTCCATTATCGATTCTCTTCCGACATAGCTAGGTAAACCAATTCTTCACGAACATCCTTTCCATCCGCAAGAAGTTGTCGGATGGTTTCGAGGAGTTCACTGACAGGAACCTGGAGAGCGATGACGGGTATGACAGCTTTTGACGCTACGAATTTAGCATAATGAATGACAGAATGCAAGCGTTTCGTATGCGCGTATAGCTGTTTGTATGCATACCGCTAACCTTTGTACCTTGAATCGGTTTCATTCTGGTCTTAACAAGGCTTTTTTGCTAGAATACGAGGGATGAATGAAGTAAACCAACGTCTGAGGTCTGCCGTAGAAATGGCAGGAATCCGCCGGCCTGAGCTTGCTTCATTGCTCGGGGTGAGTGTTACAACGGTGAATGGATGGTTCAGCTCCGGGAGAACGATTCCGAAGCTGAAGCAGAACGCTATTGAGGCCATCGTGAAACAAGCCCGCCGCCCGGAGCTCAAGTTTGATGACATCGTGTCGTTTTCCGTGCGTCTCACCCCGCTTGAATGGCAGCGTCTGTGTGATATTGCCGGTGTGGCTCACCTTTCGCCGCACGAAGCCGAGACAAAGGTGCGCGAGCTGCTCCAGAAAGCCTGGAACAATCTCAGCGCGCGCAGCTGAAGGCCTGCTACTTGGCTCCTATAGATAAAATTCGCCAAGCTATTGAAAAACGCCAGGATTGGCTATAGAGGCTTCATCAGATAGCATGCTGATAAACGATTCTCCTGAAACGCTCCCGCCTAGTCACCGGGGGCGTTTCTATTTGCAGCACATGACAGAGCCCAGCTACCACCCGAAAAGTGGGCGTATATCGGGGGCCTAAAGTGGGCGTATATCGGGCGTATATTGGGGGCGTATCTCAAATGTCGCACGGTGTCCCCATTTGACGCATAAAACGCTGAAAAACAAAGAGCGGCAGTCGCAAAACTGCCGCTCTTTTCCGGTCTTTTTGACGTCGGGCAAGCGGGATTCGAACCCACGACCCCTTGCACCCCATGCAAGTGCGCTACCAGACTGCGCTACTGCCCGAATTGTTTTGGGAGCCTCGACCCTGTGGGGCGTCGGCGGGGGAAGTATAGCGACAATTTTTGCTATTGTCAATAGATTTTTTTCATGATATTATTTTTTTTGCCATGAAGAAGGTAAAAACGGCTGTTGTTGGAGCCAGTGGTTACACTGGTCAGGAGTTGCTTCGCATACTGCTGCGCCACCCCGGTGTGGAGCTGGTGTGTGCCACTTCCCGCCAGTATGCGGGGCAGCAGCTTTGCGAGCTTTTCCCGCGTTTTCGGAATGTACCCGGAGCGGATCTCCGTTTTACGGATTCGGATGTGGAGGCTATTGTGGCGACAGGGGCGGAGGCTGCTTTTCTGGCTTTGCCGCACGGTGTCTCGGTTAACTACGGGCGCGGGCTGGTGGAAGCCGGGGTACGAGTGATAGACCTTTCTGCGGATTTCCGACTGAATGATCCTGCGGTGTACGAGGAGTTTTACGGCAAGCCGCATGCGGATGTGCCGTTGATGCAGGAGGCGGTGTATGGCATGCCGGAATGGCACCGGGAGGAGATTGCCAAGGCACGCATTGTGGGGTCTCCGGGGTGTTATCCCACGAGCATCATCCTGCCGCTGGTGCCTTTGCTGCGTGCGGGGCTGGTGCAGCCGGAGGATATTGTGGTGAATAGTGGCAGCGGTGTTTCCGGGGCCGGGCGCAAGGCGGATGTGAGTTTGCTTTTCTGCGAGTGCAATGAGAGTATGCGTGCCTATGGTGTGCCGAGGCACCGCCACTTATCCGAGATTGAGCAGGAGCTTTCTGCCGCAGCCGGTACGAAGGTGACGATTACGTTCACGCCGCATCTCATGCCTGTCAACACGGGAATTATTACCACTACGGTGGCGAAACTCCGCCCGGGTACCACGTTGGAGGCCATTGGTGAGTGCTTGGAGGCGGCTTATGCACAGGCTCCTTTTGTGCGCCTGATGGGGCCGAACAAGCCGGCGGATACAAAGAATGTGACGCGTACGAATTTTGTGGATATCGGCTGGGCGGTGGATGCCCGCACGGGGCGTGTGGTGCTGATGAGTACGGAGGATAACGTGATTAAGGGCGCAGGTGGCCAAGGGGTGCATGCGTTCAACATCATGTTCGGCTTTGAGGAGTCTGCCGGGCTCTGGATTATTTAATGTTTGCATTCCATGAAGCCGCTGTTACTCATCGTCGACGATGAAAAATCCACCCGCATGGCGCTGAGCTCTGCGCTGGAGGATAGTTACGATGTGTATACGGCGGCGCATGCACAGGCGGCAAGGGCTATTCTGGAGAGCGAATCCGTGGATTTGCTGCTTACGGATTTGCGTCTGGGTGGGGAGAGCGGCATGGATGTCATCGACTACGCGCGCAAGCAGCCCAACCCGCCGCAGTGCATCATGATGACGGCTTATGGCAGTGCGGGCACAGCGGCGGAGGCTCGCAAGCATGGGGCATACTATTTCCTCACAAAGCCGTTGGATTTGGACGAGGTGGAGCTGCTGCTGCGCCGTGCGGCACAGGCACGCCGTTTGGAGCAGGAAAACGCGCAGCTCAGCACGCGTTTGCAGCCGGCTCCCGGGCTGGACCGCATGCTGGGGCACAGCATGCAGATGCAGGGCATTTTTAACCGCATTAGCCAGGTGGCTCCCAGCACGGCATCCGTTCTCATTAGCGGGGAGACCGGCACGGGTAAGGAGCTGGTGGCGCGTGCGCTGCACAATCTTTCCCCCCGCCGGGAGAAGCACTTTGTGGCAGTAAACTGCGCGGCGCTTTCTCCGCAGTTGATGGAGAGCGAGCTTTTCGGCCACGAGAAGGGTTCCTTTACCGGTGCGGTGCAGCGGCGCATCGGCCGTTTCGAGGAGGCAGCCGGGGGCACTATCTTTCTGGATGAGATTGGGGAGATTGATATGCCTACGCAGGTTAAACTGCTGCGGGTGCTGGCAGAGCGCACCATTGAGCGCGTGGGGAGCAATACGCCCATCCCGGTGGATGTGCGGATTCTGGCAGCCACGAATCGCAACTTGGCGGAGATGGTGCAGGAAGGCACCTTCCGGCAGGATTTATACCAGCGGCTCAATGTTATTTCCATCCACCTGCCTCCCCTGCGGGAGCGTGGGGAGGATCTTGTGCTGATGGCGCAGGCCTTTTTGCGTGATTTGTGCCGGGAGAACCACAAGGAGGAGAAGAGCTTCAGCCGCGAGGCTCTGGATGCTTTGCGTGCCTTTTCCTGGCCGGGGAATGTGCGCCAGCTACGCACAGCGGTGGAGCATGGTGTGGTGATGAGCCGAGACCAAACCATCCGGCCGGAGGATTTGCCGGATTACCTTCTTGCCCCGGCACCTCCTGCCCCCTCCCCGGAAAATATCCCTTCCCTGCCAGATTTTGAGCTTGCTAAGCTACCCTCTCTTAATCTAAAATGGGTTGAGCAACACGTCATCCGACTGGCCTTGCAACGTGCAGAAGGCAACCGCACCATCGCTGCGGCACTGCTGGGCATTAACCGCCGCACGCTCCAGCGCAAGCTTGCAGAGCCGACAGATGAATCCGCCGGCACCTAAGAACTTTCCCATACCAAACCTACTTTCCACCCCCACCCCATGAGCGAATTCGACCCCACCACCAGCCAAAACAAGCGTGGCATACTGCCGCTGATGCGCATTCTTCTTGCCATCTTTATCGGCGTCATTGCCATTTCCCAGCTTTTCATTGTGTACAGAGGCCTTGCCAACGATGCCGCCATGGATCAGGCCCAAATCGCCCGCCAAATCGCCCGGGGCGAGGGTTTCACCACAAAATTCCTGCGTCCCAGAAACATCACGGACCATGTCAAAGCCCTCCGGGAAAAAGCACCCTACGAGGAAATCAGCGTTGATTTTGACCATTTCCGGGATACCAACCAATCCATGGTATACCCTTATGTACTGGCTACGGCATTGAAGGTGACCGGCTATGACAAATTCGACGAGAAGCGCATGGATACGGGCTTGAGCAACATATACGGCGGCGATCGTGTGGTTTCCGGCGTGAGTATGATTTTCTACCTCATCTCGCTCGTGTTGACGTACACCCTCATTCGGCGGCTGTTTGATGATGTGGTGGCGGGCTCCACAGTATTACTCATGGGCGTGAGCAGCCCTCTGCTGGCCTATGCCACGAGTGGTTTACCTCAGCCCTTCCTCACCTGCATCGTGCTGACGATTGGGCACATACTCATTTCCCTCATCCGGGCGGATGACCAGGAGCAGCGCAAGCGCAGCATCATCCTCAGTTGCGTGGTCTACCTGTTGCTGGTGATATTGTGCCTCACGAATGCCATGTGCATCAGCACCACCATCGGCTTCATCGTCTTTGCCGCCATCTTCTTCCAGCCCCGCGGGCTGCATGCCGCCATTGGTGCCGCCTTCATGATTTTCCTTGTGCTGATTCCGGGCATCATCTCCATGGCGGATTATGGCGGTGTCCTCCGGCACCTCACCTACGGCGTCTTCGGCGGCTTCGGCGCGAGCGAGGCAAACACCCTGCTGCGCACCACCTCCGAATCCGCCCTTGTGTTCAACACGGGTAACTTCTTCCTGCGCCTGCTGGGGTATACCTTCTCTCAGGTGAACAGCATGTACGAGAACATGGGCGGCATCGTCACCGTACCCTTCTTCCTGCTGAGCCTCTTTACACGCTTCCGCCGCCGCGAGGTGGAGGGCATCAAATGGGCCGTATTCTCCATGTGGGTGGGTTCCTGTGCAGCCATGGCTCTCTTTGGCGAGGATAAAATCGTCAGTGTCTCGCAAATTTCCACCCTTTTCACACCCTTCTTTGCGGCTTATGGTCTTACCCAAGTATTCAACTACCTGAGCCGCATGCAGCTGGGCACCGCATACGAAAGCGTACGCAATCTCGCCATTGCCGTCATCGTCTTTGTGTCCGCCGGCATGTTCCTCTTCCAGCTTCCGCGCGAGCTGTACATGGGCGTATGGTCCAGCGCCAAGGGCATCCCGAACTTCCCGCCCTACTATCCTCCCGTACTCAACGGCAAGCTGCACGACATTACGAACCCGAACGACATCATCGTTACAGACCAGCCTTGGGCCGTAGCCTGGTACGCTGACCGCAAAGCCCTGTGGATGCCGATGAGTATCAACGACTACGTGAATGACTTGGAAAACACCTTCAAGATGAGCCGCCAAGGAGTACAAGGCTTCCTGATTACCCCCACCTCCCACACCATGCCGAAGGGCGGCGTCACCGGCATCATCCGCCAAATGGGGGACTTTACCCCATTGGCACTGGAAGGCAAGCTGCTCATTCTGGCACCGAAGCACAACATGGCTTTTGCAGAACTCTTCACCACACAAGCCATGGGGAATGAGAGTACCCGAGCACTGGGCAATATCGTTTCCAGCCAAGGTCAATTCCCGAACCGCAACTTCCTACTGGGCGGCGAAATCATCTATTACAGCCGCGACAACGTGGAAGAGCAAGCCAACTAAACCCGGTTCCGACCATGTCCGCACGTTCTTCCCAAAAAGCCGCCGCGCCCAGCTTCCGCCAAGCCACCACCCGCTTGGAGGAAATAGTGGCGCGGCTTGATTCCCCCGACACGGAGCTGGAGGAAATGATTACACTGGCGGAGGAAGGCATGCGGCTCATCCGCAGCAGCCGCAAAATCCTTGAGGAAGCGGAGCTGAAAATCCAACAATTGGAACACCCCGACACCCAGGCTCCTAAGGCCGATGATGATGACCATGGCGGATTCTCCCTCATCTAAGCCCCTGCCTCCCCTGCTGGCCGGCATTCACACCGCGGACGACCTCAAGGCCATGCCCGCGGAAAAGCTGCCGGAACTGGCACAGGAAATTCGGGAAACCCTCATCCGCACCCTCGCAGAAACAGGCGGGCACCTTGCACCGAACCTAGGCTTAGTGGAGCTAAGCATCGCCCTGCACCGCGTCTTCCGCACCCCGCAGGATAAAATACTCTTCGATGTCTCCCACCAGTGCTACATCCACAAACTGCTCACCGGGAGAGCATCACAATTCCACACCATACGGCAGTACCAAGGCCTCAGCGGGTTCTGCAAGCGCTCCGAATCTCCGCACGATGCTTACGGTGCCGGGCATGCCGGCACAGCACTCTCCGCAGGCTTGGGCATGGCCGCCGCGCGGGATTTAGCCGGGGATAACTACCACGTCATCTCCGTTGTGGGAGATGGTGCCTTCACCTGCGGCACCACTTTAGAGGGACTCAACAACATCGCCACCACCACCCGCAAATTCATCCTCATCCTCAATGATAATGAGATGAGCATCGACCGCAACGTCGGTGCCCTTTCCCACTACTTCAGCACCCTGCAGGAAACGGATACCTACGAATGGCTCCGCCGCCGCACCAAAAACATCATCGAGAAACTCGCCGGCACCAAAGCACGCCAGCAAGTATCCAAACTCGTGCATGCGGCACACACCCTCATCACCCCGCTGAGCTTCTTCCAGGAACTCGGCCTTAGCTACTACGGCCCCGTGGATGGGCACGATACCTTGCGGCTGGAAAAACTCCTCCGCATCGTCGCCAAGGCGGAAGGCCCCGCCATCGTCCACGTCATCACCGAGAAAGGACGCGGCTATGCCCCTGCGGCGGAAAACCCCACCAAGTTCCACGGCATCGGCCAGTACCGAGTGGAGGACGGCAGTACCCCGGCGGGCAAAGCCCTCACCTATTCCGAGGCCTTTGGGCGCAGCCTGAGCCAGCTTGCTGCGGACGACCCGGACATTGTGGCCATCACCGCCGCCATGCCCACCGGCACGCGGCTGGACATCTTCCGCGAGCGTTTCCCCCGCCGATATTTCGATGTAGGCATCGCGGAGGAGCATGCCGCTCTCTTTGCCTGCGGACTGGCTACACAAGGGCTCAAGCCCTATCTGGCCGTATACTCCACCTTCATGCAGCGCTGCGTGGATATGATTCAGCACGATGCCGCCCTGCAAAACCTTCCCGTGCGCTTCTGCATGGACCGCGCCGGACTCTCCCCGGACGATGGGCCCACCCACCATGGCCTATACGATATCGCCATGCTGCGCTGCATCCCGAACCTCATCCTGATGCAACCCAAGGACGAGGCCGAACTGGCGCACATGCTTGCCACCATGAACGGCATCAACCACTGCCCCAGCGCCATCCGCTATCCGCGCGGAGCCGGGGAAGGCCTGCCCCTGCCCACGGAAACCGCCCCCCTGCCCCTGGGCAAAGCGGAAGTACTGCACCCCGGCGGGGAGGTCCTCCTCGTCGCCTTGGGAAACATGAATGCCACTGCCGCCCGCGTGCGCGAAATCCTCGCCGCGCAAGGCATCTCCTGCGGCCACATCAACGCCCGCTTCGTCGTCCCGCTGGATACAGAAACCATCCTGCGCGAAAGCGCCCAAGCCAAACTCATCGTCACACTGGAGGACCACGTCATCACCGGCGGCTTCGGCTCCTGCGTGCTGGAAGCCCTGCAAACTGCCGGCTGCGGCACCCGGGTACTCCGCATCGGCTGGCCTGCGGAATTCATCGAACACGGCACGGAGCAGCACCTGCGGGCCAAACACCACCTCACCCCGCAAGCCATATCGGCCACCATCCTACACACCCTCTCATGATTCACCTGCACCACCTTGCCATATGGCTGCTGCTTGCCGTAGCCGCCATACCGCTCTCCGCCCAACAATTTCCGGAAGAGGAGGAAGAAACCCGGCAGAACCTGCCGGAATGGCTCATCCGCCTCTCCAACATGAAAGCAGAACAAAAACAGGCATACGTACGCACCTTCACCCTTGCCAAACAAGCCTTTCTGGCAGAAGAATGGGTCACCTGCATCCGCCTGCTGAACGATTGCGACATGCTCCTTCCCGGCAACCCCAACGTCTGGAACCTGCGCGTAAGCTGCCTTACCGAGCAGCAATACTACGACGAAGCCGAGCAAGAACTCCAAAAAGTGCGCCAAGTCCTCCCGGAGGACCCCGTCACCCTCGTCAACATTGCCAACCTGCACCTGGCCAGAGGCAACTATCAGGAATGCATCGAGGAAATCAACGAACTCCTCACCCGCATCCCGGCATACGGCACAGAACCCCTGCGCCACATCCTGCAATACCGCATCCTGCTCAGCCACCTCATGCTGGGTAACGAAAGCGCTGCGCGAGAAATTACCAAAGGCCTCTCCCCCCTCCTCTCCGATACCCCCTTGTACTACTACGGCGAAGCCGCCTTCCACATCTTCCACGGCCGCCGCAGCCAAGCCATGCAGGACATCCAAGCCGCGGATAACATCTTTGCCAAAGGAAACGCAACCCAGCCCTACCGCAGAGCCCTTGCCGCCTCCGGGCTCATCGCCAAACACCTGTCCGAACCGCAGCCCTAAGCACCCCCACCCTCCCGGCATGCTCAAGGACAAAGGCACTATCCTACGCCTCCACCCCCTCGGAGAGCATGGCAGCATCGTCACATGGAGTACAGAGCAGCACGGCATCATCCGCACCGCCGCCCGGCAAGCCCGCAAAGCCGGCAGCGAGCTATGCGGCATCGTAGACCTCTTCCACGAATGCGAACTCGTCTATAAAGAAGCCCGCCCCGGCACCGGGGATCTGCACACCCTCAGCTCCGCCTCCATCCTGAACCCGCGCCTCCCCCTCCGCAACCAACTCAGCCGCCTGCACCTTGCCGCCTATATGGCCCGCCTCCTCCTCGCCACCACGGAGCAGGAAAACAGCAACGAAAGCCCCGAGTGGCACCACCTCATCACCCAAGCGCTGGACTACACCTGCACCGCCCCACTGCGCCCGGCCATCCTCCTCCACTTCGAAAAACGCCTTGCCCAGCTTCACGGCCTCTACCACCCGGAAGCCGGCTCCCCCCACCACTGCCTCCTCCGCCACTTCCAGCACCTCCCCTCCGGCCGCGCAGAACTCCTCCTCCGGCTCGAAAACGCCTAAGCGCCCCCTCAAATACCCCTCGCAATCCCTCGGACCCATCCCCCGCACCCGCCGCTGCGCCAGCCCCTCATTCCGCCGCATCAGCCGCCTGCACACACCGAAAGCGTACGCGCCCGCCTATCCTTGCGCGCCTCCAGCGCCTCCTCCACCGCCCGCTCAAAACTCACCGTCCGCTCCTGCTGCTCCAGTGCCGCCGCCTCTTTCTTGCTCACTTTCATCTTCTTCATATCTTCCAGTCTACCCTGCGGTTTCTAAAACCGCAAAAATTCTTTCCTAAGTTCTCCATTCCCAGAGGGGAAGAAATGGGCATTCTTGCTCTTATCCGGCTCTATTGTCTACTCGTGAAAAATAAAACTATTTTACATCTCAGTATTGCTTTTTCCCATCTTTCGTGCTTGACTGCTGTTTTAGAAACCACTAGTATGGATGACACCATGAAGCTTCATCTCCCCTCTCGTTTATTTCGTGCCGTCATCGCTTTGATGGTGGCAGTTCCCTCTGCAGTGTATGCTGCTTACACGACTCCCACGGAGATTGTGATTCCGGAGTTGTATGCCACAGAAGTACAGGTAGATGCAGTGAGTGATATTTCAGCTTACGCTAACTCCGCCAATGCAATTGCCTTCCGTCTTATCGAGGATGTAGGCATCAGCGCTCCGGATTATGTGCTGATGGAGCCGGGGCTGGGTTCCTTCTATTTCACCAGCCATGCCCCGGAGGCTCTCAAATCCCTGAGCTTCTCGGATAATACCGCTTGCCTTTTCAATGTGAGCGCAGAAAAATTCCTGGAATTCATCGCGCTTCAGGATGTCAGTTTCAATAGAAACACCGGCCCCATTCATGGCGAAAGGAACAGCATCATCACCTTAAATTGTAACGAAGCGGTCACCTTTAGCGAGAATACGTCTTCCTCCTCCGGCGGCGCGATTTATGGGAACTCCGGCCCCATCACGCTGAGCGACAACGGCACGGTCACCTTCAGCGAGAATACGTCTTCCTCCTCCGGCGGCGCGATTTATGGGTACTCCATCACGCTGAGCAACAACGGCACGGTCACCTTCAGCGAGAATACATCTTCCTCCGCCGGCGGCGCGATTTATGGGGATTTCATCACGCTGAGCGACAACGACGAGGTGAGCTTCACCGGGAACACGGCTTCTTCCTCCGGCGGCGCGATTTGTAAGGAAGACTATGCCGGCTACTACTGCACCATCACGCTGAGCAACAACGGCACGGTGAACTTCAGCGAGAACACGGCTTCCTCCGGCTACGGCGGCGCGATTTATGGGGACGCCATCACGCTGAGTAACAACGACACGATGACCTTCAGCGGGAACTCGGCTTCCTCCGGCGGCGCGATTTTTGGGCACACCATCACGCTGAGCAACAACGGCACGGTGAACTTCAGCGGGAACACGGCTTCCTTCAGCGGGTACATGCTTCCCTCCGGCGGAGCGATTTATGGGGGCTACAATAGCACCATCACGCTGAGCAACAACGACACGATGACCTTCAGCGGGAACTCGGCTTCCTTCTACGGCGGCGCGATTTATGGGGACCAGTGGAGCAGCATCACGCTGAGCAACAATGGCACAGCGACCTTCAGCGGGAACTCGGCTTCCGCCGGCGGCGCGATTTATGGGAACGATGGAAGCACCATCACGCTGAGCGACAACGGCACGGTAAGCTTCAGCGGGAATTCCGGCGGCGCGATTTATTCTTACGGCAATCTGCACATCCGCAACAATGATTCCGTGGAATTTGCGGGCAATGTGAAGACATCCGACTCCTCTTATCGCTTGCAGAGTATTTATGTATACGGCGGCAATGGGTATATCGTGTCTCTCTCTGCAGCGGAGGGAAAAAGCATCATCTTCCGGGATTCCATGTATATCGGAAGCGGTACCACGGTGGACTTTAATGCCGATTACACGGATGCAGAGGGGAATATCCTTGCACAGAAGGGCGATATTCTCTTTACCGGCGCCACCACGGAGGCGGACTTACTGGAGGCCAAGGGCAGTGCCGGCACGGCGGAGGAGATTCTGAACTCCCGCACCACGGAGGTGAAAGCGATGACGAATCTGTACGGCGGGCGCCTGCGTGTGGAGGATGGCTCGGTGTACCAAGGACAAGGTATCACTGTTCATGAGGGCTCGGAAGCCACGGTGCGGGTAAAGGATGCCACGCTGAACCACAAGGGCTATAACCTGAGCTTTGCCTCCGGCACGGCACTGGAGGTGGCAGGGGAGAGTACGGTGAGCGGTAAGCTGGTGCTGCAAGAAGGAGCCGCGATGCGGGTGGAGGGCAGTGCAAAGCTGGATGGCGGGCTGACGCTGCGCTCCGGTGAGGAGACCGCTGTGATTTCCGGCATGACGCTTTCCGGGACACTCATGAGTGCTAATGGGGAATCCGCCCGCATGCAGGATGTGTGGATGGAGGGTGCCGGGGAGATTTACGGCATTACCGGGGTGGCGATGGAGAATGTGCACTTCTCCGCTGCACTGGCTACGCTGACGCTGGCGAATGTGATCTTCGATACGGATTGCTCCTTCTCAGTGGGGGCGGAGGGGAGTATTATCCTTTCCAATGCTACTTTACGCATTACTTTGCCGGAGGCAGGGAATGGCGGCATTTACCGCGTGGATTTGAGCCATCTGTTCCAATGCACGGTGGAGGGTGATTTGAGCTTCGATGTGGATACGGAGGCTTTGGTGGCCGCCGGGTACACGGGAGTGGAGTTCGATTTCGGCAGCGATGCGGATGAGGATTACAGCAATCTGACGCTGAGCATGGACGGTGCCACCTATGAGGGTACGGAGGGCAATGTGGCGGGCTTTACGCTGCCGACGATTCCTGAGCCTTCCACGGCGACGCTGAGCCTGCTGGCACTGGCGGCTCTGGCTTCCCGCCGCCGGAGGGGATGATTGTTTAAGTTGAAAAGGCCCAACCCATCCCAACCACCGCTCCGTGTTTTACGGGGCGGTGGTTTGATTTTCCTTCTTGGCAAAGGCGGAAGGGTGTGGTAAAAGTGGAGAGGCATGGATTTGAACGCATATTTGGATCAGGAGCATTTGGGGGCCACATGGCGCTTTTTGCGGGAGAATGGCTGGCTGCTTTTTCTGCTGTATTTGGTGCTGGGCTATTTGGTGACACGGCTGGTGCGGCGGCTGGTGCGGCCGGTGCATCACCGGCTGCCGAAGCAGGCGGCCATTGTGCTGGAGAAGTTGCTTTTGGGGCTGGTGTGGTGTTTTGCCGTGGTGCAGGCGTTGCGTTCGGTGGGGGTGGATCTCATCAGTATCCTCGGGGCGGCGGGGGTGGCCGGTGTGGCGATTGGTTTTGCGGCGCAAACGGTGCTGAGTAACCTCATCAGCGGGCTTTTCATCATGGGGGAGCGCAGTATTAAGCTGGGGGACTATATCCGTACCGGCGGGATAGAGGGGAGTGTGGAAAGTGTGAATTTGCTTTCCATTACGCTGCGGCAGCCGGATAATTCCACTGTGCGGGTGCCTTGCGAAACTTTTGTGAAGGAGCCGGTGGTGAATATTACCGGAGATACGTTGCGGCGCTGCGATTTTAATTTGGGGGTAGATTATGCCAGTAATCTGGAGCATGTGCGGCAGGTGATTCTGAAGGTGATTGAGGAGCAGCCGCTGCTGGCGGCCACGCCGACTCCCGTGGTGCTGTTTAGCGGTTTTGGGGATAGTTCCCTGAATTTGCACATTGGTGCATGGTGCAAAACGGAGGATTACCACACGGCGCGTTTCCGTTTCAGTACGGCGCTGCTGGAGGCATTCCGGCAGGAGGGCATCAATATCCCCTTCCCCACGCGCACGGTTTTTACCACGCCTGCGGGGGAATAAGCAAAACGCACTGCCCATGGTCGGGCAGTGCGTTGTTTCGGAAGTATTCGGAGCAGCGGGGGCTTATGCCACCGTCACTTTGGCGTTGCGAGCCAGAAGGTCCAGCACCTTGGAGGTGACCACGGAGAGGCGGATGCCCGTCATGCGGTTCTCGCGGTACATTTTGCGGATGAAGTTCTTGATGTTCTTCTCGCCGGACTGCTTGGCCATGGAGTTGAGAGCTTCGAGCATTTCCATTTCGGAGGCGTCGATGTTCTCTTTGCGGGCGATTTCCTGCAGGGCGAAGTAGACGCGGAGGTTGCGCTCGGTTTCGGCCTTGCATTCTTCTTTGAGGGCGTCCATATCCTTAGCGGCCTCGAAGTTGCCGGCCTGAATGGCGGCATATACCTTGCGCTGCACGGTGTTCTCGTTTTCGCGCTCCACAAGTTCTGCGGGAAGGGCAAAGGAGAGCTGGTCCGCGAGTTTTTCGGAGATTTGGTCGGCCTTGGCCTCATCGTTAGCACGCACCTTGGAGGCCTTCAGGTTTTCGCGCACGACCCCGCGGATTTCCTCCATGGATTTGCCGGGGAGGTGGGCGGCGAAGAGTTCTTCGTTAATCTCGGGCAGTTTCTTTTCGCGCACTTCCTTAACGGTGCAGGAGAAGGTAACTTCCTTGCCGGCGAGGTCGGAGATGGGGAAGTCCTCCTTCATGGTGACGGGGATATCCTTGGATTCGCCGGCGGAGAGCCCCACAAGACCCTCGGCAAGGCCGGGCATGAAGGTATCCTCCTCCAGAGCCTGCCAGTGACCCTCGCGGCCTTCCATGAAGCCTACGGGTTTGCCGCAGAATTCGGCGCAGGGCTTGCCTTCCACCGTTGTTTTGAAGTCGATAACGGCCACATCGCCCATGGCGGCAGCGCGCTCCACCACCACATGCTCTGCGCTGGCGGCGGCAAACTTGTTCAGGGCGTCCTCCACTTCCTCATCGGAGACTTCGTCGGAGGGAATCGTCACCTCGATACCCATGTACTCCGGCAGCTCGAATGCGGGGACGATGGTCATGGTGGTGGTGATTTTGTAAGAGCCGTCCTCCTGCTCGCCGGACTGGGCATTACCGAAATCGAGGACCTTGAGGTCGGGGTTCTCGTCGAGAGCCTTCTCCTGAGCATCGGCACGCATGCGGCCATCCAGTTCCTCGGCAATGGCAGCGGCATAGCGCTTAGCAATCACGGACTTGGGAGCCTTACCCGGGCGGAAGCCGGGGATATTGGCACTGCGGGAGTATGCCGTAACAGCCTGGTCCTTAATAGCCTTCACTTCATCAGCAGATGCAATCGCCGTCAGCGTTGCCTGGCAATCGCTCAGTTTTTCGATGGTAATATCCATAGTATTCGAGTGTTAGAAAATTGATTCGAGTACAAAAACGCGCGCGCATTATGAAGGAATCTTGCCGCAAAAGCAAGAGCAGAATGGCTAATGACACAAGAATTGTAGCCCGGGGAAGAAATGGGGAGGAGTTGCCACACTAACTTCTTGCACCTGTGGCGGACTATGGTACAATGCTGGGTAATGAGCGACGAGAAACTTATTATCATCGGTACCGGACCGGCGGGGTACACGGCTGCGATTTATGCGGCACGCGCCGGGCTCTCCCCTTTGGTGTTCACCGGCAGCCAAATAGGCGGGCAGCTGACTACTACGACGGAGATTGAGAATTTTCCCGGTTTTCCGGAGGGAATTATGGGGCCGGAGCTTATGTTCAACATGAGCCAGCAGGCCGAAAAGTTCGGGGCGCGCTATGCATACGAGGATGTGGTATCCCTCGCGCAGGAGGCGTGCAGCGGACAGTTTATTGTGACGACGAGCGGCGGGGCGTACAAGGCGCAGGCCGTGATTATTGCCACGGGTGCCGCAGCGCGTTATCCGGGCTTGGAAGGGGAGAAGGAGCTCATCGGGCACGGGCTGACGGCCTGCGCCACCTGCGACGGCGCTTTCTACCGGGATGTGCCGGTATGCGTGGTGGGCGGTGGCGACAGTGCTTGCGAGGAGGCTTCCTTCCTGACTCGATTTGCAAGCAAGGTGTACCTGATTCACCGCCGCGACCAGCTCCGCGCCAGTGTGGCCATGCAGGAGCGCGTGCTGAAGAATCCGAAGATTGAGCCCGTGTGGAACAGCACTATTGCTGCCTACCACACCACGGAGGGGGAACTGAGCAGTATTACCCTCCGCAATACTGTGAGCGGGGAGGAGTCCCCCTTGGAGGTGAAGTGCGTGTTCATGGCCATCGGCCATACGCCCAACAGCAGCTTTGCCGGTAATTTGGTGGAGCGCGATGCCGCCGGCTTTATCTGCACCGTGGGTACCGGCACGGCAACTAAGACGCCCGGGCTCTTTGCCGCCGGCGATGTGGCAGACCCCACCTACCGCCAAGCCATTTCCGCAGCGGGTGCCGGCTGCCGCGCCGCTTTGGATGCTGAGCGCTACCTGCTCAGCATGGAATAATCATCCCCCCCTGTACTGCGATGAAGACGTACCGCCCCCCCCTGCTCCTCCTTGCAGCACTGCTGAGTGCCTGCACCACGGCAGACCAACAATGTGCCCAAGCCGATGCCTATTACCAAGCCGGGCAGTATCCGCAGGCAGTGCAGCTGTATACTCAGGCTGCCGGCCGGGGTAATGCCACTGCCCAGTTGCAGCTGGGCAAATGCTACGATTTCGGCCACGGGGTACCCCAAAACCTGCAAGAGGCCGTGCGGTGGTACACGCTGGCCGCCGAGGCCGGCAATAGCAATGCCCAGGATAACCTGGGCACCTGCTATGTTTCCGGCAGCGGGGTGGCTAAGGATTTGGACAAGGCTTTTATGTGGTACACCCGCGCCGCCCGGAGTGGCAATGCTTCCGCGCTGAATAATCTGGGGCTTTGCTTCCGGAATGGTGAGGGTACCCGGCAGGATGCCGCCCGGGCTGCTGCTTGCTTTGAGCAGGCGGCACGCATGGGGAATGCCGATGGGCAATATAATCTGGGGCGCTGCTATTACCACGGTTTGGGTGTGCCGCAGGATGAGGGGCATGCCCGCCTGTGGGTTTCCCAAGCGGCGGCTCAAGGACACCAAAATGCCACCCTTTTTATGCAGGATAACGGCTGGAATCGCCCCGTTCCCCCGGCAGAGGGAGCCCCCTGACCACAGGCTTTGTAAGCCGCGATTTGTTCTTTCCTAACAGGCATGGTCGGTATACAATACGCCCCATGCCTGTTACTGCTTCTCCCTCCTCCCGCACTCCCTGGAAATCCTTCTGGAGCCTCGTGGTTATCCAGTGCATGAATTCGCTGAATGAGAAGGGGGTGCAGTTTTTGCTGATTGCGCTGGGTATATGGATGGCGCAGGCTTTGCAGTACCCGCTTTCGATTTTAATCGTGCTGCCCTTTGTGCTGTTTTCGCCGCTGGCAGGGTGGCTTTCCGATGTGGTGTGCAAGACCCGCCTGCTGCAGGCTATGGTGCTGCTGCAAGTGCTGGTGCTGGTGGGGATGAGCGTGGGGCTTTGGATGCACAATCTGTGGGTAGCCATTGGCTTTTTCACTATCTTCTGCGTGCAGGCCATGTTCTTTAGCCCTGCAAAGAAGGGCTTGGTAAAGGATATTGTGGGGACGGAAAACATCGGCTTTGCCAGTGGAATTCTGGAGATTACCTCCATGCTGGCTCTGCTGGTGGGGCAAATCGGCGCGCTTTATCTGGTATACAGCCTGCTGAAGCTGTGGGGACCGGATTCCGGCTGGCAGGCAGCGGCTGTTCCCTGTGCATGCTGCACGGTGGGCGCGGTGCTGGTGTTCCTGCTCAGCCTGGGTATTCCCCGCTACGAGGCCAAAAGTACACGCGCCTTCCGGTGGTCCCTGCTGTGGTGCCATTTTACCCAGCTACGCATGCTGTGGCAAAACAAGGTGCTGCGCAACAGTGAAATCGGCGTGGGGTATTTCTGGTTCATTGCAGGGGTGATGATGCTCATCGTGCTGCAAATGGCGGCAGAGGCTCACCCCGTAACGGGTGAGGGGGATTTTATGCAGGTACTGGGACAGCAAAAGGATTCCGCAGTGCTGTTTGCCTGGCTGAGCGGCGGGGCTATTAGCGGCGGGCTGTGCGCTTCCCTCATCTGCGCGCGCGGCATCCGCACATGGGTGGCCACGGCAGGCGGCATCGGCATGACTCTCGGCTGTGCTTCCCTCGCCTTCCTGCCCTATGGCAGCGCGGTGTTTTTCGTGGCTCTCACGCTCACGGGATTCATGGCTTCCGGCTATCTTGTACCACTCAATGCCTTGCTGCAGGACCGCGCGGACGATGATAAGCGCGGGGATGTGATTGCCGCCGGGAACTTGGTGGATTGCTTTTTGGGCATTATGGCCGTGGTAGTGCAAGGCGGCATGATGCAGCTGGGCATAAGCACCCAATGGCAATGCGGGCTTATGGCCTGTTGCAGCGCGGTGGTGGCACTCTTCATCATGAAACATGCCAAGGCCTAAGGGGGAGAGGATGGAGAACTGCGGCTTGCCATTCACCCGGGAATCTGATACCATAGCACCACACCGCTTCATGAAATACTCCACCCTGCTTTTTCTGAGCTTTATCTGCCTTACCGGATGCAGTCTGGACGAAAGGCTGGATAAACTGACCTCCCGCCTGGAGGCGCAATATGCCCAAACCCGGCAGTGGGAGCATTTGCCCAAGCGCACTATCTCCTGGCAGCAGGCCATTGCCATGATGAAGCGCCAAAATGCGGAGCTGACCAAGCAACGCTCGGTCATCAATAAAGCCAAACGAGAGGAGTTGTCCGTCTACACGGACCTCATCCCCGGAGCCTCTCTTTACAGCAATTTTGAAAAAAGCCTCAGCGGGCTTACGAATACCTGGAGTACGGACGATTTGAGTACGAATCTCAACGTGACCTTCAATGTACCCACCCTCACCCACCTTCCCTACCGCGTATACGCCTCCGAGGCCAACTCCTTTGCCGCCCAAAAAGCACTGGAAGGAAAAGAGCAGGAACTCATCTCCAAACTCTACGTCACTATCCGCAAGCAGGAGATAAACCAGCGCAAAAAAGCATTGGAGCAGCAAAAGCACACCCCGGAAGGCATGGCCATGGGCACCCGGCTTGAGACGGAAGGCTCCCTTGCAGAGCAGTGGAAAACGATGGCGCAGCTGCTGGGGGATTACAGCGCGCGCTGGCAAATACTACCGGAGAGCGTGCCGGATTTCCGCTGGAGAGATTACCGCAAGCGGCTCAATAAGCTCTCCCCCTTAGTGGTATGTATGCTGGCCATGGAGCTGGAGCAAGCGCGCATGCAGCAATACAACATTGCCCTTTCCTACCTGCCCACCATCAATACGAATCTTTACAGCCCCTCGCTTTTCTCCACCTCCGGCGGTACTTACCAAGGCACCTTCCTGAGCATGGATGATACGACGCTGAACCTCAGCCTGAGCTATCGTTTGGATACGCGGCTTACCCACTGGAACCGCTACCAGGATTCCAAGGAGGCCTACCGGCTCCGGCAAAAGGAAGTGGCCGCCAAACTGATGGACCACCGCCAGAAACTCCACCTGCTGCAGCAAAGCATGGATGAGTACTACACATGGCGCCGCTATATGCAGAAAAGGATAGCGCACCTGCGCGAATCCCGCCCCACCTCCGCAGAAGCCTTTTTAGAGCAGCAAAACGCACTGCTTGGCATGCAGCGGGAGCTGCTCAGCCAAGAGGAGAAAGCCTTGGAATCCGAGGGGGCCATTCTCCTCGAATACGGGTTCCGCCCATAAGCGGCGGTGCCTTTACTCGGCCACTTGCAGGCAGGTTTCCGCCAACAGTAGGAATTCCGCCTGCCCATAAGCCCCATTGCGGCGCAGGCGCTCCACCTCGCGTTTCAGGCTGCGGCGCAGCATTTGCAGGCGAGTCCAGGCTGCAAGGCGGGTAAAGCCGTGCGGATTGAGGTTTTGCTGCTCTGCCACCGCTTGGCGCCGCTGCTGCAAGCGGGGCAAAAACTCCCGCAACCGCGCCGGGGAAGCAGTCTCCGCGCTTTGCACATGGCACAACAGGAACAGGACATCCTCCACCATATCTGCCAGTTCCACACATGCCCGATTCATGGGGCTTTCCTCCTCCGATTTGTGGTGGGAAGCAGTTAGTTTGTAATAATGGAACACGGCTATCAGCTCCTCGGAGCCGTATGCATTCACCTCCACCAAGCGCTGTACCATGGGCATATACCCTTGGGTAAGGTGGGTCAAATCGCGCATTTTCTGCTCCAGTTCCCGGCTTTTTCCGGCAGAAAGCGGGGGAAGTTTCTCCAGCTCCGCCAGAGCCATCTGCATGTGCCGGAGTGTGTGGGAGAGTGCTTCCGCAGCTTGCTTGCCGCTCTCCAAATCCACCACGGTACGCAGAGTGCGGTCCACCTCCCTAGCCCGGGAAAGCGCGAGGTTGCAAGCCTCCAGCGCATTGGCCGGAGACGGCATTTGAGGGGAAACACCCGCCCGCTCTGCCCATACCGGCAGAGAACACACCATAGCAGCCATCCCTAAAACGCAGGCGATACCTCTCATGCTGCGGCTATTGTAAAGGCTGAACAAGCTGGTGTCAAGCCGCTAGCGCGCAATACAAGGAGAAAGGGCGGCATTAAAGCTCGTAATAGGTGTAACCATTGAGGCCATCGCGGTATGCCTCCAGGGATTCGCGGCGCTGGCGCGGGGTAATGCGGCCTTCCTCCACAGCGCGCTCGGCCAAAGCGCGGAAGCGCCCCACAAGGTCCTTGGCATCGTACTTCACATAGGAAAGCACATCCGCCACGCTATCTCCCTCCTCCTCGTGGGTATACACCGGGCGGCCGTTCTCCAAATGCACGCTTACCACATTGGTATCCCCCAGCAGGTTGTGCAAATCGCCCAGGGTCTCCTGGTAAGCTCCCACAAGGAACACGGCCACGTAGTAATTCTCTTGGCCGTCAATCTCATGCAGGGGAAGTGCCTTGGATACATCCTCGCGGTCGATGTAATGGCTTACCTTACCATCGCAATCGCAGGTAATATCCACCAGCACCGTGCGCTGGGTGGGGCGCTCGCAAAGGCGCTGGATGGGCATGACGGGGAAAAGCTGGTCGATGGCCCAGGAATCGGGCAGACTCTGGAAGAGGGAGAAATTGGCATAATAGAAGTCCACCATGTTATCGGATACCTCCTTAAGTTCCTCCGGGATTTCGCTCATTTCCGCAATGCGGCGGGCGATGAGCCCCATGATGTACCAGTAAATGGCCTCTCCCACGCCGCGCTCGCGCAGGGTGGCATTGCCGTAAAAGAACTGGGCGCGGAGCTGGTCGCGGTAGTAATTGGCATCGTTATAGCACTCTTGGATATTCTTGCGGGAGAGCATGCGGTGCGTCTCATCCAGTGCCAGCAAAAGCGGGTTCGGGTTTTCCGGCAGAGCGGGGGCATGCGCCTCGCTTCCCGGGGCACTCGTCACATCCAGAATATTGAACACCAGCACCGCATGGTACGCAGAAACAGCGCGGCCGGATTCCGTTACCAGTGTGGGGTGGGGCACATCGTGCCGGCTGCACAGCTCGCCCACAATCTCCACAATATCGCGCGCATACTCCTCTATGGAGTAGTTACAGGAGGAATGGAAATTGGTTTGCGAGCCGTCGTAATCCACCGCGAGGCCACCGCCCATATCCAGTGCGCCCATGGGGGCACCTTCCTTCACGAGGTCGATATAGATGCGGCAAGCCTCCGTGAGGCCTTCGCGGATAACGGAGATGTTCGGAATCTGAGAGCCTTGGTGGTAATGCAGCACTTTGAGGCAATGCAGCATACCGGCTTCTTTGAGCTGGTCCACCACATCGATTACCTGCGCGGCATTCAGACCGAACACGGATTTATCCCCGGCGGATTCACTCCAATGACCGGAACCGCGGGCGGCCAAGCGGACTCGCACCCCCAGCTGCGGCTCGATGCCCAAAGCCTTGGAGCGGCGGAGGATGGCCGGCAGCTCGTTCGGCATCTCTAAAATGAGGCAGATATTAAGCCCCATGCGCATGCCCATGAGTGCGAGGTCGATAAACTCATCGTCCTTATAGCCGTTGCACATCAGGAAAGCCTCCGGGTCGTCCATCTCCGCCATGGCGGCAATCAACTCCGGTTTGGAGCCGGCTTCCAAGCCGTAGTGGTAGCGCTTGCCATGGGCCACTACCTCCTCCACAATCTGGCGCTGCTGGTTCACCTTAATGGGATATACCCCACGGTATTCCCCTTGGTAGCCGGTTTCCCGAATGGCTTTAATGAAACTCTTGTTCAACTCATCTATACGGGCATGAAGCAAATCACAAAAGCGCAGCAAAATGGGTGCATCCGTACCGCGTTCCACCAGCCCGCGCACCACGCTCAGCAGGCTCAGGTGTTTCGGGCTGCCATCCGTATCGCGAAGCTCCACCGTTACCTCTCCTTGGCGGGAAACGCTGAAATAGCCATTGCTCCAAGCATCCACTCCGTACAATTCGGCAGAATCAGAGGCTGTCCAGTTGCGAACCTTTCGTTTAATGGGGGTATTCCGTGTGGGCATGGTCGTATATAAGCACGTTTCCTCGTGCGTGTCCGCGCGTTATATACCATGCCACAGTAAATGTCAATGAGAAGTTGCCCCCCTCAAAATAAAAAAATTGCACATAATGAGAAATTTGGATTGCCAAGCGCGTTAAAATCGTGTACACTGGCGCACCCACCCGAGCCGGGAGGCTCACTGAACATTTACTAAACATAAGAAGGAGAGACAAGATGAACATTCTCGATACAATCGGAAAAGAGCAGATGAAGGACGACGTGACGCCCTTCAACGTCGGCGATACCGTTAAGGTTCACTGCCGCGTGATCGAAGGTGGCAAGGAGCGCGTGCAGGTTTTCCAAGGCATCGTGATTGCCAAGCGTGGCGCCGGCATCAACGAGGCTTTCACCGTCCGCAAGATTTCCTATGGCGAAGGCGTGGAGCGCTCCTTCCCCATCCATACCCCCAAGATTGCTAAGATTGAGGTGGTAACTCGCGGTAAAGTTCGCCGTGCCAAGCTGCACTACCTCCGCGACCGCGTGGGTAAGGAAGCTGTTACCGTTAAGACGGTGCGTTAAGAGCCGGCTTTCCGGTGACTCCCGGAGCAATTTTCCCAAAAACCACCCTCCCTCGCAGCCATGCGGGAGAGGGTGGCTCCTTTGTTTTGTCATAACTGGGCGGGAGCGTGTCTTGACAGATTGACGCCACCGCCGCCATGTGTTACAGTGGCATAAAGCATCACCACATGGGCAAAACATTATACCGCAAAGTTTGGGACGCGCACACCGTCGGCACCCTGCCGGATGGGCGTACGCAGCTCTTTATCGCCACTCTTTACATGCACGAGGTAACTTCCCCGCAAGCCTTTGCCATGCTACGAGAGCTGGGACTGCCTGTGCTGCACCCGGAGCGCATTTTTGCCACCCCGGACCATATTATTCCTACGGATAACCAAAGCGAGCCCTACGCCGACCCGCGAGCCGCCACCATGCTGAGCGAGCTGCGCCGCAACTGCAAGGAGCATGGCATCCGCCTGTTCGATTTGCCCAGCGGACGCCAAGGTATTGTACACATGATTGGGCCGGAACTGGGCATTACCCAGCCGGGCATGACTATTGTGTGCGGAGATTCCCACACCGCCACACACGGTGCCGTGGGCAGCATTGCCATGGGCATCGGCACCACACAGGTGCGCGATGTGCTTGCCACACAAACCCTTGCCATGAGCCCCCTGAAAGTACGCAATGTGCGCGTGGAAGGCACACTGCGCCCCGGCGTTACAGCCAAGGATGTAGCCCTGCACATCATCGGCAAGCTGGGGGCGGATGGCGGCTTGGGCTATGCCTACGAATTCGGCGGCAGCGCCATTGAATCCATGGATATGGATGGGCGCCTCACCCTTTGCAACCTGGCCATCGAGGGGGCAGCCCGCTGTGGCTACATCAACCCGGACGAAACCACTTTTGCCTACCTCAAAGGGCGCCCCTATGCCCCCAAGGGTGCTGCATGGGATGCGGCTGTGGAGCGCTGGAAGAGCTTTGCCAGCGATGCCGATGCAGAGTACGACGATGTTGTCATCATCCCGGCGGAGGAGATCGAACCCACCGTCACATGGGGCATTTCCCCGGATATGAACATCGGCATTTCCGGCAGTGTTCCCTCGCCGGCGGATGCCCGCTCCGAGGAAGCCCGCAAAGCCTACACCACCGCATTGGAGTATATGCAGCTCACCCCGGGGCAGCCCCTCAAAGGTCTTCCGGTGGATGTGGTCTTCATCGGTTCCTGCACGAATGGGCACATTACGGATTTCCGTGCAGTAGCCCCCTATTTGAAAGGGAGGAAAGTGGCACCGGGCATCAAGGCACTGGCCGTTCCCGGCTCGCAGATGACGGCACGCCAATGCGAGGACGAGGGAATTGCCGCCATCTTCCGCGAGGCTGGCTTCGAATGGCGCCTGCCCGGCTGCTCCATGTGCCTGGCCATGAACCCCGATAAACTGGTGGGCGACCAAATCTGCGCCAGCACCAGCAACCGCAACTTCAAGGGGCGCCAAGGCAGCCCCACCGGGCGCACCCTGTTGATGAGCCCCCTCATGGCCGCAGCGGCCGCTGTAACCGGCACCGTGGCAGATGCCCGGGAAGTATTCGATATTCAATAAATCCCCACGTTTTTCTATACCCATGCCCCTTAACAAAATCATCCGCATCAGCGGCAAGGCCGTACCCGTACCCGGGGCCGATATGGATACAGACCGCATCATCCCTGCGCGTTTTCTCAAGTGCATCACCTTCGATGAGCTGGCCGGCACCATGTTCTACGATGAGCGCTTCCACACCGATGGCAGCAGCAAGAACCACCCCATAGATGCCCCGCAGCATGCAGGGGCCCGCATCATTCTGGGCGGGGAAAACTTTGGCTGCGGCTCCTCCCGAGAGCATGCGCCGCAAGCCATCAAACGCTCCGGCATTGCCGCCATCGTGGCAGAGAGCTTTGCGGAAATCTTTTTCGGCAACAGCTCCGGCATCGGTCTTCCCTGCGTATGCGCCTCCCATGCCGATTTGGAACAGGCTCTCCGCCGCACTGAGGAGGAACCACAAACCGAATGGGTGCTCGATTTGGAGCAGATGACGCTCTGCTGTCCCGGTCTCAGCCTCCCCATCAGCATGCCGGAGGAACCCCGCCAAGCCCTCACCCAAGGGCGCTGGGATGCCGTGGTAGAACTGATGAATGCCCCGGAAGCCGTGGCGCGTTTAGCCGCCACCCTGCCCAATCCTTCCTGTAAATAAAACTGCTCCCATGCTGGCTCTTTTGGCACCACTCATTACCCAGGGCGTGATTGATAACACCACGCCCGGGAAAACTGCGCTCACCCTCTGGTGCATCGATAAGGAAGAGCCCATCGAATTCCTGATGGAGGGCAACTGCATGCCCGATATTGCCGGTTGCCGAGTTTCCTTTACCAACAAAGCCACCGCGCCCGCAGAGGAGGACTATCCCGCCCTGCGGCAGCTGCGGGAATACCCGCGCGGTCATGTTGTCATTGGCGATATTACCCTCTCCCTGCGAGAGCCGGAGGTAAACAACCGCCACTACGTGAGCAATATTCTCTCCATCGAATTCTTCGTCAACCGCACCACTCGCGTTCTCATCGAATCCCACGATTTCACCTTCGACATTTCCCTGCCGCAGTGGCAAATTTCCTGGGGGGAAAGCAACCTGCAAGGTTTCCTGAATATGGAAACCCTGCGCGACCATGTGGTAAGCAGCGTGGAGCAATTCCGCAGCCCCGGTCTGCGGCATATTCAGGGGCTCACCCTTCCCGCCTGCTCCTGGGATATGCGCCTCAACCGTGCGGAGGCTAATATGGCCATCTACCCCAGCATACGCCGCAAATACATGTTCCGCCCCAATGGAGCCCTTTCCCTAGCCTACGTGATGGGACGCTACGATATTTTGGAACGCAAAGCGGCGGAGGATGAAGCGCACCTGCCGCCGGAGCAACAAGCCGATTGCCGGGAATGGGATGTGCTGGATTTTGTGGAGCCCACACACGCAGATAGCGTACGGGCCGGTATGGGGCACCCGCTTTTCCAAGAATCCGCCCACCTGACCAACCTCGTACAAAAACACCTCATCAGCAAAGGCGGCGATTTTTCCGGAGAATTCCCGGAAGGGCACCAACTGGGGGATTTCCTAAATCTCTATGCAGGCATGGTTTCCTACCTGCTGGCCACCATTCTGCTCACCCAGCAGCCAAGCTACTCCCGCAGCATGGCTGCCCAGAGAATCCAGCTCCTCCAGAAACAAGTGATCACCCTCACGGAATCTTTTGCCAATCTGTGCCCCGAGCATAAGGAAGTTTTTGAGCGCACCGCCGCCGCCATGAGCAGCCGACTGGAGGAATTCTTCTACTCCATCACCTGATTTTCCCCCTCCCATGTACGTTGCTCAGGAACGCCGGGCTTATATACTCCGCCTTCTCCAGCAGCGCGGCAGCATCCGCTCCGCAGCACTTGCTCGGGAATTGGGCGTTACGGACGAGACTATCCGCACCGATTTGGTGGACATGCAGAAACAAGGGCTACTCAAGCGCGTGCATGGCGGTGCCCGCTACATCCTCCCCCTGCCCGGGCAAAGTCCTCCGGAATCCGCCGGTGTGCGCTTGGATTACCAGCTGGTGCAGCTTGCCCTGCGGCATATTCAGCCCGGCATGTGCCTCTATGTGGATGCAGCACCCTTAGCGCAGGTACTCATCTCTGCGCTGGGGGAATGCCCCTGCTCGCTCATCACAAATTCCCCTCGCCTGCTGGCACGGCTCACCGCCGGAGTACTCCCGCAGGAAATCATCTGCCCCGGCGGCCGCATCGACAAAGTTTCCGGCCTGCTGGACAGCCCGGAAGCCCGCGCAGCCATGGGCACCACCCTGCAGCCGGATATAGCCCTGCTTTGCCCGCCGGCCCTCCGCCCGGAGCAGGCCATGTACGCGCAAGCCGTGCGTGCCGCATGGGCCACACTTGCCGCGCAAGCTGCCCGGCAAACAATCGTGCTTACCCCGGCCCACCATCTGGGCGGCAGTGCCCCGCACGCCACCCCACTGGAGGATTACCTCCTTATTACAGAAAACAACCTGCCGCCGGAATTCAGCGGCAGGCAGGTTGAAATGGTGCCTTACATCTCCGCAGAGGATGTACTCCCCGGAGACGCTTTCGATTACTGAGCCGTTGTTGTAGCGGCGCCGAACTGGCGGGCAGCATTCAGCAGATTTTGGAGGGCTTCCTGCTTCTGCGTAGTCTGCTTCGAGGTGGTGGCGGCAGCACCGGCGGAACCGCCTTGCAGCCAATTTTTCACCTTATCTGCGGCACTTTGCTTCAGGCAATCGGAGTATTTTTTCCCACCCTGCCAATTATTAAAAGTAAAACGGGCAAAAGAAGGCACAGCGTTTTCGGACTTAGCCACACGCAAACGGGAAATGCCACGCGTAAAATAATCGTACTGGTCGTCCGCCCCATAATACATCATCCCCGTCAGCTCGGTAGAATCCACCGCAGTAGCCAATGTGGGAGTAAAAAGCTCCGTACGGCTCACCGTCTTCGTGGCGCAGGAGCACAAAATCCCTCCCGCCAAGACAACAAATAACATCTTCTTCATAACGCGCGGTCTTATAGCAGATGCCCCGCTAAAGGTCAAGCGAAAACCAAACGCCCTCCCCGGCAGGGAAGGCGCTTATCCGAACTCCTTACAATCTTAGGCTCAATAGCCACGATATAAAGAATCCAGAGCAGGCAAAGGAAGCGGAGCACCTAAGGTGAGCTTGCTCCAATCCAGCGTAATGCGCCAGCGATAGCGCCAGCCATTTGCCTGAGTGAGCAGCAGCTCCAGAGCCTGCACCCCCTTGCGTGTATTCTGCAAGCCCTGCAACTCTGCCAGCGGCACCTCCAAGGAATATACCACGGAATCCGTACCGGGGAGCTTCTCCTCCGCCATACAGAAGGCTACGGCATCGTAATCCCAGTTTACCTGGAAGGGCGGATCCTGCACCTGCAAATTCACAAACGCACAGCCGGACACCCGCATACGCACCACCAGCTTATCCGCAGAAGGTACCACGGAAGCCTCCTCAATCACCGGTGCCGGGGCCCCCTCCGGGTAAAAATCCGTCTCATCCCCGGCAAGAGCAAAAGTCTCACTCGCCGTAAGCATACGGCAGGAAGAGCGCGTCATATAAGTAGGCCGCATGCCAAAAGTATAATTACCGGCACCCATGAGCGGAGTCCCGTAAAGAGCCACATCGCTCGTTGTACCGGCATTGTGCGGCAAATTCAACCCATGGCCCAGCTCGTGAGCAAACCCGCCCAGCCACTTTGTCAGCAAATGCCCCTCCCGCGTGTTCTTCCCCAAGTGTCTGATATCAAAATCGGCGTAATCCAGCGCAAAGCAATCGCGGCCATAGCCATAGAAAGGCACCCCGCCGGGAGTTTTCTCCCCATTCTGCTCATCGTGAAAAGTAGGCATCAGGATAAAGGTGTGGTCGCTGTGCTTTTCCTCCGGGTGGGCACGGAAGAACTCCGCCACCTCCTGCAGGCAGGCATTGGCACCGCCATTGTAAGGGTAATCCCGGTGGGACTTCTTACCGCGCACCAACAGAATGCGTACATTGCCATTAGCTTCCCGCCGCAAGCCAAAGGAACGCGCCCCCATGCCATTCCTCTGCATCTCCTTGCCGTAAAACTGCTGCACATACAGCAGCAGCTCACTCAGGCGTCGCTCATAATCCGGCTCCGGCTCATTATCATTCCCTAAAAAATACACCACATTCACCGCATGAGCCGCAGGAGCCAGCTCTATACTATCCGCCAGCAATTCCTTTGCACGGGCAGAAAAATGCTCCGGCACCGCCACGTTCCCCTGCACCACACCGGACACCGCCAGCAGCAGCACCCCCAGCATCCCTTTTATGCTCAGTCCGTTCATGCCGCATATGATAACATTTTTCCACCCCCCGGGCAAAAACTTTTCAATCCGTCCTTGCTTTGTTCATAAGCCTCAGCACATCCTGCACCTTCTTATCCCCCGCAGCATTTTTAAGAAAACTTAGATATTAACTTGACAAAGCCGCGCAAAATGATTAACTTTTCCGAAACACTAGGTAAATCCGAAGCACTCGCATGAAGGCCGACCCGCACTACCGCCAGATGGAGCTGAACCCGCGCATAGCCGATGGGGAAATGCACACCCCGGAACGGGTGCAACAGCAAATGGAAGAAGCCCGGCAGCAAGCCGAATTTTACGAAGCCCAGCGCGTACAGTGGGAAACACAGCGGCGGGAACTGGAAGAGAGCAACGAACAGAAAACCCTCTTCAACGAGAGCCTGAACGAAATCGGCATGAAACTGTACAATGCTGTGCGCCGTTTCGAGAAAGAACTGGAATCCATGGACCGCGAGCAGCGGGAAGTGGAACAAGTGAACGAATGCCTCAAGCGCCACCTGCAAATTCTCTCCTCCATGCAGCCGCAAACCTGGAGTACGGAGGGATTCAAAGAACGCCTGCGCGAGGCGCTGCCCAAGCTGGAACGTGCAGAGAACGATTTTAACGAAGCCTTTGTGGGCGGGCGCCGCTACCAGCATACCGATGTTTTCCTGAACAAACCCGGCGTGGAAGAAAAACCGCGTACTGATTGGCGAGCCCTGCGGGGCGAGCTAAGCCGCGGCTTCTTCTTCCACCTGCCCTTATTCCTTCTCCTGCTTGCTACTTGGCTACTCTACCTACTGGCCACTAACCTATTCTGACAAACTCCCCCATGTCCCCCCGAAGCTCCATCGACCAACTACGCGCCATGGAACGCCGGCAGGCACTGCAAGAGCGCAGCGCATGGCGCAGCAGCGGCTACGGCTCCCGGTATACCGCCTCCAACACCCTCGGACCGCAGGAGGACGTAGTGGAGCAGCGGCGCCTGCACCGCAACCGCGTACACGTCTCCACCATCGGCTCTGCCCGGCACCGGAACCTCCTGCTGGAAAACCTCATCCTCCTTGCCTTTTTGGTAGCCTCCATCTGGGGGCTGTACAGCATCACCCTCTACCTGCTTGCCCAAGCCTAACCCCCTTTCCACTGCCATGGATACCCCTCCGCAAATTGATGTAGCGTACATTGCGCGTCTGGCTAAATTGGAACTTACACCGGAAGAAACCGAGCGTTTCTCCCGGGATTTGAACCAAGTGCTGGCCTATGTAGCCCAGCTGGAACAATGGGACACCACCCACACAGAACCCATGTACCACCCCCTGCCCGCATTCGATGCCCTGCGGGAGGACACACCCGGCACCAGCCTGAGCAACGAAGCGGCTCTGACCAATGCCCCCGCCCAAGGCGATGGGCAATTCCGCGTTCCCAAGGTTGTTGAATCCGCCCACTGATATACTCACTCCCCATCCCCCCCTTCTTCCTTCCATGCTCTCCGGCACCATCTCCCACTGGCGCAAGCAACTGCAAAACGGCAGCATCTCCCCCACCGAACTCGTGGAGGAAATAGCCCGCAGCATCGAAACCCGCAACCCCGCCACTAACGCCTACCTCTCCTGGAACAAGGAAGCGGCTTTAGCAGAAGCCGCCAAAGCGGATTTGAGCCTCCCTCTCGGCGGCATTCCCGTGGCCATTAAGGACAATATTTGCCTTGCCGGAGAACCCACCCGCTGCGCCTCCCGCATGCTGGAGAACTTTGTTTCCCCCTACAATGCCACCGCCGTGGAAAAGCTGCGCGCCGCCGGTGCCATTCCCTTCGGTCGCACCAATATGGACGAATTCGCCATGGGTTCCTACGGCGAAAACTCCGCCTTCGGCGCCACGGATAACCCCGCAGCCCCCGGGCATGTACCCGGCGGCTCCTCCAGCGGTTCTGCCGCAGCTGTGGCAGGCGGCATGGCCATTGCCGCCCTTGGCTCGGATACAGGCGGCTCCATCCGCCAGCCTGCCTCTCACTGCGGCGTTGTGGGGCTCAAACCCACCTATGGGCGCGTTTCCCGCTACGGTCTGGTGGCCTTTGCCTCCTCTCTGGACCAAATCGGACCCATCACCCAAAACGTAGAGGACGCCGCCACCGTGTTGAACGCCATCTGCGGGCACGATGCCAAGGATTCCACCTCCTCCGCCATAAGCACGGAAAACTTTGCCGCAGAGCTTGGGCAGGACATTAAGGGGCTCCGCATCGGGCTGCCCAAAGAATACCTCTCCTCCGGTAACGATGCTGCTGTATCTGCCGCACTGGAACAAAGCATCCGCACCCTTACCGACCTCGGCGCAGAAATTACCGAAATTTCCCTCCCCCATGCAGAGGCCGTCGTGGCAGCCTACTACATTATCGCTTGTGCAGAAGCCTCCTCCAACCTCTCCCGCTTCGATGGAATTCGCTACGGTTTCCGAGCCGATAACACCGCCGGCCTGGACGACCTCTACAGCCGTACCCGCGAAACCGGCTTTGGTCCGGAGGTCAAACGCCGCATCATTCTGGGCACCTATGTACTCTCCAGCGGCTTCTACGATGCCTACTACGCCAAAGCTCAGAAAGTGCGTTCCCTCGTAGCCGGGGACTTCACCGCTGCTTTCGGGCAGGCGGATCTCATCCTTGGTCCCGTGGCCCCCACACCCGCCCCGCGCCTGAAGGATACCAGCCTAAGCCCCCTGCAAACCTATCTTTCCGATATTTACACCATCCCGGCAAATCTGGCCGGTCTACCCGGCATCTCCATCCCCTGCCCCCAGCCCGGCAGCCTGCCCACCGGCATCCAACTCCTTGCCCCCCACTTTGCGGAAACACGCCTTCTGCGCGCCGCATACGCACTGGAACAGGCACTCGCACGCTGAAACACATGCCCACGGCTCCCGTATACCTCAGCATTGCCGGCTCCGACTGTTCCGCCGGAGCAGGGCTGCAAGCGGACCTCAAAGCCGGCTTTGCCTTGGGCTGCTACCCCCTCACCGCCGTTACCTGCGTGGTGAGCGAAGTACCCGGACTGGTGGAAGGCATTGTGCCCATGGAACCCGCCTTCGTGGCAGAACAAGTACGCATTTGCCTGAGGCATTTCCCCGTGCAGGCCATTAAAACCGGTATGCTCTACTCCCCGGACATCGTGCGCGCCGTAGCCGCAGAACTGGAGCATTTCCGAGGTCCCCTCGTGGTCGACCCCGTCATGATTGCCACCGCCGGGGAAGCCCTCATCCTCCAAGAGGCCATTGCCGTATACGAAGAACTTCTCATCCCCCGCACCACCCTCCTCACCCCCAATGGCGATGAACTGGCCAAACTGCTGGGCTGCGCCCCCATCCGGAGCACTGAGGAGCTGGAACAAGCCGCCACTGCCCTTGCAGAGCGCTACCATTGTGCCATCCTCGCCAAGGGAGGGCATGTGAGCGGACACACCTGTACGGATATCCTCGTGCGCCCGGGGCTGCCCACCCTCCGCTGGAGCCACCCCCGTACAGAGGGAGTCTCCACCCACGGCACCGGCTGCACCCTCTCCAGTGCCATTGCCGCCGGGCTCGCCGCCGGGCTCCCCTTGGCAGAAGCCACCGCCCAAGGGCTGGAGTACATCACCCGCGCCATTGCCGCCTCCTACCGCCTCGGCATGCTCGATGCCGTGAACCATCACGCCCCGGCATCCTGCTAAATCCACTTTTTTTCTCTCATTGTCGTATCTATGAAACACTGAAACGCCGCCCTGCTCATGCAGGACGGCGTTTTTACGAGAGGGGGCAAATCGAGGGAAATTAAGCATGGGCAAGACCATGCTCCATGGCGGCTATATCCGGCATATACCCCAACCAATGGCGGAAGGCAAAGGCACCCTGCCAAAGGAGCATGCGAATGCCGGTGGAGGCAATGCACCCACGCTCTGCCGCAGCAGCGGCCAGTGGGGTATCATGCGTCACGATATCGTACACCATTTGCCCTGGGCGCAGGTATTCCGGGGGCAAGGGAAGAGCATCCCCCGGGTGCAGCCCGAGGCTGGTGGCATTGACCACGAGGTCGGCCTGCTGCACGGTCTCCCGAAGGGCGGGAGAATCGAAGTGGCAGCAGGAGAGATTCTCCGCCGGGAAGCAGGTGGCAAGGGTATCCGCCAGTTCCTGCAACTGCGGGCGGGGGCGATTAACCAGAGCGAGGGAGGCACAGCCGGAAAGGGCGCACTGGCATGCCAAGGCACTGCCGGCACCTCCACATGCCCCCAGCAAAACGATGCGCAGGGAGGACAGGGGGCGCCCGCCCAGTTCCTCAATGGCGCGGGAAAAGCCGGGGCCATCGGTATTAAATGCCTCCCAGCCCTCCGGGGTGAGGCGGAGGGTATTTGCAGCTCCGCAGAGGCGGGAGAGGGCATCCCGCCGGCAAGCGGCCGCGCATGCTTTCTTTTTGAAGGGGACTGTTACATTCACCCCCACAAAGGTGCGTTCCGCCAGCGCGGCGAGCAGAGTTTCGAAGTCCCCTTCCTCCAAACCCGCCAGCAGGCGCACATAGCGCAGCCCTGCCCCGGCAGCATCCAGTGCGGGTTGCTGCATTTGCGGGGATTTGGAGTGAGCTATCGGATTGCCTATGACGCCTAAGCGAGCATCGACAGGCAATCCACCCAGCTCGGGATATGTATAAAAAGGCTGCATCCGTTTACTTTTTCACCTCGGCAGAGCCATCCTTGGAGACGTTGGAAACGATGCTTGTTTTAGCGATTTTGATGATGGTGTTCGGAGCGATTTCGAGTTTGACGGTGGAATCCTGCACTTCGCGAATAATGCCGTAGATGCCACCGGCAGAAATGACTTTATCGCCGGGTTTAAGGTTATTCTGGCGTTCCTGCATTTCCTTTTGCTGTTTGCGCTGCGGGCGGATAAGCAGGAAGTAGAAGATGATGCCGATGAGGGCGAAGGTGATGAGCATTTGGAAGGGGCTGCCTTCCTGCCCGGACTGAGCAGCTTGTGCGATGAGGGTGTTAATCATTGTATCTCGTTAGCTTGGTAGCGCGCAATGAAGCTGCTTTTGAAGGCAGCAAACTGTCCGGCGGCAATGGCACTGCGCGCTTGCGCCATAAGCCGGAGGTAGAAGTGGAGGTTCTGGAAGGAGAGGATACGCAGCGCCAGCATTTCCCCGGCACGGAAGAAATGGCGTACGGCGGCACGCGAAAAGCGGGTAACGTGCGGATGCCCATCCGGGTCCAGCGGTCGGGAATCGTTCTCCCAGCGCTTGTTCTTAATGTGAATGGGCCCATCGGGGGTCATGGCGATTCCGTGGCGGGCAAGGCGAGTGGGCATCACGCAATCGAACATGTCCACGCCGCGCTCTATCATCTCCAAAAGTTGGGTGGGTGTACCTAAGCCCATGGCATAGCGGGCTTTGTTTTGAGGGAGGTAGGGGGCTGTATGCTCGATGGCGCGTAGCATTTCCTCCTCCGGTTCGCCTACGGAAACGCCGCCGATGGCATAACCATCGAAATCCATGGCGGCCAATTCCTCGGCGCAGGCACGGCGGAGGTCCGCATAGACGGAGCCTTGTACGATGCCGAAGTGCTGTTGAAGACCACTGCCGCTGCGGGGTTGGTGTTCCTCTATCCAGTTTTTGCAGCGTTTGGCCCAGCGGAGTGTATAGCCCAAGGATTTTTCGGCGTATTTACGGTCGCAGGGATAGGGGGGGCACTCATCGAAAAGCATGGCAATATCGCTCCCCAAATTGGCTTGGATTTCCATACTGCGCTCCGGGGTGAGCATCATGTACGCGCCATCGATGTGGTTGCAAAAGCGCACGCCTTCCTCGGTAATTTTGCGGAGGCGTGCCAGGCTCCATACCTGAAAGCCGCCGGAATCCGTGAGCATGGGACGGTTCCACCCGGCAAAGCGGTGTAAGCCGCCCAGATTCCGAATAGCCTCGTCCCCTGGGCGGAGACAGAGGTGGTAGGTGTTACCCAGAATAATCCGGGCATCGAGGGCTTCCAAATCCTCCGGGTGCAGGGTTTTGACGGTACCTTGTGTGCCCACGGGCATGAAGATGGGGGTGGGCACATCCCCATGAGGGAGGTGCAGTGTGCCAAGGCGAGCGCCGGAGGGGTCGGTGGTGTGGAGTTCAAAGGACATCGTTGCGGACAAATCGAGCGGAGAAAATGGGTTTGCCCATGGCTTCCCATTGTTTTTGGAAGTCTGTTTTCGGGTAGAAGGGGGCATTCCACGCCTCCCGGCGGAAAAGGGGGGAGGCCTCCATGCGCTCGCAAACCCACAGGAAGTACTCCTCGTGGTCTGTTTTGAAGAGAACCTCGCCGCCGGGGGCTAAGGCGCGGTGCAACACGGGGATGAAGGAATCCTGCACAAGGCGGTTTTTATGGTGTTTCTCCTTGGGCCAGGGGTCCGGGAAAAGGTAGTGCAGGCGGCGGATGCTGCCGGGAGCCATCATCCATTCCAGAAAATAACGGCTCTCTGCCCGCAGTCCGCGCACATTCTGCAACCCGCGGCGGGCGCTTTCCGTACATACCTTGCGTATGCGCCCCAGCAGGCGCTCCACGCCTAAAAAACGAGTTTCCGGGTAATGCTCGGCCATGGCCAGCAAAAAGCCGCCATCCCCACAGCCTAAATCCACCTCGCAGCTTTCCCCGCTGCCGAAGATTTCCGGCACGGTGTGGCGAGCAAAATAATCCTTGGGAACAAAGGCGGTATTCATTTTCTCTGCCCTGCATTGTACCCAAGCATCCCCGCAAAGTCAAAAATTAAATGCGACAACACGCCCGAGCAGGGATTTGGCACAATCGAGTAGGGGGACTTTCGTCCCCCTCTCACACCACCGTACGTGCGAATTACCGCATACGGCGGTTTCCAATCAGCGTTTGAGGAGTTGATAAAACGAGATATATCCCTCTGCCCGCAGCCATACGTTATCCATGCAGAT
>JAFXCP010000002.1 GCA_017521405.1 Akkermansia sp. | reverse complement strand
TGGTTTGCCCGCTTCCGCACTTCCGCCGTCGCTCCTTCGGAGCTATGGCGTGACAAGCGCTTCAGCGTGGCAGCCTCCCTTTTTTATTTCGCGTTGCTGCATAAAAAAGTTGGCTTGGCAACCCTAAAGGCTTGCCAAGCCGAAGTTTTTTCTCCGAAAAAACGGAGGCTGGAGCATAGCGGATTCGAACCGCTGACCTTCTCAATGCCATTGAGACGCTCTACCAACTGAGCTAATACCCCGATGTGTTGTGGTTTTGCCCGAGGAGGACGGGCGGAGTATACCGTGCGGTGGTGTGTTTGGCAAGAAAAAAAAAGGGGGGGATGGATGAAAAAATGTGGGAGGGGTGTTTTTGGGGAGGGTGGGAAATGTGACAAAATCTTGGCTTGAATACGTTGGGGTATTTGCTATACTTGCGCGTATGAATGGTTTTCGGGTGACGATTCTGGTGTTGCTCTGCTTGGCGGTGGGGCTGATGTTCTATGCTGTGGCGGTGCTTTTGCCAGCGCGGCAGGACCAGTATGAGTTGTACCAGACGCAGCAGAAGATTCAGGAGTACCAGCAGCGGGATGAGGCGCACCGCGCGCGTATGGCGCAGTTGCAGCCGGAGGTGGATGCGCCGGAGGTGGCAACTGCGCGGCAGGCGGTGGAGTCTGCCGCGAAGGAGCAGGAGATGAAGCTGACGGAGGCGGAGGAGCAGAGTGTGATTGCTTCCGCTAAGCGTAAGCAGCAGATTTCTGCTGCGCGTAAGGAGGCTAAGGCTGCGGCTCAGGATGCGGCGGCGGTGACGGCGCTGGGTACGGTGGCGGCTTTTAGTAAGGAGTGGAATTCGATTCTTTTTACGCTGAAGGGGAATCAGCCTGTGGCGGAGGGGCTTTTTGTGGCGGTGCGCCGCGAGGGGGATTATATTGTGTGCGAGGCTGTGGTGGATGGCCGGGATGAGGAGTCCGGGCAGGTGAGTGCTACGATTAAACAGGCGAAGTTTGGCGGTGCGGATTTGGGGATTGCTCAGCCGGAGCCGGTTCCCGGGGATGAGGTGATTGTGTCTCCGTATTTGAATGCGGGGGATTTGAAGTCGTTTGGCGGTTTCGATGCTGTGCCGGCAGTGGCACCGGCGGCGGCTCCGCAGGGGGCTCCGGCGGGGGGGGCTGCCGATATGCCGGAGTTGGAGGCGACGCTTACGCCTATTCCTTAATCTTCTTCTTGTTTGCCGGGTATGTCTGAGTCATCGTCTCAATCTGTGCTGTTTGATCGTACTCCGAGTTTTTCGTTTGAGTTTTTCCCGCCTAAGACGCAGGAGGGGGCGGCGTCTTTGCTGGATACGGTGGTGAAGTTGCAGGAGTTCCATCCGAGTTTTGTGAGTGTGACGTATGGGGCCGGTGGCGGTTCTCGTGAGTTGACTCGTGCTGTGGTGTGCGATATGCAGAGCAGGGGGATTCCTACGGTGCCGCATTTGACGTGTGTGGGGCATACGGAGGCGGAGATTGAGGATATTTTGCACCATTATATTGCGGCGGGGGCTCGTGCTATTATGGTGTTGCGTGGGGACCCGCCGCGCAATGGGGTGTATAATCCCGGGCAGGATGCTTTTCGCCATGCGGCGGATTTGGTGCGTTTTATTCGTGCGTGGGAGGATAGGCAGCGTTTGCCGCAGAGGCTTACTCTGGGGGTGGCGGGGTTTGCGGAGGGGCATCCGGATTCTCGCAATCGCTTGCGGGAGATGGATTTTCTGAAGGCTAAGCTGGATGAGGGTGCAGATTATATTTGTACGCAGCTTTTCTTTGATAATCACGCTTTTTTCGATTTCCGGGATCGCTGCCGGCTCATGGATATTCATGTGCCTATTATTGCGGGGATTATGCCCGTGACGTCTATTTCCAGCATGAATCGTATGGCGGAGCTTTCTGCCGGTACGAATTTTCCGGCGCGTTTGCTGAAGGCGATGCTGCGTGCCGGTGGGGATAAGCAGACGATTGAGCGTTTGGGAATCAATTATGCCAGTAACCAGTGTGGGGAGTTGTTGGATGCGGATGTGGATGGTATTCATTTTTATACGTTGAATCGTTCCAAGGCTACTTTGGAGATTTACCACAATCTTGGTTTTAACAATTATTACGATGTGGATCGCCTCCGCATGCTTAACAATATTTACAAATCATAATACGATATGGATACGAAGCCTAAGAATGAAGATGATATTCAGCCGCTTACGCCGGAGGAGATTAAGGCTATTGGTGAGATTGCCGTCGGTCCTTCCCGGCATGAGGTGTTCCTGAATCAGCATTACAGGAAGTTGATGTGGGGTGGTATTTCGCTGAGTCTTGTGGCCGGGGTGGTTATTGCCTATTTTTCTCATAAGAATGATATGAGGATGGAGGCTGCGGCCCAGGTGGTGCAGGCGATGAAGGTGGCGGCTCCCGGTGCGACGGTTTCTGCGGCGGAGTACGATGCTCCTACGCTGCAACAGCTGCGTGAGGAGTATGCGGCTACGCCTTCTGCGGAGACTGCTTCTTTGTTAGAGGGGCTTTCTTTGCTGGCAAAGGGGGAGGAGGCTGCGGCGGTGGCTTTGTTGGAGCAGTTGGCCTCCGGGTCTGCTAATGTTTTGCTGCAATCCCGTGCTTTGGCCGCGCTGGCTACGCATTATTTGTCCACCGGGAAGGAGCCGGAGTCTCGCGCGGCATGGCAGCGTGTGACGGAGCTGGGGGATACGCCTTATACGGCTTTGGCATATATTACTTTGGGGGATATGTGTAAGAGCGCCGGAGAGCGTGATGCTGCGCGCGCTTTTTACGAGCAGGCTTCTGCCAAATGTGCCACGAGTACGCTGGTAACAGGTAAGGTGGTGGAGATGCGGCTGATGCTGCTGGATGTGGATGCTCCGCGTGCTGTGGCTCCGGCTCCTGCGCCGGTGGCGCCTGCTGCTCCCGAGGCGAATCCGCTGGAGCCGTTTGGGGCGTCGCCCGGTGTTCAGGGGGGGGGAGGCAGTCTTTTTTCGGAGCCTGCCGGGTTGTAAGAGACCGGGTTTGATGCGTGGAGGTTGATTTATGGGCTTGTACCAAGATAATTTCAGTGGTTTATCGGAGTTGGAGCGCTTGGCTGCCATGGCTCACGACCCGGTACGCGTGCATGAAATCGGCGCGGATCAGTGGCCTCTTGCTATGATGGCTTGTGCCTTGATGACCAGTAATGATGAGGAGAAGCAGGAGGAAAACTTCTCTCTTTACAATTTGTTTGCCACGAAGACATCCGTGGCGGCGCGGCGTAGTAGTATGGTGCAGCTGTGCCGTTTTATTGCCGGGCGTAAGGGAGAGGGGTGGAAATCTCTGCTGCCGTATGCCACGCAGGAGCCGGATGAGGCATTGAGCCGCAAGGCGGCGCTCAATGTGGCTACGCTGGCACAGCCTGCTCCGGAGGAGCCTTTGGGCGGTGTGCAGGAGCTGGTGCGTTTATTGGTTTCGGATGAGTTCGCACCCACCACTCTGCTGGATGCTTTGCTGAGTATGAGCGATATGCGGGTGCTGCCTTTGTTGGCTCCCTTGCAGCGCCTTTCGGAGGAGCGTTTGGAGGAGTTGGTGGATGAGCTGGAGGTGGCACCGAATCGTTTGAGTTGTTCTTGGTTGCTGGAGGTGTTGGTGAATCATCCGGCGCTGGGGCAGGGCGTGGTGGATGCATTCTGCCGCATGGCTCCCAGGGCTTCGGCCGTGATGGATTTGGTGCTGCCCATCCCCACATGGGGCTTTGAGAAGGCCACGCCGCAGCCGCTGCATGGCTGGACCTTGGCGGAGTATTTCCCCCGTATGCTGCCGGAGCTGAGCCCTCATTTGAGTGGGGAACAGCTCCGGGAGATTCGCGAGGCTTTCGGTGCGTAATTCTGTGCTGCCCTGTGTGTCAGCAGGTGGCGCTATCCGTGCTTTCGGCTTGCTATGGCGGGGGGGCGGTGTTATAACATGGCCACGTTTTTTGCGCCGGTCCCGTAGTTCAATGGATAGAACGGCCCTCTCCTAAAGGGCAGATGTGGGTTCGATTCCCGCCGGGACTGTTTCTGTTATGCGGATTTTTGAGGTGCTAGTTCAGCACTTGTCCGGTTACTTTGAAGTGTAGTTTGGCCACGTCTCCCAAGCGTTCCGCGCCGTGTGTGCTGACAAAGTGTTTCGCTGCACGTACTACATGGGGGGCACAGCCGAGGGGAAGTGGGCATTTTGCGGCCTCGGCGGTGTGTTTTATCCATTGCACGAAGCGTGCCCGTGCCAGTATGGAGGCTGCGGCAACGGCTACATCGCTTTCCGCTTTGGTGCGCTGTTCCAGTTGCACGGGGAGGTGGCGCTGCCCCAGTGCGCGTTTAAGCACCCATTCGTTGGCAAACTGGTCGCTCAGGGCGCGGGGGCAGGTGGGTACCATGCTATGCAGTGCGGCAATGACGCGTGCATGCCCCCAGGCGAGCAGTTTGTTCAAGTTGCCGAATTCTGTGTAGAGTTCGTTGTACCTGCGGGGGCCTATGCAAATGATTTCGTGTGCGACGCCTGCGGTCCCCATAATTTTTTTTGCGAGGCTAAGGATGCGGGCATCATCCAGCTGTTTACTGTCTTTGCAGCCCAGGCGGTGGAGTTCTGCTGCACAGCGTTCATCGGTGTATACGCCGGCGATGACTAGGGGGCCGAAGTAATCCCCTTTTCCGCTTTCATCGATGCCGAAATGGGGGGTGGTATCCACCAGCGCCGGAAGGGTGTTTTTGAGGGATGGGGCGGAGCTTCCGGGGGTGAGATTCAGAAAATTTTGTATGAAGTTATCTGCGTTTTTTCCTTGGATGAGTAATTTTTTCTTTTTTGGGAAAAATGCAGCATTAACGCCTTGGCCTTCGTAGCAAAAAGTGGCGTATTCTCTGGAGATTTCGCTAAAATCGGGGTGGTCTGCCAGCTTCTGCCGGAGGGTTCGGGCTTCTGCCTCGTTCAGTTCAATGGTATATTGCGATGCCATATCCGCTTTAAAGATGGTCTTATTTCGCTTTTCAGTCAATCAAAAACACCCGAATTTGCCCTAAAATAGCCGGGTTGACGCAAAAAAAGGGGGAGAATTAGCACTTTAGGCGAGACAAAAGGAAAAAAGTGGTCTACAATAGTCGCGGCTTTTTCAACAAAGCGATTTATTATGGCTAATACGATTACTAAAAGAGAGCTGGTAAACAAGGTTTGCGCGGAGCTGGACTGCGGCTTCACGCAGAATGAGGTTCTTGATGTTGTTCAGAAAACCATTGATCTCATCACTGAGGCTCTGGGCAAGGGCGATCGCGTAGTTCTTCGCAATTTCGGTACCTTCACGGTTAAGGAAGTGAAGCCCAAGGTGGGTCGCAATCCTAAGGATCCTGCCAAGAACGTCCCGATTCCTGCCCGCACGGTAGTGAAGTTCAAGGTTGGTAAGAACCTTAAGGATGCTGCCGCTCAGGTTTCTAAATAATCAGCTTTTCAGTCTGAGTGCTAGTGAACAAGGACGTTTCTAACATATAATGTTAGGGGCGTCCTTGTCCTGTGATAATAGTTCCCGAAAATTTTCTCTTCCTTTCATAGCCATGTCCGATACGAAGTTAAGAATAGCAGTTCAGTCCAAAGGTCGTCTGAATGAGGATACCATGTCTCTTTTGGCGGAGGCCGGTATCAAGGTAAGTGCCTCCAAGAGAACCCTACTGGCTGCAGCACGCAAGTTCCCGATGGAGGTGCTGTTCCTCCGGGATGATGATATTCCCCAGACGGTGGCAGATGGTGTAGCAGATATTGGTGTGGTGGGGCTGAATGAGTTTGAGGAACGTGCAGCCGATGCGGAGGTGGTGAAGTCTTTGGGCTTTAGTGGGTGCCGCCTTTCCATAGCCATTCCCAAGGAGATAGAATACACCGGGGCAAGCTGGCTGCAAGGGCGGAAGATTGCCACATCGTATCCCGGCATATTGCGCCGTTGGTTGGAGGGGCAGGGCGTGCAGGCGGAGATTCATGTGATTACCGGCTCTGTGGAAATTTCTACCGGGATTGGATTGGCGGATGCAATTTTTGACATTGTTAGTTCCGGCTCCACGCTGGTGAGCAACAACCTCAAGGAGGTGGAAGTGGTGCTGCAAAGTGAGGCGGTGCTCATTGCTCACAAGGGGCTTTCCGCGGAGAAACAGGCCATTTTGGAGAAGTTGCTCTTCCGCATGGATGCCGTGATGAGCGCCTCCGATAAACGCTATGTGCTGATGAATGCACCGAAGGACCATTTGGAGCAGATTCTTTCCGTGCTGCCGGGTATAAAAAGCCCCACGGTGATGCCGCTGGCTCAGGAGGGCTGGTGCAGCATTCATACAGTGCTGGATGAGCAGTGCTTCTGGGATATTATCGGGCGGCTTAAGGAAGCCGGTGCAGAAGGGATTCTCGTACTGCCCATTGAGAAGATGATTCTCTGATAATTACCTGCGTATGAACATCTACACGGAACCCACACGTGAACAGTGGGCGGAGCTGGTGCGCCGCCCTGCGTTTGATGTTACCCGGCTTTTTGACGTGGTGCGCCCCATCATGGAGGCTGTGCGGGAGCAGGGGGATGAAGCCTTGCGGGCATATGGGTTTCGTTTCGATAAAGTGGAACTCTCGGCACTGGAAGTCTCCCCGGCAGAGATGGAAGAAGCCTCCGCTCTCGTTCCTCCGGCGTTGAAGGAAGCCATCTCCCGCGCCTATCGGAATGTGTACAGCTTTCACCACATGCAGCTTAGTGAGCCCTCCCGCTGCTTGGAGACGGCTCCCGGGGTGCTTTGCGAGCAGCGCACCTTGCCCATTTGGCGTGTAGGCTTGTATGTGCCGGGCGGGCAGGCTCCCTTGTTCTCCACAGTGCTTATGCTGGCTATTCCGGCACAGGTGGCCGGGTGCGGGGAAGTGGTGCTTTGCACGCCTCCCGGGCGGGATGGGAAAGTGCATCCTGCCATTTTGTACGCAGCCCGGGTATGCGGGGTGCAGCGCGTGTTCAAAGTGGGGGGGGCGCAGGCCGTGGCTGCCATGGCGTATGGCACGGAGTCCGTGCCGAAGGTGGATAAGATTTTTGGCCCGGGAAATGCTTATGTTACGGCTGCGAAGCAACTGGCTTCCCTTTCCGGTGTGGCGATTGATATGCCGGCCGGCCCCAGTGAGGTGGAGGTCCTGGCGGATACCTCTTGCGTGCCCTCCTTTGTGGCTGCGGATTTGCTGAGCCAAGCGGAGCATGGCCCGGATAGCCAAGCCATGCTGGTGACGACGGATGCCGCTGTGGCCACAGCTGTGGCGGCGGAGGTGGAGGCGCAGCTTGCAGCCTTGCCGCGCAGGGAAATAGCGGCACAGTCCATTGCCAATAGTCGCATTATTGTGCTGGCGGATGTGCAGGATGCCATCGATTTCACGAATGCATATGCCCCGGAACACCTGATTATTGCCATGGAGGATGCCGCAGCCGTGGCAGAATCTGCCATCAATGCAGGTTCTATTTTCCTGGGAAATTACAGTTGTGAGAGCGCGGGAGATTATGCCAGCGGCACAAATCACACTCTGCCCACAATGGGGTGTGTGCGGGCGTACAGCAGTTTGTGTGTAGATAGCTTCCAGCGCAAGCTCACCCTCCAGACACTTAGCCCGCAAGGTATCCGTAGCATTGGCCGCACGGTAGAGTGCATGGCTCAGGCAGAGAAGTTGGAGGCACATGCCCGTGCCATGAGCCTCCGCATGCAGGCGGTGGCTTCCATGCCGGAAGAGGCACACCCCACCACGGGGATTGCCTCATTAGCACGCCCGAACATCTTGGCACTTAAACCGTATAGCTCTGCGCGCGATGAGTACGCCGGGAAAGCGGCACATGTGTTCTTGGATGCGAATGAGTGCCCGCATAATGCGCCTTTTAACCGCTATCCGGACCCGCTGCAATGGGAGTTGAAACAAAAGATTTCCGCTTATAAGGGAGTTGCACCGGAGCGTATTTTTCTGGGCAATGGCAGCGATGAGGCTATCGACCTCATCTTCCGAACCTTCTGCATCCCGGGGGTGGATTCGGTGGCGGCCATAGCTCCCTCCTACGGCATGTACCAAGTGTGTGCGGATATAAACAATGTGGAATATCGGAAGTGCTATTTGGGGGCGGATTTCAGCTTCGATGGTGAATCCTTTGTACAGCAGTACGGTGGACCGCAGGTGAAGGTTCTTTTCCTTTGCAGCCCGAATAACCCCACGGGGAATCTTCTGCCGCTGGCAGAAATTCGTAAGGTCTTGGATGCGTTCCACGGCATTGTGGTGGTGGACGAGGCTTACATCGATTTTGCCCCGGCCTGCTCCTCCGCTGTGGCTCTGCTGGAGGAATATCCCCGCTTGATTGTGCTGAATACCTTCTCCAAGGCTTGGGCCTCGGCCGGGATTCGCTTGGGTATGGCCATGGCGCATCCGGAGGTGATAGCCCTTTTCAACAAGGTGAAGTATCCTTACAATGTGAACGTGCTGACCCAGAGAGCCGCTATGGAACGCTTGGAGCATATGGAGGAGATTCGCGCATGGGTGGAGGAAGCTCTGGCCGAGCGTTCCCGCATGATGGAGGCCGTGGCTGCTCTTCCTATTTGCCGCAAGATGTACCCCAGCGAGGCAAACTTCTTCTTGGTGCAGGTGACGGAGGCGAATCGTATCTACGATGCTCTGGTGGAGCAGGGGATTATTGTTCGCAACCGCCACCGTGTGGAATGCTGCGAGAATTGCCTGCGTATCACCATTGGTACTCCGGCGGAAAACGATGAACTCCTCACCGCGCTCAAGCAATTCTGACGATGAAGAAAAAGGCTCTTTTTATCGATAGGGACGGTACACTCATCCGCGAACCTGAGGATGAGCAGATAGACTCTTTCGAAAAGCTCTCCTTTGTTCCCGGAGCCATTCGGGCTCTTGCCACATTGCGCGAGTTGACGGATTATGAGCTGGTGATGGTGAGCAATCAGGATGGTCTGGGCACGCCCGCATTTCCGGAGTCCGCTTTCCGCCCGGTGCAGAACTTCATCCTCGAAACCCTGCGGGGGGAGGGGGTGGTGTTCGATGCTATCCACATCGACTGCCATTTCCCGCAGGACAATGCTCCCACCCGCAAGCCCGGCACAGCCATGCTCACGGAGTATATGGACGGCTCCTATGATATGGAGCATTGCTACGTGATTGGAGACCGGGAGACCGATGTCCAGTTAGCGCGGAATTTGGGTTGTCGAGCCTTGCAGATAGGTGCCAACGGCATGGATTGGTCCCGCATTACGGAGATTCTTGTAGCCGGAGAACGCTGGGCGGAAGTACAGCGCACCACCCGGGAAACGGACATCTACGTCAAGCTGGAATTGGACCGCCCCGGTTATTGCGAGGTGAATACGGGGCTTGGATTTTTTGATCACATGTTGGCTCAGCTGGCGCACCATGGCGGCATGGGTGTTACCATCCGGGTAAAAGGGGATTTGTATGTGGATGAGCATCACACCATCGAAGATACCGGTTTGGCTCTGGGGGAGTGTTTACGCAAAGCCTTGGGCAATAAGCTGGGCATTTCCCGCTATGGCTACTGCTTGCCCATGGATGATTGCCTTTGCCAAGTGGCCTTGGATTTCGGGGGGCGCCCATGGTTGCAATGGCAGGCGGAGTACCGCCGCGAGCGCGTGGGAGATATGCCCACGGAAATGTTTTACCATTTCTTTAAGAGCCTGAGCGATGCCGCCTTGATGAACCTGAGCATCAAGGCCGAAGGCGAGAATGAACACCATAAGATAGAAGGCAGCTTTAAGGCTTTGGCTCGCGCTATTCGCGTGGCAGTGGCGCGGGATGTTCGCCACTTAGTGCTGCCCTCCAGCAAGGGAACCCTGTAACGCTGCTTCAAAATGAAGGTTGCCATCGTCAAATACAACGCCGGGAACATTTGTTCCGTTATCAATGCGCTGCGCCGCATAGGGGTGCAGCCACTGCTTACCGATTCCCCGGAGGCATTGCAGGAGGCCGATTGCGTGATTTTCCCGGGGCAGGGGGAGGCTTCCAACACCATGGCACACCTGCGGGAAAACGGGCTGGTGCAGCTCATCCTTGGCTTGCATTGCCCGGTACTGGGTATTTGCATTGGGCAGCAATTGCTCTGCGCGCACTCGGAGGAGGGGAATACTCCCTGCCTTGGTGTGTTTGAACATACAGTGCGGCGTTTTCCGGCTTCTTCTGCCGGGCAGCGCGTTAAGATTCCCCAGATTGGCTGGAATACGATAGAGGCACTGCAATCCCCCCTTTTTTCCGGGATTGCCAATGGGGATTTTGTTTACTTTGTGCATAGCTACTACGTGCCGGATTGTGCAGAAGCCATTGCCCGCACCTCCTATGGAGGTGTGACTTACGCCTCCGCTTTGCGCCGGGGAAATTTCTATGCCACGCAGTTTCATCCCGAAAAGAGCGGGGATGTAGGGCTGCGCATTCTTCATAATTTTATTCATCTTTGCCATGATTGAGCTGATTCCTGCCATTGATATTATCGGTGGTCAGTGCGTACGCCTGACAAAGGGGGACTACGCTGCCCGAAAAACCTATAATGCCCACCCGGAAGAGGTAGCACGCCAATTTTACGATATGGGTGTGCGCCGTTTGCATGTGGTGGATTTGGATGGTGCAAAGGCAGACCATATCGTGAACCTCTCCACGCTCGAGAAGATTACGACCTTGGGCATGGTGGTGGACTTTGGTGGCGGTATTAAGCAGGAAAGTGATTTGCAGGCAGCTTTTGACCACGGAGCTGCTATGGTAACAGTGGGCAGCCTTGCGGCTACGCAGCCGCAGCGCCTCCTGCAATGGGCAGAAAAATACGGGCCGGAGCGCTTCATTGTCGGCGCGGATGCGCTGGAGGGGCGAGTGATGATTAAAGGCTGGCGAGAAGATGGCGGCATGAGCCTCCGGGAATTCATCTCCCTTTATATGAGCCACGGCATTACCCGAGTACTTTGCACGGATATTTCCCGCGATGGCACACTGGGCGGCCCTAATACTGAACTTTATAAAGATATTATGGCTCAGTTTCCCTCTTGCCGGCTGATAGCCAGTGGTGGTGTAAGCTGCACGGCAGATATTCGTGCATTGGAGGCTGCCGGTATTCCCTCCGTGGTGTTTGGTAAGGCCTATTATGAGGGGCGTATCGATTTACCTTCTCTTCTTCAACCTCAATCCTGAATCCTCGTATATGCTTGCAAAACGTATTATCCCCTGTCTCGATGTAAAGGATGGTCGTACCGTCAAAGGCATTAACTTCGTAAACCTCCGCGATGCGGGAGACCCGGTGGAACTGGGTAAAGCATACAGTGAGCAAGGGGCAGATGAACTTGTCTTCCTCGATATCGCCGCCACGCACGAAGGACGCAAAACATTTACGGATATGGTATCCCGTGTAGCTGCTGCTATTTCTATTCCCTTTACGGTGGGTGGGGGAATTCATGAGCTTGCCGATGTGGCTTGCCTACTGGAAGCCGGCGCAGATAAGGTGAGCCTCAATTCTGCAGCAATCCGCAATCCTCAACTGGTAAATGAGATTGCCTCCCACTTCGGCTCGCAAGTCTGTGTGGCGGCAATTGATGCCCGCCACGATGCCGATGGCTGGTATTGTTACGTCAATGGCGGGCGCATTCGTGTGGAGCGTACCCTCTTCGATTGGGCTCGGGAGGTGGCGGACCGCGGTGCCGGGGAAATTCTCTTTACCAGCATGGACCACGATGGTGTTAAACAGGGCTTCCCTAACGAGGCTCTGGCTCGCCTTTCCGATGCGTTGAGCATCCCCGTGATTGCCAGTGGCGGTGCCGGAACCAAGAAACATTTTGCAGATGCCTTCCGCCAGGGGCATGCGGATGCCGCCCTTGCCGCAAGCGTGTTCCACTTCGGAGAAATTAAGATTCCGGAGCTGAAGCAGTACCTCCGGGAGGAGGGTATTTGCGTGCGCCTTTAAAGGGCTCTTTCTCATTATTTCTCGCAGCACCCACCTGTGCAAGGGCTATCGTTCCTTCCGGTGGGTGTTTCCCTTGCTCTAATTCCATTTTTTCTTCACGAGGTAAATGTATATTTGCGCTATGGGCCAGCCGATGATGAGCCCAATTAAAGTGCCGGACCAAGGGAAAGCCCCCTTGAAGTAAGCTCCGATGGCCGTGCCTATAGCTGTAACCAGCAGCACGACTTGGCTGACAATGAGCCAGTGGCATAAGGCACGCAGCATTCGATTGGTGACAGCAAAATCTGCGTTTTGGTGAAGTTTCAGCAGTTCTTCCATTAGGAGGTCTAACCGGGGCATCTCCGCTTCTTTGTATTCGTGCTTGTTCATCATAGTCTTCACCCATACCATAGCTTCTTTTGCTAGACAACTTCTATCTATAACAGAACAACCTGCTACGCTATTGTGCGCCGCAGGTTGGGTGTAAGACAGAGATGTTGTATTTGGCTTAAATCTCCTCTGTTTCAGAGGCCTTTCGAGCTTTTTTCTTGCGAGTTTTCTTTTTCTTTCCTGTCTTTTTCATCTTCTTAGCTTCCTTCAGCAAATCTTTCCATCCTGCAAGGAAATCGCTACTACCATTGGCTCCGGACATACCCTCCATAAAAGTTCCATCCGGCAAAATGGCCACCACGTTTGGTGTACCACCACTACCGCCTGCCGGGACTTTGATTTGGCCCGCTGTCTCCGGCGTGATAACGGGGAAGTTGACTTCCGATTTTTCCACCCATGCTTTTGCTGTGGCTGTATCAGCATCGCAGTTCAACATAATCAGCTCTGCTCCCTTACCCTTCATTTCCTTGTATAACTCGATTTCCCGGGGAAGGGCGCGTACGCAGAAGCCGCAGTTAGAACGAGAGCGCAGGAAAAAGTAGAGATGTGTTTTTTTCTTGGGGCGTATCTTAGTTACATACTCCACATCCTTGAGCATCTTTGCAATGGAAACAGACTCTGCTTCCTCCGATTCCATGCCGATAGCTGCTTCTGGCTCATCAACAGGCGCATCCTGCGCTGCAACAGGTCGAAAAAGAATCGGCAAAAGCAATGCCAGATAGAAAAACGAGCGTAAAAGTGCTTTCATTCCCCAAGGGTACAGCAATTCTTGTTATATGGCAAGTGTAAACCTCTGTTTTCTTTCCTTTATCCCCCTTAGTTCTCGTACTTTTCAACGTCTTTTGTTCGCTCATTGCATCATATGGGTGGCTGTTTATCGGAGGGAGGTCTGATGCTTGTTTGGGGTGGATACATATTTGATTCTAAATGTATAATATCCAAGTTGCGTGCGGTGTCTTGCCAATGTAGCACCGTATGCCTAAGCGGAATTCTGGATGCGAGAAAAGGGTAGTTTTTTTGCTAAAAACCGGAAAATCTTGTTAGTTATCTGTTTGACTGAGTACAAATAAAGATATGGAATTTAAGATATACTGCAAAAGATTAACCGGCATGTGGCGCTTGTGTCTTGCAGTGGCTTTTCCTGTGGGAACGCAAGGCATATTGTCTCCGCATGTGCCTATTTTGAAGGGGGAAGTGCAGAAGAATTCCGGCGTAGTTGGTGAAAGTTCAAACCCCCGGAGTGCCGATGTGGCATCTCCGGGGGTAAAGAAGCACCATTAAAAGGCGAACTCGGGTTTATTTTACAAGCGTGTGTCCGGTCATCTCCGCCGGCTGAGCAATGCCGAGCAAGTGCAGCAGCGTGGGGGAAATATCGGCCAGAATGCCATCGCTCATCGTAATAGCGTCCTGATCCGGCCCGCAGTAGATAAGATCCACCAAGTTCGTGGTGTGAGCCGTATTGGGGGAGCCATCCGGGTTGAGCATGTTTTCGCAGTTACCGTGGTCGGCGCAGATAAGGCAGCAACCTCCCAGCTCGCGGATGCGGGTAACGCATTTTTCCAGAGCTTGGTCCACAGCTTCGCAAGCGGCTATGCCGGCTTCCAAATAGCCCGTGTGGCCCACCATGTCAGGGTTAGCAAAGTTCATGATGGCAATATCGTAGTTCGGGATGGCCTCCACGAATTTATCGGCCACCTCGGCCACGCTCATCTGGGGTTTCTCATCGTAGGTAGCCACCTCTCGCGGGGAGGGAACAAGGATGCGATCTTCCCCAGCGAATTGGGTTTCCACACCTCCGTTAAAGAAGAAGGTAACGTGAGCATACTTTTCCGTCTCAGCGATGCGGAGCTGCTTAAGCCCGGCGGCGGAGATGACCTCACCGAGGATGTTGGTGAGCTGCTCTTGCTCGAACACCACGGGAGAGGGGTAGCAGGCTTCGTATTCGGACATGGTGATGTAATGCACCTTGGGCTGAGCGCCGCGGTCGAATCCATCGAAATCCTCGTAGATGAGGGCGCGGGAAAGTTCGCGGGCGCGGTCAGCACGGAAGTTGAAGAAGTACACCACGTCCCCATCGCGCATGCGCTGCTGGTTGGCTTCGCAGAAGATGGCGGGCTTGAGGAATTCGTCCGTCACATCGCCGGCATAGCTCTGCATGGCATATTCGGCAGGCGTGCAGGAGCAGGATTCTCCTTTGCCGTGGACAATGGCGTTCCAAGCCACTTGAACGCGGTCCCAGCGCTTATCGCGATCCATCGCGTAGAAGCGACCCACCACCGTGGCGATGGTGGCACCATAGGGAGCCACAGTCTCCTGCAGTTGGCGGAGGAATCCGGCACCGCTCTTGGGGTCCGTATCGCGGCCGTCCGTAATCGCATGAATCATGATGTCTTTCACACCGGCTGCGGCGGCAATCTTAACAATGCCGATAAGGTGGTCGATGTGGGAATGCACGCCGCCATCGGAAACGAGCCCCATGAGGTGCAGGCGCGTACCTGCGGCCTTGGCAAAAGCCTCCGTAATGACGGGGTTCTTCGCCAGGGAACCATCGTTAATGGCATTCGTGATGCGGCAGAGGTCTTGGAATACCACGCGGCCGGCGCCCAGATTCAGGTGCCCCACTTCGGAGTTGCCCATCTGGCCATCGGGCAGCCCCACATCCTGCCCGGAAGCCCCGAGCATGGTGTGCGGGCAGGTGGCCAGCAGCTTATCGGTAAAGGGAGTCTTGGCGAGCACAGTGGCATCGCCTGTCTGTTGGGCGGCTTCCGGACCCTGCGGATTGCGGCCCCAGCCATCGCGGATAATGAGAACAACAGGTTTATTTGCCATGCCGGGATTCTAGCATGATTCTAACGCTCTGTGAAGCTAAATACGTGTTTGCGCGTACAAAAAATCCATGCGCCGGAATGGGCGCATGGATAATAGGAGGCTTTTTCTTCCCCGGATTTACTTTTTAAGTTTGAGGGAGGGCTTCTTTACCTTGAGGGCAGGCTTAGTGATTTCGATGCCTGTTTCAGTAGTCTTCACTGCGGGCTTAGCCAGGTCCACGCCGCCTTTGTCGAACTCCAGCTCAGGTTTCTCAGCGGAGGCGGAAGATTTGAGGGAATCGGCAGCGCTCTTAATGGCTTCTGCCTTGCCCTTTACTTCATCGGCCTTGCTCTTAAGCTCCGCAGCCTTGCTCTGGATACCATCGGTAGCGGGAAGTTCCACCGTGGGCTTAGTCACGTCCACGTTGCCTTTGGTGATTTCGATACCCGTTGCTGTGGTTTTCACCGCAGGTTTGGTTACCTTCACGGCAGGCTTAGTCACCTTTACGGGGAGGGCAGCCTCGGTGGTGCCGCAGCAAAGGGCACACAGGGCAACGCTAAGAAGAAAAGCAGTTTTTTTCATCATATCAGTATTTTTTTATTAAATAAGTGGGGGCCATATCAGAACCCCGCACTAGAATAGGCGAACAGGTAGAGCTTTTCCAGTTAAAAATGTTGCAGTTTTGTCATTATTTCTCCTTTGCTGTTTCAGCGTTGAATTGACATTTCCTTGATACGTCCGTATAATTCCGCCGTGAGGAATTTTTCAGCAGATAAGGATAGGGGGCAGGGGAATCGTCCTCGGTATAAGGACAGAAAACCCATGGGGGGATTCTCCGGCAGTGTTCGCCCGCGTACACAGGCTTTGCGAGAGGAGAAAGCACCGGAGGGGAGCGAGCAGTGGCTTCGCCCGTGGGTGCAGCTCAAATACTTTACCTATAACCCGGCGGTATTTCCCCGCATGCTGGGAGCCTCCAGCCCGGATGCTGTTCGCGGCGGCCTCATTCATGTGTATGATAAGAATGGGGAGCTTTTCGGCGGGGGATTTTGGAATCCTCAGAGCCGCACCCCCCTGCGCATGCTCCGGCATGGTTCCACCCCTATCGATGAGGCGAGTCTGGAAGAAGCACTTCGCCGCGCGGTGGCTTGGCGGCGGGAAGATTGCGGACTGGATGCCTCCACCACGGCGTATCGTGTTATCCATGGGGATTCGGATGGCCTGGGGGGCTTGATTGTGGATCGCTATGCAGATGTTCTCAGCTTGGAGGTAAGCACCTTGGGCGTATGGCTCCGCTTGGCCCAATGGCTCCCGCTGCTGCATGAATTGTGCGGAACCTCCCGGCACGTCATCACCGTGGATCCGGCCATCGCCCGTATGGAGGGGATTGACCCGGCGCAGGCTCCGGAGAGCGCACCGGTACACCGTGTGCGCGTGGTGGAAAACGAGGTGAACTTCGAGGTGGACTTTGCCCAAGGGCACAAAACCGGCTTTTTCTGCGACCAGCGGGATAATCGCCGTAAGCTGGCCTCCCTCGTGCGCGGCAAAAGCCTGCTGGATCTCTGCTGCTATTCCGGCGGTTTTTCCATCTATGCCAAATTGCATGGCGGCGCGAGGGCGGTCACCGCTGTGGATTTGGATGAAAAAGCCATTGCTATGGCTAAGCGAAATGCCAACATCAATGCTTCCTCCGGTCCTTTACGGATTGACTTCGTGCATGCGGATGCCTTTGTCTATGCTCGCCAGATGGTGAGAAACGGCAAGCTGTTCGATGTAGTTTTGCTGGACCCGCCTAAGTTTGTGTTGGGCAGAGACGAGGAGAAAGAAGAAGGACTGAAAAAATACAACGATTTGAACATGCTGGGTCTCCAATGTGTGCGGCAGGGTGGCTTATTTGTTACCTGCTCCTGCTCCGGGCTGGTATCTCCCTCCGAGTTTGAAAAAGTCGTCATCAAAGCGGCTCAGCGTTTGGGCCGCCGCTTGCAGATATTGGACATGACCGGTCCCGGCTGGGACCACCCCTTCCTTTCCACTTATCCGGAAGGCCGTTACCTTAAAGTTCTTTGGGCGCACGTATTGGTATGATATTCACACTAGTTATAGGGCTTGTGCTGGCTCTCCTGCTGGGGATGCTTGCCCAGCGACTGCGCCTCTCCCCCTTGGTAGGTTACCTGCTGGCCGGCATGCTGGCTGCACAGCCATGGTGGGGGCACCCTGTAGATCGGCATGTGGTGGAGGAATTTTCCCACATCGGTGTGGTACTGCTTCTGTTCGGCGTAGGATTGCAATTCCATTTTAAGGACTTGCTTGCCGTGCGAAAAGTAGCCGTGCCGGGCGCTCTCATCTGCATGACTCTGTGGACCGGAACCGGTGCGATAGCTTATTACTTCTTAGGCGGGGCAGATTGGGTTACGGCTGCACTCTTTGGTATGTGTATTTGCGTATCCAGCACAGTTGTCCTCACCCGCGTGCTGGAGGATAACCACCTACTGCACACACCGGCCGGGCACACGGCATTGGGCTGGCTTGTGGTGGAAGATATCTTCACCATTGTACTATTGGTGCTGTTGCCCGTTATGTTCGGCGGAGAGCCTCTTGGTCCGGCATTGGGCTGGATGGCTGTAAAATTGACTCTCATGGTGTTCTGCGTTGCCTATCTGGGCAAGTATGTCATTTCCCGCGTGCTTACATATATTGCCCGCAGCAACTCGAACGAACTCTTCACCCTAGCCGTCCTTGTGTGCGCCTTAGGCATTGCGGTACTCTCCTCGTACGTGTTTAACGCCTCCATGGAATTCGGTGCCTTCCTCTCCGGTATGGTCGTAGGGCAAAGCCGCTTTGCCAGCCGTGCCGCCAGCGATGCTTTGCCCATGCGTGATGCCTTTGCCGTGCTATTTTTCGTATCGGTGGGGATGGGGTTTGATGCCATGGGCTTGGTGGAACATTGGCCCTTAGCTCTTGGCACACTCGCCCTCACTCTTTTCTTTAAGCCACTCTCCTCCTATGCTGTCATTCGCCTGTTGCGTCGTCCCGGGCGTTTAGGCGTTATTGTGGGTACCTCCTTATCGCAAATAGGCGAATTCTCCTTCATCTTGGCTGCCCTTGTGGCCGGCACCTATAAGGTAATGCCGTGGAGTGCCGTAAACGTCATTACCGGTGTGGCCATCATCACCATCACCCTTAATGCTGCCCTGTATCGTTTTGTTCCCTCTCTCATTCGTGCCATGGAAGAAAGAGGTATCGGCGTGGCTCCCCAGCAGCCGGGGCACCTCATTCCGCCCCCGGCAGAGGATAGAGACCGCGTTATCGTTGTAGGCCATGGTCCCTGCGGCGAGCTGATGACGGATATTCTCCGCAGCTACGATGTGGATGTTGTCATCATCGAAATGAACATCGACACCGTGGTAGCCTTGCAGAAAAAGGGCGTGAATGCCATGCACGGAGATGCCCGCTTACGCTCCATTCTCTCCCTTGCCGGTGTGGAAAAGAGCCAAGCCATCATTGTGACCAGTGCTGCCGCACCGGCTCAGGAAATAGCGGAAGCTGCCTGCAGCCTGAACCCGGCAATCTCCGTAATGGCACATACCCGCTACATGCAGAATGCGCGTCGGATGCGAGCTGAAGGCACGGCAGATGTGTATTCCGGCGAGGAAGAGGTCGCCCTCACCATGGTGGGAAGTTTATTGCGCCGATTCGATGCCACGGAGGAGCAGGTGTTTAACGCTCGTAAGGAAGCCCGAAAAAAACTGGAAAAGGTCCCCACCCGCACCGTATAACCCCATCCCTCCCCTCTTTGCCGTCATGTGGAAACTCATCCTCACCGTTACCCTGCTCGTTATCAGTAATATCGTGATGACCTTCGCCTGGTATGGCTCCTTGGGAAAGCAAGGACAGGCTGTGGAAACACCCATGTGGAAACTCATCATCTTCAGCTGGGCCTTGGCATTCTTGGAATACTGTTTCCTCATACCCGCCAACCACTTGGGCAGAGAATACGGCCTTTCTCTGGCCCAACTCAAAATTACACAGGAAGTCGTTACCCTGAGTGTATTCGTCCCCTTTATGCTCCTCTACATGGGCGAACACTGGAAATGGGACTACCTCTGGGCTTTCCTCTGCATACTAGGTGCCGTATTCTTTGTGAACAGAGAAGCTCTCATGGCTCCCTGACATACAAGGGGTCTGCGGAAAATAGATGGTGAATTTCCGGGGATGAAAGAGGATTTTTTTTCTATGGTGTATCCATGACCATATAACAGCTTGCTTTGCGCGCGAGGTTTTATTACAATGTGTGCATGAAAGCCATTCTCCCTATGACTTGCCTTGGTGCTGTTCTGCTTTCCTCTTGTGGTGTGCTGGAACGGCTGACGACTCCCGGAGAGTATAATCCTGCCTATTTGCAGGAGGATTCTCCCTTGGACCCGCCCGGTGCAGCGGCTGCTCGTGCAGCGGCTCGCGCAAAATTGGTGAAGGAAGGAGCTTATGCCGATGGGGAGACTCTGGAGGTGCAGCAGGGGAAGGCGTATCTTTTCAATCGGAATCCGGATAATGACCCTGACGCAAAGGGGCGCATGGTGGATACGCAGTCTGCTCGCATTATTTCCTGCGAGGGCTTGTACTACTTTGTAGAGGTGGATGATGGCAGCAAGGGCTTTTTGCGTGAGAGTGATTTTGTGAATCCTGTGAAGCTTGTTTCTACGCTGCCGGCGGAGGCTGTCGGTGTGGAGGGCTGGGTGGATGGTGCCGCAGAGCCGGCGGCTCCTGTGCAGTTGGATGCAGACCAGAAACTCATGACGAATGAGAGCGGGCGAACGGTGGTGGTGGTGAGCAAGCGCTCCTCCCGTTCCAATGAGTTTGAGGCTCGGCGCCGTGCTTTGCAGCAGCAGGGGAATACGCCGGAACCGGCTTCGGTTCCCTTGCCTGAGCCTGCTTCGACGGCTTTGCCGGAGCCTGCCGCTTCTTCGCATTGATGGGTGATGCGGTTACTAAGCGCGAGTGGGGAGATGTGGTGGAGGAGTTCCTCCTCTATCTGGCGGCGGAGCGTGGGCTAAGTTTGCATTACCGAATCTCTGTGGAACAAAGTTTGCGGCGCTTTGAGCAATGGTGCCGCACTGCGGGGTATGCTCCCCTCTCTGTGCAGGAGGCGCAGCTGGCAGAGTACCAGCACTGGCTGCGGCGGGATGCCGGCCTTGCGCCTTCTTCCTGTCGGGTGGCGGTGGTGCATTTGCGTGTTTTTTTTCGCTACCTTACTGCATCCCGCGTGTTGCCGGAAAATCCGGCGGTGCTTTTACGCAGTGGTGTGGCGGGGCACCCCGTGCCGGAGACACTCTCTGCGGAGACGGTGAATCGTCTTTTGCAAAGTATCGACCCTTCGGATGTGCCTTTTGGCGCCCGGGATAGAGCTATGCTGGAAATGCTTTATGGTAGTGGGTTGCGAGTGAGTGAGCTGGTTTCTTTGCGTGCGGAGCAGGTGGATTGGGAGGAGATGTTCCTCCGCGTGCGAGGGAAGGGGGGGAAGTCTCGCTATGTACCTTTGGGGGGAGTGGCGGCGAGGGCTTTGCGTTGTTATATGGAGCATAGCCGCCCGAAGTTGCTCCGAAACGGCCGCCGGGCGGATGTTCTCTTTCTGTCTAATCGTGGGGCTGCACTTACACGAGAGCGTATTCGGCAGATTATATGCACCCGTGCTTTGCAAGCGGGTATTCCGGAGCATGTGTTTCCCCATATTTTGCGCCATTCTTTTGCGACGCATTTGCTGGAAAACGGTGCCGATTTGCGCGTGATTCAGGATATGCTGGGCCATGCGGATTTGGCTACAACGCAAATTTATACGCACGTGGACCAGAAGCGGTTGGTGAGCCTGCACAGGCAATTTCATCCCCGGGGAAAACACTAAAAAAACTCCCCCCCGGAGTAGACCGAAGGGGAGAGTTTTAGGGAATTCGGAATTCTTTGACTTAGAGTGTTTTAATATCATCTGCATCGCCGAAGGAAATGCCGATTTCTCTCGCCGCTGCAACTAGCTGGTCTTTCTCCCCCACCAGATGGAGGGTGCGTACAGCTTCCTCAATGGGCATGGAGACCATGTCCGTGCGATTCAGGGCTACGGTGTAGCCGAATTTGCCTTCCTCGATGAGGTCGATGGCCTTGGCTCCGCAGCGCACTCCAAGCACGCGGTCGAAGGGGATGGGGGAGCCGCCGCGCTGGGTGTGGCCCAGTACGCAGTAGCGGGTTTCGATGCCGGTGATGGTTTCTAACTTGGTGGAAAGGAATGCGGCTATGCCGCCCAGCCGTACTTCTCCCTTGGTCTCCTCGTCCAGCGTGAGGAGCTTGCCGCCAATTTTGGCGCCTTCGCTTACTACCACAATAATTTCTCGCTGACCAAGTGCTTTAAGCAGTTCTACCTTGCGTACAATGTCCTCCAAGGTGAACTCGATTTCCGGCAGGAGGATAACATCTGCACCGCCGGAAATGCCGCCGTACAGGGCAATCCAGCCTGCGTGGCGCCCCATCACTTCCACCACCATCATGCGCTGGTGGGAGTATGCCGTGGTGCGAAGACGGTCCAGATTTTTGCTGACTACGGAGACAGCCGTCCAGAAACCGAAGGTGTAGTCCGTGGCACCCAAGTCATTATCGATGGTTTTGGGCACGCCCACAATGGGCAGACCGATTTGGCGCAGCTCCTGCCCGATGGTTTGGGAGCCATCGCCACCCACTACGATGAGTGCGGAGAGCCCGAGGCGCTCCACGGTGGCTTTGCTGCGTTCCAGCACGTCCGCCGCAATTTCCATGCGTCCGCCCACGCCGCTCTTTACCGTAAAGTTGCCCTTATTGACCGTTCCCAGAATGGTACCACCCATGGAGCGGATGTTCAGGCAGTTTTCCGGTGTGAGGATGCGCCAGCGCTCGTTCTCCGGGGTGGAGAGCAGACCTTCGAATCCATCATAGAAGCCGTAGACCGTCCAACCACGGGCGGAGGCTGCGCCGACGGCACCTTCAATTACGGCGTTAAGTCCGGGGCAATCGCCGCCGGCGTTGAGAATACCGATATTCATGAGATATTAGTGGGGGAGAGAAATGAACTTAGTGTAATCTTTATAATCGTTGGTGGGGAGCCATTCGTCCCATTCGTTCCAACCATCGCGCAGGAATTTGGCAGCAGTCTTGTAACGGGAATTAGAGGAGGGCATGCCGAGCATCACGACAAGAAGACGCTGTGCAAAGGTGGATACTTTGCCTGTCTGGGGGTGTACGCGTCGCACGGAAGCACGGCGGGAGGTGACGATGAGGCAGGAGCCTGCTGTTTGCGATTGCCCGACCTTCAGACCATCCACGTACCCGGAGGTGCCCAGTAGCTTGTTATTGTTGCGGATGCTGCATGTGCGTGTTCCATAAGGGGAACGAATGGTGGCCACCGTCCCATGCTGGGAGGTAATAGCCAGAAGATCCGGATTATTCACGGCATACATGCCGAGAATGGCCATATCCCGAGCGGAAGATTGGGTAACAACGGCTCCGCTCGTACCCTTGAAATAGGTGGTGGTCATGTGCAGCCTCCGTGCCAAATTATTCATTTGTGCGATGAAGGCGTATTCCGGTTCCTTGGCGCTCAAGGTGGAGCCGCAGGCATAGGCCAGAGTGGTGGCACTGGCACTGTCGTCCCACATCAGGGTGGAGTACAGGGCATCTCGGATGGAGATGGTTTCTCCCGGGCGCAGGTTCATGAGGTTAGTTTGCTGCCAGCGAACGGCTTGCTGGGGCACCACAATTTGGCGATTCATGTCCACTCCCTGTGCCTTAATCCAGTCCATCACCACAACGGCTGTGGCCAAGTTGGCGAGCATGCCGATGGGGCGCTTGATGTTGGAGTTTGAGGCGTAGAGGACTCGCCCGGAGTTGACCTCCATGGCGATATAGCTGGGGGTGGTCTTATCTGGAGTCAGAATCTGGGTCTGGCAGGAGCAGAGAAGAGCGGAGAGCCCCAGGGCAACTGCACAGAATATGTGGGAAAGACGCTTCATCATTTGGTCGTTTTCTTCTTCTTGCAGGATTTGGCTGCACAGGCTTTCTTGTGCTCGCTCTGGAGTTCTGCTACGGAGCGATCTCCAAAGATGATACCGAGGTCACGTGCTGTGTTGACGATGTGGCTGGTCGGCTCCACGAAGCGCGGGTGTGCTACGGCTTCATCGATGGTAACGGTGTCGACTTTGTGTCCACGCAGCACGAGGGATTTGCCGAAGTCTTTTTCTGCGATGCGGTTGACGGCCTCCACACCAAAGCGAATACCAAGTACGCGGTCGAAGGGGCAGGGGGTGCCACCGCGTTGGGTGTGACCCAATACGCAGTAGCGGGTTTCGATACCGGTCATCTCCTCCAGTATGCGGGAGAGACGGTTGCCGATGCCGCCGAGGCGTTCCTCCCCGTTTTCTCGGTTGCGAACGGTGATGAGTTCACCGTTGAGGCGGGCACCTTCTGCCACTACAACGATGATTTCGCGCTGGCCGGCCGCTTTGCGCATCTTGATGCATTCAACCACGTTTTCCAGTTTGTACTCAATCTCCGGGATGAGGACAACATCTGCCGCAGAGGAAATGCCGCCGTGCAGGGCAATCCAGCCGGAATGGTCGCCCATGACTTCCACCACCATCATGCGTTGGTGGGCATTGGCCGTGGTGCGGATGCGGTCGATGGATTCGGATACTACGGATACGGCACTCTGGAAACCGAAGGTGTAGTCCGAGGCCGCGCAGAGGTCATTGTTGATGGTTTTAGGTATGGAGATAACGGGGAGACCTTCCGCGGAGAGAAGCTGTGCCGTTTTGGCAGAGCCGCCACCACCGATAACAGCCAGAGCCTGAAGCCCTAGTGCGGTGATGGTTTTCTTGGCCTTGGACATAATCTCCCGGTCGATGGAGGCGCGACCCACCTTATTTACATGAACCTTGAAGTTACCCGTGTTTGTGGTACCGAGTATGGTACCGCCATAGGCTCGGATTTTGTGGGTCTTGTTCGGGGTGAGGATTTCGTAACGCCGTCCGCCGGCCACGGGCAGCAGCCCTTCGAACCCATCGTGGAAGCCGATAACGCGCCATCCGCGACGATATGCAGCGGATACATAGCCCTCGATGACGGCATTAATGCCTGGGCAATCGCCGCCGGAGTTGAGAATACCGATAATCATGATTCAGTGTAATTTGGAAATCTTTTTTAGTCCTTTCTGGAAGGAGCGGGGATGGCACCGAAGTAATGGGCGCAGCACCACATGGCGCGAGGGTGGTGGAAGAAAGATTTCCACATGGAGCCCTTGAGTCCGTTGGTGGTGGTGCCATCTTGGTTGCAGTAGCCGTACCATTCGCCGTGTTCTTTGTCCTGCATGTGTTCGAAAGCCCAATCATGAATCCTCTGATGCCACTCGGCGTATTTTTCATCGCCGGTCATCACATAGGCCAGGCAGGTGCCGATGAGGGCCTCATCGTGCGGCCACCAGAATTTCATGTTGTGCCAGTATTCCTGTACCGGACCGCCGAATACATCCGTGTAGTAGAGGAGACCACCGTATTTCTTATCCCAACCGCGAGCAAGAGCCCAGTCTATCATTTTGCAACCTGTTTCGATGAGTCCCTTATCTCCGCCACGATAGCGGGCTTCTTCCAGTATGAACCAGCCGCCTTCAATGGCGTGACCGGGGTTCTGGGTGCGTTCATCGAAGTGGTCGATAATGCTGCCATCCGGTGCAACATTTTCCAGTACGGCTTTAATGTCCTCGTGCATGAAGAGGGTGCGGAGGTCGTTGATGCAACGGTCTATCCAGCCGGTGTAGAAGCCATCGGTATCTCCCAGATAGCGGCGGATTTCCTGGCAGGTGACAATCATAATCATACGGCATCCCAGATTTTCGCCGGGGCGGTTGCCGGTACTCTTGGGAGCCATCTTGCCGGGGGTGAAGAAGATATCGGCAAAGATATCGAACCAGTGGCGGGCGCGTTCTGCACTCTTGGGGCAGCCGGTGGCTCCATAATGGGCTGCCCAAGCTATGGCTGCAAAGCACTCACTGTAAGCATAACGGCGCTTACGAATGGGGGTGCCTTCTGCGGTTACATGGAAGTACATGCGACCATCTGTGGGATCCACGCATTTATCTTCCAGAAACTTGAGGGCACTTTCGGCGTATTCTTTCCATTCCGGGCGCTGCTCAATGCTGTTGTAGCAGGTAAGCAGCATCCACGCCATGCGGCCTTGAGCCCATACGTTCTTGTCCGTATCGACCAAGGTGCCATCGGCTCCGTAGCAGTGGTAGAGACCACCGTTTACGGTGTCGTAGGCGCGGGGGAACCAGAAGGGTACCACGTCGTTGAGCAACTGGTTTTTGTAGAATTCTCCGAGTGCTTTGCAGTCCATAGCTATTAATGGGGGATAGGTGAATTGCGGAGGGCTTACTTGTTGATAGCCCAATCAAAGAAGCCGATGGCACTCAGCTCGCTCTTGAGAGCATCGAGTGTGGCTTTGTCCTGCTTGCCCATGGGGAGACGAGCCGGCCCGAAGTCCACGCCGGTCCACCAGCCCATGATGGCTTTGCAGCAGCCCATGTAGCCCTTGGCTGCGATGATGTTAATCATCTTGACGGAGAGGAGCTGGAGGCGACGTGCTTCTTCCATATCACCGGCATCCACGGCCTTCATAATATCGGTGTACAGCTTGGGTGCGTAGTTAAAGGAGGAGCCCACGCCGCCCTTGGCACCGGTGGCATAAGCACCGAGGAACCATTCGTCCACGCCCCAGGGAATATCGTACTTGCCGTTCTCGTAGTTGAGGGCGTCCATGTACAGAGCGAGGTCGGGGTTGGTGAACTTGACGCCGCAGAAGTTCGGAATCTTCTTGGCGGCAACTTCCATTACCTTGGTCGGGTTGAAGCCCACATGGGTGAGGACGGGGATGTCGTAGAAGTAGTAGGGAAGTTCCGGAGCACCGGATGCCTCGATGGCAAGGCTGTCCACAAGCAGGTCAATGTTGCCCGGCTTAAAGTAGCAGGGAGCGTTACTGGCGGTGGCGGTGGCTCCGCACTTGACTGCGTATTCAGCCAGTTCGCGACCATCGTACACGCAGTTGCCGCCGGTGTGAACCACTACATCGATGCCGTACTTCTTGCCGGCTTCTCCCCAGGCTGCCATGTTTTCCTTACGCTCTGTCAGTTGCATGTGGGCGGATTCGCCGGTGGAACCGGTGATGAATACGGATTTGATGCCCTGACTGGCCAAGAATTTAGCCTGCGGGTCTACTGCATTCGGGTTGCAGGAGCCGTCGGCATTCATGGGAGTGTGCGTGGCTGCACAGAGACCGTGAATTTTGAAAGTTGTGTTCATAGTATGAGGTGGCGGGGGGTGTCACTTTGCCCCTGTGCTATTTTTAACGCAAGTTCTGCTTGTTTTCAAGCACATTTTACATGGGGGACTTCAATTTGCCGATTTTACCCGGCGGAAATGGAAAATGAACTCATTTTCCGGGCGTCCTTTGGCTTTGTTTTTTTGCCGGATGATGTTTACGGCTTCATCCGGCAAGAGGTGGAGGATGTCCGGCGCCACGAGGGCATCGTCCTTTCCTTCGAAGGAGACATCAGCTTCCCAGCAGGAGTTTTGGCCTCGCCGCACTTCTACACGGTAGGGTTCCTGTTCGGTTTGGATCCAGCGGTAGGTCATTTTGCCGCGCCTGTTTGCGGCTCGCCATTGCAGGTGGGAATCATCCGTTACTTCCACGAAGCCGTGTTTGCTTTTTTCCTGCCATTCTCCGAGGGCGAGCTGCCGGGGGTCCTCCTTTCCGTTCAGGAAGAGGAACAGGCCGATACCCAGTGCAACCGTCGGGAGTAATATGTAGGGAAGGCGATGATTCATGCTCCTTATATAACATAGGAGGGAGGGGAATACAAGAGGGTATCCAACCGTTGTGCAATGTTGGGAGGGGGGGATGCATCTTTTCTCTATGAAGCGATTGGTCTTATTACGGCACGGGCAGTCCGAATGGAATGCGGCGGGGCGTTTTACCGGCTGGGTGGATGTAATGCTTACTCCGCAGGGCAGGGAGGAGGCTGTGCAGGCCGGGCGCTTGCTGCGAGCGGCGGGGATTCATGTGCGGCAAGCGTTTACATCCGTGCTAACCCGCGCGATTGAGACGCTGAATCTTGCCTTGCTGGAAATGGGGCTTTCCTGGATTCCCGTGCAGAAGGACTGGCGACTGAATGAGCGGCACTATGGTCTTTTACAGGGAATGGGCAAGCAGGCTGCTGCAGAGGAGTACGGTGCGGAGCAAGTGCGGCTATGGCGGCGTTCTTACGATGCGGTACCTCCTGTGTTGCAGCCGGATTTAGCTCGGCACCAGCATGGGGATGCTCGCTATCACCATGTGCCGCCTTGGCGTTTGCCCACGGCGGAATCCTTGGCGGATACGCTGGTGCGGGTGCGCTCCTGCTGGTTGGAAACTCTGGCTCCCGTTTTGCTGCGGCGGGGGGATTTGTTCGTGGTGGCCCATGGAAACAGTCTTCGGGCTTTGTTGATGTTGCTGCGGGGGCTTTCTCCGCAAGAGGTGGAGTCGCTCAATGTGCCCACGGGTATTCCCTTATTGGTGGAGACGGATGATTCCCTCCAATTCCGGGGGCAGCGTTATTTGGCGGATGCCATTCGGGTGGAAAGTGCGTTGGCTGCGGCAGAGCGTGGTCAAGGGTGAGTTACCCATGCTGAATGGGGGGCTTTTTTACGGTCCGCATGGGTGCCGGTAAGTCCTTCTTCCCGTTCCATGGCGCGCTGTTTCCAGAGAGGAAGGGGGGATTTGCGGGCTTTTTTGCGCCTTTGGGCTTCTTGTTTAGCGCGGTGGCGGGCTTGCTCCTGTTCAATTTTTCGGGCGTGTTCGCGTTCCTTAGCTTGCAGAGCTTCTTCCAATCGTTTTTGGATGCGGGCGGAGTGGTCGTTCCCCGCAGGGGTGATGGTCCATGGGCATACTCCGCCGGATTCGGTAATGGGGAGACACACCATTTGCGGGTCGATGAATCGTACTTGCCGATAAAGTAAATCGCGAATGGTGGAGAGCAGGTTTTTAGGCGGGTAGAGCCCGATGTTTCCCAGTTCAATGGTGAATGCAAGGCGAATGCGCCGGGCTTGAAGGCTCATTTTAGCCATTTCCCGCAGGGAGATACCCTCCGCCGGGGTTTCCTCCGGGGCGCAGAGGGCGGCCGTTCGCAGCAGAAAGAGGCAATCCCGTACTTTGCGGCACAATTTTCCCACTAAATCCTGTACCTTGGGGCGGGCGTTAAAGCGGTAGTCCTTCACCTCGATGAGCCATAGCTCTTTTTTCCCGGGGTGGTAGAGTACAAAATCCATTTCCTTGCAACTGTTGCAAAAATTCTGGGCGTAGTGGGAGTAAAAGGGAGAGCATTCAAAACGGCATACATAATAGCCCGCTTCAAAGTTGAAACGGTGCAGACCTTCAACACAGCTGGTGCCGGCTTGGAACACGGCTTTACTCCATGCCTCCTTTCATGTAGCTTAGGCTCAGGTAGCGGTCTGCCTGCTCCATCTCTGCATCCAAACTGGCAATATGCTCTAACTCGTCCAGCGTGCGGGCGGAGCTGATGCTCACCCCGCCTTGCGGCAGGGGTTGCAGACCAAAGAATCTGCGAGTGGTGGATTGGTTTGCCTTATCCGCCAGTTGGATAACAAGCTCCCGCAGTAAAAAGAGACTGTGTGTGGTGAGTACAAGCTGGATGCCTGCCCGACAGAGAGTCAGCATGATGCTGACCAGCCGCGGCAGGTGGGTGGCATTCAGGTTCATCTCCGGCTCATCCCAAAAAAGTGCCGTGCCGGGGCGAATGCTGCCATTTCCCACCAAGAGTCCCAGCGTGCCAATGCGTTTGAATCCCTCTGCCACCAAATTCAGCTCCACCGGGGCTTGACCTTGGCGTTGCAGGTAAAAGCGCCCGTTGAGGCGCAGAAGCTGCCCCCGCAGAAGCTGCTCCACCTGCCGTATCACATACCCCAAAGCACCTTGCACCTTGTTCTGCGGCTCGCTCTCCAAAGCGCGGCATAGCTCCCAACTGGCGGAATCCAGCAATTCCGGATATCTCTTCCCCACTTGCATGTAGCAGGGGTAGATGGAAAGAATTTCCCGGGGTGCCAGAAAAATCGCATTGCCGGGAAGGTAGCGCTCCGGCATGCCGGTGATGTGGAGCCCCTCCTCCTCCTGCCCGGCGGCAAAGTGAAACGCTAGCTCCGCGCTGCCCAAGGGAACCTTTTCCCCCTGCATGGAGGCTTTGATACGGGCTTGATGTTGCTGCTGCCCCCGGCTTGTAAGTCCTGTTAAATTGTGTGTGCCGAATACTCGCAGTAAATCCTGGCGCAGCCTTTTTTCCTCCGCCCACACCTCCGGAAGCTCCCTGCGGGTGCCCCCACACCCCCATTTGCATAAAGCATAGCATAGCTTCATGAGGTGGCTTTTCCCGGAATCGTTACCGCCCACCAATATGTTGATGCCCGGCTCAAAACGGAATGCCTCCTGCTGGTGAAACACCGTAAATCCCTCCACCGTGAGCTTGCGAATCATACCTTCCCCTTCTACCATATATGGTTTGTAATTTCAAGCTCGTATTTTTTTTCTTGCATCGGGGCAGGGCATTCAGTACATTGTCTGCCGTATGAGCATCCTGCCCCGTTCTCTGGTCCTTCCCGGCCTTTTTCTGTTGGCCTCCTGCATGGGTAAAAAAGATTTTACCGTCAACACCTACCCGCAGGGTGCCGCCATTACTATCAACGGCGAGCCTGTCGGCACCAGCCCGGTGACCACGGAAATTGCTCAGGATAAGGACCTCTCCATCCTTGCTCTCAAGCCCGGCTACGAGGCCGCTTCGGAGACTGTCCCCACGCAGACAAATACACTCCTTGCTATTATCTGGACAAAGCGGGATCCCTATGCCCAATACATTGAGCCGGATGAGGTGACCATCCCGCTCAAGAAAATCCCCACGCCCGCCAGCTACATACCCACTAAACTGCCCGCTTACCGTGGTGCGGCATCGGCCGAAATGAAGGCGGAGCAGACGCCCCCCGAGATGCCTGCCCTCCGTCCCCTCCCGGATTTTGATTGATTCTGCCCCCAAAATAAGAGCAAAATCCCAAAATTATCCAAAGTTATAATTTTTTCCACAATTTGGCTTGCAAAAAAGGGAAATGCGTGTAGAATGTGCGCCGTCACGCGCTGTCGCGAGGCAGTGCAGAACATTATCTACGTACAAACACACACACCACTATGGCTCGTCTTTTCGGTATCGAAATACCTAATGAGAAGCGTGTTGAGGCCTCCCTTTGCTACATTTACGGCATTGGCCCCTCCACGGCTAAGAAGGTGCTGGAGCAGGCCGGTATCTCCCCGGATTTGCGTACCGGCACGCTTTCTGACGCTCAGTTGACCAAGATTGTGCAGGCTATCACCAGCAACAACATCCTCATCGAGGGTGATCTTCGCCGTGAGAAGCAGATGGCACTCAAGCGTCTTACCAGCATTAACTGCCTGCGCGGCATCCGCCACCGCAAGGGGCTGCCCGTTCGCGGCCAGCGCACCCGCACCAATGCCCGCACCCGCAAGGGTCGCAAGAAGACCGTCGGCGCCAAGAAGTGATTAACCCTTAAAAAAAGAAACTGAACATGGCTGAAGAAACCATCCAGGAAGAAGTGAAAGAAACAGTGGCTCCCGCCGCTGAGACTCCGGCTCCTGCCGCAGAGCAGAAGAAGCCCGAGGGTCGCCGCGATATCTTTGCCGAGCTGGGTCTCGTGGACGACGATGATAAGGTTAAGATTCTCAAGGCTAAGGGCAGCAAGAACGTTACCACGGGTATCGTACACATCTCCTCCACCTTCAACAACACGGTGGTGAGCGTGACCGACCTGAAGGGCAACGTGATTGGCTGGTCCTCCGCCGGTAAGCTCAACTTCAAGGGCAGCCGCAAGAGTACGGCTTATGCCGGTCAGGTAGTGTGCCAGGACGCTTGCCGTCAGGCCATGGGCCACGGCCTCAAGGAGGTCGAGGTTCGCGTTAAGGGGCCGGGTTCCGGTCGTGAGTCCGCAGTGCGTGCCGTGCAGGCCATTGGTTTGGAGATTTCCTCCATTGCCGATGTGACGCCCATTCCGCACAACGGTTGCCGTCCTCCCAAGGCTCGTCGCGCCTGATGAATCATTAACATCGAACCAAGAAAAATTACACACATTATGGCTCGTTACACAGGTCCTACCGCCAAGATTAGCCGCCGTTTCGGCGTGGAACTCTTTGGTGCCAGCAAGGCATTTGCCCGCCGTCCCTTCCCTCCGGGTCAGCACGGTGCCCGCGCCGGCCGTAAGAAGAAGTCCGACTACGGCATCATGCTTGCCGAAAAGCAGAAGCTGCGCTTCATGTACGGCGTGCTTGAAGGCCAGTTCCGCAAGTACTATGAGGAAGCCTCCCGCCGTCGTGGCGTGACGGGCGATATCCTCCTGCAACTGCTGGAACTCCGCCTCGACAACATCATCTACCGCCTCAACTTTGCCACCACCCGTGCTGCTGCCCGCCAGATGGTATCCCACGGCCACGTGCAGGTGAACGGCAAGAAGGTGAACATCCCCTCCTACTCCTGCAAGCCCGGTGACGTCATCACCGTAGCCGCCAAGGCTCGCTCTCAGGCTCTTGCCAACCGCTTCGTGGAGCTGGCAGCCAGCGCCACCACGCCCGATTGGTTGGAAGTGGATTCCGCCAAGCTCAGCGGCAAGGTGCAGCGCATTCCCTCCGTGGAGGAGATTGCCCCCATCGTGAACGTGCAGCTCATCGTGGAGTTGTACTCCCGCTAAAGCTGGGGAAAGCTACAAAATACTTAGAATCCCGGCTCCGAGTAGGAGCCGGGATTTCTTCTTTTGGGGGAGAAGCAGGGAAGGGAAACAAAGCTCAACTTACTCCTTCAGCACCCCCAGATGGAGCGCAACTCCCGGAGTGCCCGAGAGCGGAAAAGCCCCAGCAGCAGCGGGTATAAAATCAGGGAAACACAGAACCCCACCCCGGCATGCAAGCATGGAGAAACCGGCACCGGCGCATAGCAAACAAGTACTCTGGGAAGAAGGCAAGCCACCCCGGCTAAGGCAAATTGGGGCAGGAAATCACGCAATTGGGCACGCACGGGCAAATGCATCACCCGAGCCGTCACGCAAGTATTGATAGTGAGGTTAATGATGGACGTAGCCAGCGCCCCATAGCAAATAGCAAGCATACTAATGGGAAACATTGCCACTAAAATAACCGTGCCCACCAGCTTCTTGGCGATTTCCAGCCGCAAAAAAAGCTTCTTCGGTCCCCCCGCCTTCAGCAGATTGAGATTGAGAATCTGCAAATGCCAAGTAGCGTAAGAAAGACTCAGAATTTGCAGGTAAGGAACAGCCTCCTGCCAGCCCGGTCCATACACCACCTCCACCAGAGACTCTGCGAACACAGCAGTGAAAATGCACACCCATGCAATACCCAAAGTAAACGCTCGCATATAGCGGCGGTACAAAGTACGCATCTTGCCGGGAGTGTTCCGCAGCGTAGAAAGCACCGGGAAAGTTACTTGGTCCAGCATATAGCACAGAATCGTAGGCAACATCGCGGCCAACTGAGCCCCATTCTTATAAACTCCCAGCCCGGAAGCAGAATAAAACTTGCCGATAAAAAAAGCGCGCGTGTGGATATAGAGCGTATCCAGCATCCCGGTGGAAGCCAAACGGCACCCCATCCCCCCCAGCTTGTGCAGCGACTCGCCGGAAAAATGCAATGCCGGCTTCCATGGACAAAGCAGAAAAAAAACAAATAGCGTGAGTACAGCCCCCACAATACCTTGCACCATATAAGCCCATATCCCCCACCCCTGCTGAGCCAGCAATAAACATACCGGTAGCCCCGCCAGCGTGCTACCCGTGCATACTAAAGCCGGAATGCGGAACTGCCGCCGGGAAGTGTAAAAACTAATATGCACACTGGCCGCACAGCTCAAAAAAACGATGAGCGCAGCCGCTTGTGCCAGCAGCTCCAACTCCGGCAGCGAAAAGAACGCCGCCACCCCCGGAGCTGCCAGAACAATCCCCCCTGCCAAAAGTCCCCCCATCCCCAAATTGAACCAGAACATCGTATTCAAATCCGCATTCGAATACCTCTGGCGGCGCACCAGTACACTGCCAATACCTGCATGCTGGAGCGAGGTGGCCGCCGTGAAAAACACAGCCGTAAGCCCCAGCAGCCCCATCTCCGCCGCAGAAACATGGCGAGAAAGCACCATGGCATACAGCAGCGCCACAGGCTGCTGGGTACACTTCTGCAGCAGCATCCAGCGCATGCCGCTCAGCGTCTCCTTAATAACAGCCTGGCGCTTCATGGCCTCCCTACATCGCGAGAACCTCGGAATATTTAGAACACCTCAGGCATAATACCCGGCTCCCACTTGCCCTCCTTCATCAACTTATCGTAAAGCGCCTGCGCCTTATCCCCCATATCCAGAGTCGCCATGCGCAGATACCGCGCTGCCATAAACTCATCCGGCTGCATGCCGGCTCCCCCCTTAGCCGTAAGGAAAGCCAAATAAACATAAGCCTCAGGCTGATTCATTGCCGCCGCCTCCTGAAGCAAATCACAAGCCTTGCGCCCATCCGGTGCCACCCCAAGCCCCTCGTACTGGGCATAAGCCAGCAGAACCACAGCATAACTCACCCCGGAACTGGCTGCCACATTCAAATAATACAGCCCACGGCGCGAATCCGCCTCCGTACCAATCCCCCTCAGCGTCATAAGCCCCAAAGCCGCACCGCAAGCAGGATTCCCCGCCATCGCCCCGGCATGGAAATGCTTATAAGCCCGGGCATCATCCTTCACCATACCGAACATCCCATCGTGGTAAGCATTACCCAGCCAGAAAGCCGCCGGAATATTACCCAGCATAGAAGCCAGGCGCACCAAATGCCTACCCGCCACCTCATCGCGGGTAATACCGGCCTCCTTCAGCAAAGGATTCTCCATATCCCCATCCGTCACCGCCGTGCCAAGCGTGAACATCGCCTCCGCACTGTGCTTACGAATAGCCTCCTTCAGCAGCACCAAACTATCCTTGGGAGCCTTGGACGCAGCCATCGCAGAAAGCGCAAAAAGCGCATCAGCATTGCCGGCCTTAGCAGCCATCTGCATATAATGAACCCGCTGCTCCAAATCCGGTGCCAAACGCGCTAAAAAATATGCCACATGGTGATTGCCCCGCTCAATTTCCGCCTTCACCTCCGCTCGCTCCTTATCCTCAAACGCCACCAAGCGTCGGCTCATCTGCAGCCACTTAAAACGAGGAATCATATTCCCCCCCTTGCAGGCCTCGAAAATGTATTTATCCGCAGCATCCTCATCCTTAGGCGTACCAATACCCATCTTCATGCACATACACACATTAACCTTAGCTGCATCAAAACCGGCATCCGCCGCCTTGCGTACCAGCCGGTAAGCCTCCACCACCTCCGGATTCATCACCTTATCCGCTTGAATATTAGTCAGCCTCCGATCTGCCACATACTGCATCGCCGGTGCAACCCCATCCGCCGCAGCCGCCTCCATCCATACCTGTGCTGCAAACTCATCATTCGTAGCTCGCAAAACCACCTCCATAGCAGGGCAGAAATCGTACAAATTAGCCTTCATCTGCTCCTGTAACTTCTCCTTAAACAGAGCAAACTGCTCCGGATGCGCCGCCGGAGACACATCCGCCGCGCGCTGCACGTCCGGCTTATACTCGTGCGAAGCAGGCACCTCCACCTTCTTCTCCGCCTGTTGTTGCGCCACCTCCGGCATTGGGGCAGGGGGCTGCACCTTCTCAATAGCCGGAGGCAGAATAGCCCTAATCGCCTCGTAAAACGCTCCATCATCCGGCTCTGCCGCATAAACAGCTAAAGGAAACATCGCCAACCATGCGGAAAAACGAAAAGATACCTGCATCATGCCCTATATTCTAAGCATCTCTATCCGCACATGCAAGCCGTAAGTGCGTCTGCCCCTCCTTCCTCGCTGATTTGTAGCATATTGGCTACCGAGTACCCTCTCCACCCGCCCCTTTTTGCTCATCCGCACCAAAAAAGAAAAGATTTTTTTCAAAAAAAGTCTTGCATTGGTAGAAGAATTGTGGTTTAATTCCCCCGCACCAATCAATAATGCGCACGTGGCGGAATTGGTAGACGCGCTAGTTTCAGGTTCTAGTGAGTAACATCGTGATGGTTCGAGTCCATTCGTGCGTATAACTGAAAATGAGGGAGTTACGACAAAAAGTAACTCCCTCTTGCTTTTGTAACCATTCTCAAAAACCGCCCAAAAACGGCTGAAAACGCATACAAAATAGTCCGATTTTGGTCTGTAACGATATGCTTTGATAATCAACGACTAGTATAAAATTCCAGTCATTTGCGGAAAAGCCGTTTTTTGTCTGATGATTTCAGGTTTCCACTCAATCCCCCCTATGTTCAGGAACTCACCTCTCTGCACCAGACTCATGCACCAAGAAGGGATGAGGCAAAGGAACTGCTCTGCCCATTTTCCACCGTTACAGACCAAAACAGACCAAATTTTAGTCCGATGGGTTATGTAAGGGGGGGCTGAAAAAGGGGGTGTAGAAAACGATGAAGCCCTTGTAAGAACCCCTCTGGTGATCAAGCGGCTCTTACCTCAAATTCCTTGCCACAGATGAAGAACTTGGCCTCAAGAGATGGTAAGGGCAGTCCGTCAAACGAATGCTCACCTACCTCATCCAATGCAGCCAATTCATGCTCATCATCTGTGAAACGGCCGACAGTCTTCACCACATCGCCATACCAACACCAGAATTCAGATAAGACCTTGAACGCCAATTGCTTGGTCATCCAGTTGGCAAACTCCTTGCCATTGTTCCAGTTCCACTTCTTTATAATCAATTCTTTCATTATAAAGTATTTAGGAATAGTGGAGAAAGAAAATACCCACCCAAGGCATAAAACCAAGGGTGGGTCATGATGGAAAGATTGATGAGTGATTACTTACTCCTTTGCTCCTGCTGCTTTCAACAGTTCAACGATTTCTGTGTTGCCCTGCATTATAGCACAACGCAACGGAGTTTCGCCACGCCTATTTGCTTGATTAACATCCGCTCCTGCTTCTATCAATAACTTGACGGCTTCTGTGCGCTCTTCCAGAGCAGCCCCATGCAACGGAGTGTCGCCACTCTTATCTGCTTGATTAACATCCGCTCCTGCTTCTATCAATAACTTGACAATTTCCGTGTGACCAGCCCTAGCAGCCCAATACAACGGAGTGCAGCCAATTACATTAGCTTTATTGACATCCGCTCCTGCTTCTATCAATAACTTGACGGCTTCTGTGTGCTCTCCCAGAGCAGCACGAAACAACGGAGTTTCGCCATTGTTGTCTGCTTTATTAACATCCGCTCCTGCTGCTATCAATAACTTGACGGGTGTTGGGTTTTTATAACTAGCAGCCGTATACAACAGAGTTCTGCCATACTTGTTTGCTTTATTAACATCCGCTCCTGCTTCTATCAACAACTTGATGGCTTCTGCGTTACCCTTCTGAGCAGCCCCATGCAACGGAGTTGCGCCATCGTTGTCTGCTTTATTAACATCCGCTCCTGCTGCTATCAATAACTTGACGGCTTTTGTGTTACCCTTCTCAGCAGCCGTATACAACAGAGTTCTGCCATACTTGTTTGCTTGATTAACATCCGCTCCTGCTTCTATCAATAACTTGACCTCCTCTGCTGCTATTGCTAGTTCAAGGAGTTCTATTACTTCTGTGCACTCCTCTTTAGCAGCTACACGCAACGGAGTGTCGCCATCATTGTCTGCTTTATTAACATCCGCTCCTGCTTCTATCAAAAACTTGATGGCTTCTGCGTTACCCTTCTGAGCAGCCCCATGCAACGGAGTGGCGCCATCGTTGTCTGCTTTATTAACATCCGCTCCTGCTTCTATCAACAACTTGATGGCTTCTGCGTTACCCTTCTGAGCAGCCCCATGCAACGGAGT
>JAFXCP010000015.1 GCA_017521405.1 Akkermansia sp. | reverse complement strand
TCTGCATGGATAACGCATGGCTGCGGGCAGAGGGATATATCTCGTTTTATCAACTCCTCAAACGCTGATTGGAAACCGCCGTATGCGGTAATTCGCACGTACGGTGGTGTGAGAGGGGGACGAAAGTCCCCCTACTCGATTGGCGCGTTTGGGTGGACTAACGCTTCAGGTGGTAGGCACCATCGTTTTTGCGCTCGAATACTTCTTCGCCGTGTTTATCCCATTTGATGGTGATGGCGTCTTTGTTGAAGTGGATAATGTCTGCCGTGTCGCGCCCGAATCCGCCGGCTCGGGCACCTACCCGGTGGGGGATGGAGATTCGCATGGTGTCCCTCCAGAGCGGGTGTACCAGCTGTACTTCCCGGAATTTGAGGCTGCGATCCCCTTGGAGGAGGCGTTTTTTGATGCGTACTTTCTCCGGTACATGGACTTTTTCGTTGTAGTATTTTTCGTCCGGGTACCAGATGAAGGTGACTTCTTTCCAGCGGTCCCATTTGATGCGGAATACATCGTTAGCGAATTCGCGGATTTCTGCGCCGTCTTTGTTGGCACCGGTGCGTACGGCTATTTTGTGTTCCTTGGAGACGCGCATGTTATCCTCCCAGCCATCGCCTACGACTCGGATGGTGATATGCGGGATGGAGGGGCGGGCTTCGCGGAGTTGCTGTTTGGCGCTTTCGGGGTTAAGGGCGCTGAGGCTGTTGCCGTTCCAATTCATTTGGACTTCGGTTCCATCGTCCCAGCGGAGTTTAATAAAGGGGGTTCTGTAATTGCGGTGGATGTGGAGGACGTCTGCGCCGTTTTTGTTACTTGGGCGGTAGGCAAACTGCATGTTGGGATGCAGGTAGAGTTTTTCCTCTTCGTTTTTCTCGTTGAGGAAGTTGATGGTGTAGTGCGGTACGCCTAGGTGGTTTTTACGCAGGCGGCGGAAGCTGGAGCTTTCCTTTACTTCGTGGTATTTGCCGTCGGAACGTAGCTCGAAGGCGGAGTATCCCCAGCGGTCCCATTTCATGTGGAAGGAGTTTTTGTTGATGCGGAGGATGTTGCCCGTATCGGTGTTACCAGAGGAGCGGGCTGCTACCATGGCTTGGCGGTGCAGGCGCATGCTGCCACTCCACTCCGGGCATACGACTTCGATACTTTCGTACTTTTCATTGCAATCGTGCCGGCGTAGAGCTTGTTTGATTTCTTCCATGCGGGGGTGGCTTTCCTTGGCACCAGCTTCGCGGAGGAGGTGGAAGATTTCGGATAAATCGCGGAAGGATTCGAGGTATTTGGGGGCAGGGGTAGCCAGGTATTGCTCCGCTGCGTGTTTCATTTTTTCTTTGATGGTGCTGAGGAGGGTGAGGCCATTGGGCCCGCGCCATTTGATGGTGGCTTTGTGTGCCATGAGCAAGCGTACCATTTCCGGCTTGTCCGTTTGTGCCAGCAGGGAGGTGGTGTATCCGTTTGTGGCGGCACCATGTTTGAGTAGTACTCGGGCATGTTCCACTTTGCCCTCTCGTACGGCGTATTCCATGGGCAGGGTGGGTGTGCCGTAGCTCCGGATATGAAGGGTGACTCCGTTCGCATCCGCCCCCGGCAGGGTGAGTAGGTATTCCAGTACTTCCGGGGTGGCTGCCTGCTCAAGGGGCGGGGCGGTGAGCCCCGCCTCGATAAGGGCTTTGGCAAAGGCGGCACTCTTTACCTCCCCCCATGCTTGGGCAAAGGCTTGGTGTTTCCCGTGTTCTTTAAATACGGCTACCATTTCCGGTTTGTCCAGTGCGGCAATGCGACCAAGATAGGGGACCCGTGTGCCGGCGCGGAGAAGGAGCTGCACGGCTTCCGGGCTGCGGGCATGGGCGATGCAGGCGGAATCCGGGGTGCGGCCTTGGCTGCGTTCCAGTAGGGTTTTGAGGGTTGGGATATCATTCAGTAGGCAGGCCAGCAGGAGGCGGTCGGCATCGCTCTTGGGCTGGGGACCTTTGGCTTGTAGCAGGGCGGCACTTTCCGCGCAGCGGGGGCCTTCCGGGTTCCGCAGTAGGGCTTCCAGAGCGGTGCGCCCGAATTGGTTGCGTACGGCTGGGTCGACGCCCATTTCCAGCAGGTATTGGATAACGCAATCGTCTGCCGGGCCTTGGCGGATGGCGGCAAGGTGCAGGGCTGTGTTGCCATAGCGATCCACGGCGGCGGGGTTAGGTTCTGCATCGCTCACGATGTCCAGCAGCTCTTCCAGCAGTTCTTCCGCTTCTTCCCGGGTTTCTTTGTCCGGGGAGATGACGTTTAGACGGCAGAGGCTGGGGATGGCGTAGAAGAGGAAGGTTTCTCCTTTATCGTCTACATGGGTGAGGTCTGCCCCGGCATCGATGATGTCCTCCAGCAGTTCGAGGTTTTCCCGGGTGGCTTCTTTGTATACGGCGATTTGGGCGTAGTTGGCACCACGGTTGTTCGGTGTGTTGACGTTTGCTCCTGCATCCACGAGAAGGCGTAGGCATTCCGGCAGGATGCTCATGCCCCCCGGGGAGATGGGGGAACGCCGTACGCCGTCCTTGTCCTTATGCTCTGTGCGGGCACCTGCTTCCAGCAGGAGGCGTACGCAGATGGGGATGCCGGCTTTTGCTTCTTCGGTGTTCCGGATGTGGAGACCGCGCACGGTGCAATCCAGCACGCTGTTGCCTTCCGGGGTGGTGCCGTTTGGGTCTGCCCCGGCGGCAAGGAGGGCTCGGGTGGTGGCTACATTGCCGGAGCCGGCGGCAAGGGAAAGGATTTCAGCCCCTTTGGGGGATGCTCCGGCGGCAAGGAGGAAGCGGGTGCGCCGTATATCATTCACAGAGCGAGCCAGAATGCAGCTGCCGCCTTGGGGGAAGGTTTTGGCATTCGGATCCGCCCCATGGCGCAGGAGGAGAATGAGGCTGCCGGGATGGCGGTGAAAGGTGTCTAATATGTGGTCACCGTGGGTGTTGCGGGCGTTCGGATCCGCTCCGAGTGCCAGCAGGAGGGCGGTGTTTTGCAGGTTGTGGCTCCAAAAGCGGGCGGCTTGGAAGAGGGCTTCGTTCAGGTTGTCGGTGTTGAGGCCGCGTTTTCGCAGGGTGCGGCGCATTTCTTCTTTTTCGTGTTCATCCGTTTCTTGTTCGGCAAGGAGGCAGGCTTCCAGCAGGGCGCGGATTTCCGGGGTTGCTGCTAAGTCGATGGCGTTTTTGCCGTCCGGGTTGCGGCGGTGCAGGCGGGCTCCTTTGATGAGGAGGTGGTCGATATCCGCCTCGGAGCCGGCTAGGGCGGCATTCATGATGGGGGTGTTGCCGTGTTCATCCGCCACGTGGATGCTTTTGCCTTTCCGAATGTTCTCCATTTGTTTTTTCAGCTGCTTGGAGGCCGGGTTTGTTTGGGGGCGGAATTGTGCCATTTCTTGGAAGATGGGGTCTTCCGTGGGCAGTAGCTCTGCAATGCCCCAGCCCAGTACAAAGCACAGGATGGATGCTGCGGTGAGTTTGTGAGCGCGGGAAAGGCGGATTTTCATAGGTTTCTCAGTATACCATGCCCTTGGGCTGAGTCAATAACAAAACGGCTCCCGCCCTTGGGGGCGGAAGCCGTTTTGTTGGCGTTTGAGAGGGGCTTTTTTATTCGCCCAGCACCTCGGCACGCTCTTCCAGCAGCTCGGCGCAGGAGGCGTCGATTTTGCCGCGGGAGAATTCATCGATGGGCAGACCTTCGACGATGCTGTAGGTGCCGTCCGCATTGGTGCGGGTGGGCTGGGAGCAGATGATGCCGGCGGGCAGACCGTACTTGGTGCCGTCCGTGTAAGAGGCCACGGAGTACCAATCGCCTTCGGCGGTGGGAGTGGTCAGGTTCTTCACCGTCATGAGGGCGGCGTTTGCGGCAGAGGCGGCGGAGGAAAGACCGCGAGCCTGAATGATGGCGGCACCACGCTGCTGCACGGTCTTGATGAAGTCCGTCTTAAGCCACTCCGTATCGGAGATGACGTCCGTGACGGGCTTGCCGGAAATCTTGGCGTTGGTGAAGTCCGGGTACTGGGTGGAGGAGTGGTTGCCCCAGATGGTCATGTTGGTGACTTCGGACACGGCTACGCCGGCCTTGGCTGCGAGCTGAGCCTTGGCGCGGTACTCGTCCAGCATGGTCATGGCGAAGAAGTTTTCCTTGGGCAGTCCGGTGGCGTTGTGCAGGGCGATGAGGCAGTTGGTGTTGCAGGGGTTGCCCACCACGAATACACGGCAGCCGGGGGCGGCGTTTTCGGCGATGGCCTTGCCCTGGCCCACGAATACCTTGCCATTGATGGAGAGGAGATCCTTGCGCTCCATGCCGGCTTTGCGGGGTACGGAACCCACGAGCATGCACCAATCGGCGTTCTTGAAGGCCACTGCGGGATCATCCGTGGCTACGATTTCCTGCACCAGCGGGAAGGCGCAGTCCTGCAGCTCCATTACTACGCCTTGCAGTTTCTCCAAGCAGGGGGTGATTTCCAGAAGCTTGAGGATTACGGGCTGGTCCGCACCCAGCATCTCGCCGGCAGCAATACGGAACAGAAGGGAGTAAGAGATATTGCCGGCGGCGCCGGTAACGGTTACTGTGACGGGTTTCTTCATAACGCAGGTTATTTTATGCGATGCTGGGGTAAAGTCAATCCCGAATTACGCGCAGATGCACCCGATGCACAAAAAAGTGTAAAATGAACAAAAATTCTTGTTGACGAGGGGAGATAAAGCTGGTATCTTTGGCGGCACACAGCATTTGGAGCGGTGGCTGAGAGGCTGAAAGCACCCGTTTGCTAAATGGACGTACTGCGTTAAACAGTACCGGGGGTTCGAATCCCCCCCGCTCCGCTGAGAAAACCGCAGCTCTTGCAGCTGCGGTTTTTTGTTTTGATTTTTGGTGGAGGCTGTGCTACGCTCCCGCTCGTGAAGATTGATGCTGCGACGAGCCAGGAGGAGTTGCTGAGGTTAAGTGAGGCGGTGCTTAAGAGGGATTTCCTGAGGAGTACTCCGCTGAATTTACGCTTTTTCCTGCGCTATGTGGTGCTTTTTTTGCTATTTCCCGGTATGGTGTTCGGTTTCCGCGTGGGATTGGGGATTACGATTGCTTTTTGCGCGCTGCTGGTGGGGATTTTGTTGTGGGGAGGGGAGGCTGCTTCTGCCGTGGCGATTTATAGCTGGCTGGGCGCAGGGCTGTTGGTGCTGGTGTGCGTGTCCTACGGGGTGCTGCGTAAGGCTTGGCTGGAGCGGCAGCAGCGCCGTTTGTTTCGCCCGGCTCAGCAGGGCTTGCGCCATGCTAAAATGCAGCCGGAACATTGCCCGCTGCGCTGGCATGCTGCCGGTGCGGAGGGGTTTTCCGCTGCTTCTCTGGTGCTGCGGGTACCGGCACGGGGCGTGTATGCTGTGTTGCTGACGCTGCGGGAGTACTCCGGGGCTAAAATTGTGACCGGTGGTAAAACCGGTACTGCCGTGGTGCATGCGGAGGGGGGGAAGGGGAGCGATTTCCATGCGCTTACTCTTTACCGCTTGGAGGCCGGGTGCCATGAGTTGACTTGGGCTGTGCCGATGACGGGGCGCCAATGCCCGCAGGCGGAGGTGTCCCTGCTCAATATGCCGCCCGCAGAGTGATGCTTCTTCTTTTAGGCTTGCAAATAACGCGCTTTGGAGTAGAATAACCCGCGTTATGGCAGACCGTACTCAGACAGATCCCGCCCGTATGGAAAAAATCGTCAGCCTTTGCAAGCGCAGGGGCTTTATCTTTCAGGCCGCAGAGATTTACGGCGGTCTTAATGGTTGCTGGGACTACGGCCCACTTGGGGTGGAGTTGAAGCGTAATCTCAAGGATTACTGGTGGCGTGTTCATGTGCAGGAGCGCCCGGATATTGTGGGGATGGATGGCTCTATCCTGACGCATAATTCCGTGCTGGTGGCTTCCGGCCATGTGGGTGGTTTTTGCGATCCGCTTTGCGATTGCTTGCTGACGAAGGAGCGTTTGCGTGCAGACCAAATTCCTGCCCAGAGTGGTGTGGCTTTCTGGTGGAAGGGGGCTGCGGCTAAGGATGGTTCCTGGAGTACGAAGAAGGAATTTTCTATGCTGGTGCCTGCTGCTGATGAGAAGGGAACCAAGGCTGCCCGCAAGGGGGCCTTGCAGTACTATGGGCAGATTTCCGGCAAGGGTCTCCAAGCTGCGGATTTGGAGCTTGGGGAGGAGCGCACAGAGGAGGTGGCGGATTCTACCCGCTATAATCCCGCTAATGGTTCTTTGGTGACGGAGGCTCGCTCGTTTAATCTGATGTTTAAGACGACGATTGGTGCTACTTCCGATGAGAATGACCCGGCCTCCACCGGCTGGCTGCGCCCGGAAACAGCCCAGAGCATTTTCTGCCAGTATAAGAATATTCTGGATTCTTCCCGCATGAAGATTCCTTTCGGTATTGCTCAGATTGGTAAATCCTTCCGTAACGAGATTAACCCGCGCAATTTCACCTTCCGCTCCCGAGAGTTCGAGCAGATGGAGGTGGAGTACTTCTGCCGTGAGGAGGATGGCTTCCGCCTGACGGATGAATGGCTGGAAAAGAGTCTCCGCTTTTACGAGGATATCGGCATTGCCCGCGAGAAGATTCATATTCTCGATGTGCCGGAGGAGGAGCGTGCCTTCTACTCCAAGAAAACCTACGATTTGGAGTATGAGTTCCCCTTCGGGGTGCAGGAGTTGATGGGCATTGCTTACCGTACCAGCTACGATTTGACCCGCCACCAGGAGGGTTCCGGCAAGCCGATGGAGTATTTCGACGAGAATACCCGCGAGCGCTTTATCCCCCATGTAGTGGAGCCTTCCGCCGGATGCGACCGCTCCGTTTTGGCCGTTATCTGCGAAGCCTTCGATGAGGAGGAGCTGGGCAAGGATGGTAAGAGCGATGTCCGCACGGTGATGCGTTTCCACCCGCGTGTGGCCCCGGTGAAGGCGGCTGTGTTCCCGCTCCTCAAGAAAAATGCGGAGCAGGTGCGTATTGCTCGTGAGATTGAGGCGGAGCTGCGCCCCTTCATGAATGTGTTCTACGATGAATCCGGTGCCGTAGGCCGCCGCTACCGCCGCCAAGATGAGGTGGGTACTCCCTTCTGCATTACGGTGGATTTCGAGACGCTGGGTGAGGAGGGGGATCCTGCTCTCAAGGATACGGTGACGATTCGCCACCGCGATTCCATGGAGCAGGAGCGCGTGGCTATTGCAGAGCTGCTTCCTTGGCTGTTGAAGCGTATTCATTAACCCTATGTTTTTCCGGCCCGCAGGTGCCATGCGCCCCTGCGGGTCTTTTTTTGTACGCCATAAGGCGGTAGATGCAGACTTTGGAGACACGTTTGTCAGAAATTCTGCTGCACCGGGAGCAGGTGCTGTGGCAGGGGGCTTCGCGCCCGCCTGCATTCCTTCCGGAAACTCGCCTCGCTTTTGCTTTGGCGTTGCCTCTCTTCTTTTCGGTCTGTATACTGCCTCTTCTGCCGGCGGTGGGCTTGTGTTTGCTCGGGCTGTTTCTCCTGCTCTGGGCATGGCGCAGAAAACGGCGCTTGGCGTTGATGCGCTATGTGCTGACAGATAGACGATTACTTGTTTTCTCTCCGGCAGGATGGGTGGCTTTGCCTCTGGAGCCGGGCTTGGTGCATAGCCGTGTGTTCCGCCCGGGCGGAGCAGGGGATTTGCTGCTCCGTACGGAGCATGCGGGGGGGAATATCCCTTGCCCGCAGGGGATTTTTTACTTGCCGGATTTGCACCGGGTTGATATCCTCATCTCTGAGGCTGAACGTAATTTTACCCAAAAGGAGTTATCCCGGTATGACTTTGGACGATTTGACTAACGAGGAAAAAACGGCACTCCATGCGCTTCTCCGCCCGGATGAACGCATCCTTTGCATGGAGAGAGGAGGTGTTTCTCCCGCTAAAAAAGGGTTTTTCTCATTCCTGCGCCCGGCGCCACAGCCGGTGCGGCAGGGGCCGCTGTATGTGCTGAGTTCTGCCCGTGTGCTGGCGTTTACCCCGGGAGAAGCACCCCGCACTTGGCCGTTGATGCTGGGATTGGTGCGCGATGTGGTGCTGCGTGAGGACGGCTCCGGGGATGTGGTGTTCGATTATGCCGCAGACCACAGCCCTGTGGGGGTGCTGCAGGTGCCGCAGGCGGAGACTTTCCGCCGCCGCTTGGAGGATGCGGTGAATGAAGCCTATCTGGCTGCTCCCTGGTCTGTTTAACGCAAAGAGCGCAGGCTGTCCACCTGCGCTCTTTTCTTATACGGGCGACGGGAATCGAACCCGTGTCTCATGCTTGGGAAGCACGCGTCCTACCATTGAACGACGCCCGCTTGCGGGGCGTATTTTATGCAAGGCTTGCTCTTTTGTCAAGAAAAAAGGGAAAAATTTGTTGAGCTTTCAAATTTGCACTTGCGTAATGGGGCGTTTTGTGTTATCTTACCCCTGTTCGCGGGTATAGCTTAATGGCAAAGCTCCAGCCTTCCAAGCTGATTATGCGGGGTCGATTCCCGCTACCCGCTCTCCAGTAGGGGGTTCTGCCTGCTGAATTAACCTCACCACCCAAGATACGACTATGAGTAAGATGAAATACACGGTGCTGGCTCTTTTGGCCGGTGCGTTCGCTGCTCCGGTTTTTGCCGGCCCTGCCCTTGATGCTGCTGTTCAGAAGTCTGCCAGCAACGCTTCCATCGATTCCCTCAGTCAGGCTGTTTACGCCGCTGCTGTTGAAAATCCTGCCGATGTGGCTAACGTGTTCTCCAGCGTAATCTCTCAGCGTGATGCTTGGAGTTCTGCTCAAGTGTACTCTGTGTGCCGCGCTATTCTGCTTGCTGTTCCCGGTCTCGAGCAGCAGCTCGTTGCTGAGGTAGCCGCCCAGCAGACCGGTACGTCCACGGCTTCTCAGGCTTCTTCCCTCCTTACGGCTCTTTACGCTACTGCGGGTTCCTCCTCCGTGGCTGATTCCGTTGTTTCCAACCTTCTGGCCAGTGTAAATAACATGGTGGATGTGGCTCGCACGGGTGTGACGGCAAATGCTGCCTTGGCTGCTCCGCGTGTTCCTGCCCCTACGCCGATTGCTCCGGCTCCCCCTGCTGTTTCCGACGATAACTAAAGGAGTGCCTAGTGTGCTGATGTGAATCAGAACCGTATATGAGATTTAGTAAAAGTAATGCTTTTATTGTAGCGTGCTGCAGCCTTGTGGCTGCGCACGCTCTCTCTCTGTTTGATACCGCGCCTGTTGTGGGTTTGCCGGAATCTCATGCAGTGAAGTACAGCGCCTCTGTTCGCGTAGGATATGATGATAACATGTACTGCGAACCTAAGCCCGTGGAGGGCGAGTATGTGGGTGCTAATGTGCGCGCAACCTTTGCCGACTATGAGTCGGTGGATAAGCTTTCCTACGACCTTAAGCTCGGTTTTACCCGTTACTTCAAGGATTCCGAAAATATAAGCGTTTATCACGATGAGTCGCGCAGCCGTAAGTTGTATTCTGACTGCAGCCTGAGTGCTTCCATTACGCATGCTTTCTCCAGCAGAAGTACCTATACCGTCCAGGTGATGGTGAGCTACATGCCGGAGCCGGATTACGCGAATGCTATCTCCTCTTCCCGCCGTCAGGGCGATGTGCTGAACTGGTCCCTGAGTAACGCGTATTCCGAAGCGATTGATTCCCGCTGGAGCTGGGGGGCTAATGCTTCCTACAGCGGTAACCTTTATGGTGAGAGTGCCAATGCCTACGATGACCGCCAGTACGTGGGTTGTGGTGGTTCTCTCTCGTATCGTGAGTCTCAGTTGGTAACGTATAATGTCAGCCTGGATTATCGCTACGATATGCGCGATTTCGGCTATAATGCATCCAACTTTATCCTGAGTACAGGCGCGAGTATGGCTTTGGACCCGGTGTCCTCCATGCACATCCAGCTGGGTGTGCAGAATAAGTATATTCGCAACGAAGCTGTTTGGTCTCCGAACATCCGTGCCGGTTACAACCGCCGTGTGACGGAGGGTGTGAGTGTGCGTGCCTATCTTTCCTTGGCTAACGAAAACGTGGATACCTACTCGTTCGGTGGTAACTACCTTTCTGACCTCGCACTCCGCGCCGGCGTAAATTGCGTATACAGGCTCTCGCCCGATGTGTCCTTCGTGTGCGGTATAGCTTTCATCCGTAGTAGCTATAGCCGTGGTACTGATAGGCTGGCGGATTATGATACTTATACCTTTACCCCCTCGGTGGAAATGCGCTATAAGTTCGCTCAGGATCTTGAGGGCTCCATCCGTTATGCGTACTCCACTTCGGATCGCGATGGAACTACCGCCGATTATTCATACGATAGAAACAACATTAGCGCGTCTCTGAAGTACACCTTCTGATGACGTTGTTGCATAGCATTTGCCTCAAATAGCTGGAAACAGCCTGTTTTGATTGGTTATATGGAAAATTCAGATATTAATAAGAACCAGACGGAAGTGATTCTGCATGCTCAGGATTACATGCAGATTATCCGTAATCGTTGGAAGGAGGCATTGCTGGTGTTCTTGCTCGTCTTTGCGAGTGTGGCAGTTCTTACCAAATTGCAGACTCCTAAGTACAGCAGCGAAATGACGTTCGAAATCATGCCCCCCAAGGACATTATCAATATGACCGTGGGGACGGACGTTAGCCCGGTGCAGACCTTGACGAGTGATAGCGAGTTCTACATGCAGACTCAGTTCGAAATCCTTGTTTCCCAGCAAAACCTGATTGCTGTGGCAAACAAGCTCGATCTTCCGAATGAGTGGCAGATGGATGAGGTGAGCGCAGCGGAAGAGCTGCTTCGCATTATCGAGGTGGAGCCTCGTAAGAATACAAACCTTGTCGACATCGAGGTGTCTCACAGCGATCCGCGCGTGGCTCAGCAGGTGTGCCAAGCTGTGGTGGATTGCTATGTGGAGCTTCGCGAGGAACGCGAGCGCTCCGTGATTAACGAGGCCATTAACAAACGTTACGAGGTGCTGCGCTCTCGTCAGGATGAGTTGGAGCGAAAGGCCGATGTAGTGCGCCAGTACATTCGCTCCGGCAAGTACATTCAGGCTATGTGGAGCGATTACCGCAACCTTACGCCTACTTCCGCCGGTGCAGAAGAGCAGACTCTTGCCCAGTTGAATGCGGATAAGCTCAAGATGGAAACGGAGCTTTCCCAGATGACGGTGCATATCGGCAAGCTCCAGAATCTGAAGGATGCCGAGCTGCTTAGTTATGTGACTCGTGCCGGCTTGTTGACGGCGGAGTCTTATTGCTCCGCCAAGGTGCGCGAGCTTAATACGCGCTTCACGGAGGAGGAAAACGAGCGCGCCCAGCTTCTGATTGCCGGTTACGGCGAGCGCCACCCCAATGTGCTTCGCATGGATGAGCAGCATAAAAATACGCGCGAGCAACTCTATGAGGAGCTTGTGGGTATGCGCGATGCCATGATTGACCAGCTGGATGTGAAGAAGTCTGAGCTTCAGGACTTGATGCAGCGCTATAACGAGGCTCGTGATCGCCTGCGCGATAAGACCCTCGAAGACCAGAAGGTTAAGAATGCGCTCGAGGAGTACAATGCTGAAAAGCAGCGCTTCGACCGTTTGGAAAACGACTACATCGCTGATAAGATGCGCATGATGACTCCGCGCACGAGCGTGGAGACGTATAGCCGCCCCGGTGTGGCTAATGTGCCCAGCAGCCCGAATTACCGCCTGAATCTCATCGCCGGTGGCGTGTTGGGAATTATTGCCGGTGTGGTGGTAGCTTTCCTGTACAACTACTTCGATACCTCCATCAAGTCTCTTGAGGATGCAGAACGCAGCTTGGGTCTGCCTGTGCTGGGTGTTATCCCGCAGGATGCCGGCTTGCTCATGCTTCAGGGTGGAGACAGCCCGGATGCGGAGGCTTATCGTATCTTGCGTACGAATATCGAGCTGAAGAGGACGCTCTTCAAAGCGACCACGTTCGTTGTGGTGTCTTCTAATGCCGGTGAAGGTAAGACAACGACCATCAGCAACCTTGCTTATGTATTTGCGCAGGCCGGGTACAGTACCCTGATGGTGGATGCGGACTTGCGCCGTCCTCGCTTGGCTCGCTATGCAGAGCTTAAGAGTGATGTGGGTCTCTCCAACTATTTGGTGGGCGAGAAGGAACTCAAGGATGTGGTGTTCCAGACCTCTCAGCCGAACCTTTACATGCTGGCTTCCGGCCCGATTCCTTCGGATCCTTCCGGTCTCATCGGTTCCTACCGCATGGAGAAGCTGATTTCCGAGGCCTCCCAGCGTTTCGATATTGTGCTGTTCGACTCTCCGCCCGTGCTGGGTGTGAGCGATGCTTCCCTGCTGGTGAGCAAGGCAGATGCTACGCTGCTGGTATTGCAGCCGCGTAAGATGCCGCTTAAGGCGTTGCTTCGTGCCAAGTCTTTGGTGAATAACGCAGGTGGTCACCTCATGGGTCTCGTTATGAATAATGTGGACATCAGCGGCGATACGCAGTACCAGTACTACACCACTTACTACTCGTACTACGCCAAGGGTGAGAAGCGCAAGGAACCTGAGGTTCTTGTGAAAAAGGCCAGAGAGGTAGTCTCCAATCGAGATAAGGAGGTTCCCGCTCCGGCTCAGGATGAAAATGACCTTTATTGATAGAATACCAGATATGAATCGATTTAAATCTTTCATGAATATTCTGCTCATCGTAGCCATGCTTCTGGCATGGCCCGCGATGGGGCAGAGCGCAGCTTCCGAACCGCGTGCCATTAAAGGCGGTAAGGTGGTGCTGCAATTCAAGAATATTCCCGCAGAAGATGTCAACAATGTGAACGGCGAGTATGCCGTGAGCCGTGAGGATGGCACTATTTCCGTACCATATCTTTCCGGTCGCGTCCGCGTGATGGGAATGACAGCTCGCCAGCTTGAGAATACACTCCGTTCCCTGTACCTCGCTCAGAAGATATATGCAGATCCTATCGTGATGGCTACGGTGGGACACCGCGATGAGGCCGGTCTGGATGTGCGCTATGTGCAGGTGGCCGGTTATGTGGCTCAGAAGCGGAATTTGCAGTACCGCGAGGGTATCACTCTTATTCAGGCGTTGCTGGATTGCGGCGATATTACGGATTATGGTTCCCGCCGTGTGCAGATTACCCGTGGTAAGGTTACGCGTACCTATGATTATTTCAGCGCCCGTGACCGAGCTATTAAGCTGCTTCCGGACGATGTGATTTATGTGCCGAGGCGCCCGGCCTTCGAAGGCCGCCCGGATACCATCGGGCCGTAGTTCTCGAACTCAAAAGGCTCCGGCTGAGATAGCCGGAGCCTCATTGTTATTGCGTCTTTTTTCTTATGCCGGCACAGCGTATTCTTTTGCTGAGTGTGGGGTATGGCCAGGGGCACCACTCTGCGGCATATGCCATGGCGGAAGAATTCGAAAGCCGCGGCTGGGAGGTGCGGGTGGAGGACCCCTGCGCAGAGGGACGCCCCAAACTCTTCCGCCTGACTCAGAATTTTTATCGCCTGTGCGTGCGCCGCATGCCTTGGTTGTGGGGCGTGGCATATGCTTGCACGGATACGGCAGATTGGTCATTATGGCACCACAGTGCTTCCTTGCGTGCTTGCGCGGCGTGTATTCGAAGGATGTTGCGGGAATGGAATCCACAGTTGGTGGTATGCACTTACCCTTTGTATGCATATATGCTGGATACCTTCCGCGCAAGTGGGGAAATTTCCGTGCCTTATGCAGTGCTTGTGACGGATGCACAGGAGATTAGCCGCCCATGGCTGCGTTCTCGGGCTCCTATGGTAATTGTGCCGGATGAGGAATCGCAACGTATTGTTTGTGAGCGTTATGCTCTGGATACCTCGCGTGTAGTGGTGGGAGGTTTTCCGGTGCGTCGGGCTTTTTGTCCTAATGCAGAGCGGTGTATTCCCTCTGCGGAGGATGTGCGCGTGGTGTACGGCGCATACCGTGCAACTGAGGGTGTGTGTGATGATGTTCGAGCTTTGTTCCGCGCTTTACCCGGAGTTTCCATGGTGCTGCTGGGGGGGGCTCGCGCACCCGTACTGCGTGAGTATTTGGCGGATGTGTTGGCCACCGGGCGTTTGCAGATAATCGATGCCACGGAGAGGATGTATGAGCTTTTTTCGTGGGGGCATTTTTACATTGGTAAGGCCGGAGCGGCTACCATGTTTGAGGCTTATAGCAGTGAGTTGCCGGTGCTGGTGAATTATACTTTGCCGGGACAGGAGCAGGGGAATCTTCAGCTCTTGTTGCAGGATGGCGCCGGTGTGCATGTGGAGTGTACAGGACATTTGGTGCAAACCGTGGTGCACTCGTTGAAGGAGAATGCAGCGGGGTGGTTGCGCCTTTGCCATGCTATGCGTTCTGCAAATCGTAGCGGGGCTGCGGCTCGCATTGTAGACTTGTTGCAAGATTTGGTTTGATTTATGGAGGAGATTTTACTGATTGATAATTCCAATACGAGGACAAAGTTTTGTCTTCTTTCACGAATGGGAGAGAATGCCGTGCACTGCTTGCCTACTCAGGATTTATCTGTTGCCTCCATTCTCGATGCGGTGAAGGATTGGTCGTTTTCTCGGGTGGTGTTATGCTCTGTTGTGCCGGAGGCTGCCTGCAAGTTACGAGCTGCTTTTAACCAACCCGTGATTTCCCTTTCCTCAGATATAGCCGGTTTGAAGGTGGATTTTTCCCACTATCTCGGTCGCAATACTTTAGGAGCAGACCGTGTGGCAAACGTTTTGGGCTTGGCGGCTGCTTATCCTGTGCCGGCAGTGGCTGTGGATATGGGAACAGCGGTTACATTCGATGTTGTGACTCCGGCTCCTGATGCTTCTTTGCGTTTCCGTGGCGGTGCTATTACTCCGGGCTTGCAGACTTTGTGCCAATCTCTCCATCATAGTACGGCTTTGCTTCCTTCGGTGCAGAGGCAGCAGTGTTCTTCCTGTGTGGGGCAAACAACGCAGGAGGCTATATGGGGGGGCTGTAGTATTGGCTTTTGTGCTATGGTGCGGGGGGTTCTTCAACAGATTGAAAGAGAATTGGGATGCAAACCTTATGTCGTAGCTACGGGTGGGGATGCTGCATGGGCGGCTGCGTTGATACCGGAAATTGATACCGTGGCTCCTATGCTTACGCTTTCCGGTCTTGCTTTCTTTGCACAAACCCTTTGATGACTTCTTTTTTTAAGTTTGTTCGAAGTTTTTTGTTGCATACTCCCCGGGAACACGCTAGAATAAAGGCACCTTAAATAACTGTCACAGCTTATGTCCGACAACATTGAATCCCAAGTAAAGGAAATTATCGCTGCTCAGCTCAGCGTTGACCTCGAAAAAGTGACCTCTGACGCTAAGTTCATCGAGGACCTCGGTGCTGATTCTCTTGACACCGTTGAACTCGTGATGGCTTTCGAGGACAAGTTCTCCATCGAAGTGCCCGATGAAGAGGCCGAAAACCTCAAGTCTGTGGCGGATGTAGTTGCCTACATCGAGAAGAACAAGGCCTAATAGCCGCGTTGTAACTTTTTCTTTGAAGAGCGGCTCCGCCTCCGGGTTGGAGTCGCTCCTTTGCTCTTTGCCTCAGATATAAGTGGAGCTTCCCCAAGCCAGTGTGGATTATGCCATGCAGCATACGAAGGTGCTGTATGTGCCGGATCGTCGTATCGATTCTTTTGGCGATACGCGTTTCAATTTTCGCCTTATAACGGAACCCATGGATGAAGTGGGTGTTTGCCGCATACGTTCCGGCTGGGTGGAGGCTAACCGCCCGCGCATACTTCGCCCTGCGGATTTGCGCGGGGTAGAAACGGAAGGTTTTTCCCAAGAGGCACTGCGCTTCTTTGAATGGATGGAAAACCACGGAGCGCGCCTTCAGGCTCTTTTCAAATATGGCTTTCGCTTTAGCCGCTCTGAGGTAACAGAGGAGCTTGTGCATGATGCCCCGGCGGAGGTGCAGGACCGCGTGGTGCAGGAAGCTTTGCATTCCGGGGATAGCTTTCGAGCCGTGATAAGCGGTGTGGATGATGCATGGGAGGTGTCTCTTCTGTGCTTTATGTTGGAAATGATACAGAAATCGCATGAAATCAATATCTTTGATTTTCGCCGTCGGGGCCTTCTTTAGCCTACTGTGGCAGGAATTGCAGGCTGCGGAGAATTATTCCTTGTGGCCCCGCCGCCCGGAGGCTTTAGCACAAGCGCGAGCGCTTCTTCAATCCGGAAGCGGTGGCGAGGCTGTGTTGCTAATGCGCCCTTATGTGCTGGACCAGGGGATTGCCGGGCGGGAAGCTCGCCAGATTTGTGCTCAGGTGAATACCCCACGGTATTTGTCGCGCATGCATCCCGGTGCACAGTCTTATACCGTGCAAAAAGGAGATAATTTTATGCGCGTGGTGGAGCGCACTCATTGCCCGGTGGATGTGCTTATGCTATACAATGGTATTGTGGAGCCATCCGCCCTCATGGTCGGGCAGAAGTTGATGCATGTTCCTATGAATTTGCGAGTGGAAATTCATCCGGATGCGCGAGAGGTTACCGTATGGGATGAGCAGGAAATCGTGGCGGATTACGCCATAGAGAGAGTGGAGGGTGGCGCACAATCTCGGAAGCCGGAGTGGACCACTATCTCCTCCCGAGAGGGCTATTTGGGAGGGAGACCTGTCTCCTCCCGTTCCTTCCTTTTCTCCTCAGCGGATCGTGCACTCAAGCTAGCTAACGGGCTTTTGCTTACGGGCGAATCCTATTATGCCACCGGCCCTGTGATTCGCCTCCGGCAGAGGGATGTGAATGAGCTTTCCTTGCTCCTTCGTGCCGGGAATGCCGTGTCCATTCACCGCAAGGGGATGCCGGCTCCGGAAAAAACGGAGGCAGAGCCGCTCCCTCAGGAATGAAAATCCCCTGCTGAGACGAAAAATTCGCTTTTCTTACTGCCTTGTATCTGTTACAATGCCCCCGCATGGGCGTAATATCAAGAATCGCCTCTCTATACACCCCCATCCCCACCCAGAAATGACTATGGCTAATAATCCTGCATGCGATGATTTTTCCAAAGGTAAAATGATGACCGGCGCTGAAGCTTTGGTGCAAAGCCTCGTGCGGGAGGGCGTGGAGGTGGTATTTGCATATCCCGGTGGTGCCAGCATGCCCATGCACCAAGCACTTAGCCACGAGCCTTCCATCCGCACCATCCTGCCGCGTCACGAGCAGGGCGGTGCTTTTGCTGCGGAGGGCTATGGCCGCGTTACGGGTAAGGTGGGTGTTTGTATGTCCACCTCCGGTCCGGGGGCCACAAATATGATTACCCCCATTGCGGATGCTTTCCTCGATTCCATTCCCATGGTGGCTATTACTGCTCAGGTGGGTAGTGCTTTGATTGGTTCTTCCGCTTTCCAAGAGACGGATGTGTTTGGCATGACGGCACCCATCGTGAAGCACAGCTACATGGTTACCTGCTTGGAGGATATTCCTCGTATTGTGCGCGAGGCTTTTTACATTGCCCGCACCGGGCGTCCCGGTCCTGTGGTGATTGATATTCCCAAGAACTTCCAGGAGGGCAAGTTCGTGCCCGATTTTGATGCCCCGCTTGATTTGGCCGGTTACAAGCCGGAGGTTGCATTGGATACTACTGCGCTGGATGAGGTTTTGCCTATTCTTCTTTCCGCCAAACGCCCGGCGATTTACGCCGGTGGTGGTGTCATCATCTCCGAGGCTTCCGCCCAGCTGCGGGAGTTTGCGGAGCGTGCCCAAATTCCCGTAGCAACCACTCTCATGGGCATTGGTGCTATGCCGGAGAGTCATCCCCTTTCCGTCCGCTGGCTGGGTATGCATGGCCCGGTGTATGCTAACAACACCGTGAACGAGGCAGATGTGGTGCTGGCCATCGGTGCCCGCTTCGATGACCGTGTGACCGGTGCCGTACGCACCTTCTGCGAGCATGCTCGTATTATCCACATCGATTTGGATGCCGCAGAGCTGAACAAGAATAAGCGCGTGGATTATGCCATTCGTTCCGATGCGCGCCAAGCATTGGAGTACATGAATGCCAAGCTCGCAGAGCAGGGGATGGAACCGCGCCCCTATGCTGTGGAGAATCGCCCGGAATGGTTCGGCATTATCGAGGCATGGAAGAAGAGCTATCCTCTTTGCTACGAAGCTCGTGAACACGAGATTGCCCCCCAATCCGTCGTGGAGGAGTTGTACCGCCAGCTGGGAGAGCAGGACGCCATCATCTGCACCGGGGTGGGGCAGCACCAGATGTTTGCCGCCCAGTTCTATAAGTTTGAGCAGCCCCGGCGCCTTTCCACCTCCGGTGGTTTGGGTTCCATGGGCTATGGCTTGCCCGCAGCCATGGGGGCTCATGTGGCTTATCCGGATAAGCCTGTGGTCAACATTGATGGCGATGGCTCTTTCCTGATGAATGTGCAGGAGCTGGGTACCATCCGCGTGGAGCATATGCCCATTAAGTGCATCGTGATGGATAACCAGCACTTGGGCATGGTGGTGCAGTGGGAAGATCTTAAGTATGATTCCAACCGTGCCAACACGTTCTTGGCGGATCCTACGGATACCTACGACCCCACCCACCATACACCCTCTGTTCTGTACCCGGATTTCCCCACCATCTGCAAGGGTTTCGGTATTAAGTGCGAGCGTGTTGTAGAGCCTTCCGAACTGGCCCCGGCCATTAAGCGCATGCTCGAATCTAAGGAAGCTTATGTGCTGAATGTGATGGTGCCGCACGATGTGCATGTACTGCCTATGATTCCCGGTGGCATGGCTTACCGCGATGTTCTTTTGGAGCGCATCGCAGGGGATGGCAAGGGGCGCAAGGCTTCGGACTTAGGTAAGGAAATCCCCTCTGCTCTCTAACCAAATATATTTTCCCCGTTATGCCGAAATCCGGGATAATGGGGAAGCACTTTACTAAGTAATGGGTTCTTCCTCAGTCAAAAGCATTGTGATGATGCTACTGCTGGTGGTGATGTCTTTCATCATCGGCGTTCAGGCAGCGGATAACATCCTCAATGCGTTAGGCATCATCGTTGTATTCATGCTGCTCTTTGCGGCCCTTTATCTGGGCAAGCGCAGCTGGTGGTTTATCTTCCTCATTCCCCCGGTTCTATCCATTCCGCATCCTGCGTTTGAACGTTGGCCGATAGCTTATATCGTGGCTACCGGCGTGTTAATATACTGGATTATCATGTGGGGAATGGGATACGTTCGATTCCGCTGGCGTTCCCTCTGGCTGCTCGACCTCATCGTTCTCCTGCTTTTTATCTGCATGGTTGCGTCCTATGTCCGCTTCCCTGTGGGTATCGAGTTCCTTTCCGTTGTGGGTGTGGAGTTGGAGCGTGTAGGTGGTAAGGACCACACATGGTGCTTGTTCGCCATGTTCTATTACTTGGTGATTAGCAGTATCCCCTTTGATACAAAGCAGCTCGGCCAAATGCTGAACTGGGGGATGTATATTAAACTTGTTGCCTTGTTTATCTTCTCTGTCCTTGTGGCGGCAGGTGTGATGAGTTTGGCTGAGGAGACTGTGAGTAGTGATGATGTGATGGGGGCTCGCTTTATGGCCTTCTTGCATTTTGGTATTGCCTTGATATTCTTCCTTGTTGCCAAATATTCTTTGGCACAAATCTTGTTGTCGCCGCGTCTGTGGTTGATTGGTTTTGTTGGCGTCTTATCTATTGCTTTGAGTGGGTATCGTACCTTTCTATTTTACGCATGCATGATTGTTGCTATTGCAGCGTGCCTCCGCCGGGAAATCCTGTTACTTATCGTTTCCATTGTCGGCTCGTATGGCGTATTGATTTATTGCGGCGAAATGGGGGTGTTGGAGGAATTGCCTTTCGGTGTTCAGCGCGCTCTTTCGGCTGCTCCGGGAGTTAAGGTGTCGTCCAATGCTCTCCGACATGCTGATGCTTCGGCAGACTGGCGTTACCAGATGTGGGAATGGGCTTTGAATCCTCGAACCGGTTACATTCGAGATTATGTATGGGGCGATGGATTTGGTATGTCTCAGTCATATCTTAAGCGTTATACTCGTGCAGTATTACGTAAAGAGGAGACGAAGGATAATCAGGACGTTTATGCCACTACCGGCCAGTGGCATAATGGATTTATCACTTGTGTGCACCGTTTGGGATATGTAGGCGCCGGGCTTATTATTGTTTATTTCCTTACGGGGGTTATTCTCGTGTTGCGCGTATGCCGCGCTATGGTAGGGACGAAATTGGAGACTCAGGCTTTCTTCTTCCTGCTTCCTTTTGTTTACTGGGCTCTTTCCTTCTATATGGGTGCCGGTATTGTGGCTCGTGTATTCCAGCTCTTCTTCGAGTTTGGTCTGCTCAAGGTAATGTATCTTATTGCCCGGGATAATGGGCTGCTCACGCCGCTCTTTTCGAGACACCGCTATTTGCCTATGATGATTGAGGAGCAGGAAAAGAAATTGCGCCCGGAGTTATCGTAACTGAGTCAATTCCGTTTTTTCTTTCCGCTCTTCCCTCCAAAAAACGAGGAACGCCGCAGAGTTCGACCTCTCTGCGGCGTTCCTGTAATAATAGCGATAGGGCTTCTCAAAGCTCCCCCGGCACCTATTAGTGGCGGAGGGAGAGACGTACCAGCAGATCCTTGTACAGATCCGGGTTTGTGCGCTTGGCATAGTCCAGCAGCTTGCGGCGGCGAGCCACCATCATCAGCAGACCACGGCGGGAAGCGTGGTCGTGCTTGTTAGCGATAAGGTGCTGCGTCAGGTGGACAATGCGCTTGGTAAGCACTGCAACCTGGAAACCGGTGGAGCCGGTGTCCTTCTCGTTCGTCTTGAAGTCGTTGACGTTGATTTCGCTCATTTTGATATATCTTGTGTTAATGGTTGATTTTTCGTGGCTGCGGCAAATCGACCTACAAGGTGCGGTGATAATAGCATCATTTACGGCAGATGCAAGCCTAATCTCCTTTTTTTACCAAAAAAGCACATTTGAGAAGCAACAGGTTGATAACTTCCAATTCATAGAGTTTGCTAGATTGCGCTTGACTACACGTTGGAATCTGGATAGAATCGCCAAGTTTTTTTTAGCATGGATTTTACTACTTTAATTTTTTGGCAAACAATGCTACCAGCCATGGCAGTTATTTTTCTTGGCTGGTATGCGTTAAAGGAATATTCTTTTCGTTCTGCCTTTGCAAAATATAGCATGGCTTTTTTGAGCCTTTTCTTGCTTTTTGTTACGACCGTAGAAACTCTGATTATATTTCTTGTAGTTATTCTTTTGACATACGCAGGATGCCATATAGGAAAGAAACTTCAAGGCTATCAACGAAAATTGTTTCAAACGTTGCTAATTGTTTTGCAGTTGCTTCCATTGCTTTACTACAAGTATGCAAATTTCATTGCAAACGATGTTTGCCAACAAGAGTGGGATACCGTGCGTAATCTTGTTATTCCCATCGGTATATCGTTTTACACATTTCAATCGATAGCTTTCTGTATAGATACACTGAGAGACCAACAGAGGATACCGAAATTTATCGATTACCTCAACTTCTGTAGTTTTTTTCCGCAAATTGTGGCGGGCCCCATTGAGCGGCGAAGCTCGTTGTTACCGCAGATGGAGAATTTGCGGCTTTCATGGGACAGTCAAAACATGGTTGCAGGTTTGCCCTTTGTTGTTCTTGGGCTTTTCTACAAAATGGTGATGGCAAACAATCTTTCTGCCGGCATGCTTAATGGTTACGCTGGCGAAAATGCATTCCCCATATGGGTTAATAATGTATGTTTTGGATTTCGTATTTATTTTGATTTTGCCGGTTATGGCTTAACTGCTTACGGAATTGCGAAATGCTTGGGCATTAACATTACCATGAATTTCTTAAGCCCATACACATGCTGCAATATATCTGATTTTTGGCGAAACTGGCATCGTTCTCTCACTCTCTGGTTCCGGGATTACATCTACTTTTCCATGGGGGGGAGTCGCACCAAATTGTGGTGGTTCAACATTATTGTAATGTTCCTTGTATCCGGTATATGGCATGGAGCGGGCTGGAATTTTATCATATGGGGCATACTGGGTGGTGTCACGATGGTAATCCATAGAATTTTCAGTAAAAGGGGATATTCGTTACCAAGATTTTTGGGATGGGTGCTGACCTTCTCCGTTATGATGTTCATATGGATGTTTTTCTACGAAGTCAACATGGACATTGTGCTTTCTAATCTGGCTACTGTATTAAATCCATCCAGTTACGATATCGGAGGTTTCATTAGCCATCTTCAGAATCACAAATCTGCCGGAGCTATCGCTGTTGTCTTCATTCCCATATCATTTGTTACTATATTTTTGGAGTTCCTTTCTACAAGAAAATATGCGGATCCATATAGGATTTTTACTAAGTCCCATGCCTGCATGATTATGGTTGTTCTTATTTTTATGTTGTATTCCCACACTCCGTCCCAATTTATTTATTTTGCTTTCTAGTATGTTGAAGAAATTGTGCATCCTTCTTATTTTGGGAGTTGTCATATCCTTTGTGATTAACCGTGTGTACGAAGTTTACATGCGCCCCGATTCTCTCTTTTTTCAAAAATGTCTGCAAACGACAAAAGAGTGGGAAGAAGAGGTAAGGAATGAATCTTCTGCATGTTATGTTTTTTCTGGTGGCTCCGAAGTAAGAATGAATATTGAGCCTCTTAGCATGAAGGAGGCGCATAACATAGCAGCAATTAATGCCGGGACTCAAGCACAAAATGGAGTGCGCTGCAATGCACAGCTTGCTCTCGATTTTATTCGAAAAGGGGATACATTAGTAATCAGTGGACCGAGAGGATCATCCATACTCAAGGATGATGGTTGTAGCCATGCCGGAGTTAATTTTTGCTATACGCAAAAGGGGCTTGGGATATTTACTCAGGGAATCATTCCCCCTTCTGCTATCATCTCCCTTTTTCAGGGCGATGCTCTTAACTACAGCATCCATGCAATGCGTTTGTTGACTCGCCCTGATTGTATATATCGTTACTCATCTCCCCAAAATGCTCGGATTTCAAAAAGTGGTCGAGTAGAGGTTTTGTTAACCAGCGAGCAAGGGCAAAGGCCTGCCGATGTCGATGGACAAGAGGATATTGTACTCGATGGCTGGGAAGAACTAATCAATGATTTGCGCGCGGAATGCGAAAATAAGGGTGCTCGTCTGATTATGTATATTGGTCGGGAACATGCGTCAATCAATCAACGGAAGGCTGCAGCTAAGGTTGCGCTTTATTTTACCCAACTTGGTATTCCGGTTATTCGAGACCCCTATTTGGGAGCATGGGAAGATGCAAAGATGTTTTCGGATTTTTCGCTTCATCTTAGTGTAGAAGGCGGAAGACAGTATTCCGCTTTTCTCGCAGAATGCTTAAAGTATGAGGAATTTTGGACGGTAGAAGAATTAACTCGGATTATTGACGCGCATTAATCCCATATTCGTTCATGATAGAGTAGATGCTTGTTTTGATTTGCGGTGTTTACGCTTGCCAAGGCAAGGAATAGTGGGTAGAATAGCGCCATGAATATGGGTAAACGGCTACACCTCTCTTGCCTTCTGCTGTTGCTGCTGCTTTGCGGCTTCCCCCTGCAAGGGCAGGATATGCTTAACGAAAGCGGGGATATGGTGCGTGTGATGCGCCACCCGGATGGCGGGCGCTCCGTCTACCAGCGGCAGAGGGGATGGCGCGGCATGCGGTGCGCCTCGTATACACCCAGCGGTCGCCTTGCAGCCGTGAACGATTACACCGAGGGGAAATACGGCCAGCTCGTCTCCTGCATTATATACGACCACACGAAGAAAAACATTATCTACAAAGTGGCCTATGGGTACGATAGCCGCGCCCGCTTGGTCGAGGAACGCATGTATTCCCACCCCAAAGGCCAACTGGTGCAGCGTGTGATATACAAATACGACAGCAAGGGCAACCGCTCCAAACCCCTCATCATCTCCCTGAATACCGGTGCTACACATGTAACGGAACTTACTCCCACCATGCAGCACGATGTGAACCGCATTAACCGCGAAATGAAACAGGGTAAACGCTAACTCCCACTCCCCCCGAATATGGAAACATTCTCCTGGCAGGACCGCGACGAAGAGGGAAATAAAGTCATTTACGAAGCGCAGCATTTCGGCGGATGGTGGCAGCTTACCTGCACCCCGAAACTGGGTCGTTCCCAGCGTGACGAAGCTGTTACCACACCCGCAGATTTTACAGAAGAACACTGGCAAACCCTCCGCGAACTCCTTTGGCGCAAATACCAGCGCCGCCGCGTCTCCTGGGACCTCATCGAACACATTGATGATATCCTTGCCGGGAAAGCTACCAACGAGCGCCGAGACCGCCGCAACAACAAGCAGAAATGACTGAGCAGGAAATGATTCACTGCCAAGACCCCGCCCGCCAAGTAGAGCGTGCGGTGGCCATTATGCACCGTTTGCGCCAGCCCGGTGGCTGCCCGTGGGATGCTGAGCAAACCCACGAGTCCATAGTTAGCTGCCTCATCGAGGAATGCTACGAATGCATCGATGCGATTCGAGAACGCAACTGGCCCCACCTGCGGGAAGAACTTGGGGATGTGCTGTTGCAAGTCATCTTCCATGCGGAAATGGCGCAGGAAAACCCGGAAGCCGCCTTTGGCCTCCCGGAAATTGCCCAAGAACTTTCGGAAAAACTCGTACGCCGCCATCCCCACGTCTTTGGCGAAGCCGCCGTACGCAACACGGAGGAACTCCTCACCCAGTGGGACAACATTAAGCGTAAGGAACACGCCATCGAGGAAAAACCCTATCTCCATGGCTGTGGCAAAGGGCTCCCCGCTCTTTTGCAGGCGTATAAACTGACCAAGAAAGTGGCCAAGGTCGGCTTTGATTGGCCGGACCACGCCGGTGTGCTGGACAAAATACGCGAGGAAACCCGGGAAGTGGCGGAAACCCTCCCCCTGCCGGATGAGCATCCCCAAGTAGCAGAAGAATTGGGAGACCTCCTCTTCACCATTGTAAACCTTTGCCGCCGCCGCCACATCGACCCGGAACTTGCCCTCGATGCGGCTAACCGCAAGTTTATACGCCGTTTTAACACCGTGGAGTCCACCCTTAAACAGCAAGGCATCTCCCTGACTGCGGCCACCCCGGAGCAAATGGAAGCGGCATGGCAAAGCGCCAAATCCGCAGAACATACCCCCGAGACATGAGGCAAGCACTCCTAGCAGCGTGTGTGGGCCTGCTCTTGGCCTCCTGCAGCTTCGTGCGCGAAACGGAGCAGGAACTCATGACCGCCCCCACTCCGGAGGAAGAAGCCCAACTGGGAAATCCGCTTGCCCCCGGCTCCATGCACCACGAAAATGCCGTTAACTACAACGTTACCACCTCCGAAGAGCTGGAACGCATCGATAACGGCGCAGAGGGCGAAGTCTACTTTACCGACCCCGATAACCCCGACAAAGAGATTGCCGGCATTACCGCCGCCTTCGAAGCCCGCAACAACGGCAATGGATGGCTGACTGATTATGGTCTCGCCATCCGCTTTGCCCACCGCGAATGTCGCCCCATCATCATTTGGTTTCACGATTCCGTTATTAGCCCCAAAAGTGCTCGCCTGGGCGAGCAACTACTGGATACTCCGAAGTTTAATGAATGGTGCAAAAATCGCGTCGTACGCATCAAACTGGATTCCGGGGCCTCCATTGATGACCGCTCCGGTAAAAACGCCAAATACAGCCACACCGCCATTAACCGCCTTGCCAAACGCTATGGCATTACCCGCAAACCCGGCTTGGCCGTGGTGAGCCCCCGTGGACAACTCATCGTCGGCATCGATGGGTACGATGGTTTTATTCAAAGCATCGAATCCATACTCAAAGGCGGCGTCGTCCGGTGCGAGAAAGAAATGCTTGCTTACCGGGAAAAACTACAAAAACGCGGCTACCGCACATGGCACTCCGCCCAAGGCGGCATGAGCCTCTTTGCCCGTCTCCAACGCTTCGATTCCGAGCATAACATGGTTTACCTCAAAGAATACGGAGGCCGCATATCCCGCACCAAACTGCATCGTTTTTCTCGGGAGGATAAAGAGTACATAGCCGCCCGGGAAGCCCGCAAACTCGAACGCAAACGCCGCCGCCGTGAGTTCTAAATCCGAAGCCACAAAAGCCCTCATCATGCGGGCTGCCGTTCAGCACTTTACCCGGTGCGGGTACGAAGGTGCCGCCGTGCGCGATATTGCCAATGCAGCGGGAGTCAACATCGGCCTCATTCGCTACCATTTCGGACACAAGGCGGACCTTTACCGCGATACCCTCGCCCACCTTTCCACCCAGTACAACGAAGTCTGCTTAGGCGCCCTCCAAGAAGCGCGCGCCCGCAGTGCCGGAGCGGAAGAAATCATCGCCTCCTGGCTGCTGGCCCCCATCACCTCGTGGCAGGACAGCACCGTAGCCAGCGGGGAAGAAGTTCTTTGCTTCCTCAATAAAATGGGCTACGAAACCCCGGAACTTACCCGGGAAGTATACGAATCCCACTACTCGTACGCCCTCCGGGAATGGCAACAAGCCGTCTTGGCGCACTTCCCCGGCATCTCCACCCCGGATTGGTTCTGGTTCCTTACCTGCCTGCGCGGCATGTACTTCAACATCGTAGCGCACAATGATTTCACCCTCTGGAGCCTTCCCGGCATCCACCATAAGGAAGCAGCCATCCTCCGCCTTGCCGGGGATGCCGTAGCCCTCCTGCGGACTCATGCGGAAGGTTGAGCCCCCGTCGGAACACGCTCCATCAGCGCATCCCACAGCACCTTGGCTTCCAGAATCTTCTCCCGAGTAACGGAAGAGGATAACTCCCAGGTCAACGGCATTTCCTGTGTAAAATAAGCAGGCAGCAAATGCTCAAAATCTACGCAGCCCCCCATAAACGGAGCCCGGTGGTCGCGGGAAGGCCACTGCACATCATTCACATGCCCGCCGTAAAGATATGGTTGCAAGCCCTGCAAATACCGGGAATGGTCCAGAAGAAGTAAATTGTGTTTGCGTTGAATATGGCCGAAATCGTGCCAATACCGCACATGCGGACAATCGGCGAACTCCTGCATCAAACGCGGCATCTCCAGCTCCCCGGGCACCTGCTCAAAATGGCTGCGCCCCTCCACCCCCAGCACTAAATTGAGCTTCTCGGCCAGCTTAGCCAGCTCGTGCAGTGCCACGCGCGCTCGCTCGTAGTACAGCGGAGCCAGCCGCATCCTCTTTCGCACCAGCTCCCCCTTGCGCTGCGCGTACTCCCGCGTCCAAACCTCTCCGTGGCGCAAGCGTCGCTCCAACTCGCGCGTGGGCTTTTGTTGCACCATCAGCTCCACGGCCCCCATATGCAGCACCACATACTGCGCCCCCAGCCGCGCCGCCACCTGCAGAGTTTCCCGGCTCAGATTCATCGCACGCTCCCGCACCTCCGGCCGGTGGGAAGTAAAGGTGTACGCATCCGGCGCATCCACCATCACCTCCATCGGGGCAGGGCAGAAATTATGCACCCCCGCCACGCGAATCTCCCCACTTTCCACCGCCTTAATGACCCCCGGCATCATCGAAATCGACAAGCCATGCGAAGCCTCGATGTACTCGAACCCCAGCTCGCGAATCTCCGCACACATCGCCGCCCCATCCTTGTGGCGGCTACTGTTCCAGCAAGTGGAAAACACATTCACCCCCATAGTGTACACCACCTCCCCCACCCATGGCAAGCACTTTACCTGTCAATAACGCTTAGCCCTTAATTCTGAATAGGAAGCATGGCTAATCTACTGTACGCATCTTTTGAAATGCGATGATCAAAGCAAGTGCTGACTACCAATAGATTAGGCACAATGAACGCTATGTGTATTTTTTTTTTTTTTTTTGA
>JAFXCP010000001.1 GCA_017521405.1 Akkermansia sp. | reverse complement strand
GGGGCGGGTTCCTCCACCACAGGGGCGGGAGCAGGCTCAGCCGCGGGGGCGGGTTCCTCCACCACAGGAGCGGGAGCAGGCTCAGCCGCAGGGGCGGGTTCCTCCACCACGGGGGCGGGAGCAGGCTCGGCCGCAGGGGCGGGTTCCTCCACCACGGGAGCGGGAGCAGGCTCAGCCGCAGGGGCGGGTTCCTCCACCACGGGGGCGGGAGCAGGCTCAGCCGCAGGGGCGGGTTCCTCCACCACAGGGGCGGGAGCAGGCTCAGCCGCAGGGGCGGGTTTCTCCACCACGGGGGCGGGAGCAGGCTCGGCCGCAGGGGCGGGTTCCTCCACCACAGGGGCGGGAGCAGGCTCAGCCGCAGAGTCCACCAAATTCTCAAGATTGTCTACGGAAGGAGCAGCCGGAGTCTCCGTTGCAGTTTCGGGCTTGGGAGTCTCCACAGGAGCCTGTACCACCTTCTGCCCCAAATCAGATTTAGATGCCTGGAAGCGGGCGTTCATCAACACAGCCAGAATGAAGCAAAGCCCCATGAACAGGGAACCGAAAAGAATCGTACCTTTCTTGAGTACATCGGTAGTCTGGGCACCAAAAGCCTGATCAGTCATTTGAGCGCCGAAGGCAGCACCAAGCCCCTCCTGTTTCGGGCGCTGCATCAGCACCACAAGCAGCAGCAGCGAGCAAACAATCAGCAAAAGGGCGAACACAATGTATATAGCGGCGTTAAGCATGGCGGGATTGTATCTTAAAATGAGAGATTTGTAAAGGGATTAGGCAATAATTTCGTTGAGTTCGTTACAAATGATGCGCTTGGGCGTAATGGGTTTATCATCCCATGCAAAGCTCATAATAATCACGCGTTCTCCCTTTTTAATGAGATGAGCAGCAGCCCCGTTTACGATAATTTGGCCGGTACCGGGAGGCCCTACCAGCACATATGTTTCAAACCTGTTTCCGGAGGTAACGGAAGCCACAAGCACCTTCTCATGAGGCCACAAGCCGGCAGCCTCTACGAGGTCCTGCGGGATTTCAATACTGCCTTCATACTCCAGATCGCCACGGGTAACCATGGCGCGGTGAATCTTGGATTTAAGCTGCGAAACAAACATGGCGTTGCTACGGAGGACCGCCTATCAAACTACTTTTCCGCCGAAAGGTCAAGCACAATGCGGCTTGCAAGACCGGAATTATGACACAACGCCCAGCGCTGAACATACCCGACAAGAAGGCTTGCACCCTCGCGCCGGGCAATGGAAACGCCCCCAAAGCACCATTTGCAAATGCAAATTCCCCCATACAGATTGAGGGAAGAGAGATTTAAGTTCCTTTTCCACCTGTTCCACGCTTTTTCCGCCGGAAAGTTTCCAGCGGTGAGCCAAGCGGAAAATGTGCGTATCCACCGGGAAAGCCGGATAGCCAAAGGCCTGGTTCATCACCACGGACGCCGTCTTATGTCCCACGCCCGGCAAAGCCTCCAGAGCTTCGAAAGAATCCGGTACTTGGCCATGGTGGCGTTCCACAATCAAGCGCGCCGTCTCCACCAATCGGCGAGCTTTCATCTCAGTCAACCCGCAGGTGGCAATTAGCGGCTGCACCTGCTGCCAAGAGAGGGCGGCCATGGCCTCCGGGGTAGGAGCCAGGGCAAAAAGAGCCGGGGTAACAGTATTCACGCGGGCATCCGTGCAACGAGCCGAAAGCATCACCGCTACCAGCAGCGTGAATGCATCGCGATGATGCAGGGGTACCTCCGGTCGGGGCATCTCCTCCGCCAGAATTTCCTGCACCATCTGTGCGCGACGGCGTATACCACGAATCATCAGCGGCGATTCGGATTAGCCAAGGGGCCCAACACGGCCTCACCTTCCTGTCGGGTTGTATTGTTCCACGGCTTGTAACGGGAGCTAGAGCCGCTGGGTTCCACAACGGTACGATTGCTGGGGGGTACAGGAGGCAAGGGACGCTGGCACGCCACAGCAGCCAATCCCAACACAAGAGCAGTCAATACATGTTTATACATAGGCAAAGAATTTACGCTGAGACAAAAAAGAGCCGCCTGCCGTTCAAAGGCAGGCGGCGAAACACTTTTACTTAGACCTGCAGGGGAGGCATTAGTGACCCAGCGGCTTCACACGGAAGACTGTATCTCCGGGTTGCGGCACCATCCCACCTTTGAGGTCCTTGGGGTCGAACTCGGCAATCACCATACCACCTGTCACGCTCACCACACGAAGGGGAGCCACCACATCCGCACCGCGCTTCAGAAGCAGGGGCGTGGCATCGCCGGGAATCATGCCATGTTCCTCGCCGGCATTGAACACCACAAAACGCCAGGTAGTATCGGCAGCCAGCAGCTGGTACTCATCGCCATTCTTGGAGTAATCGCGGAAGAAACGGTCGTTAATCTCGTTAAGTCGCTTCAGCTCTGCGGATTCCTTGGCAAGATTCTTGGAGGCCGCCTCGCGAAGCATGCGGTTTTCCTCCAGTTGCTGGGCAAGTTGTTCGGCGCGCTTATCCTCGCGCTCCACCACGGACTTGATGCTTTCCACCACTTCGATGAAGTTCTCGCTGGCAGCCACGCCTGCAGACTCGTATGCCTTGAGCTGACCAAGTGCCTCGTTGAAGGAGATTCGGAGCTTCTCCACGCTCTGGTTCATAGCCGTTACCTTAGAGCGCACGCCATCCAGCTGGGCTTGGTTCGATTCGTACTGTTTAGCAGCATCATCGCGCTTATCGCGGCGGTCGCGCATCTCGATACGAGCAGCCTCGGCCTCCTTAAGGGCAGCGGTACGAGCTACGGAAACCTGAGAGTATTCCGACTCCAAATCAGCATTGAGCTTGCGTAGACCGGTAGCGGAGGATGCATCCACCTGCTGACCACCACCATGGGTGGCAACGAGCAGTTCCATCACTTTCTGCTGGTCCGCAGAATACATGACGGCGGCACCGCCGATAAGAAGAAGAACAATAGAGAGAGCAAGTTGAGAGATTTTCATATTGAAAAAGGTACGTGTTGAGGGGTTACTTACTTCGTGCGGACGGATACCACGCGGTCACCGGGGCGAACAGAATCGCCGGGGCGCAGGGTGCTGTACACCACATCGCAACTGGTTTGCTTATCTTCCACCAGAGTCACATTCAGTTCGCACACCTTGGTTTCGCCACGAAGGACGGCCAGACGAGAACCGATAACGATGCCCTTGTTCACACCGGCATCGAGGATGACGTAGTCCCAGTTGGGATCGGAAGAGAGGACGCTGCATTCCAAGTCTGCGGGGGAAATACGAGCAATACGCTCGGCATTGAGCTTCTTAGCCGCCTCTGCCATGGCGATAGTCTTCAAGGTTTCGGCATTCAGAGCCTCGGCGGATGCTTTTTCCTTTTCCACCTCGGCCTCTATGGCATTATTAGCCTCCACCTTATCGGCAATCACCTGCCCGAGCCCGGCAAGGTCCTCACCACCATCATCCACACCGGCAGCCTGAGCAGCATCGCGTTTGAAAGCCTTGAGCTGGTCGTTCATCTGCTTGAAATCAGCCTCAGCAGCGGCAAGGTCTGCCTTAGCTCTGGAAATTTCCTGATCGAAGGGAGCATCGGCGGCAGCGATTTCTGCACGCTCGGCCTCGTACTTATCGCCCTGCTGCTTGAAGTAAGCAGTACGAAGCTCGGCATAGCGCTTAATGGCTTTATCCATTTCGATTTCACGGCTCTTCTTCACAGCCTGAGAGAACTGTGCCTGGAAGGCAGACACCTCACCGCCGGAAGCAGTCATAGCGTCATTGTTCTTATAGAAGAGGAAAGATGCGCCCAGAAAAAGCACAACGGCGGAGATGATAGTATATTTCCACATGGTGTAAGTAAAAGTAAAATTGCAGATGTTCGCTAATATATCTACCCCAGAATCCGTCTGTTGGCAATCAAAAAAAAACTTTACAGGGCTTTTTTTGCGTTTTTTTTTACGGGGGAGTGTCGGAAGGGCAAAAAAAGCTGCTCCGGGTATGAACCCGGAGCAGGAAATAACATGTTTGGGAAGTGGTGGGATTAGGCCTCGGTCTGCTGCTCGGCCTCCTTGGCCTTGCGGTCGCGGGCGGCGGCACGCATGGACATCTTCACACGGCCCTTATCATCGATGCCGATGCACTTAGCCGTCACGATATCTCCCACTTTGACCACATCCTCCGTCTTCTGTGTGCGGCCTTCGGCCAGCTCGGAGATATGAATGAGGCCATCCTTACCGGGCAGCACCTCCATGAAGGCACCGAATTCCTTGGTGGAGACAATCTTACCCTCGTAGGTTTCTCCCACCTCGATTTCTTTGAACATGCGGTCGATGAGGAAGAGAGCGCGTTCCACCCCCTCCTGGCGGCTACCATAGATACGAACCGTACCATCCTCCTCGATGTTGATATCCGTACCGGTTTCTGCCTGCAATGCCTTGATGTTCTTACCGCCGGGGCCAATCAGCTCACCAATGCGATCCTGCGGAATGCTGGTGCTTTCGATACGCGGGGCGTAGGGGCTCATCGCCTGCGGAGCGGAGATAGCGGCATTCATGGTATCCAGCACATCCAAGCGTCCCTTGCGGGCAAGATGGATGGCATCCTCCAGAATATAGAGCGGGATACCGGGCAGCTTGAGATCCAGCTGGTAACCTGTTACACCCACAGTGGAGCCGCAGAGCTTGAAGTCCATATCGCCGTAGAAGTCCTCGGAACCGATGATGTCCAGCAGCGTCTTATAGCGCTTGGGCTCGCGGTCGCCCTCATTTTCAAACTCCGTCACAAGGCCCACGGAGATACCGGAAACCGGGCGCTTGAGCGGCACACCGGCAGCCAGCAGGGAAAGCGTACCGGCGCACACGGAGGCCATGGAAGTGGAGCCGTTGGACTCCATAATTTCGGAGGAAACGCGGATAGCGTAGGGGAAATCGGCCTCATCCGGCACCACAGGGGCAATGGAGCGTTCGGCAAGAGCACCGTGACCGATTTCGCGACGATTCTGACCACCGAAGCGACCCGTTTCACCCACGGTGAAGGGCGGGAAGTTGTAGTGCAGAATGAAGCGTTTCTCATCCACAGAGCCGGTATAGTTATCGAGGTACTGCTTCTCCTCCATGGGAGCCAGCGTAGCCAAGCAGAGGGACTTAGTTTCGCCACGGGCAAAAATGGCGGAGCCATGCACCTGAGAAGGCAGCACGTTCACCTCCGCCACAAGGGGGCGAAGTTGTTTAATGCCACGGCCATCGGCGCGTTTATCCTGCTCCATAATGGAGATGCGGAAAGCCTTCTTCTGGATGTATTCGAACACCTGTTCCACGTCGAAATCCGAGGCCTCGGGGTAAGCGGCCTTAATGGCGGTTTCCACCTCATCGCGCAGAGCGCCCACCTGCTTTTGGCGCTGAATCTTGTTGGGGGCATAAATAGCCTCCTCGATGCGGTCACCGGCCACTTGGTAGCCGATTTCCAGCAGTTCCGGTTTAGCCAGAGTAAGCTCGTATTCGCGCTTGGGTTTACCGCAAATGGCACGCAGCTCTTCCTGAGCAGCGCAAATCTTAGCCACATTTTCCTGAGCAAAACGCAGGGCTGCGATGAAGTCCTCCTCAGGAAGTTCATTGGCGGAGCCTTCAATCATGATAACCTGGTCCTTGGAACCGGCATAAACGAGATCCAAATCGGACTTCAGGCGCTGGCTATTGGTGGGGTTAATCACGAATTCGCCGTTGATGCGGCCCACGCGCACAGCACCCACGGGTTCGGCAAAGGGGAGGTCGGAAATGACGCAGGCGGCGGAAGCTCCGTTAATGCTCAAAATATCCGGTTCATTCTCGCCATCGGCACACAGCAGCAGGGAGATTACCTGCGTATCGTAGAAGTAGCCCTTGGGGAACATGGGACGCAGCGGACGGTCCGTCATGCGGCAAGTCAAAATTTCCTTTTCAGTCGGGCGCCCCTCGCGCTTGAAGTAGCCACCGGGGAACATACCCGCCGCAGCGGCCTTTTCTTTATACTCCACGGAAAGGGGGAAGAAGGTCTGCCCTTCTTTAATGCGGGTGGCACTCACCACGGTAACAAGCACCACGGTATCGCCACAACGGACAGTCACAGCACCATCGGCCAGAAGGGCAAGTTTGCCGGTTTCGATGGTAATGGGATTTGCGCCAACGGCGCAGCTAACGGAATGTATACTCATTTTCTTTTTCGTTTTCTTCTTGGTGCCGATTCCATTCTGCACCGCCGGAGCCCGGTATCGGCAACTTGCTCCATTGGTTTAAGGCTCAAAACCTTATGAGCGTTTAAGCACGAACACAAAAGGAGCCACGCCACAACGCATCGCGGATATTGTACACAGATGGCTTCCCCAGCGCAAGCAAATAATTTGCAACTTACTCTTTTAAGAGCAATAAAGGAACCCGGGCATTATGAGCGTTGCTGCTCCCGGCGCAGGCGCAACTGGCCACAGGCAGCGTTAATATCGTGGCCTTTTTCGTAGCGCATCGTCACCGGCACACGCTCCGCCACGAGGGCACGGCAAAAAGCCTTGCAATCGGCCTCCGAAGGGCGTACCCAGGGGAGACCCTCCACCGTGTTATAGGGGATGAGATTCACCTTTGCGTTTAAACTGCGTGCCAAGCGGGCGAGTTTATGGGCCTCCGGGAGCATGGCATTCACATCCTGAATGAGGATGTACTCCAGCGTAATCATATGTTTACCGGTGCGGTTCCACTCTTGCAGAGCCGGGATGAGTTCTCCCAAGGGCCATTTGCGGTTCACCGGCATTACTTGGGAGCGCACCTCATCGCTCGCGCCATGGAGGGAAACAGCCAAGCGCAACGGGCGCCCGAATGCAGCCAAACGGCGCAATCCCGGTACATTACCCGAAGTGGAAATCGTGATATGGCGAGCCCCGATATTCAGCGCATGGGGGTCCATAATCTGCGTGAGTGCCGGCAGCAGATTATCCATGTTAGCCAGGGGTTCCCCCATGCCCATGAATACCAGATTATCCACGCGTTCTCCGGCAATTTCTTCTGCTGCCACAATTTGCCCCAAAATTTCGGAAGCCGTCAGATTCCGAGTCAAGCCCAGCAAGCCACTGGCACAAAAACGGCAACCGAAGGCACAGCCCACTTGCGAGGAAACACACAGCGTGAGCCGGGAGCTATGAGCCCCGCCCTGCCCCACGGCTGCGGGAATAATCACGGATTCCACCAAATGGCCATCCTGCATGCGAGAAAGGAATTTGCGCGTGGAGCCCGTGGTGCTTTCGCTCACCTCCACAACTTGCAGGGGGCGCAGGAGGAAGCGAGCTTGGAGGGCATCCCGCAGCGCGGGGGGCAAATTGCTCATGGCTTGAAAATCCGGCACGCGGTGTTTCCAAATCCACTCCATGAGTTGAGTGGCGCGGAAAGGCTTGTGCCCCAGGCTGCCAAGCAGCTCCACCAAAGCCTCACGCGTGTACTCCAGCAGGCATTCCTTCATTTCCGGCATTACAGCAAAGTATCCACATAGCGAGCCACATCGAAGGGCTCCAAATCATCCTTTCCCTCTCCGGTGCCGAGGAACACGGGAGCAATCCCCAGCTCATCCTGAATTGCCACGGCCACGCCGCCCTTGCCGGAGCCATCCATCTTTGTAATGACCACGGCATCCAGCGGAGTCGCCTTATGGAATTCGCGCGCCTGCATCAGCGCATTACCGCCCGTGGTAGCATCCACCACCAAGTAGCAGGCATGGGGAGCTCCCTCCTGCTGCTTAGCAAGAGAGCGGCGGATTTTGGAGAGTTCCTCCATCAGGTTATGGCGGGTATGCAAGCGGCCGGCGGTATCGCAAATCAGGTAATGGACGCCCTCTTTCAGCGCGCGGGTATGAGCCTCGTAACACACGGATGCAGGGTCCTGATTTTCCCGTCCTTTATAAAGCGGCACCTGTAAGCGGGCAGCCCAGCTTTCGAGCTGTTCCACAGCCGCTGCGCGGAAGGTATCCGCCGCCGCCAGAAGCACTTTATGCCCTTGCTTTTGGAGGAGGTAGGCCAGCTTGGCACTTGTGGTGGTTTTACCGGCACCATTCACCCCCACCATCAGCACCACCACGGGAGCGTTCTCCTCCGGGCGGGGCAACCGGGGCAATTGAGCCGGAAAAGCGGCACGCAGCTGCTCCTTAATAAAATCCACAATATCGCAGGCATCTTGGGAATCCTGCTCTTGCAGTGTTTCCACCAGTGGCAGCACACGCCGGGCTCCGATATCAGAGGAGATTAAATCCGCCTCCAACTCGTCCCAATCAATCTCCGGTTCTCCCAGAAATTTATCTACCAGACGTGTAAAAAAATTGGCCATAGGGAATAAGGGGATAGGGATTTAGCCCTTCTGCTGTGCAGCCGCTGCAATGATACCATGTACAAAGCGCGCACTCCGGGAGCCGGAGAATTCGTGAGCCAGTGCCGTGGCTTCCGAGACTACAATAGGTGTATCCAGCTTCTCCACCAGCAGCTCGTACAGGGAAACGTACAGGATGGCCTTATCCACTACATCCAACCGCTCCACCGAATAATTCTGCAGCAGCTCGGCAATTTTTTTCTCAAAGACAGGCATATGCTCCCGCACGCCTTGCACGAGATGAACCACCGCCGGGCGCATTTCCTGAATATCCCGCATCTGGCGCACCAAACCGGCATACGCGCTATTCCCCTCCAGCGCGGCAGGGTTCGCCAGCTCTGCACAGCCGGACAGGAAACGGCAGCGGCGGCGCAACACGGCAGCCAGCGGCTGAGTTTGCCGACGGTACGCCGGATAATCATCAAAAAGCGGAATCAAATCCTCCGTCATCCGCTGTACCACGCGAGCCAGCCGCAGCACATCTTCCGTGCAAAGGCAAAGCTGCTCCGTTGTTTCGCGGCGTTTATCCGAGAGGGAGTACAGGAGGGCACGGCGGGCGGATTCAAAAGCAGAATGTTGTTTGAAGCAGCGTTCCATCTCCTCGCGGAGGGTAAGCGTAGTCAAATCCCCCTGCATGGAGGACAGTGCAGCCTCTGCGCGTTCTTCCAGCAAGCGGATGGAATCCTCCGATGCACGGCAGGCATGCAGTACGGCCTTGGCATGGTCCGTATGGCAGCGTTCCATCTCTTTTTCTTGGGCAATGGACCAGAATAAGGTCTCATCCACTCCCTCTCCGCCTTGGGAGAGCAGAGAATACACATAACTCAGCGCACAGCGGCGCACCTTACTACGAGAAACGGATGACATAGGACAAGGAACAGTTTACACCAAGGAACCGGTGGGGTTAATTTTATTTTTACGGTCTTGCATTCTGCGCTGGATTTTCTGCTCCTCCAGCAGTTCCATCATACTAATGGCCGCGCGGGCAGCCTCGCGCCCGCGATTCAGCGAACTGGCCACACAGCGGGCAAAGGCCTGTTGTTCATCATTCAGCAGCAGCACCTCATGCACCACCGGCACCATCGTATCGCAAGCAATGGACATGAGCTGGTTGGTAATAGCACTGCCAATCAAATCCGCATGGGCCGTACTGCCGCGCAAAATAACACCGAAGGCCACCACCACCGTGGGTGTGTCCCCGGAAACCGGCTTCAGGATAGCCTGTTTCACCATCACGGGCACCTCAAATGCGCCCGGCACACGCACCACCTCCACGCCGGCATAGGGAGCCGCCTCCGCCAGTTCCTCCAAACAATTCTGAAGCAGAGCTTCCGTATACTTCTCATTATACCGGGCAGCAACGATAACTATCCGGGCATCACTCTTGCGGGAATGGATTCTCTGGGGAAGTTCGGTAGACATAGGAAAATGAGCGAGTAGGGTGGAATATACGGGATGGCAGCGTCAACGTCTGCCGGGGCGGAGTCTAGCACGAAGCCACTGAACAGTCAAGCATATACTCTCCGGCAGAGAAAACAACAGGCGGAACACCACCCGGTGTTCCGCCTGTTGTTAATCAACTCTGAAACTACATGAAAAAGAACATTGCGCGGTCTCCCGCTCTCAACAGAGGGTAAGATGCAGTTTGTTAGCCATTCGTTCAAACAAATAGGAAAAAAATTTATTTTTCCTCATTTTCAGGGAAACGCAAGGTTTTCATCCAACCATCGCGGGGGATGGAAACCTGCTCAAAAACAGCCTTTGCCACATTCAGGTAAGCCTTAGGATTAGGGAGGGAGGGGCTAAAGTGCGTGAGCCACAGCTCCCGCACCCCCCCGGCCTGCACCGCAAGCTGAGCCGCTTCCGAAAAGAGCATGTGCCGATTTTCCTTAGCCTTGGGGAGCATTTCATCCTCGCCATACATACCTTCGCAGATAAAGAGGTCCGAATCCGCCGCAGAGCGGGCAATGGCAGGTACCGGGCGGGAATCCGTGCAGTAAGTAACCTTCAAGCCCTTGCGAGCCGGGCCAAGCACCATCTCCGGCGTATAGATTTTCCCGGCATCCTCCACAGTTTCTCCCTTTTGCAAGAGTTTCCAGAAAGGAAGCGGGATTTGCAACTCTCGGGCACGAGCCGCATCGAAACGCCCTGCTCTGGGCAGTGTAAAACTATACCCATAGCAAGGCACACCATGGTGTACAGCAAAGGCACGGATATCGCAATCCAAGAAAAACATCGTTTCCTCATCGGTATCCAACTCACTCACACGGATATCGAAAGGAAGATTGGGGGCAATGGTGCGTAAAGCCTGTACCACCCGCTCCGTACCTACAGGACCGATAATGGATAAATCCTCCGTACGCCCCATGTTGCCCATCGTCAGCAGCAAACCGGGCAAGCCGGAAACGTGGTCTGCATGAAGATGAGTAAGTAAAATCTTATCCACCGGCTTAAGGCTCAGTCCGGCTTTTTGGGCGGCAATCTGAGTACCTTCCCCGCAATCAACCAGCACAGCATGCCCCTGATAGCGCACCATGAGCGAGGTGAGCCAGCGATTTACCAACGGCAGCGTTCCGCCGGTTCCCAGCAAACAAATATCCAGCACGGCAGGGAGTGTCGCACACAGGCTGCTGCTTGTCAAGATATTCCCATTCCGGCTCTCGGCATACAAAGCACTTACAGCACCTGCGGCAAAGCCCGGAGCACCTGCATGGCCGGCACCGCCGGGGGATAGCCTGCGGCAGCCCAGGCAAACTCCGCAGCCCTGCCGCAAGCCCATGCGGCAGCGGCGGTTGCCTCCACCGGGGGCCACCCCTGCGCCGCCAGAGCTGCCAGCACCCCGCCCAGCACATCCCCCTGCCCGCCATTAGCCATATAGGGGCCTCCGCTGGCATTATAGAATATGCGCCCATCTGCGCCGGCAATAATACTGCGAGCACCTTTGAGCAAAAGTGTGCAGCCCCCTCTTTCCACGAAGCGGGTGGCGGCAGTTATGCGCTCCGCAGCGGCCGTGGGGTACAGGCGGCGCATCTCTCCGGGGTGCGGGGTAAGAATCCAGTGCGGGCATAGCTGCCAGCCCTCCCGTGCGGCAGCATTAAGGGCATCCGCATCCAGTACAACAGGGCCCGGGAAATGCGCTGCCAGCTGCTCCAAAGCGGCGGCCTCCGCCGCCGGCAGCATACCCAATCCGGGGCCGATGAGGAGAGCTTGCGCCGAGGGCTCCTCTATTTCCGCATAAGAATCCACGCAGCGCACCATCACCTCCGGAGTCACACGTGCCGCCAACAATGGGTACGCCTCCCGACGAACATAGAGAACCACCAACCCGGCACCGGCGGCTACGGACGCCTCCGCCGCCATTTGCGCCGCCCCGAGCATCCCCGGGGAACCGGCCACCACCACCACCCTACCGGCTCGATTTTTGAAACAGGAGTATGCCCTGCGGGGCTGCCAAGAACGCACCAGAGGAACATCCAGCACATCCCGTGCAGCATTTGGCGGCAGTTCCACCTCCGGCAGGGGGATGCAAAGAATGCGCCCCACTGCATCGGCGGCATCATCTGCCAGCATCATCGGCTTCACACAGCCGATGCTTGCCGTCACGTCCGCTTGCACGGCAGGAGAATTCGGCATTCCCAGTCCTGTCGGAATATCCAAAGCCAGAGTAAGACTTCTGGGGGAAGCCGCCCGCAAGGCATTCAACTCCTCCACCAGCTCCGCATAGGGAGCGCGGAGCGTCCCTGCCGCCCCGGAACCCAGCAAGCCATCCAAAATCAGCAGACCTTCCCCCGGCTCCGGAGGACTCACACTCAACGGTGTCTGCAATTTTTTCAGTTGTTGCAAGGAATCTGCGGAGAGGCACTCCGGCGGGCAGGCAAAGCGCAGCACCACAGGGCGTCCCAATGCTGCTGCCAAGCCAATGGCATCCCCGGCATTATTCCCTTTTCCGGCGTATACCACCACTTGGCGGGCATGCAGCATGGGCTGCAGCAAGGGTTCCTCCCGGAAGGCTTGGTGCAAACGCTGCACCACGGCATCCATGAGTTCCGCAGAACTCATACGCCCACTCCGGAACAAAGCCTGCTCCGCATCGCGTATCGTCTCGCTTCCTGCTATCTGCATGCGTACATGGTACCGCGCCCGGGGGAGGATTGCAACTCCAAAACGCCTTTCCTGCCACCGGGGCATTCAGGAAATAATCTCCTCGAAAAAGCCGCCGCCCAGCAGGCGCTCGCCCCGCAGGGCATCCGGTGCATAGAAGGCGCACACCTGCCCAAGTGCCAGCGCCCGCACCGGCTCATCGAAATGCAGGCGTACACGGCCTGCTTCCAATGGCTCACAGTCCGCATGCACGGCGGGGGCTCGGTAACGCGGCTGTGCCATCACCCGTTCCGGAAGGGGCAGAAGAGTATTCGTAATTCCTCCCACCACAGCACTGCGGGCATACAACCCGGGGGTTTCCTGCCCTTCGTAACCGAGAATCAGGCGATTTCTTGCCAAATCCTTTCCTACTACTACATAGGCCACACCCTCCCGGGGAGAAGCCACGTGGTGCCCTTTGCGCTGCCCCATGGTGAAGAGGTGCAAGCCATCGTGGCGGCCCAACACACGCCCTTGCAAATCGACGATATCACCGGGATTATCCGGCAGGTAATGGCGGAGAAAATCGCTCATCTTCACTTGTCCGATAAAGCAAATTCCTTGGGAGTCCTTTTTCTCCGCATTGGGAAGAGAGAAACGACGAGCAAGACTGCGTACTTCCGGCTTGGTCATCCGCCCCACGGGGAACACGGCATGCGCCACCTGCTCCGGCCGCATAAGTGCCAGGAAATAGGATTGGTCCTTGTTCACATCTGCGCCACGAAGAATATAGCTTCCTTCCCCCGGCACGTCCGAACGGCGGGCATAATGCCCCGTAGCCACGGAGGAGAATCCCTGTTCCAGCGCATAATCCAGCAGCACACCGAACTTCATCTCGCGGTTGCAAAGCACATCCGGATTGGGCGTGGAACCTTGGCGGTATCCCTCTATAAGATAATTCACCACACGCCGGCGGTACTGCTCCACCAAATCCACCACCCGAAGCTCGATTCCCAAACAGCGGCACACGCCCAGAGCATCCTCAATATCGCGCTCCCACGGGCAATCCCCGGGGATGTTTTCCTCGTTCACCCAGTTTTTCATATAGGCAGCCACCACCTCATGCCCCTGTTCCACCAGAAGTGCGGCGGCAGCGGCGCTATCCACACCGCCGCTCAGTGCTACCAGAATGCGTGCCATATGCGTGGAATGCTAGCAGATTCCCCCCGCCGTGACAAGGCGATTCTACGGCGTGGCAAAAAAACTTCCATGCAGTAATTTGGACTTGAGAGCGCAGGGAGAAACATGCTAGACTTGCGAAGCGCGCTGTGCAATCATGATTTCCCGTTTCTGCCATATTCTGCTTTTGCTGCTGGCCATGCTGCTGTGCATGGTACAGCCCGCAGAGGCGCAGGAAAAGTGGCGCACCTCCAGCATTGAGGGGGTAGACTATGTACGGCTGGATGATGTGTGGAAATTTTACCGTTTCACGCCCCGGGAGGGGAAGGATGGCTGCCTTTCGTACGGAGCGGGCAAACGCACCATCTCCATACGCCCCGGTAGGCAGGATTTCTATGTGAACAACTTTCGCTATGTACTTTCCTACCCGGTGCGTATGCTGGGCGGGGAGCTTATGATTTCTGCGGTGGATATGCTCAAGCTGGTGGATCCGGTATTACGCCCGCGCTATAATCCGAATAATAAGCTGCGAACCATCGTGATTGACCCCGGTCACGGAGGTCACGATGCCGGGGCTGTTTCCGCTTATGCCCGCGAGAAGGATTGCAACTTAGCCGTGGCGCTTAAATTGCGCCGGCTCCTGCAAAAAAAAGGGTTCCGTGTCGTCATGACTCGTGATTCGGACTACTTTCTCACCCTGCAACAGCGGGTGGACATTGCCAACCGCTGCCCGGATTCAATCTTTGTGAGCATTCACCACAATTCCGGGCGCCGGGCGGCAGACGGCATCGAAACCTTCACTCTGGCACCACACGGCACCACTTCCCCCTTTGCCCGCACACGCCGCCACGAGGATTTAGCCGGGAATAACCAGGACAGCGAAAACATTGCCCTTGCCACAGCTGTCCACAGCCGGGCCATCCTCAGCACAAAGGCTACGGACCGGGGCATCCAGCGTGCCCGCTTCTCTGTACTCTGCACCATCCGCCGCCCCGCCATCCTCTTCGAAGGGGGTTTTGTGTCCAACCCGCAAGAAGGGCGGCTCATCTCCTCCCCCCACTACCAAAATAAACTGGCGGAGAGCATTTGCGAAGGCATTGTTTCCTACCATGCCACCGTGTGCCAGCCCCTCCCTGCAAAAGCCAGCAAAATGGCAACCCCCGGGAAAGTACGCACCAGCGTGTCCGGCTCCCGGCTGGGCAGCATCCTCAACCGCAGCAATACGAAATGAAAGCCGCCCTTCTTCTGTGCTGCCTGCCGGGGCTTATATTCGCCCCATGCTTTTCCTCCCCGGAGGCTCCTTCCGACCGACCGGCACAAACGGCGGCATCCGCCCCGCCCACTCCTGCCTCCGTATGGCACAACACCATGGTGGATGGAGTGAATTACCTGCCTTTGGAGGATGTACGCAGCTTTTATAAGCTACTGCCGCTGCCTCGCCGCGATGGCGGGGAGCAAGCAGCCCGCGCCGCTGTGGGCAATGCTGAAACGGAGCTGATTTTTGGTCCCGGGGAGCGAGAGCTTCGCATCTGCGGTCTGCGGTGGGAGCTTTCGCACCCCTTAAAGGAAGCCCCCAATGGGGATTTACTCATCTCCCGGCTGGATGTTACCAGCATTATCGAACCCATCCTGCGCCCCACCTACATTTCCGGGCGCAAGCTCATCCGCACCGTTGTACTGGATGCCGGGCACGGCGGGCACGATTCCGGCATCATTACCCCCAAGGTACGCGAAGCGGATACCACCCTTATCATCGCTCGTAAACTAGCCACAGAACTCCGCAAACGCGGGCTGCATGTGCTGCTTACCCGGGAGCAAAATCAATACCTATCTGCCCAGCAGCGTGTAGATATCGCCAATAAGGAATCGGATGCTCTCTTCCTCTCCCTGCACCTCAACACCGGGCGCAGTGATACCAGCGGCATCGAGACCTACACCCTTACACCCACCCGCCCGGGAAACAAATGCGATGCCGCCAGTACCGCCCTTGCCACGGCACTGCAAGCCTCCCTGCTCCGCCACAGCAAAGCTAAGGATGGCGGTTGCCACCACGCTCATTACAGTATTCTTAGCTCCATCCAATGCCCGGCAGCCCTTGTGGAGCTGGGCTATGCCACCCACGAGGAGGAAAGCGCAAAACTCGCCACCGATGATTACCATAGCACGCTAAGCATGGCTCTTGCAGATGGCATTACTGCTTTTGCCGCCAGGATGAATCCGGAGGCAATCCTGCAAGCCATTCCCAAAGCACCGCCCCCCGTGGCCACGCCCAAGGAGGTAAAAGCCGCACAAAAGAAAAAGGCCGATGCTCCCCCCACCCGCCGCAAAAAAAGCAGCCGCAACAGCGCCCGCCGCAAAGAAGTTCGCGAGCGCTCCTCGCGCCGCCGCAGACGCTGAGCCCACCTCCTGCCAAAAAATCACCCTGTCCGTTAAATTAGGCTTGCAAATAGGGGCGGAGTATTGTAGTCTCCGCTATGGCAGAAATTCAGCTTGGACTTACATTTGACGACGTGCTACTGCTTCCTTGCCTGAGCACGATTCTTCCCGGCGAGGCAGACCCCTCTTCCCAGCTCTGCGCCGGATTCCCGCTGCGCCTTCCCATTCTTTCCGCGCCCATGGACACGGTAACGGAAGTTGACATGGCTATTGCCATGGCCCGAGAGGGTGGTCTTGGTGTTATCCACCGCAACAACCGCATTGATGATCAAGCCGCCATGGTGGCTAAGGTGAAACGCTTCGAAAACGCCGTGATTACCAAGCCACTCACCGTGAACCGCGATATGCGCCTTAGCCAGGTGAAGAGCATTATGCTGGAGCATGGATTCTCCGGGCTCCCCGTGGTGGATGCGGAAAATAAACTCGAAGGCATCATCACCGGGCGCGATATGCGCGTATCCGATGGACACAATCTGGATACCCTCACCGTGGCAGATGTGATGACTCCCAGCGCCCGCCTCATTACCGGCTCCCCCAACACTACGCAGGACGAGGCGCGGAAAATCCTCTACCGCAACCGTATTGAAAAACTCCCGCTTGTGGATGAGAACGGCTGTCTGGCCGGTCTGATTACCGATACGGATATCCGCAAGCGCGAAGCCTTCCAAGAATCCACCAAGGACGAATTCGGGCGTCTGCGCTGCGGTGCCGCCGTGGGACCGGGTCCGGAATTTCTGGATCGCGCCCGCGCCGTTATCGATGCCGGGGCAGATGCCCTCTTCATCGATGCCGCCACCGGGCACACCAGCCGAGTACTTTACGTTATCGAAAAACTCCGCGAGCTTGGTAAGCCCGTGGTAGCCGGCAATGTTGTGACTAAGGATGGTGCACGCGACCTCATCTCCGCAGGGGCCAGTGCCATCAAGGTGGGTGTGGGGCCGGGTTCCATCTGCACCACACGTATCATCTCCGGCGTGGGTATGCCCCAGTTCACCGCCATTCAGGAAGTGGCGGAAATTGCCCGCCCGGCAGGCGTTACCGTTATTGCCGATGGCGGCATCCGCTACTCCGGCGATGCCGTGAAGGCGCTGGCCGGCGGAGCGGACCTCATCATGCTGGGTGGCATGCTGGCCGGTTGCGAGGAAAGCCCCGGCGCCGTGGTTCACTACCAAGGTCGCAACTTCAAGACCTACCGCGGCATGGGCTCTCTTGGGGCCATGCGCGCCGGCTCCGGCGACCGCTACGGCCAGAATGCCAGCGGCAAGCTGGTGGCGGAGGGCGTGGAAGCTCGCGTACCGTACAAAGGAATGCTGGCGGATGTTATCTTCCAGCTGGTGGGCGGTCTGCGCTCCGGCATGGGTTACTTGGGGGCCAAGAGTCTGAACGAGCTGCGCGAGCATGCACGTTTTGTCCGCATTACCTCCGGCGGTTTGCAGGAAAGCCACCCGCACGATGTAACCATTACGCAGGACCCCGGGAACTACTCCCGCTAATTTCCGACTATGCGGAAACATACATTCCCGAAACTGATTTGCACTGCACTCGCCCTCTTGGGGGCGGGTGCAGCCCTTTCTGCCCCGGAAGCTCCGCCAAGCACTCTCCCCGGAGGCTGGCATTACGCATGGGGAGATGAATTTAACGGCCGCAAGCTCAACACCAAAAAATGGGCTTATGAGCTAGGGGTTATTCGCAATAGGGGAGCCTCCCAGGCCTATACCAAATCCGCCGTGCGCTTGAGCGGAGGCAAACTCATCCTTACCTCCAGCTATAAAAAAACACGCAACAGCACCTATGTGGCAGGCTCCGATAAGTGGATGGAGCAAATCAAAACCCAGCCGTACTCCAGCGGCTCCGTCACCACCCGCGGCATCAAAGAATTCACCGCACCCGGGCGTCTGGAAATCCGAGCCCGAATTCCGTACGCCAAAGGAGCATGGCCAGCCCTCTGGACGATGCACACCAACTCCTACGGCTGGCCGGCAAACGGAGAAATTGATATTCTGGAAAACATCTCCCAAGAGGCAGATACCTGCTACACCATCTTCCGCTGGGGAAAAAACGGCACCCAAACAGAACAAAAAGTGGTATGCCGTACGCACATGCCCGACTATTCTAAGAATTTCCATGTTTACATTCTGGAATGGGATGATACCACCATGCGCGTGCTGATTGATGATAAGGAGGTGGGGCGTGTGAACATTGCCGATGCGGATTACCCCAATGGGGATAATCCTCTGCGTACCCCCTGTTACCTCATCATGAATACCGCCATCGGCGGCCCCGGCACTTGGCCGGAACAACCGGACCCCAAGGATTATCCCGTCCGCTTCGAAATCGACTACGTTCGCTATTACACCAAAAATCCCACCTAGATCCCCCCCCTTTTTCTGTGATGACCCCTATCGACCTGAACGAACTCAAAATCTCCCCTGCTGCACTCATCGGCAAGCAGTGGATGCTCATTACCGCCGGCACGCCGGAAAACTTTAACTGCATGACTGCCAGTTGGGGTGGCCTGGGCTTCCTTTGGAACCGCCCGGTGGCTTTCGTCTTTGTGCGCCCCAACCGCCACACCTGCCGCTTTATCGAGGAGCAAGCCGCCTTCACCCTCAGCTTCATGCCGGAGCAGTACCGCCAGGACCTCATCTTCTGCGGGCGCAACTCCGGCCGCGATGTGGATAAAATGGCGCACACCGCCCTGCGCCCCCTCACCACACCGGGTGGGCTCCCCTCCTTCCAAGATGCGGAGCTGGTACTCGAATGCCGCAAGATGTTCCGCACCACCCTCCAAGAAGCCGATTTCCTGAACTGGAGCGAGGTTTCCCCCGCTTGGTATGCCGAGGATAATCCCCTCCACTACCTCTATATCTGCGAAATCTCCTCCGCGCTCAAAGCCTGAACTCCCCTTCCCCCGCCATCCCCGGACGGGGGAAAGTGAATTTCTTTCTGACTTCGCATAATATTTTGAACATAGGGGGGAGGGAGAGGCATCCAAACGGCATGATGAATAATAATCTTACTACAAAATTCATGGAAGGGCTGCAAGCCGCCCAAAAAGCTGCCCAAGCCGCCGGGCGGGCGCAGATACATCCTGCAGAGCTGTTGCTGGCGCTATGCCGGCAGGAGGGGGGTGTCCTTGCGTCCATTCTGACCCGCGCCGGAGTGGACACGCGGCAACTGGAGCAAAAACTGGAGCAGCTCTTGGCTCGGCAACCTCGCCAGCGCGGCGGAGTTGTGCAGAGTCCCGGCGTGGGGCCGGAGCTGGATCGAGCTCTGAATGCAGCGGAGGCACAGCGGCAGCAGATGAAGGATGATTACCTGAGTGTGGAACATTTTGTGCTCGGGCTTTTCGAGGCGGATGCCTCCCTGAGCGAGCTGCTGGAAAGCTGCGGGCTAACGAAGAAGGCCTATTTGGAAGCCCTGAAAGCAGTACGTGGCAACCAGCGCATTACTGACCAAGACCCGGAGGAAAAATACCAAACGCTGGAGAAATACGGCACGGACCTGACGGCTCTAGCCCGGCAGGGAAAGATTGACCCCGTCATTGGGCGCGATGCAGAGATTCGCCGCGTGATGCAAATTCTCTCCCGCCGCACAAAAAATAATCCCGTACTCATCGGCGAGCCCGGTGTGGGCAAAACGGCCATTGCAGAAGGATTGGCACGGCGCATGGTGAATGGAGATGTGCCGGAAAGCATGCAGGGAAAACGCCTGATAAGCCTAAACATCGGCTCCATGCTGGCCGGAGCAAAATACCGGGGAGAATTCGAAGAACGCCTGAAGGCCTTTATCAAAGAGGTAACTGCATCGGAGGGGGAAATCATCCTCTTTATCGATGAGCTGCACACTCTGGTAGGCGCGGGCGCCGGAGGAGATAGCTCCATGGATGCCGCCAACCTCCTAAAACCGGCTTTGGCACGCGGGGAGCTACGCACCATTGGTGCCACCACGCTGGATGAATACCGCAAATACATCGAGAAGGACGCTGCATTGGAACGCCGCTTCCAACCCGTGTACGTGGCGGAGCCGGATGTAGAGGATACCATTGCCATTCTCCGAGGGCTGAAGGAACGCTACGAAGTACACCACGGTGTACATATTACGGATGGTGCGCTGGTGGCAGCAGCCACGCTGAGCCAGCGCTACATTGCGGACCGCTTCCTGCCGGATAAGGCCGTGGATTTGGTGGACGAAGCTGCCGCCAGACTCAAAATCGAACTGGATTCCATGCCTTCCGAAATAGATGAGCTGAACCGCACAGCCATGCAGCTGGAAATGGAACGCCAAGCCCTCGCGCGCGAAACAGATGCCGATTCCCGCCAAAGGCTGGAAAAAATTACCCGGGACCTGGCCGATACCAAGGAAAAAGCAGATGCCATGATTGCCCACTGGCAAAGCGAAAAGGATATTGTGGTGAAAGCGCGAGAAGCCCAGAAAAAAATCGACACCCTGCGCACGGAGGCGGAACAAGCCCAGCGCCGGGGGGACCTCGGGCGTGCCTCCGCCATTTTGTACGGAGAAATCCCCGCCGCAGAAGCAGCTGCCCGGGAAGCCCGGGAAGCTCTGGCTCACCTGCAAAGCAAGGGGGAAGGTCTCCTCAAAGAAGAAGTAACGGAGGCCGATATTGCCAAGGTGGTTTCCACCTGGACCGGCATTCCCGCCACGCGCCTTGCAGAGAGCGAACGCGACAAGTTGCTGCATATGGAAGAGCGCCTCGGCAAACGCCTCATCGGGCAGGAAGCGGCCGTACGCGCCGTGGCGGATGCCGTGCGCCGTTCCCGCGCAGGCTTGCAGGATGAGCATCGCCCGCTGGGCTCCTTCATCTTCCTCGGCCCCACGGGCGTGGGTAAAACAGAACTGGCCAAAGCCTTGGCCGAGTTCCTCTTCGACGATGAGGCTGCCATGGTACGCATCGATATGTCGGAATACATGGAAAAACACAGTGTTTCCCGACTCATTGGAGCACCTCCCGGCTATGTGGGCTACGATGAGGGCGGCCAGCTCACAGAAGCGGTGCGCCGCAGACCATACAGCGTGGTTCTCTTCGATGAGATTGAAAAAGCCCACCCGGATGTATTCAACGTGCTGCTGCAAGTACTGGATGATGGCCGCGTGACGGATGGCCAAGGCCGTACCGTGGATTTTACCCACACGGTACTCATCATGACCAGCAATATAGGCAGCCAATTCATCCTGAGCGAGGAGGATGCCACCGCCCGCAACGGCCGAGCCCTCGATGCCCTGCGCGGCCATTTCCGCCCGGAATTCCTCAACCGCATTGATGACATCATCATCTTCGACCGCTTGAGCCGCACGGATTTGGCACATATTGTGGATATCCAGCTGGAGCGTGTGCGCCGGCGCTTAGCCCCGCGCGGTCTCAAGCTGGAAATAACCCCGGCAGCTGCAGAACTTGTGGCCTCCCAAGGTTATGACCCGGTATACGGAGCCCGCCCGCTCAAACGCGCCATCCAACGTCTCATTCTGGATCCGCTCAGCCGTGCCATACTGCAAGGGCGCTATCCGGAAGGCAGCACCATCCGCGTGGCGGAAAAAGACAGCGGCATCCTCTTCGAATAAGAAGCGGCATGTGCATACAGGTGCGGAGCATGGAATCCCCTTTCTCTATGCCCGCACCTGCCCCCCTTAATACGTGGGGAAACCATCTGCCCGCAAGGCATCCCAGCCCCCTTCAAGGGTATAAATAGGCGCATCCAGCATTCCCAAATCGCGAAGTTCCTGCGCCACGTCCTCCGCCGCCGTGCAATCCCCGGAGCAGAATACCACAATACATTCTCCCTGTTCCCCGGCCTCCAGCAAGCGGCCAATGGCCGCATCCACCAGATGGGGCATCTCCGGGCCTTTGCGAATGGGGAACATGCGGTTCTCACTCAGCATGAGGTGATTCAACTCAAAATCCGCTGCACTTCGAGCATCCACCCAAACCACTTTATTCTTATAGCGGGCATGGAGTGTTTCCAAACACATCCTCCCGGGCGGAAGCTCCGCCTGTACACACAGCGGCAGACGATGCGGGGCAAAAAAACACCGGTCCGCCCAATACAACACCACGGCCAGTGCCACAATCACCGCCCCAAGGCGGAATACCTGTGTGTATGTATCCTTCATGTGTGTATGCCTACGCTATTTCTACCACAGCCGCCCCGGCAGTGTCAACGTTCTGCATGTTTTTTTACAAAAAAATAAGGATTTATCCTTGACGCCTCGGGGAAAAAGATGTATACTCCCGCCGTCCGATACGACAGGGCTATGGTGTAATTGGCAACACATCGGTTTCTGGCACCGCTATTCGGGGTTCGAGTCCCTGTAGCCCTATCCGTAAAACCCGCAGTTTTCCCACTGCGGGTTTTTTGTTATTCCTTTTCCGAGCGGACAATATGAAATCTTCAGATTTAGTGTGGCGGGAAAGAGGTGGCTTCCCGCCTACTGCCCCGGGACAATAACACAGCTTTATGCAGGAGATGGTGTTTTGTACATGCTCGCGGTTGCCAAACCATTGCTTGTGATGAAGCGGCAGCCTATGGAGTGTATGGGGTAATAGGCTATGCTCTGGCGGGCATCAATCCTCGATGTAGCCTATAAAGGGCAAATTGCGGTACTTGCCGTTATAATCCAAGCCATACCCCACAAGGAAAAAATCATCACAATAAAGGGCGCAAAAATCGGCTTCATAGCATACATTGCGGCAGCCTTTTTTGTTTACGGCCACGGTACTGGTCACCATCATAGCCCCCTGGCGGAGCAGCTCGTCGCATACCGCTTTCATGGTAAGCCCGGTATCTAGCACATCATCAATCACCAGCACGCGCTTTCCGGCACAAACCGGCATGGTGCCATGCCACCGGAGTTGCCCGGTGCTTTCCATACCATGGTAGCTGGACACGCGGATGGTTTGCAGCTCAAAGTTGGCAGGGAGGCAACGGAGAAGATCTGCGGCGTACCAAATAGCACCATTCAGAAGGCAAAGAGCCATCACGGGTTCCTCCCTTCCGAAAAAGGCTTCTACCTCGTTCGCAACACGCCGTACAGCATCCTGAATCTGCTCGGCAGAATAAAGTGTTTTGATGTTCATATTTTTTCCCTTTAGGGGATTAGGTGTAACGTGAAAGACGAAGGGTACAGCAGTTTTAAAAAAAATCAAGCGCAGATGTGCCTTTAAACAGCCCGAGAGCCACCTTTTTGCAAGACCAAAGCACCAGTGGAAAGTACAACAGCTAAGAGCCAAATGAAACAGGGGCTGCGCCCACAGACGCAGCCCCCGAAAACAACGTTTATGCCCTTCTTACCAAGACGGTTTGAAATCCGGGATGCGGGGACCATTACCCGGGCAATTTTCGGGCACACGATAGCGACTGCGAAGCTGGTGATAAATTTCCTTCATCTGGTTCATCACCTCCGCATAGGCGGGATCCGTGGCTACATTATGCATTTGCTTGGGGTCCTTCTCGTTATCAATGAGAAGCCACTCGTTTTCAGGGCGGCGCACACCGGAGCGGCGCTCCTCCTGTGTAGGCGTCCAAATGTGGGCAAAGGTATAGCGGCGAGTACGGAAGCCATCGTGGCGGGGGGCATTATGTTCCCCCGGCTGCTCGTAGAAGGCGTAATAAAGCGGGCGGTCGGTAAAGGCGGGGGCCTCCCCTGTGCGGAAGAGCGGAGTAAGGGATACGCCCTCCATGGTATTCACGTTCTCCGGCGTGTTCGCCCCGGCAATTTCCAAAATTGTGGGAGCATAATCAATGTTCTGAACCATGGCTTGGGAACGCACGCCGGGGGCGATCCGTCCCTTCCAGCGCATCACCAGAGGCATGCGGAAACTCTGCTCGAAAATCCAGCGTTTATCATACAAACCATGCTCCCCAAGGTAGAATCCTTGGTCGCCCACGTAAATCACGAGCGTATTCTCGGAGAGTCCATGGCGATCCAAATAATCCAGCAGGGTGGAAATGGACTGATCCACGGAGAGAAGCGTACCCAAATAATCTTCCATATACCAGCGCCAACGGAGAACTGCCATATCCCGCTCCGTTTGCACCTTACCGGCGCGGAATGCTTCTACGAATTCCTTGGTTCGGGTGTTAAAGAAATCTTCATACACTTCGCGCGTGCCGGGATCCATGAAATCAAGCCCCCAGCCAAAGTTGTTTTTTGCCGGGAACTTGGGTTTATGGGCATCCCAGTTAAAATCGGCCGGCACGCCGCCATTATCTTTGAATACGCCCCGATCCACCATACCCCGCAAAGCCCATTTAGGTACGATTTCCTTCATAACATCGAAGGGTATCATCTTCTGCATCAGGTGGTTATCATTCCAATTGCACATATCCCAAAGTACACTCTGGCGGTTGTGGCGCAGGAATTCCGGGCGATTAGCATAATCATCCATCAAGGTATCCGGAGGTGTCAACTTAGAAACATACTCCTTCACGGCTTTGAGATGGCGCGGAGCAGGAATCCAGTTGCGATGGGGAGCCTTATGCCCCACAATCAGTGCAAAGGGTTTACTCTTATCGCGGTTTTCCATCCAGTCGATAGCCTTAGTTGTCACCAAATCCGTTACATAGCCTCGGTCCTGATGGTGAACTGTGCGCCCCTGCGGGCCAAGCTGTTGGAAGGTGGGATTCCAATAATCGCCTTGGCTGGGAAATACTTGCCAAGAGTGGAATCCGGTAGGCTGAGATATAAGATGCCACTTACCCACAATACCCGTTTGGTAGCCGGCTGCTTGAAGCATTTTAGGATAGGTGGGCTGGGAGCCATCAAACGCCGGGCCACCATAATTATACAAGAAACCGTTATTGTGCGAATGGCGCCCGGTAAGCATACAAGCGCGAGAAGGTCCGCACAAGGAATTCGCACAGTAGGAACGGTCAAACACCATACCCTCCTGCGCCAAACGGCGGAAACCGGGCATAGGCATAGGAGTATCCGCCTCACAGCTGCCCAGCACTTCCGGCGAATGGTCATCCGTTATAATAAACAGCAAATTTGGCCGCATATCCGACCCCATCACAGTCCCCATGCAGCATAAAGCTGCCAGCCACTGCATCATTGTAGGTATCGCTCTCATACCCGGTTAATCTAGCATGATTCGCCTCAAAAGTCAAACTCATTCCATAATCCTATACCGAGAGATTATGTGGTAAAATGAAACGAAACGAAATCCTCCGAGCTGAGTGGAAGTTAGGACTTGACTTTATGAGTGCGGCGGGTATACTCCCCGCGGGGAGTAATCACCACCTTCCCGGAATACAACATGGAACCTATTTACGAAGGCAAAGCCAAAAGACTGTTCACGACCGAAGACCCAAATGTCCTGCGCATGGAATACAAGGACTCCGCCACGGCATTCAATGGTGTAAAAAAGGAAGATTTCGAGAACAAGGGCCGTTTTAACAAAGCCATTACCCTCATCATCTACCGCATGCTTGAGGAGAAAGGTGTGCAAACCCACCTTGTGGATGATGTGGACGACATCAACCTGCTGGTAAAGAAGGTATCCATTATGCCGCTGGAGGTGATTGTGCGCAACATTGCGGCCGGCTCGTTCTCCAAACGCATGGGCGTAGCAGAAGGCACGGCCTTCACGAAACCCATTGTGGAATTTTCTTACAAGGATGATGCCCTGAACGACCCTTTCATTAACGATGACTATGCTCGCGAGATGGGAGCAGCCACGGAGGAGGAGTGCGCCAGCATTAAGCGCATGGCTCTTTTAATTAACGAGACCCTCAAGGAATTCTTTATGCAGGCAAACCTGCGTCTCATCGATTTCAAGATTGAGTTTGGGCGCTTGGCCTCCGACCCCAGCCAGATTGTGCTGGCGGATGAAATTTCCCCGGATACTTGCCGCCTGTGGGATGTAGCCACGGGTAAGAAGATGGACAAGGACCGCTTCCGCCAAGGCTTAGGCGAATTCATGGAGGCTTATGCCGAAGTGCTGGAGCGCCTGCAAAAATAACCCCCACCCTTTTACCGGCCACCGCGCAACAAAGTCTTGCACGGTGGCCATTCCCATATTTCTATGGCCACACTTACACTAGAGGTATTCAGCCGTTTCCAATCCGCCACGGATGCAAACAAGCTGCTTTACACCCCCATTAACGACCGGCTGACGTATAATCACACGCGCCTTTACACCATTGAATGCGAGGGCGATGTTGATGCGGCAAGAGACTACATGCGCCGTGTGCTGGTGGATACCATCTCCCAGAAGGTGCAGGAGGACGGCACGCCCGCTCTGAGCGGCGAGCTTTTCTGCATCTCTTACGGCATTAAAAAGGGAGCTTTGGATTTGGAAAAAGAAGCCATCCTGACCAATTACAACGGTCGCAAGGGACTTCCCTTCACCATTAATTCCCTCACCATCACCCAAAATATCTATGTGTTTGGTCAAGGGGACAAGGAAGGTCTTTCCTCCCGCTTCTGCAAGGACATTTGCAACCCCGCCATCCACACTTGGAGCGTACGCTAACCCCCATCCCCCCCTTTCCCGATATGGCTACATACCGAACCATCCCTGTCCGCAGCCTCAGTACGGAGCAGCTTACCCGACTCAGCCAGGACATGAAACTCTCCCTCTCCACCGAGGATATGCTCGTGGTACAGCAGATTTTTAACGAAATAGACCGCGAACCCACCGATGTGGAATTGGAAGTCATTGCTCAGACCTGGTCGGAGCATTGCAAACATCGCATTTTTGCCGCCACCATCCAGCACACCACAGGTGGGCAGACAGAAGAAATCCAAAGCATGTACAAAACCTTCATCCAGCGCCCCTCTAAGGAGATTATGGCCAAGAAACCCGGTTTTGTGCTGAGCTGCTTTGTGGATAACGCCGGCTTTATTAAGCTGGACGACAATCTTTCCGTATGCCTGAAGGCAGAAACACACAACCACCCCAGCGCCATCGAACCCTATGCCGGGGCCAACACCGGGCTTGGCGGCGTGATTCGCGATATTCTGGGTGCAGGCAAAGGTGCCAAGCCCATTGCTAACTTGGATGTTTTCTGCTTTGGTGCCCCGGATACTCCCCAGAGCATGGTGGACGGGCACAACATCATCCACCCGCTGGGCATTATGCGCGGCGTGGTACACGGGGTGCGCGATTACGGCAACCGTATGGGTATTCCCACCACCAGCGGTGCCATCCAGTTCGACCCCACCTATATTTATAATCCCTTGGTATTCTGCGGTACGGCAGGCGTTATCCCGCAGTGCGATATTGCTAAGGAAATGAAGCCCGGTCTGGCCGTAGTAGTCATCGGTGGTCGCACGGGTAAGGATGGGCTGCACGGTGCCACCTTCTCCTCCGCAGCTATGGGCGAAGCCTCTGCCGAGGAGGACCAGCAAGCCGTGCAAATCGGCAACCCCATTGAGGAGAAGAAGACCCTCGATGTGATTTTGGAAGCCCGCGAGCGCGGTCTCATCGAATTTGTGACAGACTGCGGTGCAGGCGGTTTCTCCTCCGCAGCGGGCGAGATGCTCTCCGAAACCGGCGGCAACCTGTATTTGGAGCGAGCCCCCCTTAAGGAGACAAATATGCTTTCCTGGCAGATTTTCCTTTCCGAATCGCAGGAGCGCATGGTGCTGGCCGTCAAGCCGGAGAACCTTGCAGAACTGCAAACCCTGGCAGACACCTTCCAAACGGAAATGACAGTTCTTGGGGAATCCGACGATTCCGGCGTGCTGCGCGTGTGGCACAATGGTGAATTGGTGGTGGAAATGGATAACTCCAAGCTCCACGATGCTCCCACCAAGCACCTCACCTCCGTCTTTACCCCCGGCGAGGCAAAAACCGGTCTCCCCTTGGACGATGCCCACCTGGCAGATGACCTCAAACAACTCTTCGGTGATTTTGCCATCGTTTCCCGCGAGCCCATTATCCGCGAATACGACCACGAGGTGCAGGGAAACACCGTCCTCAAGCCGCTGGCCGGCGCCACTGCGGATGCTCCGCAGGACGCCTCTGTCATCGATATTGACGGCTCGGAGAAGCTCATGTCTCTGGCTCTGGCCATCCTGCCGGAATGGGGAAAAACGGACCCCTTCGCCATGGGTACCGGCACCGTGGATGAAACCGTGCGCCAGCTTGTGCTTGCCGGCACCGACCCGGACAAAATAGCCCTGCTGGACAACTTCTGCATGGGTAACCCCGAGGAACCTACCGAGCTGGGTCGCATCGTGGAATGCGCCAAGGGCATCCGCGAGGCCGCTCTGGCCTATGGTGCTCCCTATGTTTCCGGCAAGGACAGCTTCTACAACTACTTCGAAACAGAGGACGGGCCGGTCAACATCCCCGTCACCTTCCTCTGCTCCGGCTTCGGCGTGGTGGAAGATGCCACCCATGTACGCGGGGCTTCCTTGCGCCGCAATAACAGTGCCATCTTCATCGTCGGCAACACGGAGGATGAGATGGGAGCCTCCGTTTATGCCCGCATCAAGGGCATCCAGGGAGCCCTTGTACCGCAGACCGACTGCACCGCCAACTACGCCATGTACAAGGCCTACTACGAGAACGCCCTCACCAAGGGGCTGGTACTCTCCGCACACGACCTCTCGGAAGGCGGTTTGGCCGTAGCCGCTGCGGAAATGGCCTTCTCCGGCATGGGAGGTCTTGCGCTGGATTTGGACAAGTTGCCCACCCGGGGCGGCTGGCAGAACAATGCCGTGCCTTGCTTTAGTGAAAGCACAGGTCGCTTCCTGGTGGAAGTGGACGAGGATTTGGCCGCAGAGTTCGAGGCCGCTATGGCCGGCTTCCCCTGCGCCCGCATCGGCTCCGCCACCACGGATAACCGGCTCACCCTCACCGCTAAGGGCAGCACCGTACTCCAGGCGGAGATTGCCGAGCTTAAGAACATCTGGAAGAACGGACTCACCCCCTTCTATTAAACCACCCATTTTTCAACAATTATGCCTCACGCATTACTCCTCAAATACCCCGGCACCAACTGCGATGTGGAAACCGCACGAGCCCTGAATGCGGCTGGTTTTTCCACCCAAGTGCAGCCCATTGCCACCGCCACCCCCGCCCATGTAGCTAAGGCTCAACTCGTGGTCTTTTCCGGCGGTTTCTCCTATGGCGACTATGTAATGAGCGGTCGTCTGGCCCAGCTGGAAACCGAGCGTTTCCTGGGCGATGCCCTCCAAAAGCACCATGCCAACGGCGGCTTCCTGCTCGGCATTTGCAATGGGTTCCAGATTCTTACCAAGCTGGGCATCCTCCCGAAAGCATCCCTCATCTGGAACAAATCCGAGCGCTTTGAGTGCATGTGGGACAAGCTGGTAAAAGTATCCTCCACCTGCCCCTTCACCACGTACCTTCCTCAGGAATTCGAGTTCCCCTCCGCCCATGCGGAAGGTCGCCTCGTAACGGAGCCGGGCGTGGCTCAGCAGTACTTCGATAGCAACTGCGTGGCCCTCCAATATGGGGATAACCACAACGGCTCCGAGATGCGCATTGCCGGTCTTCAAGACCCCACCGGGCGGGCCATGGGCCTTATGCCCCACCCGGAGCGCTTCCTGAAACCCCGCCACCATTACGACCCCGATTGGGCCGGAGACCCCGATTGGGGCTGGGGCTATTACTTCTTCAAAGGCGCGTTCGATGCCCTCAAGTAAAAAATAGCACTGAAACCCCTTCCTCCACGCCACCCGGGCTCTCCCGGGTGGCGCTTTTTCTCCCCCTATCCCTTCGGCTCGTGTAAAAAAATGCACGATTTTTTTACACGAGGAAGCTCTCATGTAAAAAAAACGGCATTTTTTTTACATGAGATTCACTTCCTCCGCTTGACAGCAAGAGAAGCGTATGCTAGCTTCAAGGGAGGAGTCCATGAGCAATAATAGAGAAATAAGCATGCTGCCATTAACAATTGATGTCGAAACGAAGGCAGTACTAAAGCAAGTCAATTTGGCTAACCGTAAGCTGGCAGAATTGAAGGGGCTCGAACAGCTTATGCCCAACGAGGAGATTCTCATCCAAACCCTCACCCTCCAAGAAGCGCAGGAAAGTTCCCGCATCGAAAATATTGTAACCACTCAGGATGAATTGTACCGAGCCGGGCTGGATTTAAAGGATGCCTTCATTAGTGCCGCCACAAAAGAAGTCATGCGCTATCGGGAGGCAATACGCCGGGGATTCGAACTTATCCGCCATCACAAACTCCTTACCAATAACATTATTCTCGAAATTCAGGAAATATTGGAAGAAAACCAAGGGGGCTTTCGCCAACTTCCCGGAACGGTGCTAAAAAACCAGCAGGGAGAAACCGTGTATACCCCTCCACAGGACGGAGCCGATGTTCTGAGGCTCATGCAAAATCTGGAGCAATACATCAATACCCCGGAGATGCAGGATGTGGATCCCCTCATTAAACTGGCCATCATCCACTACCAATTTGAGAGCATTCATCCCTTTTACGATGGTAATGGGCGTACAGGGAGGATTCTCTGTGTCCTCTACCTTATCACCAATCAACTGCTGGATTTGCCCATCCTTTACCTCAGCCGCTACATTACCCGGAATAAGGAGCAGTATTACCATCTGCTGCAAAATGTGCGATGCTCCGAAAATGCACCTGAAATCTGGGAACAATGGATTCTCTATATGCTCAAGGGAATCGAGGAAACGGCGGAGGAAACCGTAAATCTCGTCAAAGAAATCACCCGGCTCATGGCCGATTTCAAAAAAAATCTGCGAGAAACTTTGGGCAAATCGTACAGCCACGAGTTGTTGAATTGCCTTTTCATCTCTCCTTACACCAAAGTGGAACACTTGGAACGCCGCTTAGGCATCTCCCGCCCCACTGCCACCAAGCATTTGGATAGCCTTGTACAAATAGGCCTGCTCGATAAAACAAAGATTTGGAGGCAAAATTACTACATCAACAAACGCTTGGTGGCACTCCTCGCTAAAGACGATTCGGTACATATCGATACCGGAGCCATCGTCCAAACCTTACGGTAAGGGCGGGCTCGTGTAAAAAAATGCACGATTTTTTTACACGAGGAAGCTCTCATGTAAAAAAAACGGCATTTTTTTTACATGAGAAAAAAGAAAAGGCGCTTAAACGGGTAAAAAAAGCCGCGCCCGAAAAAACTTCGGGCGCGTACTGATGTATTGGTGGAAAGTAAACTTTCCTCTAATACTTACTTCTTAACGGGAGTCACCACGGGAGCAACGGGCTCCTGAACGGGCTGCTGCTGCTGCTGCTGCTGGCAGGACACGAGGGCGGCGGCCGTAAGAGCGAGAATAGCGATGGTCTTCATAATTATCTTACTAGTTTTGATGTTTGTGAAGCGCCTCACCAAACAAGGATAGTATGGGAGGCTGAACGTAGTGTAGCATTCTCACCCCATAAATCAAGCCTAAAATGAGTTATTTTACCTTGACAAAGTAATTTTTTTTGGACAAATGGCTAAATTTCGGGGAATTTGGGGCAAAAAAAACTTTGTCTGCATCAAGGATGGGCGGATTTTTTTATTTAGGGAGAACAAATGAATTGCCAGTCCCCGCCGGGTATGAGAAGATAAAGGCATGAGCAGCAGCAACCGCGATACTATTGCCGCCCAAGCCACGGCTGTGGGCACCGGGGCACTGGGCATCATCCGCCTGAGCGGTCCGCAGGCCGTGGAGATTTTACTGCGCAGCACCGGGCGAAAAACAGCGCCGGAGGCACGGCGAGCCACGCTGGTACGGGTGCGGGATGCCGCCGGGCAAGTGCTGGATGAGGCCGTGGCCACATGGTTTGCAGCACCGGGCAGTTTTACGGGGGAGGATGTGGTGGAATTAAGCTGCCACGGGGGTATGCTGGTATGCCGGCGGGTACTGGAGCGGCTGCTGGCCTGCGGGGCACGCCCGGCAGAACCCGGGGAGTTCTCCCGGAGGGCATTCGAGAATGGGCGTTTGGATTTAACCCAGGCGGAAGCTATTATGGATATTATCTCCGCCGGGAGCGATATGGCACTGCGTGCAGCGCAAAACCAATTGCAAGGAGCCATTGGGCAGCGGGTGGCAGCCGTGGCGGATTCCCTCATCACCCTCGCGGCGCATGTGTGCGCGTACATCGACTTCCCGGAGGAGGATATTGCCCCGGACACGCAGGAGCAAATGCTGCACACCATGGAGGCAGCGCGGCAAGAGCTGCAGCACCTGCTGGCCACTGCGGACGAGGGGCGCCTGCTGCGGGAAGGCATACGCACGGCCATCGTGGGTCCGCCGAATGTGGGAAAATCCAGCCTGCTGAATTTGCTGCTGGGGTACGAGCGAGCCATCGTCAGCAACACCGCCGGCACCACACGCGACACCATAGAAGAGAGTGTTTCCGTGGGTGGGCTATGCCTACGGCTCATCGATACCGCCGGGCTGCACGAGAGCAGCGATTCTTTGGAGCAGGCCGGCATGGAGCGCAGCCGGCGAGCCGGTGCGGAGGCGGATTTACTGCTGGAAGTGGCGGATGCCACCCTACCGCCGCAGCGCATTTCCCTGCCGGAAACCGGGGCGGGGCGCCTCCTGCTGCTCAACAAATGCGATTTGGGGCTGCACCCGGATTGGGCCGCCGCCGCACCGGGCGCACTGCACCTTTCCTGCCGCACCGGGGAGGGCAAAGATACGCTGGAGCAGGCCATTGCCCGGCTTTTTCTGGAGCGCAGCGGCGGGGAGCAGGAGAGCCTCTCCGCCATTAACACCCGCCACCGATACGCTTTGCAGGAAGCACTCAATGCCTTGGCACGCGCGCAAGACTCCATGGCGGCAGGGGATTCTCCGGAGCTAACGGATGCGGATTTGCGCTGTACTCTGGATGCTCTGGGCAGCATTACCGGACGCATTGATACGGAGGATATCCTCACGCGTGTATTTTCCACATTCTGCTTGGGGAAATAATTTTTCTGTAGAAAATGCTGCCGGGCGGACGTTCTTTTGAGCGGCATGTACTTCCGAGTACGCACAGCGAGTGTTTCTTGACAAAACAAACCGAAAAGGAGTAAGATTTTAACGTGAAAGCAATGTACAAATGGGGGGGAGCAGCCCTTATCTGCGCAGGTGGAGCCGCTTGGTGGTATTTCTCCGGCGATGCTGCCCAGCAGCAATTTCAATTCCGCACCGCCGGCGTAACCCGCGGCGATTTTGTGAACAAAGTACAGGCCACCGGCACTTTGGAACCGCAGGAACTTGTGGATGTAGGCGCGCAGGTAACGGGCGAAATTAAGGAATTCGGCACGGATACGGAAGGTCGCCGGGTGGATTACGGCAGCGAGGTGAAGGCTGGCCAACTCCTCGCCCGCATAGATGATACCATTGTGGAATTGGACATCAAACGCGCCGAGGCTCAGGTATCCCAGGCCAAGGCTCAGATTCTTTCCGCAGAGGCTTCTTTGGCACAGGCTAAGGCCTCCATCTCCCAAGCCACGGCCAATAAAAATAAGGCCGATCGCGATTTGGCACGCGCCCGCAAACTGGGCGTGGGGGATGCCCTCTCCCAAATGGATTACGACCAGTATGTGAATGCCGCAGAAAGTGCCGCTGCTAATCTGGAAAGTGCCACTGCCCAGCTGCAAAGTGCCACTGCCCAGCAAGCCGGTGCCGCCGCCCAGCTTCAAAGTGCAGAAGCACAGCTGGAAAGCGAATTGAGAAACCGGGATTACACCCGCATTACCACCCCGGTGGATGGCACCATTGTGGTGCGCCAAGTGAATGTGGGCCAAACCGTGGTGAGCAGCATGAATGCCACCACCCTCTTTCTCGTGGCGAGAGACCTCTCTAAAATGCAAATCTGGGCCAGCGTGAACGAGGCGGACATTGCCAAGGTGAAACCCGGGCAGGAGGTGCGCTACACGGTGGATGCCCTGCCCAATGAAAACTTTAGCGGCATTGTGAATAAAATCCGCCCGAATGCCACCATGAGTTCCAACGTGGTAACCTACATTGTGGAGGTGGACATCGAAAACAAGGACCGCAAGCTCCTGCCTTACATGAGCGCCAATGCCAACTTTATTGTGAAGGAGGTGAAAGATGCCCTGCTGGTGCCGGATGCCGCCTTCGATTTCCGCCCCACTTCCCCGGAGCAAATTGCCCCGGAATACCGCAAGCACCGCCCCGCTCCCCCGGCCGAGGGCAAGGAAAACTCCGCCATCGTCTGGCGCAAAGTGGATGATAAACACGTGGCGCCGGTGCGCGTTCTCAAAGCGGATTCGGATGGCACCCGCACCGTGGTCACCCTGCCGGAGGGAGAACACTTGGAAGAAGGCACTCAGCTTGTCACCGCCGTGGCACTGGTGAGCCCCGGTGCCAAAGATGCAGCAGGTCCCGGCAGCAACAACCTCTTCGGTCCCAAGCGCATGGAACGCCGCCAGCGCAGTGCGGGCGGTGCAGAAGTCAAACCCGGCCAGAATACAAAGAGCCGCCCGGGTCCGCCCCCCATGTAAGCAAGCCCCCCACCACCACCGTGATTGAACTCAAAAACATCACCAAGGTATACCACCTCGGAGAGATAGATTTGCCCGTACTCAAGGGTATTTCCCTCACCATTAACGATGGGGAATTCGTTTCCCTCACCGGGGCCTCCGGCAGTGGTAAATCCACCCTCATGAACATCCTGGGCTGCCTCGACCACCCCAGCGGAGGGGAATACTGGATTGATGGTCGGAACGTGGCCGGACTAAATGCGGACCAGCGCGCCCGCCTACGCAACCAGCGCATCGGCTTCGTTTTCCAGAACTTCAACCTTCTGCCGCGTACCTCTGCCTTGGAGAACGTGATGATGCCTGCCAGCTACCACCACCCGGCTCTGCCCACGGCAGAAATCCGCAAGCGAGCCTTGGAACTCATCCGCCTCGTGGGGCTGGAGGAGCGCATGCACCACACCCCTGCCCAACTTTCCGGCGGGCAGCAGCAGCGCGTGGCCATTGCACGTTCCCTCATTAACAACCCCGGCATTCTGCTGGCGGACGAGCCCACCGGTAATCTGGATTCCACCACCTCCGTGGAAGTCATGAACATGTTCCGCGACCTGAACCGCCGCCGGGGCATCACCATCATCATCGTCACACACGACCGCAAAACCGCCGCCTTTACCGACCGCGCCATCAACATGAGCGATGGGCTCATTCTGGAAGGCGTATCGCAGGAACTCGAAGCCACCCTGAGCAAATGAAACCCTTTACCCTGTTCATCACCTGTCTGCGCGGGCTCATCCGCAACCCCATGCGGGCGGCACTCACCGTGCTGGGCATCGTTATCGGCATTGCGGCCGTGGTGGCCATTATGGAAATAGGCGAAGGCTCCAAGCAGCAGATTTCCAACTCCATCGCCTCCCTCGGTGCGAACACCGTCAACATCTTCGGGGCCTCCGTCAGCACGGGCGGTGTAAGCTCCGGCCGCGGCGGCCGCGCCTCCCTCTACGCCACGGATGCCGATGCCGTCATGCGCGAATGCCCAGATAGCGTCAAGCTCGCCTCCCCCGTGGTGCGCGCCAGCGGGCAAATCATCGTGGGTAACACGAACTGGAACCCCAACTCCATTACCGGCGGGAACGAGCATTACCTCGCCATCGAAGGCTGGGAAGTGGAGAAAGGCCGCGCCTTCACCAAAGCCCAGGTGGACAACTCCGAGCGCGTATGCCTTATCGGCAGCACCATCGCCAATAAACTCTTTGAAAGCGTGGACCCCATCGGCCAGGAAGTCCGCATTAAGGACGTTGTGTTCACCATCATCGGCGTACTGGGTTCCCGAGGGGCTAACATGATGGGCAACGACCAGGACGACTGCCTCATCCTGCCGTGGACGAGCATCCGCACCCGCCTCATGGGTTCCTCCGCCACAGCAGCCCTCTCCAAATCCGGGGCCAGCAATGCCTCCAAGCCCTCCTCCACAGATACTTTCCCCACCGGCGCCGTCAGCTTCTACCCCGGGGTGGATTTGCAACCATACGGCAATGCCCCGCATCCCCTGCGTACCCGCACGGTGGATTCCATCATCGTGCAAATCAAAAGCAGCGAGAACGCCACCCCGGCCATGGATGCGATGACAGCCGTCCTGCGCCGCCAGCACCAACTGGAACCCGGCGTGCTGGATGATTTCGAAATGCGGGACCGCGCGCAATTCTCCAAAATGGTTACCAGCACCAGCGAAACCATGAGCAACCTCCTGCTCGCCGTGGCACTCATCTCCCTCGTGGTGGGCGGCGTGGGCATCATGAACATCATGATGGTCTCCGTCACAGAACGCACTCGGGAAATAGGTCTGCGCATGGCCGTGGGTGCCCGCCCGCGGGACATCATGTACCAATTCCTGCTGGAATCCGTGCTGCTGTGTCTGGCCGGCGGCATCCTCGGCATCATCATCGGCCGCATTGCCTCCACCGTAGTCAGCTCCCAAAACGGCTGGCCCATAGCCTCCTCCCCCGGTGCCATGGTACTCTCCGTCTCCGTGGCAGCCGCCATCGGCATCATCTTCGGCTGGTATCCTGCATGGAAAGCCTCCCGGCTGGATCCCATCGATGCCCTGCACCACGAATAACCCCATTCCCTCCCCCTTTCCCCCATGCATATTGCCAAACTTCTCCCCCTGAGCGCCCTGCTGCTGAGTTCCTGCTTAGTAGGCCAACACTATACCGGACCGCAGGAAGTGGAACTCCCCGCCACATGGGTGAATGCCATGCCCCCCGCCTCCGATGCCACCACCCTGGAAGAATGGTGGAAAGCCTTCCGAGACCCCCAGCTGGAAGCCCTCATCCACCAAGCCTTCTCCGGCAACCCGGATATGGTGAATGCCGCCTTGGCCATCTCCCGTGCGGAATCCTCCCTGCGCGCCACCCGTGCCGGGCTCTTCCCGGGCGTAAGCGCCAGTGTCGGCGGCACCAATGCAGGGGATTTTGACATCTCCGCCTCCCATGGGCGTTGGAACGGCGGACTCTCCGCCTCCTGGACCCCGGATATCTGGGGTGGCACCCGCCGCGAGGTCGAAGCCGCCTTTGCCTCCTTGGGCAGCACCCAAGCCGCCGCGAATGCCACCCGCACCGCCCTTGCCGCCAGTGTAGCCAGCGCCTATTTCCAGTGGATTTCCGCCTCCGAGAGCCTCCGTATTGCTCGCGAACAGCTTGCCTACCAAGAACGCACCTACCGTGTTACCCGCGAACGCTTCGATAACGGCTTTGCCAGCGAGCTGGACCTCTCCGAAGCCCGCACCACCATCGCCTCCACACGAGCCCAAATCCCCGCCCACGAAGCCACCCTCCGCAACTGCGCCAACACACTGGCCACCCTTCTGGGCACTACGGTGGACAAAGTGCAGCTCACCCTCCCCTCTACCTCTGTGTACAACCTGGTACCCGGCGTGCCCACCGGTCTTCCCTCCGAACTCCTGCGCCGTAGGCCGGATATCATCCGCGCGGAGCGCGAACTGCATGCCGCCACCGCCGGAGTGGGTGTTAAAGTGGCCGCCCTCTTCCCGCGCCTCAGCCTCACGGGCAGTGCCTCCGCCTCCTCCGGCACGGATTTCTCCCAATTCTGGCAAAACTCCGCTTGGAGTCTCGGCGCCTCCGCCGGCCAAAGCCTGCTGAACCGCACCGCCCTGAACGAAGCCGTGGAGCAAGCCGACCTCCAAAAGCAAACAGCCGCCCAGAACTACCGCAAAACTGTACTCGCCGCCTTTGCGGAGGTGGAATCCTGCCTTATCGACTACGCTCGCTACACCGGCCAACTCCCCCAATACGAAGCCGTGGCCGCCTCCTCCAAACGCTCTGCGGAACTTGCCCTCCGCCGTTTCAACGCCGGACAATCTGATTTCATCAACGTAGCCGCAGCGGAACGCGCTTGGCTCGCAGCAGAACTCAACATCACCTCCACCCGCCAGAATATCCGCCTCAAGCTCGCACAGCTCTGCACGGCTCTCGGTGGCGGCTGGAAGTAACTCCCCCCCCCGGGCTTTGCCCCTCCCTGCAAAGGAGGGAAGCAAAGCCCGGCTTTTTTTATTTCTCTCTTCTTTTTGTATTTTGCGCTTGCAAGCACGCGCACTATTTGGTAGTGTACGGGATGAAATGGGGTACCCAGCCGCTTGGCATTCGTGTACCCGGCAATTTTCACACATTCCCACCACTCCATCATGAAACTTCATCTCCCCGGTAAACTGCGTGCGGCTCTCTTGGCCACGTTCGCTCTCGTTTCCCTCGCTCCCGCTTCCGCTGCCACGGCTGAGTTCGGTTATGGGTATATGGTTCATTCCATTTCTCGCAATCAGGAAGATTTTGCCGACCCAAGCCTGCCTCACGTCAGCAACTTCTTCTGGTTGTTCGATTCGTTTGACCACACCTCAGGTGTATTGGAAAACAACGTTACACTCTTCTCGTTCGATCAATTTGATGCTAACAACCGAGATTGGACCCTCAGCCTGAGCAGTACTCACATTACACAGTACACAGATGGCACAAATGGCGGTGTCACCGGGTACTGGACCTGCCTCTTCAGCAGTTCAAACGACTACTGGGCAGACGGAGGTTTCCACAAATTGGATGATGGTTCCTGGTATTACAGCTCCATCGACATGGAAGACACCGCCACGAGCGATGTGGGGCTCTTTATCTCTCCTAAGGGACAGCTCACCTTCATCATGCCCACTAAGAAGGTAAAAATCTTAGATTTGGCGGAGGAAGGCTTCTGGGATTCCGCCAGTTTCGACATCAACCTTACATGGGATTCCGAGGATAAAACCCTCAGCATCACCAAAGGGCAATTCACGAACAAGGATGGAGTTGTAACCGAAATTAAGGACAAAGAACTCATCAAAACAGAAGCAGAGTGGACGTGGCGTGATAATCTGTTTACATACGACCCCACACAAACATGGTGGAGCGAAACAAACGGTGGTCTTGCTGCACTTGTGGGCGATGGTACGAATCTTACATATACCCTTACCGCACCGGACACCAGCCTCCAAACCTGGCTGGTAAACGGCATAGCTTATCTGGGCACGGAGTACACAGATACGATTAACAAGAGCACCCGCACCATGAATGTTTCCACGGAGGATAACAGCGGCGATTCCGTGCAATTTATCGGCACAAATGCCGTCATCATGGCAACCACAGATAGCCTTTTCAATGCAGATTTTACTGCAATCCCGGATATGCTCGCAGAGAGCAATGCCATCGCTGTGGGCTTTGGTGCAGAAAAGGGTGCCACCCTGACAGTCAAGACAGCCGCACAAATCTTCAGTGTACCGGAAGCCCCTGCTCCGGCAGAGGAAGGTGCCGGCGGCACCCCCGATGACACACTGCCGGAAGAGCCGATAGCCCCTGCTGCGCCCGCCCCGAAGGGTACCACCTATGGTATGATTGCCACGCTGAACATTACCGGTGGCGGCACAGTACAGCTGGATATGGGCACAGAGAACAGTGCCGACTTCTCCTCCGGCACCGTGAACATCCTGCAGGGCAGCACACTGGAAATCATCTCCGACGATGATACCGTACTCAACGTCGCACGCGGCACCATCCACAGCGAATCCTCCATTGTGCGAACTGCCGCCACCGCAGGAGAAGCCAAGAAACTCATCCTCATCACCGGCAATGGTAACACCGGCACCGAAACGGTGCTGGATTCCGTGAGCAATAGCGAGGGCGAAGTCTGGGTAACCGGGGACCGCATGTATTCCGGCACACAAGGCAGCCTCGTGATTAACAGCTTGGAAGCCGATGGTATTTATGTTTCCAGTGCGCTGGGCGTCATGAGTGATGTAACCACCTCTTCCGTCCAAATCAGTGCCGGCATTTTGGGAATTCAAGGCAATCTCCAAACGGATGCACTCTCCATGGATTCCGATGGGCGAATGGCTGTAAGCGGAGACCTGACTGTTAACAACAACACCGCCACCATGGACAACGCCGTAGTGGGTGGCGATATTCAGGTAGGTAGCCCCACACTCGGAACGCTGTCCGTTGTAGGTGCCGTCTCCGCCGCCGACATCACCACCGGTCACATTCTTCTTAACGACGGAGTTGATGATGCCGCCATCGCCTCCACGGGTGACATCAATGTCAATTCCATCACCATGGGCAGCATGGGCATCACCATTGCCCGCAATGCCGGCAGCACGGAGACAGGAGCCCTGCTGAGCGGCAGCAGCAGCACCCCGACGATTGTTTCCAACAGCCTTTTCCGCGCCACGGATGTGAAGGATTTGGATCTTGTAGCAGGGGCTACCACCGGTGGTCCGGCCATTGCCTCTAACGTGTCCACCAAGGGCGCACTGCTTATCGATGATGCCCATATTGCAGCAAATGAGCTGACGGCCGATACCATCAACCTGCCGGATGGCTATGAACTTTCCGCAGCTAAGGTGCAGGTATCCGGCGATATTGTCACGCAGAGCGGCAGCACATACAGCAACGCCACCATGGATAAGCTCGTAGGGCTTAGCGATACAGCCGCCACAGCCGCCGACATTAAGGCGGACAGCATCAGCCTTACTAATGGCTATGCACTGAATGGTGCAGCCGTAGATGCGGATAGTCTTTCCCTCGGGAACAACGTCATCCTGAATGGTGTGAGTCTGAGTGCGGATACACAGGTAAGCGTAGCGGAAGCCACGCGCGGAGCCACGGAAACCATCCAGCCCGATGTAGGTCCTACCTACCAAGTGCCGGTACCGGACAGCGAGCGCGGCGGCGTATCCCTGAACAACGTGACCATGGCGGCCGGTTACACCGGCTTCGGCAGGACGGCAGCCGGCAACGATGGTATCACCGTGGCGCCCTTGGGTACTAACACGGACAGCGTATCCATTACCGGCACCTTCATTAACGGCAATGCTCAGGATGGGGACAAGCTGGTTATCCAAAGTGTGGTCGTCAATTCCGATGCTCAATTCGTCCACGGCGATGTGGTAGACTTTGTGGTACTGGAGCAGACCGAGGGCACGGAGATTGACTACGATCCGAACGTGACGAACTACCAGCTCAACATCCAGTCCTATGTGCGCGGCGAGCTGAACCTCGACCCCGTCACCGGCAACATCGTCTTTACCGGCACGGAGGACGAAGCCGGCATCGTGAACGAGCTGATGTCTACCGAGAACCGCGCTTCCACCATCGATGCCATGCAGACGGCCGGTGGTACCGCCGTGGGCGGAGTCATGGGTGCACTGTACGAGAAGGTGGGGCATGTGAACCGCTATAGCGAGAGCGAGCGCACCGCAGTATTGGACGCCCTGAGCGGTGCCTCACTGGCCATTCTGGGGGATTCCCAGCGCCGTGGCGTGCAGGATACGCAGCGCAACCTCCGCAACCGCATCATCCAAATGGGTGGCGGCGAGTCCGTAGGTATTCTGGAGGACATCAACTTTGCCGGGGTGCAGGCCTGGGTGCAGGCCGATGGCGGCTTCAACAAGGTGAACGATGAGAGCGAGCACCCGGGCTACGATTACGATGCCTGGGGTGCCACGGTGGGTGCCAATCTGGACTTGACGCCGAATTGGACCGCCGGTGCAGCCATCTCCGTTTCCTACGGCGACCTGACGGCTAACAGCAAAGACTATGCCAAGGGTGATAACGATGCCAAGTACCTGAGCCTCTTTGCCCGCCACCAGAGCAAGCGCTGGGTGCAGCTCTTCATCCTGACCGGCGGCATGAACGATATGGAGCTGAACCGCCGAGTGGATGCTTACAGCTCCACCGCCAGTGTGGATGGCAGCACCCTTTCCGGGTATTACGAGCTGGGTTACACCTTTGCTCTGGACGAGGAGTTTACGCAGATTATCCAGCCCATCGTAAGCATTAGCCTTACCAAGGCCAGCGTGGACGGCTTCTCCGAGACGGGCAGCATTGGCAATGCCGGTTTGGATTGCGCCGGGGATGATTACATCTACGGCACTCTCAGCGCCGGTGCGCGCTATCAGGCAGTGCTGGGTACCAACGAATTTGAGCGCAACTCCGTGCTGGAACTGCGCGCCACCCTCTCCGCCGATTTCGGCGATGCCACGAACGAGGCAAACGTCTCCTTCATTGGCGGCGGCCCGGTGCATACCGTTAAGTGTGCGGAGGTAGGCAGCTTCGGTGCAGAACTGGGTGCCGGTCTCTCCATACCCGTGGGGGCATACACCACGGTCTTTGCGGATGCGGATTTGACGCTGCGCACCGAGTACACCGGCGTGCGTGCCAACATTGGTTTGCGCTACGATTTCTAATGTTCCTCTCGGAAGAGCGGATTTCTATTCCCGGCGGGCTTTCTCTCGAAGAGAAAGCCCGCTGCATTTTCTCCTAAAGCAGCGCGGGGCAGAGCCCAAGCCCAGCCCCGCTGAAAAAGATGAACGGCTCCGCATTCAGTGCCGGCGCAGCACGCGGAGGTATTGGTAATTCAGGAAGGCGAGGTAGCCTAAAATCATAAAGTTGAACCACCGGGCATCGCAAAGGGACCATATGGCCAAACCCGCCGCCAGCACCAAGCCCACAATGGCAGGAATCAGGTAACTATTCAGCAGGGCAGCCAGCACCTTGCCGCCATCCATGGGGTAAATGGGCAGCAGATTGAACACACTCCACCAAAAGCAGATTACCATTACCAGCGTGTAGCCCTGTATCAGCAAATCCGGCAAGGGGTGGCCCAGAAGTCCCAGCACTAAGGCCTGCTGGATATCCAGCGGCAGCACATCCATCCACGGCATCAAAAAAGCCAGTTTGAGGCCGAGCAGCGGTGCTCCTATATGGCACCCGAAGGCCAAGCCGGCCAATGCCCCCAGTGCCAGAGAGGCCAGCGGCCCTGCCAGCACGGTAAGCAGCAGGGAGCTACGGTTGCGGGGACCTGCGGAAAAGTGGGTCATGCCGCCCAGGGCTCCAAGCTCCACCTCCGGCACGCCATAGCCACAGGCTCGCCCCACCAGCGCATGCCCCAGCTCGTGTACCAGCAGGGCAAGCATCCCCGCCCCGATAAAAAGCAGCAGATGCAGCAGGCCGGCCCCGCTGTCCACCTCGATAGCGCCGCCCAGAAGGGCAAGAACCACCCAAATGAGCGGATGAATCCGCACCGGTATCCCTAAAAATCGAAATTGCAGCACCCAAGAATTCGGATTTTTCTCTTGCATAGCCACGTTTTACCCTTAAATACCCCCCAATGCAACCCAAATGCACATTTTTTTGATTATTTTTTGTAAAAAAGTCTTGCAATGCGGGCGGCAAAGTAGTAATATCCCTCCGCACCCCGGCGACGGGGAAATGCGAAATCCGGCGTAGCTCAGCGGAAGAGCGGATGACTGTTAATCATTAGGTCGTTGGTTCGATCCCAACCGCCGGAGTATAAAAACCTGCAACGCAAGTTGCAGGTTTTTTGCTTTTGGAGGTTGACGCTGCGGCAGGAGATGCTATACTTTGGGATAAGGCATTATTCCTTCTCCATGAAAGCAAGACACCTACTGATAGCACTGGGCGGCATGGGAGGCCGCACGCTGCTGGATTTTCGCCGGGCACTGGATGCACAGCCCCGGGCAGATATGCCCGAGCTTCGCTACCTCTACCTCGATGCAGAGGAGGACGTGGTTTCCCAAGCGGCGTGGCAGCAGCATGCAGCGGATATTCCCTTCCTAAACATCAAGAAGGAAGCCCGCGCGCTGAATGAGATGGAGCAAAATCCCGCCCTGCGCCCATGGGTGGACAGCTTGCGCTGGAAAGTGGCCGAGCAGCTGGGCAAGCCCGTGTACGAGGTGGATGCCGCGCTGAGCCGGCTGCCCGGAGCCGGCCAATGGCGCCGCTATGGGCGGGCGCTTTTCCTGCACTGCCGGGAGGCGGTATTGCGGCTTTTGCAGCCGCTGGTGGAGGAGGCCGGTACGCGCGGGCTCACGGTGCATGTATTTTTCTCTGCGGGAGGGGGTACCGGCAGCGGGGCGGCCATGGATATGCTGCAGCTGCTGCAAGAGCTGGCCATGCGCCTTCCCGGGCGTTTTGTGCTGCTGCCCTATGTGTACATGGGCGGGGAAGAAAAAGGCGCCGGTTCTTATACTGCGAATAGGCAGCAGCTTATGCAAGAGCTGGCGAACTGGCTGGAGGAGGCAGATGAGGATACCGTGCCCCACTGCTATCTGGTCTCGGGGATGGCCCCCGGCGCTCCCACGCCGGAGGCTCAAACAGACTGCACGGCACGCGCCCTGCTGAGCGGTTTGCAGCTCTTCCTGCGCGGGGAGTACTATGCCCATTTGTACGATAGTATCCCCCCGCGCAAAGCTGCTCCGGGGGACCGCTTTGCTACGCTGGGCCGGGCAAGTGCTGCGGACCCTGCCGCTGCACTGGAGCATCTGCATGGGCTAAGCCTCTACAGCCCGGGCAAAGGTCCCCGGAACACTCTGCTGGCCGCCTTGCCCATGAATGCCGCCAATCCCTTTGCCGGGGAACAAGCACTGGAGCTGCTGCTGGAGGAGACCTTCCCCCTGCCCCTGCACGAGCAGGAGGTGGAAAGCATATCCCCCACGGCGGAAACACAATTCCTGCTGCTCCAGCATGGGCTAAGCCCGGCGCAGCCGGCGGTGTTCGATTGGCTGCGGCAGCAGCCTGCCGATGAGGCGGCGCGCTATTTTGCCCGCTTGGATGATTCCGGGGATTAAATGTGCGCTCTCCGTACGTTTTTTGTGGGAAATGGCTTGCGTATCAGAGCGGGTTGTGGTATGGTGCGCGCACCACATCGCTGCCATGGAAACACTTTATCAGGAAACGCTTGTCTATGCCCGCCGGGAGGTACTTCCCGCAGGCACCCGCCATCCCGAAGTTGTTTACCAGCTTTCCGAGGAGCTTTGCGCCCTTACCGGGTGGGAAAATGCCACGCCCATCTCCACCTCTGCCCTGGATCGCGAGATGCTCGAGCCCACATATATGGGCCATGGGCTGGCCATTCCTCATGCGCGAGTGGCAGGTCTGCCGCAGGCCGCCGTATACCTGTGCCGCGCCACGGAAGGCATCGAGTGCCCCAGCGGTACCGCCACCCTTATTGTGATGATTGCAGTACCCATGGAGAAACCGGATTGGTACCTGCACCTTCTCAGCCGCACCATCCGCTGGCGCATGCGCAGCGGCCACACGGAGGAGTATTTCCTCAACACTCCGGCGGAGGAGTTGTGCCGCTCTTTGCGGGAGGCCATTATTTCCTGAGTTCCGGCACTCCGTACGCTTTACACGCAAAAGGCGGGGAAATTTTGCTTTCCCCGCCTTTTTCAGTGTCATTTCAAATGGGTGGCTCTCAGCTTTCCTCCAGGGGAACAGCATCCAAATCCAGCACGCGGGATACCTTGGCACCAAGGCTCATGAGCTTTTCATCCAGCATCTCATAACCACGGTCGATGTGGTACAGGCGGTGAATCTCCGTGGTGCCCTCGGCGGCAAGAGCCGCCAAAACCAAGGCAGCACTGGCGCGGAGGTCGCTCGCCATCACCGGAGCGCCGGAGAGGCTCTCCACTCCGGTAATGATGGCCGTGCCGTTATCCACCTTAATGTTAGCGCCCATGCGTTTCAGCTCGGAGCAGTGCATAAAGCGCTGCGGGAAGATGGTGTCCTTCACCACGCTGATACCGGGAGTGAGGGCGAAGAGTGCTGTCATCTGTGCCTGCATATCCGTGGGATAGCCGGGGTAGGGATTTGTCAGAATCTTACCGCTGCGCGGATTTTTGGCAGGAGCCACATAAACGGTGGTTCCCTCCTCGTTAAATTCCACCGTGTGGCCGCACTCCACCAGCAAATCGGAAATGGCCTTCATGTGGGGTCTCCACACGCGATTCAGAGTAAGACCATCGCTCACCATAGCGGCGGCTACCATAAAGGTACCTGCCTCGATGCGGTCGGGGATGACGGTATGCTCACAGCCATGCAGACGTTCCACGCCGTGAATGGTGATGGTGCGGGAGCCGGCACCCTCAATACGGGCACCCATTTTGTTGAGGAAATTGGCCAAATCCACCACTTCCGGCTCGCGGGCGGCGGATTCGATTACCGTGGTACCCTCTGCCAGTACAGCAGCCATCATCAGATTATCCGTACCCAGCACCGTGGGACCGCTATCACCGCGCATATCCACTGTGGTACCCACGAGACCATTCGGCGCATCGATAACAAGGTTGCCACCCTTCACCCGCACTCGGGCACCGAGAGCCTGAATGGCGCGCACGTGCAAATCCACCGGGCGATCACCAATTACACAACCACCGGGCAAAGGCAGCGTGCAGCGTTTCATACGAGCCATCATCGGGCCCAAGAGGCAAATGGAGGCTCGCATCTTACGCACCTGCTCGTACGAGGCACTGGAGGAGATACCCTCCGGGGATTCGATGCGCACGGTACCGCTGGAGCGCTCCACGGATGCGCCTAACTGGCTGAGAATTTGGAGCATGTAATTCGTATCCGACACATCAGGCACACGAGAAATACGCACGGGTTCATCCGTAAGCAAGGCCGCCGCAAGAATGGGGAGAGATGCGTTCTTAGAACCGCTAATGTTTATAGAACCGCTGAGTTTATGACCGCCTTCGACGATGAGTTTGTCCATGGGAGCAATGGGGGTAATAAGAGCTGTAATATGTTATCCGAATAATAACACATGGTTCCCCTCCTTGGCAAGGAGAAAGGGGAGTTTATTTTATATACGCCGCCCGGCGGAGGAATCTTTCATGCGATTTCTCCGCCCTGCCGGGAATGGTTGCTTTGTCGCCACTTTTTTCAGAGTCCCAAGCGGTCTGCCAGCATGCCGGCCACCCCCAGAAAGGCCGCGGCCACGCGGCTGCTGCCCACATCTTCCAGAGCCACGGGGTGTCCCTCGTCCCCGCAGGTACGGGTACGCATATCCAGCGGAATCTTGCCCAGCAGGGGAATCCCCTGCCGCTGAGCCTCCAGCTCCCCGCCATCGCGCCCAAAGATGTGGTGCACCGTATCATCCGTAGGGCAGATAAAGTAACTCATATTTTCCACCAGCCCCAGCAGTGGAGTACCCACCTTGCGGAAGAAGGAAATCCCCTTGCGGGCATCTATCAGCGCCGTCTCCTGCGGCGTGGTTACCACCACTGCACCGGCCAGCTCCACCGTCTGCACAATCGTGAGCTGAATATCCCCCGTACCCGGCGGCAAATCCAGCACCAACACATCCAGCGCCCCCCAATCGGTATCCCGAAGGAAATCCTGCACATAGCGCGTAGCCAGCGGACCACGCACCGCCACGGGAGCCGCCTCATCCAGCATAAGCCCCATGGAAAGCATCTTGATACCATGCACCTCCACCGGCAGGAATTGTTCTTTTTCATTACAGCCGGGCTGCTCCTTCGTGCCGCACATCTGCGCCATGGAGGGACCGTAAATATCCAAATCCAGCAATCCCGTGCGGTATCCGAGCCGCCCCAGTGCCACCGCCAAATTCACCGCCACCGTACTCTTACCCACGCCTCCCTTGCCGGAGGAGACCGCCACCACATGCTGCACCCCGGGTACTACTGTTTTCCAGGCTGCGGGGTCATCGTTAATACCCTGCTTCTTTTTCACATCCGGCTCAATATGCCGAATGTTTACATCCAGCTTCTTTACCCCGGGCAGCTCCTTCACCTCCGTCATCACGCTCTGGTAAATAAAGCGCGGCACGTCCGCATTCTTGCTCTCCACTACCAAATCGATGGTTACTGCGCCCTCCGGCGTCACCTCTATCCCCTTCACCAGCCCAAAGGACACAATATCCCGGCTAAAGCCCGGGTACTTCACCGTCGTAAGCGCGGCACGAATCAATTCCGGAGTTAATGCTGCATTGCTCATAAAAAAAACACGGCCTCCGCCGCTGCCCCAAGTATAAGCCCTCGCTTCCGCTGCGTCAAGCCCAAGCTATGGCTGCACCGGCATGCAAAACGGGTTGCTCCGTGCAGGGAGCAACCCGTTTGAGTATATCGGCTCAAAAAACTTCCGATTAGCGGCGGCGGCGAGCAGCCAGACCGGCCAGAGCCAGCAGGCTCAGCGTGGCGGTGGCGGGCTCGGGAATGGCAGCCATCGTCAGAGCCTTGGCATCATCAACGCTAAGAACGCTGTCGAACACCCAAGCCTTGCTTACCAGATTACTATCAAGCAGCACGGTATCAACGGTCAAACCGGTACCTTTCAGCGAGGTGTTAGCCACACCACCTAACGTGGCGGAGGTGCCATCAGCATAGCTAATGGTGAATACGGCCGTTGTGCCGGTGTTGTAAGAATAAGTCAGGGCAGCGGAAGCTCCCACTGCATCAGCCCAGAAGGATTCAGCCTCCATACCGCTGCCCCCTTCGGCAGCACCATTCATACCAAGGGTGTACGCACCACCCTGATTCCATGCGCCGTAAAGTCCGGAGTATGTAATCTTTCCTTGGGAGGAGCTGTAGTTTGTCTGCAAGCCGATATCGTTACCATCAGTGTCCTGGAAATCAATCAGCGTATACTTTGCAGGAGAAGAACCGGCAAGCATCACGTTCTTCAGGGCATCCACATTCAGGGTTACCACAGCGGAAAGGCTGTTATCGGCAGGGCTGAGTGCGATGGAAGAATCCGTGGTGACGTATGCAGCGTCTTCAAGAGTCACACCCATGGCACAGGTGGCAGCGGCAAGAAGGGCAATAAGAGTCTTCTTCATGTCGTTTTTCTTTCTATATGTTAATGTGTTATATATGTTTACCTCGGGCGCAATACTTCCTCGCGCGGTGGAATAGGTACTCCGCTCCAATGCAGCTGCAGTATATCGCCTTTCTAATGCGATGTACAGACTTTTTTTACAAATCATTAAAAAAGTCTACAATGCACGATGATGCACTCGTCCCCTCCCCCGCCTTCAAAAAAGCATGCAAGGTTTCATATTATTAAAATATCGACAATGAACTTTATGGAAATTACTCATTAATATCATTTATATTCTAATAAATACCCTACGGACTCTCTATTTATTTTTAATTAAAACAGAAAAATAATATCATAAGTAATATAATTTCTTATTACTGATTTTACGTTTATAGTTCACCTAGATTATTTTTACAAATTTTAAGCATCGAATGTACATCGCATTAGAAAAGCGATATACTGCGGCCGCATTGGAGCGGAGTACCTATTCCACCGCGCGAGGAAGTATTCCGCCCGAGGTAAACATATATAACACATTAACATATAGAAAGAAAAACGACATGAAGAAGACTCTTATTGCCCTTCTTGCCGCCGCTACCTGTGCCATGGGTAGCGAACTGACCTTCGACACTGTTCCTTCCTACGGTGGGACTCAAGGTGGTTCCTACTGCGGTGTGGTGTTCACGCTGGCTTCCGCCGATACGCAGCGTTTCGATGTTCTTGGTGGTGAGCTGACGCCTCAGGTAACGCTGGGCTCCATCTCCCTTCTGGAGCGCGGCGGTAATTACAATCTGGCTGACGATCGTGTTCTGTACATCACGGATGATACCAATACCTACCTGGGCTCCTCCGATGTGTTCACGAAGGCTGATGGTTCCGATTTGGCTGTGTTCGATTTCGGCAATTCCATCACCCTCGATACCACTAAGACCTACTATGCATACATGACGACCTCCGCCAGTGACGACGCTTGGGTGGCAGGTGAGACTGTGGTACCCGCCGGTCAATACTACTCCGGGCATCTCGCAGCCTGCGGTGGTTCTCTGACTAGTGGCAACTCTGCCAATTGGGGTTTTCTCGGTGGGCAGAAGTCTTTGGCTTCCACAACATATGCTCCGGACATGAGCATTACGGTCTCTACCGTAGCACCCGCTGTTCCGGAGCCTGCCACGGCTACGCTGAGCCTGCTGGCTCTGGCCGGTCTGGCTGCTCGCCGTCGCCGCTAATAAGCTGCAACGCTTTTTCCCTCTACACGAGCTGCTCCGCACACGGGGCAGCTCTTTTTTCTTACTCCGGGCGGATGGGGCAGCGGCTTAAGCAAAAAAAGGCGGGCTGCACCGGGGAAAGGGGTGCAACCCGCCGGGGGAAGGTGTGCCGGGGCTGTTTATTCGCCGCGCAGGATGGCCAGGCGGGCGGGGTCCAACTGCTCCCAGGGAAGGTCTGCCTTGGTGAAGTGGCCGTAGTTTGTGGTGCGGCGGAAGATGGGGCGGCGGAGGCCGAGGGCTTGCTCCATATCTGCAGGTTTGAAGGAGAAGGCACGGTTGATGCGCGCAATGATTTCCTGCTCGGGGATGGGGAGTTCTCCTGCGGATTGGGCATCCACAAGGATGGAGACGGGGTCCGCTTTGCCGATGGCATAGGCTACTTGGAGTTCGCAGCGGTCTGCCAGGCCGGCGGCGACCACATGCTTGGCAACCCAACGGCACATGTACGCGCCGGAGCGGTCCACCTTACTGCAATCCTTGCCGGAGAAGGCACCACCGCCGTGGCGTCCCATGCCGCCGTAGGTATCGACGATGATTTTACGACCGGTGAGCCCGGAGTCCCCATGGGGACCGCCTATGACGAAGCGACCGGTAGGGTTGATAAAGAATTCGGTGTCTGGGGTGAGGAGTTCTGCAGGGAGGACACGGCGGATGAGTTCTGTGCAGAAGGTGCGGATGGTGGTGTTGTCCACATCGTCCGTATGCTGGGTACTGAGGACAACGTTGAGGATGCGGGCGGGGCGTCCATCAGAGTCGTATTCCACGGCCACCTGGCTTTTGCTATCCGGGCGGAGCCAGGGGATTTCCCCGCTGTGGCGCACGCGAGCCAGTTCCTGCATGATGCGGTGGGAGAACATGACAGGGGCGGGCATAAGCTCCGGGGTTTCGTTGGAGGCATAGCCGAACATGATTCCCTGGTCGCCGGCGCCCTGCTCTGCGCCTTCCTTGCCATCTGCAGCACGGGCATCCACACCTTGGGCAATATCCGGGCTCTGGGTGGAGAGGAGGTTGAGGATAGTGACGCTTTCTGCGTTAAAAAGGGCATCGTCCGCCGGGGTACGGTAGCCGATGGAGCGGATAGTATCGCGCACGATGCGTTCGTAATTCGGTGCGGCGGTGGTGGTGATTTCCCCGGCCAGGATAACGTGGCTATCCTTCACCAGTGTTTCGCAGGCCACGCGGCTGGCGGGGTCTTGCTCCAGGCAGGCATCCAGGATGGCATCGGAGATGAGGTCGGCTACTTTGTCGGGGTGCCCCTCGCCTACGGATTCGGATGTAAATACAGGCAGGTGTTTCATGGTTGGTGGTGGGGGGGATTATTCTATATTGGAAAAGGAGAATTGGCGGAGGCCACTGGGGAGGTCTCCGGCCGGTTTGCCGAATTCAGCCATGGCGGAGTTGGCAATGAGTGCCATTTTGTTGCTCTGCTCCGGGGTGTGGGGGAGGCGGCATTGGAGGATGTCCCAAAGGAGGGTCATCTCGTTGCGGAAGAGCTGGCTCTGGATGATGTAGCTGCGGAATCCGGCGGCATGCAGCTGTGCCAATTCGCTGCGGGGGATGTTGCAGCTGGCATTCTGTGCGGGCTGGCCGGGCTGCGGGTTCATGCAGCCGGTGCGGGCGATGAGGGAGGCACGCTGTGCCATGAGGGTAGTATCGTACGGGGAGCGGCGCAGGGCGGCAAGGAGTTGCAGGTGTTCCCGGCGCACCGGGCAGGTGCGGAGGCAGGAATCGTTCACGACGATATCGATGCGGGCGGGGTCTTCCAATGCGGAGAGGATGGCCGGGCGGGCGGCATCCGCCGGGTGCAGGGTGATGCGCCGGTAGCGGGTGAGCAGGCTGTTGTACAGCCGGGGGCTGCGGCGCCCCTGCTCTGCCACGAGGCGGTTTTCGTGGCAGTAGATGGGGAGATGCGGGCAGGCGGCGCGCAGTTGCTCTGCCAGGGCATCGCAGGCTACGCAAACGGCGTTTTTGCGGATGCGGTCGCGCTTGTACAGTTCCTGCACGAGGGAGAGACCGTAGGGGTCCGCCATGCTTTCCTGCGGAATCCATGGGTTATCGAATACGAGGACAACGCCCATGCCCATGCGGGCATAGGTTTCGAAGGCTTCGCATATATCGTTGTATGCCAGCGGGCGGCGCTGCACATACCAATCCAGAGACCATGCACAGGGTGCCACGGCTTGCACTCTATCCAAACCGGCACCGGAGATTTTTCCCAGAAAGGAGGCTATGGTTTGCACGCCGCGATCAAAGCGCAGGCCGCCGCCCACTGTCCAGCAGGCGCCGGGCAAGTAATCCGGGAGACGGGGGGCAAGGGGTTCAGCGGGGGCAGTCATGAGCGGGAGGTGGGGGGCAGCAGGGATTCCCAGAAGATTTGCCCCATGCGGTGCATGGCGTTTTCTTCCGGGGCATCCGTGCGGAGGACCAGGCGCAGCAAATCGAAGAGGATGGAGGAGGCGTTGGCGTGGCCGCGGCCTTGGAGTTTGAAATGGCGGAATCCCAGTTCGCGCAGGCGGCGGATTTCCGGGGTGTTGAGGGCAAGTACGTTCTTGGTGGGGTGGTGCAGCAGGGTGCCGAGGTCTTGGCAGCCGTTGGTGGATTGGCGCCGGGTGAATTCCTCGTCGTTGTAACCCATGAAGTTGAGTGCGGAGTGGGAGAGGGAGGTGTAGTGGAAGGCACGGAGCGGGCAATTCCGGATGCAATACTCATTCACCAGCAGGATGTAGCGTTCCTTCTCTTCCAGTTGTTCCAGAAGGGGGTAATTCAACACGTCATCCGGGTGTACCATCACCTCGTCGTACTGTTCTGCCAGGCGGAGGTAGGCATCCGGTTTGCCTTTGCCGCCACCGTTGGTGATTTTAAGGATGGAGGAGATGAGGCGCAGGGTGGGAAATTCGCGGCGCAGGTGGTCGCGCAGGAGGTCGTTGGCCAGGATGACGGCGTTTCTCCCGGTGGGGTTGTGGCGGGAGAAGAAGGTGCAGATGGCATTGGAGAAGCTGTCGCTCAGATGCTCTTCCTTGAGGAGGAGGTTCGTGAAGGTGAGGTAGACGGCTATGCGGCGTTTCTCGTACTCCAACCCGGCGGTACGGACTTCCTCCGCCTCTCGCAGGAGGTGCTTGAGTACTCGCCCGGAGTTCCATACGCACAGTGGGGAGCCATGCACGATGTGGTATGGCTCGAAGCCCAGCAGGTGCTTGCAGAAATCAAAAAAGGCCACCAGCTCGCGGTCGTTCACGAACGCGCCGGAAACATCCCACTCGGCATCCGGCCAGAGGGGATTCTGGTAGGGTGATACTGCTTGCAAGGCAGCCCATTCTACCAGCTATCCCCCGCTTATGCAAGCCTGTTCCGTGCCGGATAGTGTTTTTATTTGGATTATTTCTAAAAAAGTTTTTGTGCAGGGAGGGCGGATTTTTCTTTTCAATGGGGTGGAAGCTGCTAGAATGCAAGGATGATGAAACGGATGCAAATGCTAATGGGGCTTCTGGCCATGGGATTGGCTCCCATTCAAGGGGGGGAGGAGGAGCGGGTGCTGCCGGCGCCTGTGCAGGCAGGGGGGATGCCGCTGATGGAGGCGATTGCCACGCGCCATTCTTCCCGGGATTTTGATGCGGGGCGCACGGTGGAGGAGCAGCTACTAGGGGAGATTTTGTGGGTGGCCTGGGGGCAGAACGTCCATGGGAAGCGCACTATTCCTACTTCCCGCAATTTGCAGAATATGCAGTTGTACCTGCTCACGCCGGAGGGGGCGTGGCGCTACGAGGGGGAGCAGCACCGGCTGGTGAAGGTGACGGGGGAGAATTTGATTCCGCTTTGTGCGCGGCAGGATTTTGTGACGAATGCGCCGGTGCATTTGCTGTATGTGGTGAGGGATGACCGCGGGGGGCTGTGCCATGTGGGTTCTGCTTACCAGAATGTGTACTTGTATGCCACGTGGCGGGGCTTATCCTGCGTGGTGCGGGCGATGATTGATGCCCCGGCTTTGGCACGGGCGCTGCATTTGCCGGCGGACCACCTCGTGGTGGTACACCAGTGCTTGGGCTGGCCGAAGATGCCCTGAGTTGCTTTTATATGGCAAAATCGGCACTCCCCGGTTGTGGCGGGAAGTGCCGATTTTTTTTGAGGGGAGTGCCGGGCGGTATTACAGGATGCCGCAGCGGCGCAGTAAGGCGGTGGTATCCGGGTCGCGGTGCATGAAATCGCGATACAGTTCAGCAGCGGGGCGGCTATTTCCTTGGGAGAGGATGCAGCGGCGGAAATCTCGCCCGGTGGCGGGGTTAAAGATACCCTCTGAGGTAAATCGGGAGAAGGCATCGGCCTCCAGCACTTCGGCCCATTTGTAGGAGTAATAGCCGGATTCGTAGCCGCCATCAAAAATGTGGGAAAAGGCTCGCAGAACGCTGTTCCCCTGCTCACTCATGGGTACACGGTAATCGGCCAGGATGGCGCGGTCCGTTTCTTCCACATCGCGGTTCAGATATCGGGCGGTATGGGTGTGCAGTTCCAAATCTATTTTACCAAAGCTGAGCTGGCGCATAAAGAAGGATGCGGCACCGTAATTGCGCGCGGCGAGCATTTTATCCTTCAGCGCCTCGGGGAGGGTGGCTCCGCTTTGCCAGTGGCAGGCGTAGCGGTCCAAGGCCTCGCGTTCCCAGGTCCAGTTTTCGTTGATTTGGCTGGGCAGTTCCACGAAATCCCATGCCACGTTGCAGCCGCCCAAGGCACGCACCGGCACGTTGCTCAGCACTTGGTGCAGCAGGTGGCCGAATTCGTGGAACACGGTTTCCACCTCCATATGGGTAAGCAGGGCGGGTTTATCTGCGGTGGGTTTGCTCATGTTTCCGCACATGAGGGCCAGATGAGGTACGCGCGGGGTGGTGCCCATGGGGGGGAGGCCGGTGGAGAGGGCATCCATCCATGCGCCGGCGCGCTTTTCCTCTCGCGGGTGCCAATCGGTGTAGAAGGAGCCGAGGTGTTCCCCGCTTTCCGCATCGTGTACGAGGTAGAATTTAACCTCCGGGTGCCAGGTTTCCACGCAGCCTTCCGGAAGGGGGTCTCCGGGGCTAAGGCAGGCGGTGGGCTGCTCCGTAAAGCGGATGCCGTACAGCCCGGCGTATATGGAGAACATGCCCTGCAATACTTTCTCCATAGAGAAGTAGAGGCGCAGTTCCTCCGTATCAAAATCGTACAGGGCCTTGCGGCGTTTCTCGCTCCAATAGGCTACGGACCAGGGCTCCAGCACCGGCATGGGACTGCCCGATTGCTCCTCCGCAAAGCGGCGCAGGGTTTCCATTTCCTCCAGATAGGCGGGGCGTACCTGTGCATGCAGGCGGTCGATAAAGTCCAAGGCGTTCTGCCCGCTGCCGGCCATGCGGCGGGAGGTGGCATAGTCGGCATAGCATTCGTAGCCCAGCAAGGCGGCTTTTTCCGCCCGGAGGGTGAGGAGGGAGTTGATGATGGTGGAGGTATCGTATTCTCCTGTACCTTTGCTGTTCATGGCTCTCCACACACGCTCCCGCAGGGTGGGGTTTTCCGCAAAGGTAAGTACGGGCTGCACGCTGGTAAATTGCAGGGAGAAGCGCCACTGCGGGGCGGTTTCCGAGCCATGGCCGTGTGCCAGAGCATCCAGCCGGGCGGCTTCGCGGGCGGAATCCGGCAGACCGGCCAGCTCGGTCGCATCCGGGGTGATGTATTCCCAGGCGTTGGTGGAATCCAATACTTTTTCTCCGAACTGCTGGGAGAGCATGGCCAGCTCGGCGGATAATTCGGCGTAGCGTTGTTTTTTCTCCTCGGGCAGCTCGGCACCGCTCTCGCGGAAATCCTCCAGTGTTTCCTGCACAAAGCGGCGGCGTACGGCATCCAGCTCTTGCACGAAGGGGGCTTGCGCCGCTTGGCGAAGTACGGCGTACAGGCGGGGGTTGAGGGTCATGCTGCTGGAGAACATGACGACTTCCGGCATGAGTTCGTTAATAACTTCGCGCAATTCCGGGGAGTCCATCACGGAGCGCAGGTGGTTCAGGCGCTGCCAGCCGCGCATCAGCTCTGCCGGGGCGGCTTCCAAGGCGGCAAAGGTGTTTTGGTAATTCGGCTCCTGCACGGTGCAAATGGTTTCCAGTGCTTCCTGAGCGCGGCTAATAGCCAGACGTATATCCGTGCGTGCCTTTTCCGGGCTCATTTGGGACCAGGCAGGCAGTTGCGTATCATCGAGAAAGGGGTGTTCCAGCATAGTTTTTGCCAGTGTACCGCATTCCCTGAACGCACGCAAGGGCGATGACTGAATTCCCCCACTCGGCAGGAGAGAATTCAGTCATCACCCTTGCACAGTGGTATGGGATGAGGTATGCTGGCGGGGTGATTCGATTTGTGCTTTATAATGTGCTGCTTCCGCTGCTGGCGGCGCTGCCCCTGCTGGGGTGGCAGCAGGCGGGAGCGCCGGTGCCGGAGCCTGTGCGAGAGTTTCGCGCGGCTTGGGTAGCCACGGTGTTTAATTTGGATTGGCCTTCGCGAGCCGGCTTATCTGCCGGGCAGCAAAAGGCGGAATTACTGCGTATTATTCAGGAGGCGGATCGCCTGCGGCTCAATGCTTTGATATTGCAGGTACGGCCTAATTCGGATGCTGTGTATGCTTCCCGCCTGGAGCCGTGGAGTGCCTGGCTCTCCGGGGCGGGTACCCACCCGGGGTACGACCCGCTGGCCTTTGCCATTGCGGAGGCGCACAAGCGCGGCATCGAAATCCATGCATGGTTTAACCCCTTCCGCGCCACGGTGAGCAATAAGCCCGTGGGGCGCGGGCATGTGGCACGCTCCGGCCGCCACAAGCTGCTCAAAGCCGGCAGCACGATGATGCTGAATCCCTCCAGCAAGGCCGCGCAGCAACACGTGCTGGGGGTGGTGACGGATGTGGTGCGCCGCTACGATGTGGATGGGGTGCATCTGGATGATTATTTTTACCCCTACCCGCCCCACCACAATGTGGCGGATGGGCGCACGCCTGCCCAGCGCCGGGCGGTGATTGATTCTTTTGTGCAAAGTTTGTACCGCCAAGTAAAAGAGCTTAAACCCTGGGTGCGTGTGGGGATTAGCCCCTTCGGCATTTGGCAACCGGGCTACCCTGCCGAGGTGGAGGCCGGGGTGAATGCTTACGAGCATCTGGCCTGCGATGCCCGCAAGTGGTTGGAGCGCGGCTGGGTGGATTATTTGGCACCCCAGCTGTACTGGCGCTGCAAGGGGCCGCAGAGTTTCCCGGCGCTTATGGAATGGTGGAGCGGCGTGAATCCCTCCCGCCCGGTGTGGCCGGGGATTGCCTCGGTGCGTATCGACAGTAAGGAGGACCCCGGGCGCCCGGCTTCCGAAATAGGCCGCCAAATTGCTTTCTCCCGCAAGCTGGCACGCCAAAGCAGCGGGCAGCTCTTTTGGAGCTGGAAATCCTTGGGCACAAACCGGGGCGGCGTGCAGAGAGTGCTGCAACAAATGTACCCCACTCTGGCAGTGCCGCCGCCCATGCCTTGGTGCGGTTCCGCCCGCCCGGCACGCCCGGGAGTATCCGCCGCCTACACGGCGGAGGGCTGCCGCCTAAGCTGGAGAGGGGATGGCAAAGCCCGCAAATGGGTGGTGCAGGTGGGGAGCCGCGGGCGCTGGTTCACCATGCATGTGCTGCCGGGAAATTGCTATGGCGTTACCCTGCCCCGCCAAGTGGAGCAAACGCTGGACCGCATTGCCGTACGCCCGATTTCCGCCACGGGAATGAGCGGGGAACCCGGGGTGCTGGTGCGCTAAGGGAGGGGGAGTCAGACCAGAATGCGGCCTTCCTTATCCCGGAATAAACAAAGCAGGATGCGCACCATATCCATGCCCTGCCATATGAAAAAGCCGCCGCAGGTAACCAACTGCAGCAGGCCGGAGATTCTCCGGCCGACGTAGATGCGATGCAGCCCGCCCATTCCGAGGAAGATAAACAGGCTCAGCAACAAGGCACAGATGCGAGGATAGGGTGATGCTAACACCTTAGGGCGCGGTACTTCTTTTTCAAAGAGAGGATTCATCGGCAGAGAGGTATTTCCGGGCTTGGGGAAGAAGAGCATCACGGGTATTGGGCAGGGTTTCCTCCTGCACCTCGGCCAGCAAACGCTCCAGTATATTTCGCATGGCAGGGCCGGGCTGCATGCCTAGCTGCATCAAATCCCGGCCATTGATGCTCAAATCCTTAATTGTGAATGCCGGGGCTGCTTCCAGCACTTCCTCCAGCAGCAGGTGAGATTCCCGCAGCAGACGGAATTTCTCCTCCTGCTTGTAGGATGATTGCGCCGAGCAATCCGCCCGTTTCACGAGCAAAAGGCGCTGCACGTTCTGCAAGCCCAAACGCCCCACCAGCCGCCGCATGCCTGCCGGAGTGGTGGGCATGGCATCATCATGCACCCGCACAAGAGCCACCACATCCTCCATGGTGGCGTTATCACTCTTAAGGCGGCGCAACACGGAACGCGCCACCTCCGCCCCGGCGGCAGCATGCCCCCGGAAATGCCCGCGCCCATCCTCCCCCATGCGGAAGCAGGCAGGTTTTTGCACATCGTGCAGCAACAGGGTAAGCCGCAGCACATCGTCCCCGGCGGGAGCAGCCTGCACGGCATGGGCCAAATGCGTCCACACATCGTAGCAATGGTGCGGGTTGCACTGCTGAAAACCTATGCTGGGAGCCAGCTCCGGGATGATGACGGAAAAGACATCCGGGAAGGCCAGCATCATCTGGGCAATGCCCTCCCCTGCCAAAATTCCCTTGAGTTCCTTGAAAATGCGCTCCGCACTCACGTTCTCCAACAGGTGGCGGTTGCGGTGAATGGCAAAGGCCGTTTCCCGCTCGATGCCAAAACCAAAGCGGGATGCAAAACGCAATGCCCGCAGCAGCCGCAAGCCATCTTCGTTGAATCGGGCATCCGCCTCGCCCACGCAGCGGATGAGCCCGGTAGCCAAATCCTGCCGCCCATCAAAAGCATCCACCAGCCCTCGTGTGGGGCTGTATGCCATGGCGTTGATGGTAAAATCCCGGCGGGAAAGGTCCTCCTCCACCCGGGAGACAAAATGCACGGCATCCGGGTGGCGGTTATCAGTATACTCTCCATCCACGCGGTAGGTGGTTACTTCCACGGGCTGCTGCTCACTCATTACGGTGACGGTGCCATGCTGCAAACCGGTTTTGATGACGTGAAAGCGGCGGAATACGCGCAGCACCTCCTCCGGCAGTGCATTGGTACACACATCCCAATCCTGCGGCACTCTTCCCATGAGGGAATCGCGCACGCACCCACCCACCACATACGCCTCGAAGCCGTAACGCTCCAAGCGCTCAACCACAGCAAGGGCATACGATGGGATAGTAATAGGCATAGGGGGGGACTCAGGGTTGCAAACGCTCAATACCCCAGGAGCCATCCTCCTGCCGGGTGTACATAAAGCGGTCGTGAACGCGGCCGGGACCGCCCTGCCAAAATTCCATATGGTGCGGAACAATGCGGTATCCCCCCCAAAAATCCGGCAAAGGCACCTGCCCTTCCGCAAACTTATGTTTCAACTCCTGAAGTTTCATCATAAGCAGCTTACGCGTGGAAATCACTTGACTCTGGTGCGAAACCCACGCCCCCAGCTGGGATTCGTGCGGGCGGGTAAGAAAGTACCGCAGAGTTTCCGCACGGCTTATTTTCTCCGCACGGCCGTACACGATAATCTGGCGTTCCAAGGTGACCCACGGAAGCAGCATGCACATCTCCGGGTTGGCTTCTATCTCCCGCGCTTTGCGGCTGGTATAATTCGTAAAAAATACATAGCCCCGGTCATCGTAATACTTGAGGAGTACGGTACGCAGGGAAGGCATCCCCTGCGGGGTGCAGGTGGCAATGCTCATAGCATTTGGCTCCGGGATGCCGGATTCCAATGCCTGCTTGAACCAGCGGTCGAACTGCTCAAATGGTGTAGCCGCCAAATCCCTGCGATGCAGGGTATCCTTCAGGTACTCTTCGCGGAAGGCAGATAAATCCATGGCTGCATTTTACCAGAGCTTGCCCTGCGGGTCAACTCCTATCCGCCGGCAGAAACTACTCCGAAATGCGATAAAGACTTGAACACAGCTCTCTTTTTGCTAAACTTCATTCGCTGAGCATACACGAACGCTCATGCTTCATGACGAAATATGCCAAATGCAAAACCATTCATCAAATGGGTCGGAGGCAAAGGCCAGTTGATTAGTCAACTGGATGACTTGCTGCCGCTCAATTTCCGGCAGTGGGACGATGTCACCTACATTGAACCATTCATCGGCGGTGGAGCCATGCTGTTTCACATGCTCAGCAGCTACCCTAACATCCGGAAAGCTGTCATCAACGACATTAATACAGATTTAACCACGTGCTATGAAATAGTACGTGATAGACCGTATGAACTCATCACTCAGCTTCGCTCCCTTCAACAGGAATACGATTGTCTATCAAACGAAAAAGCACGCAAGGAATTATATTACCGCATACGAGAACAGTTTAACACAAAATCGTTGAGCAAACTTGAAAATACTGTATTATTCTTCTTTTTGAACCGAACGTGCTTTAATGGTCTATACCGAGTCAACAAAAAGGGAGGATTCAACGTTCCCTTCGGTAAATACGAAAGTCCCTCATTTTTTAATGAAGAGGTTATTTATGCAGATAGCGAACTCCTCAAAAACGTTGAAATCATGAACGGAGACTTCGAGGAAACATTCGAAAAGATCAAGGGAAAAACCTTGTTCTATTTTGATCCACCCTATCGTCCCCTAAGCAACACATCCAGTTTCAACAATTACAGCAAGGAAGATTTCAACGACTCTGCTCAAATTCGCCTTAAGCAGTTTTGTGACCGTATTCATCGAGCTGGAGCATATTTCATGCTCAGTAATTCAGATGGGCGAGGCAAGGATGCTTGTGACTCGTTTTTCGATGATCTTTATGCCGCTTATTCCATTGAAAGAGTATGGGCATCCCGATGCATCAATGCTAATGCGACTAAACGAGGTAAATTGACAGAAATTCTTGTTCGCAGCTACAAAGATGCCATCAAGGACTTCGCAGAGTTACCACTAGAGAGTTGATTGCAAATAATTCTCCCGATATGCTAAACTCTTATTTTAAATCCGAGGAGCAGGATTACACGTTAATACACGGAGATTGTGCTGAATTACTGCGGCAATTTAATTTCAAATTTGATTGTATTTTCGCCGATCCTCCCTATTTTTTGAGCAATGGAGGAATAAGCTACCAATCCGGGAAGATAGTCTGCGTTGACAAGGGAGAATGGGATAAAGCGGATAGCCCGGAATATATCAACACATTCAATATGAAGTGGCTTTCCGCTTGCCGTGAAAAACTATCTGATAGCGGCACTATATGGATATCCGGCACTTATCATAATATTTTCAGCATTGCTAATATATTGACCAAATTAGGATTTAAAATTCTCAATATCGTCACCTGGGTGAAAACAAACCCTCCACCTAACATATCGTGCAGGTTTTTCACCTATTCCTCAGAGTTTGTTATTTGGGCACGAAAACATCACAAAAAGCCGCACTATTTCGACTATGAACTAATGCGTAAAATCAATGGGGCCAAACAGATGACTGACGTGTGGCACTTGCCGAGCATTGCACCATGGGAAAAGTCATGTGGGAAACACCCTACTCAGAAACCATTATCCCTCCTCACGCGCATCATCTTAGCCTCAACTCCAACGAATGCGTGGGTTCTCGATCCTTTCTGTGGAAGTGGGACAACAGGAATTGCTGCGAATCTGGTTAATCGTCGCTTTCTCGGTTTCGACATCGAGGAACAATACCTTCATATGGCGAAAGCTCGCAGATTAGAACTAAACGATGCAGAAAAACGACGATATTACTGTGCGAAAATCAAAGATTTAGCGAACTTGTAAGCTCCATTAATTCGGAACAGGTAATCCTAGTCTGCTCAATGGAATATAGTTAAAATAAAATGAGCAGCCCACGGATATGATATAATCCAAGACATCCCTATACGCAGGCTGTTTGAACCAATCGTTGAGTAAATATATATACTCAACCTCCATGTTTAGCGGAGCAAGCAACTTTCTATATTGCTTTCTCTTAAAATCACAGGTTTGCAACTTCTCATCCACAGAACCACTCGTTTTCTGAAACTTACACTCAATAATGAAAAAAGTGTTATTAACAACTACATAAATTGCATCATCGGGTAATAATTTCTTAGAAAGTATATTCTTATATTCCACCTTACGGTAGTCAAGAAAACGGTAAAACGCATACTTTTTAAAGATTGAGGCAACCCATTCATTATTGTATTGCACATCAACCCATCCCAAATCATTATCCGGGCAAGAATACCCTTTTTGTTTGTTCAAAAAACTTCGCAAATCCGTTTTGCCCTCAAAGATGAGGCCTGTTCTGGTATTGGCACCGCCTATTCCATTTTCAATCATTGCAATTTCAATAGCAGAAATTTCGTTAATCACTCCTGCGGGAGGAGGGAGAGGATGGCTTCCGCCGCTTTGGTGGCGGCACCGCCACTGCCAAGGGTAGCCACGGATTCTGCCATTTCGGCCTGCACTTTGGCGCGGGTTTCCGGGGTGATGAGGCGCTCTAACTCCGCAATGCAGTTTTCCACGTTGAAATCCTGCTGGATGAGTTCGCGGGTGACGGGGCGGTCCACCAGGATATTGACCATACCGATGTATTTGATGGTGAGGAGGAGGCGGCCCATGAGGTAAGTGCCCCAAGCCACGCGGTATACGAGGGCAAAAGGAAGCTCGTGTATGGCGGCTTCCAGCGTGGCGGTACCGGAGGTAACAAGGGCGGCTTCCGCGCGGTCCATAAGGTCGTGGTAGCTGCCGGGGCAAATGTTAATGAGTTCGGCGGGCATGTGGGCTTCCGCAGCCATGCGGCGCATGGTTGCGGCCAGTTTCTCGGAGCTGGCGGAGGTTTCAAAGCGCCATTCCGGGTGGAGGGTGTGCAGGGCTTTCACCACTTGGATGAAGATGGGGAAGATGCGCTCTACCTCTCGGTTACGGCTGCCGGGGAATAGGCCGATAAGTCCTTTCTCCCGCACGCCTGTACGGCGGGTTTCCAAGATGTCGTCCACCAGGGGGTGGCCCACAAATTCGGTGCGTAGGCCGGCGGCTTCGAAAATGGGTTTTTCGAAGGGGAAGGTGCAGAGCATCAAATCCAACACGCGTGCCAATTTGGGTACTCGCTCCTTGTGCCAAGCCCACACCATGGGGGCAATAAAATAGGCAATTTTGGTATCCGGGGATACTTGGCGCACTCTCTCCGCAAGGCGCTGGTTGAAGCCGGGGTAGTCGATAAGTAACAGGCAATCCGGTTTTTCGCGGGCAATGCGTTCCGTGGTTTCGCGGAGTTTGCGGGCAAAGAAGCGAATGTGGCGCAGTACCTCCACAAAGCCGATGACGGCGGCTTGGTCTGTCCAATCTTCCACCTCCGGGGCAAGGGAGTGCATGCGGCTACCGCCCAAGCCGGAGATTTGCAACCCGGGGCGGCGCGCCAGTAGTTCCTGAATCACCAATGCGCCCTGTTTATCGCCGCTTTTCTCGCCGGCTACCACAAAGAGTTTCATAGGAGTACTCTACCATGCAGCGGCGGCCATGGCAAGAAAAGACTTTATTTCTTGCTGCATCTGTGCATAATACGCCCATGCACGAATTTTTGCTTCTTTGCATGGAGTGTATCCGCGATTGGGGGTACTGGGGGGTTATCATCCTGATGGCAATGGAGAGTTCCATCATTCCCGTACCGAGCGAGGTGGTGGTACCTCCGGCGGCGATTGCCGCAGCACTGGAGGGGGCGGAGATGAGTTTCTGGGGGGTGGTGCTGGCCGGCACGGTGGGTTCTTATATAGGTTCCGTGGTGATGTATGTGATGGCGCTGTATCTGGGACGCCCATTTATCTACCGTTTCGGAAAGTATTTTCTGATGCCGCCGCACAAGGTGGAAAAAGCGGAGTTGTTTATGAACAAATATTCCTCCGCAGGCATATTTTTTGCGCGTTTTCTGCCGGTCATTCGGCATTTGATTTCTATTCCCGCAGGTTTAGCCAAGGTGAATTTCCTGACCTTCAGTCTGGCCACCATCAGTGGTTCTGCTATTTGGTGCTGGGTGCTGGCTTGGTTTGGGGACAAGGTGGGGCGGGCGCACCCCGGTATTCTGAATTCTCCGGAGGAGCTGGTGCATGCGGTGAAGGCGGAATCCCACTTGGTAGTGATTGGCGTGGTGCTGCTTGCTCTGCTCTACGCTTTGATGAAGTACCTGACCCGCCCCAAGAAGGAAGAGAGGTGAGCTTATATGTATTTGCGGTCGCGGAAGACATGCGCCCGCAGGGGGTCCGTGGCAGCTAGGTGCGAGTAGCCTATGGCGAGGGCATCCGCCGCATCCGGGGCGGGTGTTTCCGAGAGTTGCAGCAGGGCACGCATCATGAATGCCACTTGCTGTTTACCGGCACTTCCCCGCCCCACGGTGGCGAGTTTAATGCAGGTGGGGGGGTATTCCATTATTTTGAGGCCATGGCGTGCAGCGGCTAACACGGTGGCACAGCGGGCAGAGCCCATGGAAATGGCTGTGCGGTGGGATTGTACGTAGATGATACCTTCGATGGCCAACTCATCCGGTTGCCATGTTTCAATCAGGCTGCATACATGCTCGTGAATGGCCAGCAGACATTCGCTCTGCGGCATGCGCTGCGGCAGGGAAAGCGTGCCGTAATCCAATGCGCGCGGGGTGCGAAAATCCCCCTCCAACACGGCGTAGCCCGTGTTGCGTATGGCAGGATCGATGCCGATAACGCGCATATGGCAGGAAAATTAACGGCGCCGGCGGCGCGGTGCCGCAGGACGTGCCTTGCGAAGCGGGCGCACAGGTCCCTCCTCCAGCAAAGCTGTATAGGCATAATCGAAGCCCTCCAGCTTGCGGCGGGCAATCTTGCGGTTAATGAAGAGTTCCACGCTCTTGGCAAAGTCCACCTCATCGGCGGTAAGGAGGGTAAAGGCATCTCCGCTTGCCTCGGCGCGGCCGGTGCGGCCAATGCGGTGTACATAGTCCTCCGGGTTTTCCGGTACGCGGTAGTTGATTACGTGGGTAACGCCGTTGATATCGATGCCACGGGCGGCCACGTCCGTGGCCACGAGGATACGGAAGCGGTCCTCCTTAAAGCCTTTAAGGGCAGCCATGCGCTCTTTCTGGGGAATATCGGAGTGCATGACGGTGACTTCCTCCCCCCAGCCGGCATTGCGGAGCATTTGCCCCACGGAATCGGCCTCCTTGCGGGTGCGGGTAAATATCATGAGGTTTTGGAAATCCGTGGCTTTGATGAGGGCCAGCAGTAAATCATCCCGCTGGTCCAAGCCCACGGGGTAAAAGGCGTGGGAGATGGTGCTAGCCACTTCCCGGCGGGCAATGGCAATTTCCACCGGATCCGTAAGGCACCACTTGGCAAAGCCTTGCAGGATTTGCGGCATGGTGGCGGAGAAGAAGAGAGTTTGGCGTCCTTCCCAGGGGCAAAGATTCACAATCTTACGCACAATGGGCAGGAAGCCCATGTCCGTCATGCGGTCCACCTCGTCCAGCACCAGAGCCTTCACAGCTTTGAACTTCATGTGACCACGGTAAAAATGGTCGATAAGGCGGCCGGGGGTGGCCACCACCACATCCACACCCTTTTGCAGCTCCTCCGTCTGCTTGCCATAACCCACACCGCCGTAGAGCAGTCCCACGGTGATATCCGTGTGCGCGGCATAGGTGCGGAAAGATTCGGCCAGCTGGTCTGCCAGCTCGCGAGTGGGCTCCAACACAAGTACTTGGGGCTGGCCGGTATGGGTAATACCACTAAGCAGAGGCAAGGCAAAAGCTGCCGATTTGCCGGTACCTGTTTGGGAGGCACCGATGACATCTCTTCCCTGCATAACATGCGGGATAGCCTGCTCCTGAATGGGAGTGGGGGCTTCGTAGCCGCAATCCTTCACGGCTTCCAGAATGGGGGCGGAGAGGCCTAATTCTTCGAATGTCATCTTTTTTTTGGGGGGGGTAAACTTGTTGATTGAGTGTGGAAGGGTACTCAGCAAATGTAGGGGTTATTGAGCTGTTCCTCGCCTATGAAGGTGGCGGGGCCATGGCCGCTATACACGGCTGTGGAAGGGGGCAGAGGGAGCAGGTGGCTGCGTATACCGCGCACAAGTTGGGCCATGCTTCCGCCCGGGAAATCCGTGCGCCCCACGGAGCCGGCAAAAAGAATATCCCCCACGAAGAGGGCTTCCTCCGCCTCCCAATAATAGGCAGCACCATCCGTGGCATGGCCGGGGATGGAATAGTACTTCCACTCCATACCTGCCCATGTAGCCACGCCGCTGTGGTTGCCCAGCACATCGTCCGTACGGAAGGGCGGCACCGGGGGAATCCCCCATGCAGCAGCAGCGGTCTCCAAGGTGAGCAGCGGGCTGTACGCCGCTTGCGCCACAATGCGGCAGCCTGTGCACTTTTGCAGCAGGGCAGCATCCTGCACGTGGTCGAAATGCTGGTGGGTAAGCAGCAGGTGGGTAAGCTTACCACCGGGAGGCAATGTGCGCTGCACCCATGCCGCCATGCCCTCCGGAGCATCTATGGCAATGTAATTCCCCTCGGTTCCTTCCACGAGGTATCCATTGCAGGCTACGGAGCCTCCGGTGTATTGTCTGATGCTGCTCATTGGCTGTATTTTACTTGTTATGCCGAGCTTTGGCGAGTGTTAATTCCGGCACCATGCGGTTCTGCGGAATAAAAAAACGCGCCGGGGCAGAACGCATCCGGCACGTTTTGTGTTAAAGGTATGGGGATAGGGCAGGCAGCTGTTTCTGCAGCGGGATGCAGGAGCCGTTGCCGTCACCTCAGGCAGCAATGCCGAAATGACGCTGAATATCCTCAAAGATGCGGTCGCGCAGACGACGAGCCTTCTCGATATCGCGAGTCTTGAGGGAGAAGCGCAGACGCTCTGCCGTTGCATCCGGTTTATGCACGGTTACATGGCACCACCACACACCGCGGTTGTTCCACAGGTGGTGGTTCAGGTTGTCATCGTTAATGCGAAGCGCGATCTTGGTCTGTTGCGGGGTCATTTCTTTAATGCTTTGAGGGGTAAAGTACAGGGTTGTACCCTGCAGGTGCATCCGCGTCCGATTTCGGAACTGCCCGGCGGCACCTCTAGGTCCGATTTGGGGTTATAGACGCGAGAGGTAGCCGCAACGTTCAAAAAAAGGATTAATAAAGAATACCGGCTTTCTTGAGCGTATTGTAGGCACCGTTCTTGGAGATGGTGCGAAGAGCCTTGCAGGAAAGCTTCATGCGGAGGTAACCGCCACGACCGCCGTTGAGTTCGGGCACCCAAACGCGTTTCTCCTGAAGGTTAGGATACACGGTGCGGTTCACCACCTTGGTGACGTGACGACCGATACCACCCTTCTTCTTGGCAAGACCGGAGCGATGAATGCGACGGCCTTTGTGCGGCATGGCAAACGTGATATTGCAGATTCTGGACATAAGATTTTCAGGTAACGTTTGAAGTTAAGCGGTGCGCTATTTTACACAATTTTGGCATGGCGTCAAGCAAAACTACAAGATTTAGCGATTTTTCCCGTTATTGCGCGCTGTATGGGAAGTTTTTTAAGGGAATTTGGGCAAATAAATGAAAAATTGAAATAAAAGAGAACACCCATGCGCCTATACTAGCAGAACGCATCGGCCGATGCCGATTGCAAGGCAAATCTCAAAAAGCAAACACGGCAATGAAAGCACCATTCAAAATCACGGCTCTGCTTGCCGGAGCCGCAGTGCTCCTATGCTCCTGCGACCACATGCGCCTGAGCTATGTGGGAGTGGGGGTAAGTTCCGGATATAGCGGGGGTACGGTCATCAACAGCTCCGTGGCTTGGACTCCTGCAAGCTACGATGTGAATGGATTCCCTATTTACGGGTATAGCTACGGGCGCCCGGTGTACGGATATACGCCGGATGGTGTGGCGATTTTCACCTTTGCCGCTATTACGGCGGCCTGCATGGTACCGCTATGGGGGCCGGCTCCGTGGTACCATGGGCACTGGCATTATCCCCCACATGTACGGCATGTGAGCGCACCGCCCCGGTACCCGGCCGGGCACAGACCGCACCACCGCCCGCCGGGTGGCATGCACGCCCCAGTACACCATCCGCATGGCAAGCACCATGGAGCAAAGCCTAACCACCTGCCCCGGCACTCCCATGCAGTGCCTAAGCCGAACCATGGGCACATGCAGCGCCCCGGTAAAGCCCCGGCGGCTAGGCCGAACCATGGGCACATGCAGCACCCCGGTAAAGCTCCGGCGGCTAGGCCGAACCATGGGCACATGCAACGCCCTGCTAACGCCCCGGCGGCTAGGCCGAACCATGGGCACATGCAGCGCCCCGGTAACGCCCCGGCGGCTAGGCCGAACCATGGGCACATGCAGCGCCCTGCTAACGCCCCGGCGGCTAGGCCGAACCATGGGCACATGCAACGCCCTGCTAACGCCCCGGCGGCTAGGCCGAACCATGGGCACATGCAACGCCCTGCTAACAGCACCCGGAGGGCAGGAAGTATGCAGAGGATGCAACGGCCGGCACGGCAGGCGAGCTTCCGGCATGCGGGCAGCCGCCCCGGCATGGGGCGTTCGGCACCGCGCAGTGGTAGCGGGCACAAGCACTAAGCGCAAACAGTGTTACCCCCGGTTCCCTGTGCAGGGAACCGGGGGTTTTTCTCCTATCCTCTCACTATGTTGCTTCCGCCAACTCACAACGGAAGGGAATCAAAGCCCTGCTTTAGAGACTGCGGCCAAAGGCAAGGCGGTCGTACTGCTCGTTCGCATAGCGGTGCTGCGGGTGGTTCGTACGCATATAGGCTTCGTGCAGCGGGTGGGTGGGGTCGTGGGCAATACGGTGAGCTTCCTCTCTGCCCTCCGGGCGGTTACCGGTATGCAGGGGAGCTTCCTGGGTAAGGGAAGCGGCCTCCAGCATAAGGCGGGCAAAATCCGGGTTGGCACGCAGAGCCGGATTTTCCACGAGTGCGCGCACATCCACTCCGGCGCGTTCGCCCATGGTGCTAAGGAAGGAGGCGATGGTATCCATATTAGCCTCGTATGCGCCGCCCCATTCCTGCTGGAGGGCGGCATCCGCCTCGGCAATGGCGGCTCCTTCCCGGCGGTGGCAATCGGCCACGAAGCGGCGGCCTTCCTCGCTGTACCGGGCGGCCAATGCTTCCATAGCCTTGGGGGGAACGCCATACTCGTACGCCACTTGGGAAAGGGCCCCGGCCAGCTGGTCATTCCAAATTTCATCCGGCGTATCCTCCGGGCGGGTAATGGCGAATTCGGCAGCATCGCCGGGCAAGCCCACAGCGGCGCGGAAAGCAGCCATGCGGGGCGCATCTGCCGGATCCGGGTATCCCTTCATGCGCTCCAAACTGGCATAACTTTTAGCCAGCGCCTCCGGGCGCCGGAATTTGGAGAGGGAGGCCGCATAGGGCTGCAGCTCCTCAAAGCGGGAAAACCAGCCGGGGGTAAAAGCACCCTGCTCGTCCATAAGAGGCGCGGGAACGGATGCCGGTTCATCGGCCGCCGGCAAAGGCATGGGGGGAACTTCCTGCATGGGGGGAAGTGTATGTTCGGTATCGGTATCGTGGGTTGTATTATTCATGGTTATCGTCGGGTTTGTTTTTTTCCTCCTTACGCGCCATATCCATCTGGCGGCGGATGACAAGGAAAACTTCGCGGTGGGCATCGCGGCGCATGGCATCCAGCGGGTCGTAACTGCCGGCTTTGCCTTGGAAAACAGGCAGATGCGTTTCGAACCTTTCTTCGAGGTCCATGAGCACCTGTTCTCCTTCCGGGGTATCGAAGAGAGCCAGCAAGCGGCGGCGGCACTGCTGCGCCTGCTCAGCTTGTTTATTGGGTATATAGTACATAGGGAATGGGAATTAAGTTAATCCGGGGATGGCAGGGGCATCTTGCGGGGGTGCAGCGGCTTGGGCTGCGGCGGCGGTTTCAAGTTCCCGCTGGCGGCGCAAACGCCGCACAGCGGCGTTGGAGCGCAGCAGCTCCTCCGGCACTCCATCCAAACGGGCAGAGAGACGGAAGGTGCGATCCAGGTCCACGTGGTCCAGCAGGCTGGCATCCATTCCGCTAAGTAGTTGCAAGCGTTGCAATGTATGCTGGATGCCTTCCGATTGCACGCGCCGCATCACCATAGCAATGCGACCTTGGTACACCACATGCGGCTCCTCGATGCCGGCTTCTCCGGCGCGGTCGGTTTTGAGTACGGTGGTGGGGGGCTGCGGGAATTTTCCCATGCGGAACAGCAGGGCAAAGATGCGCTGCATCATCGGCAGGAAATCGCTGGTAAACAGGGTGAAGGAAGGAGAGAAGAGCATAACCCTCTCATTCTCGCGGGCATAGACCTCGGAGGCAGTCATCTGCTGTTTACGCTCGCTCCAAAGTTCCAGCATGGGAACAAAGAAGGCGCGGTTAATGGATTCCTGCTTTTGGCGGAGGCGGTCCATGCCCACATCGTAGCGGCCTTGGGTGGCCCATTCTCTGGGGAAACCGAGGCTGGCACTTTCCGGGTTGATAAGGGTGCGGCCACCGGCGCGTAAATCCACCTCGCCGGATTGGTTCGCCAGCTCCAGGATGCGCGGGAAGGCGGCCACCTCTCCCAGCATATCGAGAATGCGGTTCAGGAATTGCGCTTGGCGAATATCCGGGTACACCAAGCGAGCCGGAGCCAAGCCGTACACTCCCTCTCCCCACTTGAGGAAGCGGGTTACCATGTAAGGCATTTCCCGGTAGCCGCCCTCCTGCACGGTGCATTGGTCGTCCAGGCTGTAATAGAGGCTCTCGAAGGGCATGTTACGGGCATCATCGCGCTGGCGGGAGCGTTTGGCACGCGGCCGCACCACATGCAGAAAGCGCAAGGTACCCTCGTGCGGGTTACGGCCGGAGGCCAGCATGGCACTCCCGCGCGGCCCCAGATTTTTCCTGCCGAATTTGCTTTCTGCCTGATGGGGGGTAAAGGTGAATTCTCGCATGTAGGTATCCACCGTTCCTTCATCGTTCTCCGCGCACACAAATTGCCCACAGGGGATATGCCGGAAGAGCAGCCGCCCGCTGCGGGTACTCCCCCCGAAGAGACTGCCTGTGCCAAGCCCCACGCGGTCCAAAAAGCATTCGTGCAGCTCGGTGTAAAAGTTACTCAGTGCGAGTTCCCGATTAGCAATTTCCGAGCAGCGGTTATACCAGGATTCGGCCTCATCCCCGGCTTCGGGGTCGGGGCTGCTCCATTTGAACCACAGCTCATTGCTGGGCGTCATGTAGCTCATGTGGCCACTGGCCAATTTTTGGCAGGCTTCCACGGCTGTTGTATCGCCTAAAAATTGGTGGGGTCCGCTCTCTGCGGCGGCCGTGGGCGAATCCTCGTAGCGGGATTGGCGGGCAGGCAATACGCATTGCCGCAGGGTTTCCCACCAGCTCTCCCATGGGGCTCGGGCAGCCTTGAGGGAGTTGTATGTTTCCAAGGGGCTATGACTCATAGGGTGCGGGTGTGGGGGAGGGGTTCGCGTATTTAGCCGAGGGTGGTATTCCCGCTATCGGCAGCGGCTGTGCGGTGCGTGGCAGCCACTTGCGGCTCCTTCCGGTGGGAGGTGAGGATGGTGGAAAGCAAGCCGCGTTTGCGGGCGGAATGCTGTTGGTAATTCTGCCGCATGTTTTCTTCGTTGGTCTGCGTTACCACCGGGATGGTGGCGGGCGGCGGCTGGTAGGAGGAGGAACTTCCGAATCCCATATATCTAGTATTCTATTGGTTTGTATGCGTATTTGAATGCGGGGACAACACCATGCCGCAGCGGCGGCGGAGTTGTTCCCAGCGGTAGAGATGCACTTGCGCCCCGCGCATGCCGCGCCGAAAGCATAGCCACGGCAGGGGTGGCAGAGCCCGGCTAAGCCTGATGGCCAGTGCCACATTCCCCACCAAAAGGTGGATATACCAAGCATCTTCGCAGCCGGAACTGCTTTCCAGCTGCTCCCAGGATTCCGGGGCGGTGCTGCATGCGGGTTTCATGAGTACGACCAGCTCCGGCATGTAGAGAACAATCCCCCGGGGATGATTTCCCAGTGCGTCCAAATCGTCCGCAAATCGGCGGGTACTGCCATGGTAATACATCGCGGCTAACTGGCGTGCATCCGTACTCATGCCGATACATTATCCTACTTTCGGCAGAAAATCTACCCCCTTATCCCACTGCGCTTTATTGCCCTTGCATGGGCAATAAGCTCCGCACACTTCGGATGGTTGCAGAGTACCGTTTTTTATGCCATTCTGCCCATATACGGCACCGCAACTGTGCCACCGAAACGCTATGGATACCATACCCAACACCCAAACACCCAGCCCGCTGGATATTTGCAATCAGGCGCTCTGCAAGCTCGGGGAATCCCCGCTGGCAGGAATAGACCCCAATGGTTCCCTGCCCTCGCGCATGTGCTATATTCATTACCACCCCGTGCGGCGGGAGGTACTGTGCGCCAACCGCTGGAGCTTTGCCACGGAGCAATGCACGCTTACCAGCGCGGATTCCCCCGGCGAGGGGGAGCATTCCGTGCAGCACCACTTGCCGGCGGATTGCCTGCGCGTTCTGGAGGTTTCCGCCCGGCAATGGACTCTGCGCGGGCGCTCCGTTTACTGCCCCAACAAGAGTATTCGTATTCTCTATGTGGCGGATGTGGAGGATACGAGCTTATTCGACCCGCTCTTTATCGAAGCTCTGGCCACACGCCTTGCATGGAAGCTCTGCATCCCGCTGATTAACAGCACTACTGCACGCCAAGCACTTGCGGAGGAGTACCACCGCATTGCCCTGCCCCAAGCCGCCCACTTTAATGGGGTGCAATCCCGCTCGAATGATTCCCACCCGCTCTACCGCCTCTGGCGCAGTAGCCTAACAGGTGGTGAATAAATTGTGAATAACTATTCCAACAACATAATTACCAATAATGAAGGCTATTGATTTTGCCTGCTGTCTGATGGTGCGGGTACACCAGGAGGAGCTGACGCCGCGCATGCTGCTCATCCTGATGGCCGTGGGGAGTGGCGCTTCCTCCACGGAGGAGATTCTGCAAAAGACAGAAATAGCTAATTGCGCAGGAGGTGCCATTCTGAATAAACTAACGGAAATGCAATACATTTGCCGGATTCGCGGAAAGAACCCTGTTTATGCTCTGGCACCTGCCGGGCGGGAAAAACTCATCCGGCTTTTCTCCTTCTGCGCCGGAAAGGAACAACACCATGGCAAAGAGACGACACCTGAGTATTGACGAGAAGCGGGACTGGCTGGCCGGCATCTTCCGGGATACAAATGGCGAATACAGCCAAAGCGATAAGTTCAAAGCCATGGTGGAGGATACGCGGCTGGCCATGCTGGCAGAAGAAAAAAAGGCGGAGCCTAAGCAGGAAAAGCTGCCCAGCATAAGGGTGGAACAACTGCCCCCACCGCTGGAATAACACAGCACTACCCCACCGGTGGAAATGCCGAAGGAGTGTGCCGCAACACGGGGCGCCGCCCGCCTTGCAGCCAAACTTCCACTACATCGAAACGCACAGGCACCTCCCGCTGCAAATGCAGACACCAATAGCGCGCCCCCTGCCGCATCAAGCTCCTCTTGCCCTCCGTGATGCGGTAGGAGGGAGCCCCGCCCCAATGGCTGCGGGCACTCTTTACCTCCACAAAGACGAGTGTATCCTCCTCCCGGCACACGAGGTCTATCTCCCCATGATTTCCCCAACGAAAATTTTTCCGTAATACCTTCATACCACGGGTACGCAGCCAAGAGGCTGCAACGAGTTCTCCATATCGGCCTTGGTAACCGGCGGAGAGACGAGTTTCAGCACTCCAAGGGCAATTCAAGCTGTGCAACAGGTGCAAACGAGCGGCGATGATGTACCGTAGCTCCATATTTTCCTATAGCCTCCAAATGGGCCTTCGTTCCGTACCCTGCATGGCGGTCAAAACCATATTGGGGGAACTCTCGGTGCAGTGCACACATGTAGCGATCACGAGTCACTTTAGCCAAGATGCTGGCAGCAGCAATACTCAGGCAGCGGGCATCTCCCTTCACCAAGTTTTGAGAAGGCCAAGGAAAATCCGGCACAGGTAATCCATCGATAAGACAGAAATCTGCATTGCAGGGCAGATTCTCCACTGCGCGGCGCATGGCCAAATGGGTAGCTCTCAGGATATTCAGGCGGTCAATCTCCTCCACACTAGCCATTGCTACGCTGCACTGCACCTCCGGGTGAGCCAGCAGAGCTTCGAACAAAGCCTCCCGCCGGCGCGCGGTGAGCTTTTTGGAATCGTTGAGCCCGGGGAGTTCAAAGCCGGGAGGCAGCACCGCCGCCGCTGCCACTACCGGACCGGCCAGCGGCCCGCGGCCGGCCTCGTCAATGCCGCAAACACGGAAGGCTCCGGCACGGCGGGCCGCATCCTCAAACTCCATTGTCGGAGCAGGAGGCAGGGAAAAAGGCTCACTTTTTTTTCGAGGCATGGCGGCGGCGTTGAATTTCTGTGCGTAAAGAAGGAGGCAGGGGCTGGTTTTCCCCCAAGTGGTACAAGGCCTCAATATCCTCCAAATAACGGCTCACAGGCGTTTCTGCACCTGCATCTTCGCGGCGCAGCAAGCGCAGAGTCTCCAGATAAGAATCGAAGGAACGGCGATTCTCTTGGCCCAGATAAGTAATTTCGAACCAATCGAGGTAATCACGCCCGCGGATGGAAGCGGCATAATACGCTTCCCGCAGCTCCCGCAGCGGGCCAAGGCGGTCCTGAAGCGTATCGGGGTGGGCACCGCTCATCAACTCCGAGAGGAGGCGGCAATACTCCACGATAATGGGGCGATAACCGGGGAAGCACAGGTGGCTTAGCTTAACAAGCTGCTCCAGAGAGGGCTGGAGCAGACTGCGCCACTCCGGAATCTCCACAAGAGCATACATATTATCGAGGCTAAGCGAGCGGGTGGCTTGCAGCTCCGCATCGTAATAGACAAGGCGGAGTGCCTCGACCAGCTGCTTTTCGGATTCCAGCGGAGTCATGGCTTCGGAGGCGCGGGGCAATGCCAGATTAGCCAGTTCAATCGCCCACCACTTACTCAGCAAGGAGGCATCCACCCCCAGCTCATGGAAATGAGCCGTAATCATTTCCACAGGAGGGTCATCCGCCAGGGCTGCTTCCGCCAGCAAATTCGTCAGCTGCATCGTTCCTCCCTCGCGGTCAATCAGGCTCAGGATGAGTACACCGCAGGAAACTTCATACACTTGGCGGGAAGCAGCATCCAGCTTCCACGGCTCGCGCAGGGAAATCATCTCCTCCGGGGAAAGCATTTCCGCGCGTTCAAACAGGCTGCGGTACAAACGGCGGTCCACCTTTCCGCTGCGCCACGCCATGGCCTGCTGAATGCCCGTTACCAGCCAATCCGGCAGAGACATATCCTCCGGAAAAGCACCGGGGTCCACCCCGCGCAGGGAATACTCGTACAATAAAACAGCCACAATAGCATTATCCAAGCGCGCCAAATCAATGCCGCCGCCGGGATAAATGCGGATTTGGAAATGCGGTTTCCCATCCAAGATACTAATGCGAGTGCGGATAGGGTTGAGCCGCGGTGCATCGGTATGCTGCCCTAACAAGCGGATACTGATGTTGTTCTCCCACTTCTCGTTCAGCCGAAGAAACTTGCACAATTTTTTATATACATCGTCCGCATGAGTGGCAATAGCCCCCATACGCAGGGAATCTCCACCGCTCACGGAAAACAGGCGGCTTTGGGACACCACGTGAACATCCTCCCGCTCCGTTCTTTTTGTGGCGGAGGGGAGGGCCACCTCCGCCTCCGCATTCATGCGCTGCACATCCGCCTCCTGCTCCTCCGGGGTTAACCCGGTAGTGGGTTCCGCCTCCTGTGCCGATAGCGGGCACAGCAGCAGCAAGCACAATGTCCATGGCAGGCGGCGGAAATTCATACGCGCTTCATGCTAGCAAATAGTCCGTAACGCATCAAGTCGGAAGTACGTTATCCCGGAAAATCTGCTTGCGGAGAAATAGTGCTTGTGCTAGAGTATAGGAATGCAGAACTGCGCTCAATCTCTCGAATGGAAGCGGCTGGCCGATTTGCCCGATGCAGAAGGCTTTGCCGGTATGTATGCCGGGGTAAGTAATGGCGCCCTCATTGTGGCCGGTGGTGCCAATTTCCCGGAAAAGCCCCTGTGGGAAGGCGGTCCCAAGCGTTGGACTGACCGCGTTTTTGTGATGCCGGCGGGTAATCCCGGCTGGCAGGATGCCACTCCGCTGCCCAAGCCGCTGGGTTACGGTGCCACGGCGAGTCTGCCGCAAGGTGTCCTCTTTATCGGCGGCAGCAATGCCGGCGGTGCCGTGGCGGATTGCTACATGCTCACCTACGAAGCCGGGCAAGTAAGCTGCCGGGAGGTAGCCCCCCTGCCCACCCCGCTCACCGGGCACTCTGCCGTAGTAATGGGTGGCAAGGTTTATGTGCAGGGTGGTTCCGTAGCCGTGGGAGAGCAGGATGCCGAAGCCCGCATGTGGGTATACGACCCTGCCGCCGATGCTTGGAGCGAGGGGGAAGCCATGCCCTGCCGTGGGCGTTTCCTGCACCAGATGGCCGTTATCGGCAGCACTCTGTATGTGCTGGGCGGCATCGGCATCGTCCCCGGGGAAGATGGGCGCATGGTACGCGAAATGCTCACCGATGCGTGGAGCTGGAACGCCACCACCGGCTGGCGACGTTTAGAGCATCTGCCCCATTACTGCGGAGCCGCCCCCACTCCGGCCCCCGTCATCAACGGCTGCATCTACCTGCTGGGCGGGGATGATGCCACCATCAAAGGCTACACCCCCGCTAACCACCCCGGCTTCCACAACCAAAGCCTGTGCTACAACCCCGGCACCAACACATGGTGCGATGCCGGAGAAATCGCCGTAGCCCGCGCCGTACTTCCCTGTGCAGAATGGAGCGGTATGGCCGTCATCGTCAACGGCGAACAGCGCCCCGGCAAACGCTCCAACCAAGTATGGGGCGCCATCATGTAACCCTCCCCCCTCCCTAAGCCACAATGAAAACACTTCTTCTTCTGGGGGTGCTGGCAGCCCTGCCCCTTGCCGCCCAATGCGGCACCGGCTGCGGCCAATGCACCCCGCCCGGTCTGCACACAGTACCCGCAGCGGAAAGCCCCCGCATTGCAGATTCCGTGGGGCGTGCGGGCATGGTAGCCTCCCTGCTGCCCGGCAAGTGCGGGGCTCGCATCCTTATGACCGGGGGTGCGAATTTCCCGCAAGCCAAACCGGGTGCCAAAACCCCGGCGGAGCGCGGTCCCAAGGTCTTTTACGATGATGTACTGGTATTCGACCCGGCCACCGGCAGTTCCGAAACCGTGGGCAAGCTGCCCTACGCCATCGGTTACGCCGCCCACACCAGCCACTTGCCCAAGCGCATGATTTTGGCAGGCGGCTGCAACATGGAAGGCCACACAAACCGCACCCTGAGTGTGAGCTGGCATCAGGGTCAATTCTCCATGCAGGAACTACCCGCCCTTCCCCTCCGCACAGCCTATCCGGCCTTTGTGCAGGCCAAGGGCAAGCTCTATATCTTCGGCGGGCAGGAGAATGCAGATTCCACCGCCTGCCTGAACCGCAGCTTTGTACTGGATTTGAGTGCCCCGGAAAAAGGCTGGGCGGAGCTGGCTCCCATGCCGGGAGAAGGCCGCATGCTGGCTGCCGCCGGCACTTGCTGCCGCAGTGGTAACATCTATATCACCGGCGGATGCTCCCTGCACCCGGATGCCAAAGGACAGGCCGAACGCACCTACCTGAAGAGCACCTTGTGCTACAATCCCGCCACAAACACATGGAGTGCCGCTGCCGATATGCCGGAAACCATCGTGGCACCTGCCACCCCCATGCCCGCCACCCGGGCAGGACTGCTCGTTATCGGCGGCGACCCCGGCAACTTCTACCGCGCCTCCCTGTCCGGCACAGCACCGGCCATTCACCCCGGCCAGAATACCACCGTATACGCCTTCTGCCCCCAATCCGGCACTTGGAAAAAGTACGGGGAGAACAGCATCGGCATTGCCACGGCTCCCGCCGTTAAAGCCGGCTGCACCATCTACACCATCTCCGGAGAAACACACCCCGGTGTACGCACCCCGGTTATCACCACCCTTCAACTTAAAAAATAAAACCATAACATACATACCATGACACAACCTAATCCGATACTGGCATTCCTAGCCGACCTCACTCCCTGGGTAGCCATTGTAATCGCCGTACTGGCCATTATTGCCGCCAGCAAGAAAGGACTTGGCAAACCTGCCATTTCCCCGAACGCCCCCATCACCAAGCCCGGCAAGTGGGCCTGGATTGCCGTGGCCGTACTCTGGGTAGTGGTAATGCTCAACTATTTCGACCGCCAGCTGCTGGCCGTGTTGAACAAATCCATGACGGAGGGACCCGGGTGCATCCAGATGACTCAGGCTCAGTTCGGCATGGTCACCTCCGCCTTCCTTATTGTATATGCTGCGCTTTCCCCCGTGGGCGGCTATCTGGCAGACCGCTTCAGCCGCTCCTTCATCATCATGTGTTCCCTGGTGGTGTGGTCCGTGGTAACGTGGATGACCGGTAAATCCGAATCCTACGAAGAACTCATCTTCTGGCGTGCCGCCATGGGCGTGAGCGAGGCCTTCTACATTCCCGCAGCCTTGGCTCTTATTACGGATTACCACCGTGGGGGCACCCGCTCCTTGGCCACCGGTCTGCACATGAGCGGCATTTACGCCGGGCAGGTACTGGCCGGCTGCGGAGCCATGATGGCCGGCGACCCCTGCCAACTGGGCTGGCGCCTTACCTTCGAGCTATTCGGCTTCATCGGTGTGGCCTATGGTCTCGTAGTCCTCTTCTTCCTGCGCGACCCGAAGGCCGAGGAAGCCACCCTTGCCGACAAGGCAAGCGAAGCTGCCATAGAGACCGCCACAGCAGCAGCACCTACTGTTGCCGCCACCTTCACGCTGGGGCAAATGCTCAAAAGCATCTTTACCGGGCGTGGCATGTACCTGCTGCTGCTTATGATTTCCTTTGCAGGCTTTGCGAACTGGTTCCTGCTGGGCTGGTACCCCCGCCTGCTGCAGGACATGTTCAACATTTCCGAGGCGGAAGCAGGCCCGCAGGCCACCTTCTGGATTAACATCGCCAAGTACATCTCCGTGCTGGCCTGCGCCGTCATTGCAGACCGCTGGTACCTGCACAACAAAAATGCCCGCGCCTATGTACCCGGCATTGCCTTCTGTCTGGCAGGTCCCTGCGTGCTGCTGGCCATGCTCTTCGGTGTAGAAATCGGTTTGGCGGCGGTGCTGGCACTTGTTGCCATGCAAGGTGTGGCCCAGGGTTCCATGGATGCCACGCTCATGCCTGTGCTTCGCAACACCATCGATGAGCGCTTTGCCGCCACGGGATACGGCCTGCTGAATCTCACCTCCGTGGGTGCAGGAGCCTTGGTTTCCTGGCTGGGCGGCATGCTGAAGGATGCCGGCACCCCGCTCTCCACGGTGCTCAGCCTTGCCGGCGTACTCATGATTCTCTGCGGCATCATCCTCTTCTGCCTGCCGCGCAAAGAAAACGCCTAAGCTCACCATGCTGAGGCCCAATACCCTATTCCTACTCTTTGCAGCCATGCTGGCGGTGCTTCCCCTTGCACCGCCGGCCATGGCGGAGGGGGACACCCCCACCACTGCTCCGCAAAACAAAAAGAAAAAAAAGGGGCGTGCAAACCGGGCATCCGGTCTGAGCGGTAATTTTTACCGGCTCGCCGACTTGGAAAGCGAGCCATACTCCCGGGGTGTAATTGTGTTTGAAGCCGGCAAAGGCAACCCCTATGCCAGCATACGCATCCCGGATATCATCAATGCAAACGGTCTGCTGGTAGCCATGGCCGAAGGGCGCTATTCCAACTCGGACCAAGGGCAGAATGACCTCATCGTCTCCACCTCGAAAGATGGCGGCAAGCACTGGAGCCGCCCCACAGTTGCCCTCGCCTCCCATGGTGCCACCTATAACAACCCCTGCCTCATTTACGACCCTGCCACCAAGCAGATTGTCCTCTTCTTCCAACGCTACCCGGAAGGAGTCAAAGAACGCGACCCCAACATCCCCACAGGCCACCAGGATAAGCGCGCCATTCGCAATTTTGTCTCCTTCTCCAAGAATGGGAAAAGCTGGAGCAAGCCCAAGGATGTAACCGAATTTACCAAAAACGAAGGCGTCACCATCACATGCAGCGGGCCTAACCCCGGCGTGTGCCTCACCCGGGGACCGCACAAAGGGCGGCTTGTTGTACCGCTGAACGAAGGTCCTTTCGGAAATTGGACTCTGGCAGCAGCCTATTCCGACGACCATGGAAAAACGTGGCGCATTGGTCGCAAATCAGCCTCCGGCTGCGGGGTGAACGAAGTATCTGTGGCAGAAACAGAACAGGGAGAACTCCTGATTGTCTCCCGCGCCTGGGGAGGCTCGTACCGTAAAGTTGCCTACTCGCAGGATGGTGGAGAGAGCTGGGGCGATATTCATGAACACGCAGAGCTGCCCAGCCCCAATGTACAAAACGGGCTCACTCGCTATTCCTTTGCGGACGATAAGGCTCTTGGGGGGCGCGGGCGTGTTCTCTTTTCCAGTCCCACACAGGGTAGCCGGCGGGACGGCATCATCAAAATGAGTTACGACGATGGCAAGACGTGGCCCGTGGCGCGCATGGTGGGAAGCGGTCCCTTTGCCTACTCCGTACTCTGCCCCGTGTGCCCCGGCGTGGTAGGATTGCTGTACGAGGTAAACGGCAACCCGCTCACCACCATTAAATTTACCCCGGTAAGCATCTCTTGGCTCACCCGGGGAGAGGATACGGGTATGGCGACCACCCCCGAGAATACGGACGCCAAGACGCCCCGCAAGAAAAAAAAGAAAAGCCAGCACTGATTATTCCCATGTACATCCAAGACCAACTGGGCGAAATAAAAGCAGGCATTGCCGCCGCAGAACAACGCGCCGGGCGTACCCCGGGCAGCGTATCCCTACTGGCAGTGAGCAAAACCTTCCCCGTGGAGGACATTATGCAAGCCTATGCGGATGGGCAACGCCTCTTTGGCGAGAACCGCCTGCAGGAAGCCTTGGAAAAAATACCCGCCATGCCGGCGGATTGCAGATGGCACCTCATTGGTCCCTTGCAGCGCAACAAAGTACGCAAGGCTCTCGCGGCGGGATTTGCCATGCTGCAAGCAGTGGATTCCCTGCGGCTGGCGGAGTGTATCTCTCGCATTGCGGGGGAGGAAGACTGCACCGCCCGCATCCTGCTGGAAGTAAATGTGGATGGGGAGGAAAGCAAGCATGGATTCACCCCGGAAGGGCTGGAGGAGGAATGGGACAGCCTCACCGCGCTCCCCGGGCTGGATATCTGCGGGCTGATGTGTATTCCCGCCCCCACGGAAAACCCGGAGGATGCCCGGCCAGCCTTCCGCACCCTGCGGCAATTGGCAGAAAAACTGCGCGCGCGCGGTCCCCTGCCCCTGCCGGAACTCTCCATGGGCATGAGCCACGATTACACCGTGGCCGTGGAGGAAGGTGCCACCATTGTCCGTGTGGGTTCCGCCATCTTCGGCAAGCGGGATTACAGCGCATAACTCCACAAGAAAACCGCCGGAACCACACCCGGCAAGTGAAGTCTGAATACCGTTGCTACCTTTCGGTCCTGGCGGGGTTTTCCAGCTGCACTTCCGGGGGATTCCGGCGGCTCACACAATATGCCACAGGCGTGGCGGCGGGTCAAGCGTATTCTGTCTACTGTCTCAGAAAACAGAGCTTACGCCGAGGGAGATAACATGCTGGCTAAAGCTGCGGGCATACTCGGTGTGGATGTAAGTACGAGCGTACTCGTAGCCCAGTTTTACCATAATAGATTCCCCGGCCTGCACCTTCAACCCGGCACCCACACTAAAAGTGAACGCGCCGAAGGAATCCTCGTAACGCCAGCGGGCATGGTTATCCTTCAGCCGGTATTGTCCCAGCGCATATCCGGCCTTGCCGCCTATATCCAGAAAGAGCTTATCCACCAGCCCGAAGTTCAGGTCGTAACCGGCCGTCATAGGTACGGACCATATTTTCTGGTTCGCATGGCGGCGGGAGTGGTGGAGTACCACATCATCGCTGCCTTCGAGGTAGGCTCCTTGCAGGCTGAACTGGTGGCGCCAGCGGTTTTCCGCATTACTGTACAGGTTGAACGAGCCGCGCACGCCCCATGTGTTAGGCATATCATTCGTGCTGACACCATAGATACTCTCAATCCCATACATAGGATGCCAATCGTAGGGTGTAAGTGCTCCGGTCTGGGGGGAGGGTAGTACGTAGGGAGCTGCTAATCCGGGCAGAGCCAAAGCCACTGCCGTGCCGAAAGTGTAGAGGGGGGTCTTGCTCATAGCAACTACCTGTTTAGCATGCAGGGCGTGCAAAAAGCAAGAAGTTATTGAGAAATTAGTCTGTTACACCATTCACTTAGCCAAGGCAAAGAGGCGCACGAAACGAGGGCAAAAGCGGCGCAGCAGGAAGAACAGACCGCTGCATATAGCCAGAATAACAAAAGGCATGTACAGGCACTGTGTTTCTGTAAAGCGTCCGCCATAAGAGCCGGTCATTATCAAGCGCAGCGCATGCAGCACGATGTAATGCGTTACATAAATAAAGAAGGAAGCCGGAGCAAGTGCCACCACGGCGTGGGTAAAGCGCGGCATGTAGCGCTCACACAGGGCTCCAATACCCATCGTGCAGCTTACCCCCAGCAGTACCAATGCGCTGCTCTGCACGGGCGGGTAAAAACCAAAGAGGTACACAAAGGGCAGCAGCAGCAGTGCCGCCAGAACGGGAGCCCATGCATACTCCCGCACAAAAGCGGAAAAGCGCGCAAAATCCGCATGCCGCCGTATCCACAGGCCAAGGGAGTAGAAGCCGAGTGCCAGAATGCTCTCGTACAGGCGGAAGGGCAGCCAGCCCACGCGCCAGGATTTGTGGCTGGCGGCGGTTTCAGCATCGCGTGCACAGAATACGTCGCTGCATGCGAAGCTCAGCAGCACCAGCACCAGCAGTACTTTGGATGGTATGCGTTGCAAGAGCGGGCTGAAGAGTGCCAGCAATATCAGCGTGCGGAGGAACCACAGCGGCACGTTGTCAAAATCCCAATAGCACCAGTTGAGAAGTCCCATCTCCCGGGGAATCAGGCTCCACCGGAACCAGTTAAAATCGCCGGCCAGTGTTTGGTCCCAGTGCATCATCGGCTGCAACAGGAGGATGGAGGCCACAGCCGTCCAGAAGAGAAAGGGCACCAGCAGCGTGCGGGTACGTTTCCAATCCAGCCACTGCCCTGCGGCTGCTTTGTGGGTAAAATATCCCGCCGCTAAGAAGAAGAAGAAAATGAGGCTGCGGTAGTTGAATAGGTCAATAATGTAGTTGAAGCTGCCATAGGGGCGGTCCACATGGCGGAGAACGACGAAAAAAGCCGTCCACACGCGGCAGAAATCAATCCACTCAATGCGTGAGGACGGCGTGTTGCTCATAAAAGCGTTTTTTCAGTTCATGCTTGGGGGGATTCTTCCTCATCCATCGCCTCAATGGCGCGGCGCAAACGGCGTGTGAGGAAGGGGCGCACCAGCATGCCATACAGCAGGTAGCACAGGAAGATGAGCGCCGGAGCAATCCACGGGAAGGCAACGAGTGCCCCCACGGCTATGAGTGCGGCCAGCATCGCGGTAATGGTGCCGCGCTTCTCAAAGTTCACATGTTTGAAGCTGGGGTAGATAACGCGGCTCATCATCAGCAGGGAAACAAGCGTCATCACCGCCGCCATGAGAATCTGCCAGGGAAGGTCGATAATGAGGTTGCGGTTAGTGGTAATATCCACCACGAGGTACATGGTGCTTACCACGGCACCGGCGGCCATGGGTACAGGCAGGCCCACGAAATCCATGCTTTGGTTCGGCTTCTTCGGCTCTGCAGCCATGCAGTTGAAGCGAGCCAAGCGCAGTGCGGCACACAGCAGGTACAACACGGCAATGGCATAGCCCAAATATGGCAGCGGAAGGTCAAAAAGCACGGCGCGTGCCAGCAACATTGCCGGTGCAATGCCGAAGGAAACCACATCCGCAATGGAATCGAACTCGCGCCCAAAGGGGCCATCGCTCTTGCACATGCGTGCCACGCGCCCATCCAAAAGGTCGAACACGCATGCGGCAAAGATGAAGTATGTGGCCTGCTGGTAGTGTTCAAAAGCAGCGGGGGAGCCGTTATCACACTTCATCCCCTCAAAAATCGTGAGGATGGAGAAAAAGCCACACAGGAGATTACCTGCCGTAAGCATGTTCGGCAGGATGGGGATTTTAGGTTCATCCGGGTACACCGGGGGCTGGGGAGTTGCCATGGTATCTAAGGGTTACTCTGGATTCTACCCGATACGAGCGCAAAAATCAAGCAAGAGTTTCACATGCTTTGGAAAGCAGGGTTTCCAAAGCGGCTATATCCTTACCGGAACCGCGCGCCATATCGGCCTTGCCACCGCCTTTGCCTCCCACAATGGGAGCCAGAATGCGGATAATCTCGCCCGCTTTCTTACCGGCCGCTTGGGCGGATTCGCCGCAGTACGCGCCCAGCAGGAGGGAATCCCCTGCCTCCATCACAAGGAAGGCAGCCCCGGCATAGTGGCGTTTACGCAGGCCATTGAAAAGCTCTGTCAGCAGTTCATTGCCGCCCTCTACGGAAAGCACCAGGGATGCGGGGGAATCTGCCAGCTCCGTATTCAGCAAAGCATCCGCCATACCGGCGGCGGCCGCTGCCTGAGCCTTCTTGAGGCGTTTATCCGCCTCCAGTGCCGCTTCCTTCAGGGTATCGCAATAGGCAAAGTACTCATCCATCAATGCGTTCACCACGCGAATATCGCGGGACTGCACTGCTTTTTTAGCGGGCTGGGAATCATTTGTAGGCACGGGGACGATGGGCTGTCCCATTTCAGCCAATCGGCTATTAGCCGCCATAAGTTTATCCAGCATTTCCTTGGCCTCGGGCAAGCGGGCTTTAATGAGGTCGCGCACCACGGCGAGTCCGGCCTCGCCGGCACCGGCTTCGATACGGCGTACACCGCTGGCAATAGCACCCTCACTGCGGATTTTGAAGAAGCCCACCTTGCGGGTGCTGGCGGCATGCGTGCCGCCGCAAAGCTCCATGGAGACGCCGTTAAATGCGCCATCTGCACCGCCCATTTGCACCAGCCGCACCACATCGCCGTACTTATCGCCGAAGAACTGGCAAATTTCCGGGTGTTTTCGGATTTCGGTCATGGGGTACTCGCGGGAGATGATGGGGAGGTCCTCCTCCACCCATTGGTTGACCAGCTCTTCCACGCGGCGGAGGTCCTCCTTGGAAATAGCGGCACTATTTACATCGAAGCGCAGGCGGTCGGCATCCACGAGGGAGCCTTGCTGGGCAATATCCTCGCTCACCAGCGTGCGAAGTGCCTTATGCAGCAAGTGCGTAGCGCTGTGGTGCGCCTCCAGGGCACGGCGGCGTTCCGTATCGAGTGTAAGCTGTACTGTATCCCCCACTGCGGGGGTAATACCATCCGCCGTGGATATAAGGTGGGCACGGGCTTGGCCGATTTGCTGCACGCCCATTACCGGGCAGGAATCACCGCCAAGAGTCAGCGTACCGCCATCGCTCATCTGGCCACCCATCTCGGCGTAGAAGGGGGTCTTATCCGTAATCACGAAGAGCAGGCCGTCCGCCTCGTGAACCTCCGTCACGGTGGCTGTGGAGCAATCCTCCGTATAGCCGGTAAACTCCGTCACCTGTTCCGTCTTGAGGTCGAGGGCACGCACCACTTGCTTTTTCTGGGCAGCCTTAGCGCGCTGGCGCTGCTCTTCCATAAGCGCATCAAAGCGGGCGGTATCCACCGAGAGTCCGCGTTCGCGAGCCATGAGTGCCGTAAGGTCAATGGGGAAGCCATAAGTATCGTACAGCTTGAAGGCGAACTCCCCGCTCACCGTTCCGGTGGCAGCCACTTCCTTATCGAAGAGTTCCAAGCCGCGGTCGAGCGTCTCGTTAAAGCTGGTTTCCTCGCGCAGCAGCACTTCTTTAATCGTGTGGGCGCGGCCCACAATCTCCGGGAACACGCGACCCATCTCCTCGGCCAGCGTATCCACGAGCTGGGAGAGGAAGGGCTTTTCCAAACCCAAGGTACGGCCATAGCGCACGGCGCGGCGGAGAATGCGGCGCAGCACATAGTTGCGCCCATTGTTACCGGGCAGAATGCCATCCGCAATGGAGAAGCTGAGCGTGCGGATGTGGTCCGCAATCACGCGGAAGGCAATGCTCTCACGCAGGGTTTCCTTGTTTTCCTCCGTGGCATCCTGCGGGTAGATATCCACATAAGTGCGGCCGGAAATCTCCTCGATGCGGCGGAAGATGGGGCGGAATACACCCGTGCTGTAATTGGAAATACGGCGGGAGAAATCCTTAAACCCATCTGTGCATTGAATCATGGCGCAAGCGCGCTCAAAGCCCATTCCCGTATCCACATGGCAGGCAGGCAGCGGGCGGAAGGAGCCATCGCTCTCGGCGTTGTACTGGATGAACACGAGATTCCAAATCTCGATGCACTTATCACTATCGCCATTCACCAGCTTGCCTTGGGTATCGCCCTCCGGCGTGAGGTCCACATGCAGCTCCGAGCAGGGACCGCAGGGACCGGTTTCGCCCATCATCCAGAAGTTATCCTTCACGTTGCCATTCACCACATGCACTGCGGGATCCAGCCCTTTGCTGCGGAAGAGGGCTGCCCATGCATCGTAGGCCTCCTGGTCAAATTCGCCGGGGTCGCCGGCAGCTTTATTGGGGCAATACACGGTGGCATACAAACGCTCCACCGGGAAGCCCCAACGCTCCACGATAAGCTCCCAAGCCCATGCAATGGCCTCCTTTTTGAAATAATCGCCGAAGGACCAGTTCCCCAGCATCTCAAAGAAAGTGTGGTGGTATGAATCCTGACCCACATCCTCTAAATCGTTGTGCTTACCACCGGCGCGGATGCACTTTTGAGTATCCGTGGCACGGGCAGGCTTCCACGGCGGAGTCCATACCCCAAGGAAATAGGGCACAAACTGGTTCATTCCGGCGTTGGTAAACAGCAACCCGGGGCTCTGCGGCATCAGGGAAGCGGAGGGTACAACGGCATGCTGCTTCTCATGGAAAAAATCCAAGAAACTCTGGCGAATCTGCGCGGCGGTCATCATAACTGCGTCTTGTATAAAGAAGGAGAAAAATTAATACCCGCCCAGCATACACCCACGCGCGCCAGCTGTAAAGGCAAATGTTTGCCGTTCAGAGGCGGTATTTCATCCTCGCAATCTCCGGAGATTATGCTATACTCCGGGGGTATGAGATTCCGACACTACCTGTATAGCCTGTTCCTGAGCATTCCGGCACTAGCCATGGACTTACCCCGCGCCATCGTTTTATTTGTGGCGGATGATTTAGGCTACCACGACACCTCTGCCTACGGATGCGCGGAAATGCCCTGCCCGCAAGTACAGCGGCTGGCAGAAGAGGGGCTGCTGTTTACGGATGCCCACAGCACGAACTCCGTATGCACCCCCTCGAGGTATTCCATGCTCACCGGGCAATACGCTTGGCGGAAAAAAGGCACGGGTATCCTGCCGGGGGATGCAAAACTCATCCTTCCCATTCGCGGTGAAGGGCACACGCTGGCACACCTCATGCAGCAAGCAGGGTACCGCACGGCCGCCATCGGCAAATGGCACCTTGGCTTGGGCGCCGGGCAAGAGCCTACGGATTGGAACCGCCCCATCTCCCCTTCCCCGCGGGAAGCCGGTTTCGATTACTCCTTCATCATGGCCGCCACGGGGGATCGCGTGCCCTGCGTATATGTGGAAAACGGCTCCGTTCTGGGGCTGGAGCCGCAGGACCCCATCCGCGTACACTACGGTAAAACACCTTACCCCGGGGAAAAAACAGCCCTTACTCACCCCCACCTGCTCAAGCCCTGGGGGCGCCCATCCAACAGCCAGCATAGCGATACCATTATTGATGGCATTAGCCGCATCGGCCACATGAGCGGCGGCAACGCAGCCCTTTGGCAGGACCAGAACATTGCGGATGATATTACTGCTGCTGCAGAGAAATTTATCCGCAGCAATGCCGGGCAGCGCATCTTCCTGTATTTCTGCACGAACGATATCCATGTTCCGCGCGACCCGCACCCGCGTTTCCGGGGTAAAAGCAGCTTGGGCATCCGCGGGGATGTGACACTGCAAATGGATGATTCTCTGGGGCGCCTCCGCACGGCTCTGCTGCAAGCCGGATTCGATGCCCGGGAAACGCTCCTCATCTTCACCAGCGATAACGGACCCGTTATCTCCGATGGCTACGAGGACGGCGCCCGCGAGGCCTGCGCCGCCCACCGCCCGGCACACCCATGGCGCGGCGGCAAATACAGCCTGTACGAGGGCGGCACCCGCGTTCCTTTCATCGTGCATTGGCCGGGGCAAATAGCCCCCGGCACTCGTTCCGACGCCCTTATGTGCCAAATGGATTTGGGGCGCACGCTGGCCTCTTTGCTGGGTATTCCGGTGCCGGAGGGTTCCCTGCGCGACAGCGAGAACCACCTACCGGCACTTCTGGGGCAAAGTGCCACCGGGCGCAAAGAGCTGGTACTCCAGGCCTTCGAGGCTCCGCGCTATGCCCTCCGCCAAGGAGCGCTCAAATACATCCCCCCTTTCCGCCGACAGGAAGAACAACTCTACGACCTCGATACCGACCCTGCGGAAGAACATAATCTGGCACCCACACACCCGCAACTCCGCCTCCGCCTCCGCACTCGCCTCCGCGAGCTTACCCGCGAGGCCGCCCATGGCAGCCTCCCGGAACCGCAACTCCATCCTTGACACCATTTACCCGGTGGAGTATCATGCTCGGTATGCAACCTGTACTTGTACTCATGGCTCCAGGGTTCGAGGAGATTGAACTCTGCGCCCCCATCGATATTATGCGGCGCTTGGATATCCCCGTCACCACGGCGGGGCTTAAGGGGCGCTATGTGCAGGGAGCGCATGGTATGGTTGTGGCAGCGGATATGCTGATGGTGGATGCCGAGGTGCAGAACTTCAGCGCCATCATGCTGCCGGGGGGACCGGCCTCCTGGTTGCTGAGGGATACTCCCGGTGTGCGGAAGCTCGTGCAGGACATGTATGCCGCCGGTAAAACCGTGGCCGCTATCTGCGCGGCCCCCATTGCATTGGAAGCCGCAGGCGTACTCAAAGGGCACAGGGTTACCTGCTACCCCGGCGTGGAAAAAGAGCTTTACTCCGCCGCAGAAGTCTGCACCTGCCCGGCTGTAACGGATGGCTCCATCGTTACCGGGCGAGGACCGGGCGCCGCACTGGAATTCGGCTTCGAACTCGCCACTGCTCTGGGCAAAGGCGAGCAAGTTCCCGCCCTGCGGGAGGCAATGTGCGTACCCACTCCGCCGCCGTATGCCGAAAAGGAAGAGGCCACCCCCTCCACCATACAAGCCTAATCCCCCCGAAAAAGCACGCAGGAAAGCCACTTCTAAAGCCATTTTGCCTTTACATCAGCGCGCCATTTGTTATACTAAGACGCGCATGAACACGGAAATTCTTCAGAAAGCAGCCAACCAAGCCCGAGGGCTTGCCATCGATGCCATTTTCGACAAGGCGTCCGGCCACATGGGGCTGCCCTTAGGCTGTGCAGAAATTGGTGCCGTTCTGTACGGCAACCTGCTGAATATAAACCCTGCAGAGCCGCGCTGGCTGAATCGCGACCGCTTTATTCTTTCCGGTGGTCACGGCTCCATGTTCCTCTACGCTTGGCTGCACCTGAGCGGCTTCGGCGTGAGCATGGACGATGTGAAAGCCTTCCGCTCCAAGGGTGCCAACACCCCCGGCCACCCGGAATATAAATGCTGCCCGGGTGTGGAATGCACCACCGGACCTTTGGGGCAAGGCATTGCCAATGCTGTGGGTTTTGCTATTTCGGCTAAGCATGCAGCAGCCCGCTTCAACACCGAAGAACACGAGATTTTTACGCAGAGCATCTACTGCCTGGCAGGCGATGGCTGCATCCAGGAAGGCATCTCCCGAGAGGCCGCTGCCATTGCCGGCACGCTCAAGCTCGATAACCTCATCCTCATTTACGATGCCAACGGCATCACCCTCGATGCCCCCATCGGCAAGACTCAGGTGGACGATGTGGCCGCCTGCTTCACCGCCCAAGGCTGGGATGCCTTCACCATCGATGGGCACGACATGGCCGAAGTGGAGCGTGTACTCCGCATTTGCCGCATGGAGAAGAACGGTCGTCCGAAGCTCATCATTGCCAAAACCATTATCGCCAAAGGTGTACCCGGTTTCGAAGGCACCACCAAAGGCCATGGTGAGGGCGGTGCCAAGCTCTGGGCGGAAGCCCATGCCAACTGGGGCCTGCCCACCGACCGCCAATACTACGTTTCCGAGGACGTGCGCGCCTATATGGATACCTTGAAGGCTGAGCGCGCAGCCGCCTATGCCGCATGGCAAACAGTGTACGAGGACTGGCGCACCGCTAACCCGGAAAAAGCCGCAGAACTGGATGCCTGCATTTCCGTAGCCACCGGCGGGTTGGATGCCGCCACCGGCAGCAGCATGATTCCCGAGTTTGCCGCAGGTGCTAAGCTGGCCACCCGCGCCTCCGGCGCCGTGGCGGAGAACGCCATTGCCGCCCAATGCCCCGCCCTGCTCTCCACCAGCGCGGACCTCTTCTCCTCCAACAAGAACTATCTGGAAAAGGCCGGAGACTTTTCCGCAGAGGATTACACGGGACGCAATTTCTGGTTCGGCATCCGCGAGCATGCCATGGGAGCCATTTGCAATGGCATAGCGTACGATGGCATCTTCCGCGTATCCGCCGGCACCTTCTGCGTGTTCGTGGATTACATGCGTGCTTCTATACGCGTGGCCGCCCTCTCCGAGCTTCCCGTAACCTACGTACTCACGCACGATTCCGTAGCCGTGGGCGAGGATGGCCCCACTCACCAACCGGTGGAAACAGTATCCGGGCTGCGCGTTATTCCTAATCTGGATGTGGTGCGCCCGGCCGATGAGGAAGAAGCTGCCGGTGCCTGGATATGCGCCATGGAGCGCAAGGACGGTCCCACGGCTCTCATCCTCACCCGCCAAAACATCCCCAGCCTGAGCAGCTCCGCAGACATCTCCGCAGCAACACGCCGCGAAGGTACGCTCAAGGGTGCTTACATCGCCCTCAAGGAGCAAACTCCCACCCCGGGCACCATCATCATCGCCTCCGGTTCCGAGGTGTACCTTGCCTTGGAAGCCGCCAAACAGCTTGGTCCGGATGTACGCGTGGTCTCCATGCCCTCCATGTTCCGTTTCAATGCCCAGCCCGCAGAATACCGCGAAGCTGTGTTACCTGCTGCCTGCGCCCGCCGCGTAGCCATCGAAGCCGGCAAGACGGACCTCTGGTATCGCTATGTGGGTCCGCAGGGTTCCATCATCGGCATCGATACCTTCGGCTTCTCCGCCCCCGGAGAGCAGGTGCTGCACGATTTGGGCATGAATGTGGAAAACATCATCGCCCATGTAAAGGCTCTGTAAAAGGAATCCGCCGGTTTCCCCTTCATGCAAAAAGGGCATCCTCCCGCTTGGGAGGATGCCCTCTTTATTGAGACATCAATCGGACGCAGCATCACTGCATCGTGCTGCGATACGCAGCCCCCCGCAGGGTAGCCAAAGCCTCCCCCAGCAAGAAGAAAGAACCGCATACCAACGTAGCCTCCGGCAGCACTGCCAAAGCCTCCGCCAGCGTGGGCGGGCAGCTTACCACAGCACCCGGAAGCGTACGCTGCACCATCTCCGCCATTTGCGCGGCAGGCAGGATGCGCGGGGACTGCACCGGAGGCAGCACCCATTCCCCCACCACGGGAGCCAGCAAGCGCAAATTCTCCTCCAACTCCTTATCCGCAGAACCGGCATAAATACAATGAGCCTTGCGCTCTCCGTAGCGAGCGCGCCATGTGCTTACAAGGCAACGCATGGCATGCGGATTATGTGCACCATCCAAAATAACCCCGGGCTGCACCTCCTCAAAACGCCCGGGCCACTGCACACTTGCAAGACCGCGTGCCTCCTCCTCCACGGAGCATAAAAAATGCGGCAAGGCATGCAAGGCAGCCAGAGCCAAGGCTGCATTCCGGCGTTGGTACGCCCCCTCCAGTCCCAAGGGCAACTCGCACTCCTCCGCCACAATGCGGCACTCCGTATCCATAGCTTGTGCAGCGGCATGGATGGCTCGCATGGCCTCCGGCTCCTGCGGTGCCGTAAGCGCCGGGCGATGCCACGAGATGATGGCTGCCTTCTCCGCCGCAATCGCTTCCAAACTATGCCCCAAGTACTGCATATGGTCCAGCCCAATGGGGGTAAGTACGGCCACATCCTTCGGCACGGCATTCGTGGCGTCCAAACGCCCGCCCATGCCGGTTTCCAGGATGATAAGCTCCACGCCCTGCTCTTGGAAATAAAGCATGGCCACGGCCAGCACCAGCTCAAAGAAGGTGGGGCAAACTTCCCAGGTACTTACCAGCTCCCGCACGCGGAAGATGAGTCTTGCGGCCTCCGCATCCGGAATGCACTCTCCGGCCACGCGTATACGCTCGTTGAACGCTACTAAGTGCGGGGAGGTGAATAACCCTGTGCGATACCCCGCAGCGCGCGCCACGGATTCGCAAAATGCACACGTGGAACCCTTACCATTCGTGCCTGCCACGTGGATAACCCATGCCTTAGGATAATGCACCCCACAAGCATCCAGCAGGCGGAGCATTCCCTCCAGCCCGAGCTTTATGCCGAACACTTGCGTGCCGTACAGCCAATCCAGAGCTTCTTGCAAGCGGGTATCCATGGCTTAGCAATTAGTAGCGGTATGCATCGCTCTTAAAGGGGCCCTCCACCGGTACGCCCAAATAATCGGCCTGCTTGCGGGTAAGAGTCGTGAGCCGAGCACCCAGTTTAGCTAAATGCAGGCGGGCCACTTCCTCATCCAAGCGCTTGGGCAGCACCTTGACGGAGGGTGTGGCCGTGGCGCGTTCCTCCCAAAGTGCCATCTGAGCCAGCACTTGATTGGTAAAGCTATTACTCATCACAAAGGAGGCATGCCCCGTGGCACAACCCAGATTGACTAAGCGACCTTCTGCCAGCAGGTACAGGCTATTCCCCCCCGGCAGGGTGTACTTATCCACCTGCGGTTTGATATTCGTGCAAACTACGCCCGGGCAGCTCTGCAAACGTGCCACCTGAATCTCATTGTCAAAATGGCCGATATTGCACACAATCGCCTGGTCCTTCATCTCCAGCATGTGTTCCAGCGTAATAATGTCGCAATTACCCGTAGTCGTCACATAAATATCCCCCACTCCCAGAGTATCCTCCACTGTAAGGACGCGGTAGCCTTCCATGGCCGCCTGCAAAGCGCAAATCGGGTCAATCTCCGTCACTATCACCTGTGCACCCAGCCCGCGCAAAGCCTGCGCGCAGCCTTTACCCACATCTCCATAGCCGCAGATAACTGCCACCTTACCGGCAATCATCACATCCGTGGCACGTTTAATACCATCCGTCAAACTCTCGCGGCAGCCGTACAAATTATCGAACTTGCTCTTTGTTACCGAATCGTTCACATTGATGGCGGGCACAAGAAGGCGTCCCTCGCGCTCCATTTGGTACAAGCGGTGTACACCGGTCGTCGTCTCCTCGGAAACGCCCTTCAGCTCCGGCAGCCAACGGTGGAACACCCCCGGCTGCTCCGCTCCGATGCGACGCAGCAACGCCTTAATAACTCCCTCCTCCTCGCTTTCGGATGGCGTATGCACCCAGTCGCTGCCTTCCTCCATCTCGTATCCGCGGTGCAGCAGCAGGGTGGCATCTCCGCCATCGTCCACAATCAACTGCGGGCCAAGCCCATCCCGGTGGCTCAGTGCCTTCCACGTGCATTCCCAATACTCCTCCAGCGTTTCGCCCTTCCATGCAAAGACGGATACTCCTGCTGCCGCCACGGCTGCCGCAGCATGGTCCTGCGTGGAGAAGATATTGCAACTGGCCCAGCGTACCTCCGCCCCAAGAGCTACCAAGGTCTCGATAAGGATAGCCGTTTGAATCGTCATGTGCAACGAACCGGTAATACGCACCCCGGCCAAGGGTTGAGCCGGACCATATTTCTCCCGGCATGCCATCAGCCCGGGCATCTCGTACTCAGAAACGGTAATTTCCTTACGTCCCCAATCCTTTAGGGACATATCTGCCACTTGGTAATCGGTATTAGCTATCATGTCTGCGGCAAGTGTAGCGCGAAAGTGCCGCAGAGTCAACCCATTTACCTTTTTTTGCACCCCCTAAAACCATCCCCTCCTCCGGCTTCTCCCCAAATAAACGGCGCACTCTGCGAATGCAGAGTGCGCCGAAAAATCGGTTACAAGGGTTTGGGGGCTTAGGAGATAATGCCCAGTTCCTTGCCGGCAGTGGCAAAGGCCTCGATGGCACGGTCGAGCTGCTCCGTGGTGTGGGCAGCGGAAATTTGCGTGCGGATACGAGCCTGTTCCTTAGGCACCACGGGGTAGAAGAAGCCCATGGCGTACACGCCCAGCTCCAGCAGGCGGTTGCTCATCTTCTGGGAGAGGGCCGCATCCCCAATCATGACGGGCACGATGGCGTGGCCGGCACCGGCGAGGGTGAAACCATACTGTTCCATACCCTTGCGGAAGTATGCTGCATTGCTCTGCACGCGCTCCACAAGTTCCGTGCTTTCCTCCAAAATATCCAGCACCTTAATGGTGGTTGCGGCAATGGCGGGCATCACACTATTGGAGAAGAGGTAGGGGCGAGCCTTCTGGCGCAGCATGTCCACAATCTCCTTGCGGGCGGAAACATAACCGCCGGATGCACCACCCAAGGCCTTGCCAAAGGTGCCGGTGGTGATGTCGATCTTGCCGAAGAGGCCGCAATGCTCGTGCGTACCACGACCGCGCTTGCCGAGTACACCCGTAGCATGGGATTCATCGAAGTGGACGAGGGCACCGTACTTTTCTGCCAGCTCGTGAATCTTATCCAAGCTGGCCACAATGCCATCCATGGAGAATACGCCGTCCGTGGAAATCAGGATGGTGCGAGCGCCGGCAGCCTTGGCCTCCTGAAGTTTGGCTTCCAAATCGGCCATATCGTTGTTGGCATAGCGGTAACGGGCAGCCTTGCAAAGGCGCACACCATCGATAATGGATGCGTGGTTCAGAGAATCGGAAATGATGGCATCCTCCTTGGTGAGGAGCCCCTCGAACAAGCCGCCGTTGGCATCGAAGCAGGAGCCGAAGAGAATCGTATCCTCCGTGCCGAGGAAGGCGCTGAGGCGTTCCTCCAGCTGCTGGTGCAGGGTTTGCGTGCCGCAAATGAAACGCACGGAAGCCATGCCATATCCCCAGCGGTCGATGGCTTCCTTGGCAGCTTGCTCCAGCACGGGGCTATTTGCAAGACCAAGGTAGTTATTGGCGCACATATTGATAACCTTGCTGCCATCGCGCAGCCCTACCTCAGAATACTGGGGGGTGGCAATGTAGCGTTCCTGCTTGAACAGACCGGCCGCCTTAAGGGCTTCCAGATCGTTTACCAGACGGGTTTTGAACTCTTCGTTGTACATAGAATGGCGGGCGGGTAACAACTGCCCCGTGGGATTGTACGCCTCCACCGCCCGCATGTCAATGCCATATTCCCATGCCGGTACCCGCAGGGCGCAAGAAAAAAGCACCCTCCCGGCGATGAACGACCGGGAGGGCGAAAGAATTCGATGGAAGGCCCATTAAGCCTCGGCGGACTTTTTCTTGCCCTTCTTTCCCTTTTTACCTTTTTTACCCTTCTTTTTGCCCTCGCCTAACTGGGCAGATTCGGCTGCCACCTCGCGGCCGGTCACCACAGTTTCGAGCGGGATGCGGAGGAAGCCAATGCCACGGTTACCGGTAAGGCCATTCGTGTGGCAGGTCTCGTAGATGATACCCACGTGGTCATCATCCGTCATAGCAATACAGGAATAGCCCATGCAGCGGCGCACATCGTACAGGTAACCTTCGTTCCATGTCTTGCCATCATCGCGAGAAGTGCGGATTGTCATGTTACTGCGGCCGTTTATCTTGGGATTCGAGAAGAGCAGCAGCGGTCCGTACTTCTTCGTCTTAACGGAGACGATGGAGGCTTGGCAGGTAGGCTCACTGAGAGCCTTGGAATTCGTCTCGTGAGCCTCCCATGTTTCGCCCAAATCCTTGGTCACGTAGACAATGCGGCGACCGCCGTAAGCCTCGTTGCGGCAGTTAATCATAATGGAACCATCCTTCAGCTCCACCACTTGGCACTCGGAAGTTTTGTGCGGCACCCCCGTGCCGAACTTCCAATTTTTGCCGCCATCCTTGGAGTAGCAAATGGTACTGCGGCAATTCGGGGTGGCATTGTGCTGCCATATCTGGGCAGGGAATACAATGGTACCATCCTTAAGGGTAATGCCATTTCCCGGGCCGGCAAGGATGAGATTCCACTCATTCTTCTTCACCTGTTCCGTCACGTTAATAATATCGCTCCAGGTTTTACCCTCATCCGTGCTGCACACCATTTCCCACTGCCCGGTATCCTCCTTGGAAGTACCGGTGCGGGAGGCATTGATGGCACGCCCGCGGCCAAAGTGCGTGGCGAGTGCCTGCATCCAAATGCGGCCTTTTTTATCTTGGAGGATGCAGGGGTCGCCACAGCCGTTGGCATGGCCGGGACCGGCATCCAGTGCCACCTCCGGCTTGGTCCAGGTTTGACCACCATCGGTGGAGCGCACCACGGCCACATCAATATCCGCGCAGAGGTCTCCTTCGTGCGTGTAGCGAGCATCGAAACAACCGATGAGTGTACCCTTCTGCGTTTGGATGAGGCCGGGAATACGGAAGGCCACACAGGGGCGCTCCTGCCCGTCGGCTTTTTGTTTCACATTTTCCCCGGGGAAACCCAGCATGTAACCGATGCGCTGAGTAACAGGTTCCCCTGCAAGCTCTCTACTCTTCTTGCCGATAGCTACGCTCACATCGCTAATGGTGAGCGTGGAGCCCACAAGGGCTTCTGCTGAAGGCGTTACATCCAACCACAACATGGTTTCCCCGCTGGGGAGGTCCTGCTTGCAGGGAATGCTCACAAAGCCTTTCTTATCCGGCTCCCCTGTACCGAAAATCTCGCTACCGGCAAAGTTCATCCCCTGAGCATCCCCCGTACGGAGGGTTACTTTCTCCACGCTGCGGGGGGAATCCACCTTAAAACGCACACGGCGAATTTTTTGCGGAGAGCTGGCCCCCTCCACCACCAGCTGAATCCCCACTGCGGGATTAAAGCTGGCACGCTTCATAATGGGATAGACACCGGGATTCACCATGGAAATGCTCTCCACCTTCATCTTACCGGTATACACGCCGATATCATCTATCAGGGCACCGCCCTTTTCCGGGGATGTGCAGCTGATGAGCAGCCCGGTAGTCCCGCCCGGTAACTCCACGCTCACCTTCTTTTGGTAGCCGCCATGGTTCAGCTCCGTTACACTGGTAAGAGGCTTAACCTCGCCGGAAATAATGGCAGACACCGTGAGCTTAAAGTCCCCCTCGCGAGACCAGCGCCCCAGCCAAAAATCCGCCTTAGCGGATTTCTCCACCTTGGAAGAAAGATTCAGTGTAACCTGCCGTTCCGAACCGCCGGCAATACGCAGGCACTTCTTTCCTTGGCGAGCATGTTTGGCAATCACCTCAGCATGCCCGGCATCTGCCTTCAGCGTACCATACTGCACCCCCTCGTTGGAAAGGGCACCCTCTGCCGCACTTTCGAAGCCCTCCAAGGCCCAAGTCGCCGTGCAGGCCATCATCGTAAACAGGAATGGACGAAGCATATTCTGCTTTCTACCACAAAACACAATTCATAGCAAGAGAGAAATGCTCTCTCCCCATGAAAGCGAGAACCGCCGGAGCATTCCCACTCCGGCGGTTCTTGTATAGAATCTGGGGTCTAAGGGTATTAGAAGCTATCCTCCTCGGAAATCTCCTCGTCCTCGCCACCTTCTTCCTCGGTGGGTTCCTCCTCAGTAGCCTCCTCATCGGAGCCCTCTTCCTCGGTCACTTCCTCATCGGTGCTTTCCTCATCGGTGCTTTCCTCATCGGAGCCTTCCTCATCGGCAGACGCATCCCCCGTGCTTTCCACACCGGCAGCAGCCTCTGCAGCAGCAGATTTCTCCGCAGCCAGTTTCTCGGCAGCAGCCTTGCGAGCCTCCTCCTCCATGCGCTTCAGCTCAGCAATGCGAGCCTTCTCCGCAGCAGTGAGGGGCTTGGAAATAAGATGTTCCTTCTGGGTAAGGCCGGAAGCTTTACGCGTATCAATGCGATATGTATCGTAACCGGCATCCGCCAGCGCTTCCATAATAGAATCACTCAGTGCCGTACGATCCTTCGTCTCGCACACATACATTTTGTAGCTGCCCACATAGGGAAGATCCCAAGCAGCCACACCATCGCGGGGGATGAGCACACCCACCAAATTACCCTGGCCATCGGAGCAGAGCGCCCATACACGCTGGCTGCCGGTGGGGGTGGTCATGGCAATGTAATACTGGGGATATGCATAAGAGAAGCTCTTAATGGTAGAGTTACGCAGCCACTGGTTCAATGCGCGGGTTACCTGAGCCGGCATGGGACCGGCTTCCGTGCAAAGGCGATTCTTGGGGGAAGCCGTGTCGTTGTAACTGAACACGGTGGCATTAGCGCCGGTAACAAGCTGCTCCGCGCGAGTGGTGGGGGCGGAGAATTCAGTGCAGGAGCTGACGAGGGCAGCGGCAGCGGCAAGCCCGCAAGTCAGAGCGATGTGCTTAAAGTGGAGAAAGTGTTTCATGTCGTTTAATTGCTCCTCATTCTAGCCAATATGCAAGGGGAAAGACAAGCAAAATTTCACTCAAACAGAAAAAAAGATGTAAAATGATTCTCCATACTCATTTTTTTTGGCATGAAAGCCCCTCTGCGGTAAGAATGAGCTTGACGCCGCGACACACTGACCCCAGAATAGGGAAAGTATGAAAAATTTTCCCCATCTTCTCCTGAGTAAAACATGGTACGGCGCAGCCGCAAGCATCATGGCTGCCCTCATTCTGAGTTCCTGCGAAGAACAGGAAGAAACCCCGCCCGCCGCAGAGCCACCTGCCACGGAATCGGCACCGCAAGAACCGGCCACACCGCCCACACCGCCGCCGCCCACGGATGCTGAACTGCTGGAACGAGCCCGCACCGCCCTGTTCAATCAGGCGGTCTATGTGTTAGGGCAAAAGATTACCAGCCCGGAGTTCTTCCCGGAACTCAACTCCGAGGTAAAGAACATGCTGGAAATGCTGGAAATCTACTACGCAGAGCTGCAAAAGAAGAGCGATGCCGCCCATGAGCGCACACGCCTTGCCCTGCTCATCGCCTCCACCAAGCGCGACCTCGGCGCCTACGGCAAAGCAGAGGAAGCCTATAAGCAAGCCATGAAAGAGGCTGAATCCCTCCCGGAAGAACTCGCCAAACAGGCAGAGGGACAGCGCCTCCTGAGCGCCGGCTATAACGGTCTGGCCTCCTGCATGCTGGCTCAGGGCAAAACAACGGAGGCTCTCCCCCTGTACGAAAAGGCTCTGGAACTGGATAAAGCCCAATACGATGCCGTGGCACCTGCAGAAGGCGAAGAACTCCCGGAAGGGGACGTACCCCCAGATATTTCCAAAGCCGCCACCGACCTGCTGGATGCCTACCGCTGCCTGGGTGATTGCCAGCTTGCTGTGGACGACCCCGAAGAAGCCCGCGAAACATACGCCAAAGGCCAAAAGGTGGTACAACAGCTCAAAAAACTCTCCTCCGGCATGTCCATCTCCTACGTCAAACTGCTCACCTCCATCGGCAATCTGGATAACAGACTCGGCCGCGAAAAGGAAGCCTTTGCCTCGTGGGTAATGGCAGCCCGCATTTGCCAAGGTCTCAACGCCAACAGCCCGAAACTCGAGGTAAAAGCAGAAACCAAACGCTGCTTTGAATCCCTTGCCCCGGCCATTCAAGCCCTCGGCAGCAAACTGCAAGCCGCCGAAAAGGACGCCGCCGAAAAAGCAGCCGAAGAAGAAGCCGCCAAAGCCAAAGCCGAGCAGGAAGCTGCTGAAAAAGCCGCCGCCGAGGAAGCCGCCCGCAAAGCCGAAGAAGAGCAGAAAGCCGCACAAGCTGCCGCTCAAGCAGAAAAGAAAAATAACCGCCGGCGCCGCCGCCGCTGATAGCTCTACCCGCACGTGGGCCAATTCCTTATCTCCCAAGCCGCACTCGAACGCAACGCCCGCATTCTGCACGATGTGAGCGAGCGCTCCGGTGCCTCCGTACTACTGGCACTCAAAGCCTTTGCCTGCACCGCCACCTTCCCGGCACTGCGCCCCTACGCCGCAGGATGCTGCGCCTCCGGCCTGTACGAAGCGCGCCTAGCCGCACAACACATGGGCGGGCATATTGCCGTCTACTCCCCCGCCTACCGGGAAGCAGAACTGGCAGAACTGCTGGAATTCGCCCACCATATCGATTTCAACAGCCTCCCCCAGTGGCAACGCTGGCGCAGTACCTGCATGGCACACCCCCGCGTACAAAGTGGGGAATTACAACTGGGCCTACGCATCAACCCCTGCTTCTCCACAGGCCATACCCCGCTGTATGACCCCTGCATCCCCGGCTCCCGCCTCGGCATCCCCGCAGAGCAACTGGAAGGTGCCGATTTGAGCGGCATCTCCGGCCTGCACTTCCATACCCTTTGCGAACAAGGAGCCCAAGAACTCATCGATACCTTCCGAGCCTTCGAAAAACAATTCGGCAGCCTACTGTCCACCCCGCACATCCGCTACCTCAACCTCGGCGGCGGGCACTGGATTACCAAACCGAATTATGACCGCGCAGCCCTCATTGCCCTCCTGCGGGAAATACGCGAGTTATACCACGTACAAGTCTTTCTGGAACCGGGGGAAGCCTGGGCCATCCACACAGGAGTACTCCGCACCCGCGTTCTGGATGTCTTTGAATCTCTCGGCTACCACCACGCCATCCTCGATGTGAGCGCCAGTGCCCACATGCCCGATGTGCTGGAAATGCCTTACCGCCCGGACATATTCGCCATACGCTCCACACCATGCGAAGAATCCGCCTCCCCGGCCGTACGCCTCCCCGGGGAACATTACCACCCTGCCGGCAAAGCCGGTGAAAAAGCCTACACCTACCGCCTTGGTGCCCCAACCTGCTTGGCCGGCGATGTACTGGGCGATTTTTCCTTTGATACCCCCCTGCAAGTGGGCGATGAGCTGCTGCTGGATGACATGAGCCACTATACCATGGTGAAAACCACCCATTTTAATGGTGTACCCCACCCGGATATCACCCTCCTCCTGCCGGATGGCTCTCTCCGCCGAATCCGCACCTTCTCCTACACCGACTTCTCCAACCGCTTGGGCTGAAAATCAACCACTTGCAGATAAAAAAGAAAAAAATCTAAAAAAAATGCACAAATTCGCTTGACGCACGCCTGCATAGATGATATACTTCGCCCACCGCAACACACCGCGGCACCTGAAAAGGTTATGCGCCCGTAGCTCAATTGGATAGAGCATCTGACTACGGATCAGAAGGTTTGAGGTTCGAATCCCCACGGGCGTGCTCCTCCGAGAAACAAATTGCCGGTTCGGTTCAACGAAACCGGCTTTTTTGTCCTCTCACCCCACAGAGGAAAACACACTCAACAAACATGGGGGCGTCCCGGTTTCGACTGAACATTCGAGGCGCCGGCTGCATGTGGAGGTTGATCGGCTGGCCTCCTTAAAAGCCGCTCAAAAGATTAAGTGCCTATTCTAAGAACGAATACGCCATGGCTGCGTAACTAACGCGCCTAGAGCAGATTCCCGATGCCTACTAGGGATGATGCTCCTAGCTCAGTAGGCAGGTACTCGGCGGGGAAACCGCACCGGGTATGACATCCACAGGTTTCTGGCTATGATGGAAGGCTGACGCGGAGCGGACCATCGGCGAGATGCAGCAATCCGCGTCTGAACATGGAGATGCTTGCGTCAACAGTGTCCAGGACAGGGGTTCGACTCCCCTCGCCTCCAGCATTACAACATCCGAAATCCCGCATAAAGACCAACTTTATGCGGGATTTTTGGCTTGCCCCCTATTTATGACCCACAGAAATCCGGATACAAAAAAAAGGAGCGGTAATAGCGAGAAATTATCTCGTTATTACAGCTCCCATAATAGCCTTTTTGTGACTGTGATTTTTAGCGACTCCGACGCCTTGTGTATAAACGGATTATAAAAATTGAGGCTGTTTTATGAAAATTGCTCTGAAATTCGGCTTGACTCATAACGTGTCGCAGAATTCATCAGAAAGGGTTTGCTAACAAGGTTTTACGTAATTCGTTAACATTACGTACTCGCATTGCGTATTCTCTTATTTTTAAACGATTGCTAGATTGATGCTGATGCGCCTTATTCTTCTTGTGTCTTTTGGAAGTTTTTGTATGCTTTACTGTCAGCTTGCAGAACAGCGTGAGTGTTATCAATATATATACGAGGTGCTCCAGAAACAGTTTCTGAAATTTTATTTAGCCATTCAGTAGCTGTTTTTGTAATATCTCCAAAACATAACTTTTCAGAAATTAGATTCCAGCATAAGTGGTAATGGGAAATCTTGCCGCTTTTCAGAGAAACAGGAGTATTCATATATAAGTGCCTATTCTTCTCATCATTTATATACCTTTTCGTATTTTCTTCTGCAGAATGATGTACCACAATGCCATAATATTTTATTTCTTCGTGCAGTTCATAAGCATCCACTAGCGCCTCACCTAAATACAATCCTTTTTCTTTCCAACAGGTATACTCCCCTTTTGAAATTGCTCCCTTCAATGGGATTCCTAGCCTAAGAGCAATATGCATCATTCGAGCCCCAGCTTTTGTTATCAGATTAAATCCTTCTACGGTTGCATCATCAGTTGAAATAATAATTGAATCGGAGAATATTGTGTAATTTAGATGATTGTTAGAAAAAAATTGTTTAGACTGATGTCTGAGTTGATCGATAAATTCTCCCATTTCTCGCACTAAATTAGCATGGCTTTTTGATTTTACTCGTGCACGAAACCCCATAATATCCGCATATAAAACGAAAACTTTTTTGGAGTTCATTCGAATTTTACTATCTGGTGCTATATCTGAATCTTCCATAATAAATTCTTATGCATTCAAGTTAATAAACTTACTTGCTAAACTAACAAAATAAATAATCCCAAAATTCTTTATTTTTAAGTGAAACATCAGTATTTGAATCCTCAGTTAAACTTTCTATTAGAGTGCCGGATTCGTTGGATAAAAAATTTTCCAGATTTTCCAAAGCTCCAAGGGCTCGTTTTATCTTTAAATTTTCTTCTCTTAAATATGGTGCATCTTCAACCAAATACCCTGAATTAACTGCAGACATAAAATCGTTACTGCTCCAATACCCATCTGATATAAAATGGCGAGAATATGAATACATTTCATAGTATATAATCTCCTGAACAATTCCTGGGAGATTTTTTAACGCAGACTTTGCATCATCTTTCAATTCTTCAAACCTATCGGCAGAATTGCACCTAGATTCAATACAGAGTTCGTCGGGGATTTCGTCTCTCTTCTTAAATCTATTTATGAGCTCACTATTTTTCTCTTGGGCCAAAATAAGTTGCTGATGCACTTCTGTATAAGCGGACGCCTTGCTTTCAAGTTCCTGTTTCGTAGAAGCTAGACGGGCTTCTAATTGCTCATATTCCAAAGCAGAATACTGACGACTTTTACTAATTGTCGAGACGAGTGTGCTTGTCTGTGTCAGAAAAGAGTTTTGATGCTCTACCCATGAAGATGATGGCATGTCCGATTCCTTTTCATTAGGGTAAAGAATTTTCTTTAGCTTCAAAAGTGACTGAGCTTCTTGAATCCTGCCCACTTGCTGAATTCCTGCTAGCATTTTCGGCATATCATCAAAGGACACATCCCCTACTAGTAAACATATTATGTTTTTATCGTCGTTATGTAGCATATGAGCCATACCCAGCTCCATTAGACAATCTTGACTTTCTAGGAAATTCCAACTAATTAGGAAGATAATATTTTTGCTGGAAGCTAAGTTGTCTCTTATAGCAGGAAAGAAATATTCATTATTTCTCAAACCATTGTCTGGCATGCATGTACAAAAAATCTTCTGCTTCTGTACGTTTGCTGCCAACTGGATAAAATTACAAAACGCCTTTACGATGGCCGCGTCTTTACTAGCATGACTGACGAAATATTCGAACTTGTAGGACATAAAAACAACTTAATTTATACACACTTCACTGAATCAATTTTACCAGAATACTCAAAAATCGAGATGAGCAGTGGTTGCGGTGACTCCCAACGTGTACCACTAACATGAGCATCCTCTAGTCTCAGGATAAGAAACGCCATAATCTATCATAGACTAACATACTGGCATACATTGTCAAGATTTATATCGAGCATATTGAATATTGCGGGTTTTCGTTTTTTTTCGGGACGGACACGTCGTTTATAAGTCACAAATTAGGAAGCCTGGAATGGTATGCCCTATTCCAGGTTTCTTGATTTGTCGCTCAGCTACCTCAATAGCGGTTCGCTGGTGCGTTTATTTATTTGCGGTATCTTGGCATCCTTTGGCGCTAAATATATTGGTTATCGGGAGCATGAGGCACAATTGGGTTAATCCTCAGCCTCACGGATAAAGTGGAAACACAGCCCGGTGATTTCTCCATAGCGGCGAGTCAAAAACTTCGGTTACGCCAAAGGGGATAAGGTCTTCGTCTATCTTGACTTCTATCGTCTTGCGTTCTCCTGTGCTCTGAATGGTGAAGCTTGCTTCGATGTATACTTTCATTTTCTCTTGTGTGTGGGGTGAAGTCTTGGCGATTCGGGGTGGTAGCCACCTCCCTTAGCGGGAGGCGGGCATTAACCTTTTACAACCATGAGCAGTACATCTATCGAAAGAGGAGACATAGTCCGCATAAAGCCCGAGTGGCTTGAAGTGGGGGAGAACGGAGAGCAGAAGTATGTGGTTCTGCAAGACTACGGCAACAATCGCGTACTTATCCGAGCCCTCAACACAGGTCTGCCATTACCCCCGGTAAACACGGTAGACATCAACAGCCTCCTATACTGCGGACGAGCCTATCCCAAATATGAACACGAACAAATACCATCAGGCATGAACGTATACATCGAAGCAAGCTTCACAGTCAAAAGCACGGGAAAGCACAAGACGATAGAAGTCAAGATAGACGAAGACCTCATTCCATTCGGAGTGGCCAAGTTCCTGACCATCCGCTACGGCGAAATCTCCGGACTTTGCTTCCACTTCACAAGGGAAGCGGAGGACTAAACGCAAATCATTTATCGTAGCCGCCGTAACCGCGTTCGTTCGATATTACAAAGCGCAGATACCTAGCGGGCATATAAGCCCCTCTAATCACCAAAGAGCGTAAACCAAGCCCGGGACAGCAGACTGTTCCGGGTTAATCGTTTCCGCGAGACATAGTGTCCTTATGTATCCATAACGCTCTCACAATGAAGACATTTGCTCGATTTACAAATTTTTGTCTGGTGATTCTCTTCGAACAATATCGCAGTGGCGATACTTGGAGCTATTAGAAATCAATGGGTTAGATATCGTTCGACTCACATGGATGACTATCAAAGCGGGTCGCGAAGTGCAGAGTGCTCGGGAGTGCCTGATGTTGTGGAAATCGGGTGGAGCGGTGATAACAACCGCTTAAATACGGCTGCAAGTCTCGCAGGGGAGTGCGCGTTAAGCTGAGTAAATAGAACGAATTGCGTAAAAACTAAGAGCGGGTCGTCAATGGGAGTCGAAAGAAAATATTTACTTCAATAAACTTATATACAATTAGTTAAAGAAATAAAATGAGACTTTTGGAGATAATCTGTGTTCTAAGAAACTAGTGTCTTGTTTAGCAAGTTCTACACAATGCACTCTGCGCATAAGCATTTGTACCATAAAGGGTAAATGAGATTGCTACAAGCTGCTCACTGAACATATTCGGAGAAATGCAGCTCAGGCGGGCTATCCTCGTCTCACAACCATTGCGAAGAGTACGGTGCATATTATCCTCAATGAGCAAGGCATAAAGCCATTCAAGGTTAAGTATTACTGTGAAAAACGAGATGAGCAGTTTGAGGAAAAAATGCACGAAGTTCTCGTTGTATATAAGCAAGTCGAAATGCTCTTTGATGAGGACGGCAACCTACTGCTCTACGATGGGCAGTTTACGCACACGATTTCATACGATGAGAAGCCAAACATTCAAGCCATTGGGGGAGCTAAAGACAGAGCCCCCATACAGGGAAACGGACAGTGGCAGAGGGATTGTGAATACACCCGTCATGGTACATTGACTCTACTCTCCGGTATTGATTTACAAACTGGTATAGCAATACCCCATGTTCATGAAAAGCACAACAGCAGCGTGTTTATAGAATGGCTTGAAAAAGTTGATTCTATGTATCCGCAATGCGATAAAATCAGGCTGATCTTGGATAATTTATCGGTTCATACCAATGCACAGGTAAAGGCCTATCTCGCAACAAAGAATGACCGTTTCGAGTTTGTATATACCCCTAAACATGGCTCTTGGTTAAACCTCATTGAAAGTTTTTCAGCAAGATGACAAAACAGATGCTCAGGGGAATACGAGTGGAAAACAAAGAGGAGTTGAAGAGCCGTATATACAAATACTTTGACGAAATCAACAAAGAGCCTGTTGTATTTCGATGGACGTACAAAATGAAAGACTTTAAGCTCCCGTCCTCTGAAGAGAGTCCAAATACTTGATGGACGTTATACTAGAGAAGCAGAGTATTGAAGCGAAAAAGAAAGCGTGTAATAGGCTCTTAACCGCTCCCTTTTTCAAAAATCGTATGATAGCATCAATACATGAACAAAATGAGCATGGACATGGACAGTGCATACGAATATTATAAGAAGGCAACCACAATTGTAGAAGCCTATTGCACAAATGCAGAACTAGCCAAAGGCAAGTACCCGCGCAAAATTGATATAGGGGATATGGTGCTTCCTTACGGGTGCGGCAAATTAGAGATAAAAGGGCCTGCTATAATAGAATTCAAGGTTCATTTAAGCTCCTTTATTGGACGTCTGATAGATAGAAAAAACAAATATTTTCCAGAATACAATCTTTATATTATATACCTACATAGTCAAATTCCAAAAGAATACATAACAAAACTTTCATCTGATTCAACTCACTTCATAGACGCGCAGGAAATTTTCTCCAGAAGCATTCCTGAACTCATTTCTGAAGCTCCATTCAACGATGCACCCCCCATCCTTGACGGATTTCGGACTCTATTCATTGGGGCTGGTGTTAGCAAATCTGCGGGACTGCCAAATTGGCAGGAATTGCTCACGAACATCACACAAAACATAACAGATGGGGCTAAAAGAAGTTTGGCAGAAGGAATTGAAGATAGAAACGAGATTATCAGAGCTCAAAAGCTTTTTACCATCATTGCTCCAGAAAACAATAGAAATACTCAAAATGTTCACAAAGTAATATGGAAGGCATTATGGGAGAACTATACTAACAAGTCAAAAAAATCGCCTCTTGTTGATTCAATAGTGAATGCAATCTCACAAAATGAAATTAATGCAATCGTTACCTATAACTACGATGATGTTATCGAATGTGAGTTAAACAAACGAGAAATCGATTATAGTCAAATAATAGAGGGAGAAGAAGTAATGAACAGAACAGGAATCCCTATCCTTCACGTTCATGGTTATATTCCAAGAAAGATTGGCAATGTGCTACCTCATCTCATTTTGGACGAAAGTAGCTACCACAGAATGTACAACGATTCGTATATGTGGGCAAATGTTGAGCAACTGCACTACATGCGAAACTCGCATTGCATTTTTGTCGGTTTTTCAATGCAAGACCCTAATCTCAGAAGGCTCTTAGAGCTTGCAAACAACAAGGCTATAGATGGTATATTAAGAGATACGAAACACTGCGTATTTCTTCAAAGAAAAGAACATGGCAAAACTGGTGATGAAATTGAACTAACGCGCAAAGTTATGTCGAGACTAGGACTTCACGTTATTTGGTATGATGAACATTGCGAGATTCCGAGTTTACTTAGTAAGTTATTAAGTGCCAAAGCTAATGGTCTAATTGACTAAGGCGTGTCACTGACAACATTTAATACTGTAACTATTTTATTCAACATGTGTTTTCATATTCTATCACATCTGAACAACACTCATCCTCTCATCTCATCATTATTGATTTTATTTAACGAGGCATCCAACATTTTTAACGACTGTCGAACAGAGGAGAAATCTATTTCTACAGCCTCCAGCATACATCTGTCATTTCGCCTCATTATATAGAGTTTACATTCAACATCATGAGATGCTAACATGTAGGCAATCTGCACAATATTTTCCTTCGGTGTGTTACAGCCCAAGTAAACGGCTTTAATAATATCCATTCCCAAACTAATGGATTTTCGACCGCCAAGAGAAACAACTACTCTGAACTCTCTCTCGTGAGTCCACGGCTTAGTCTTCTCAAAATACTTATGATGACTCCCCTTGTTGTCCTCATCAAAAAAAAGCGTGGGTGAACAACTGCAAATCTTTTCATCTGCTAGATATTCAATTTCTTTTCCCACAAATCGTTTCAGCATGACATTGAGGAGAAAGTTATGTCTTTCTGCGAGATTCTCTTTTTCCAGCAGGTATCCATTTTTTATTTCACCCATACAATCATCTAGGATTTTCGATGCCGTCGGAATTAGTGCTACGACACTTTGTGTATTTCTGCAGCGGACATAGGGATCCTCCCTGTATCTCTTCTTCTCAAACAGAAACGCAGTTAATTTGTAATCTAACGCATTAACAAAACCTACAACAAGCCTTTTTACAATCTTCTGCTTATCATATTCAATACAGAAGCCTTTGTTATCTGTATAATACCCCCACATCAGGGGATTGTCGGGAACCTGCGTGATACAAAGAACCCCCACTTTTTCTAGTTGCTTGCGATACACTTTGCTTAGATTTTCATCAGATTCTTTTAGAGATGTCGCAAGTTTATCAACCTCTCTCTCATCATAACCTAGTTCTAATAATTTTGTCTCGAGCCATCGCGTTTCTTGGTTGTCGCAACGTCTTTTTTCATCCATTTTGTTAGCATTATTAACTAGCGGGCGCTGGCAATCGCAGGGATCATTGAAGTCTAGAGGCGAAGCAAGGTAGACTTCCCCCATCAAGCGTTTTTCGTTCAGGTAATTATCATACCCATAATACTTATATAAACGATCCGGCAGATTAAACAAATTGTAGTTCATTTTATCTCGTTCTTCATTTTGTTGAGGATTAATTTCAGACATACACTATGTAACCTTTTATTTATCTTCTAAAACATCACATCGACTTGGCAAGCCTTATAGAAACTGTATAGCACTATGAGCAGATAAAGTCAAGAAGTTTTAGTGACAATCAAATTCTCTGAAAAATGCACAGAGCAAATCTTCCTAGAGAGGAATAAAAACATTGGACATGATAGGGATAACTCCTACCATGTCCAACATAGTGTTCTTATCTTATAAAAATGGTGGGCAGAAAGGGGTATTCCCCCCCATACACAATCACTGCCATAGCAGCTCATGTGGGAAGCATTCTATCTAATAACCTTCGAATACTTTTTACTTGTCCCGCCATCATTTGCGGACCTGCCCAGAATTGCTTCCGCCCACTTTTTGATGTCTTGGAATCTCTTCATACTCGAACTTTCTATCAATTGAACCATACTAACGACTCCTATAAAGAAGTCGAACGGTAGAATGAGAGGCTGCTCAAATAGTACGACAAGTATTAAGTATAAAAGGTACGTAGACACTTGTTCGACTTAAACATCGATGTGCTTTGTATACATCAAAGCACTTGTTTTATCAATTCTTCGGCTCTTCTGCAATAATTGTGGAATGACCAACGGACGCAAGAAACGCAGGCGGAGAAATCTATTAGTAAAAGGTAGAAAAACATTGAGCATGGAGGAGAAAACTCCTACCATGCCCGGTGTTGTGTTCTTGAAGTACTTGAAAATTACAGCAACGGGCACGGATAGTCAAGGCAAATTTGATTATGCCGTGTGTGATGAAATTCAGGCAAGCAGCTGTCCTCACCGCCATTTTCAGGAGGTATATGTGCATGGTTATTACTATCGCAACCCTAGTGCCAAGGGACGTGATGGTGCAAGAAAATAGGAGAAAAGTATCGGATAAGTACCAGCACAGTGGAACGCCAGCTGCACCGCAATCATGAGAATCTGCTCAACGAACAACTCAATTATCCATGCCCGATGGTCATGGGAATTGATGAACACAGCATTCACCG
>JAFXCP010000038.1 GCA_017521405.1 Akkermansia sp. | reverse complement strand
CGGGAGGCAGATTCTCCCTTCGAAGAGAAAACCTTATTCATAACAGCAGAACTGGGGGGGGTAGCGTAACGCATTGATTCTGATACACTTATAACGTAACAGCAAGAGGAGCCGAACATCTGAAATCTCTTCCATCCGAAAAGCACCCGGGCTACAGCTAGGAGAGTAACAAAAAAAATACCGGACCACAAGCCAAAAGTGGGTAATCGAACATAATAAAATAAAGGATTCTATTTCATGCAAAAAACAAACACATTACAAAAAGCTCCCCTCTAATTCATTATCATAGAGATACACATCGTACACTCCGTGCGGCATGCCCGTTTTAGGCATTGACAAGCGGAAAAGAAAAGCGTATAGTCCGCGCGTATGAGTACACCCGCTAAGAGCTATAAAGACACCATCTTCCTGCCGGACACCACGTTTCCCATGCGTGGCGACCTGACTACGAAAGAGCCGGCACGTTTGGAGAAATGGGAGACAGAAAAGCTCTACGAGCGAATTACCACGCGCCGCAAGGCGCAGAATGCCCCGCTTTTTGTCCTGCACGACGGTCCGCCCTTTGCCAATGGCGATGTACACATGGGCACTGCGCTCAACAAGGTACTCAAGGATTTGATTGTGAAGAGCAAAACCATGTCGGGATACTATGCCCCCTTCATCCCCGGCTGGGACTGCCATGGCTTGCCCATTGAAGCCAAGGTGGTAAAGGAAGCCCAAGGGCTGGAGCCGGCCGAAATCCGCCGCCGCTGCACGGAATTTGCCTTAGGCTACCTCGACCAACAGCGCCTTTCCTTCCGCAGGCTGGGTGTGTTCGGGGATTGGTATGCCCCGTACATCACCATGCAGCCGGAGTACGAGTGCTGGATTCTGCGCCTGTTTGCCAAACTGGTAGAAAGCGGTTCCGTATACCAATCCCTCAAACCGGTGCAGTGGAGCTATGCACACCACACCGCACTGGCCGAGGCCGAGGTGGAATACATGGAGGATACCGCCACTTCCGTGTTTGTGGCTTTCCGGCTGGATGAACCTGTACAGGGCGTTCCCTGCGAAATGGTGATTTGGACAACAACCCCATGGACTCTCCCCAGCAATTTGGCCATTGCGCTGCACCCGGATTTCACCTATGTGGTAGCTCGTTACACCAAGGATGGCGCAGAGCGCAATCTGGTTGTGGTGCGGGAGTTGATGGAAACCTTCACCGCAAAAACAGGGTGGACTCCGGTGGAAGAGCTGGCCACCTTTAAGGGTGCCGAGCTGGAGCGCAAGACGGCCCGCCACCCCTTCCTGAACCGCGAATCTCTCATTATCAACGCCGAGTATGTAACCACGGATGCCGGCACAGGCGCGGTTCACATTGCCCCCGGCCACGGTATGGATGACTACATTGCCGGCCAGCAATACGGGTTGCCCGTGCTTTCCCCGGTGGACGATGACGGCAAGTACACGGCCGAATGCGGTGTACCCGCCTTGGTGGGCAAGCATGTGTTCGACAGCAACGAGGATGTCATCGCCATGTTGGTGGCAGGGGAGCGCCTGCTGGGGCGCGAGGAGTTTACCCACCAGTACCCGCACTGCTGGCGCTCCAAAACCCCGATTATCTTCCGTGCTGTAAAACAGTTTTTCATCAGCATGGAGAAGCTGCGCCCGCTGGCACTGGAGCAGATTGACAAGACGGAATGGCTGCCAGCATGGGGGCGCAATCGCATTTACAGCACCGTGGAAAGCCGCCCGGATTGGTGCATTAGCCGCCAGCGCACATGGGGTGTGCCGCTGCCTGTGTTCTTCGATGAGCAGGACCAGCCCGTACTCTCTGCCGAGATTGTCCGCAAGGTAGCGGATTTGGTGGAGGAAAACGGTACCAACATCTGGTTCGAGCTGAGCAGCGAGGAGCTTTGTGCCCGCTTGGGACTGCCGGCAGGGCTCCGCAAGGGCAAAGATACGCTCGATGTCTGGATTGATTCCGGCTCTTCCCATGTGGCCGTACTGGAAACACACCCGGAGCTTTGTGCACCCTGCGATGTGTACTTGGAGGCCACGGACCAGCACCGCGGCTGGTTCCAGAGTTCCCTCATGCTTTCCTGTGCATGGCGCGGCACGGCTCCGTACAAGAAGGTGCTTACCCATGCTTTCGTGGTGAACCAAGACCGTTCCAAGCTCTCCAAGAGTGCCCAAGGCACTTACCAAAAACCCACCAATGCCAAGTATTTCTATGAGAAATACGGTGCTGATATCGTGCGCCTTTGGGTAAGCAGTGTGGACTGGCAGAATGAGGTACCCTTCGGGGAGGACCTCTTCAAGCAAATTACGGACCCCTACCGCCGCCTGCGTAATACCCTGCGCATTCTGCTGGCCAACCTTAAGGGCTACCAAGGCGGACGCCCGGAAACATTGGCACCGCTGGATGCATGGATTCTGGAACGCACCAATGCCCTTATTCGCGAGGTACGCAGTGCTTACGAGAATTATGAATTCCGCAAGGTGTTCATGGCGATTAACCAATTCTGCACGAATGATCTTTCCGCCCTGTACATCGATGTGACCAAGGACAGCCTTTACTGCGATGCAGCGGATTCCCCGCACCGCCTCAGCAAGCAGTTTGCCATTTCCCGCGTGTTCGATACGCTGGTGAAGCTGCTGGCTCCGGTGCTGGCCTACACTTGCGATGAGGCTTGGGAACATGCCGGCAACAGCGGCTCCGTACACGAGCAGGATTTCCCGGTGGCAGAGCCGGCTTTCGATGCAGGGCTCACCGCCACCTTTGCCCGCCTGCAGCAAATTAAGAGCGTCATCCAAGTGGCTATCGAAGCACAG
>JAFXCP010000037.1 GCA_017521405.1 Akkermansia sp. | reverse complement strand
CAGCTCCTTCCAATCAAGCTTCACCTGGTCCAGTGCGTAGTAGATTTTAGCCTGCGTGCCTTGCTCCAGCACAGTGGCAGTGGGGGCATTCTCCTCCGGCACAAGGCAGGGAGCCTGCCCGCCCACCAGCACGGGGCCGGCAGTGCCGCCGCAGCATTCCAGAATAAGCTGCGTGGCGCGGGCAGCAGCACGCAGCACATTCCAAGGAGAGGTGCCGCGCTCGAAACGGTACGAGGAATCCGAGCCCAGCCCCAAACGGCGGCTGGTAAAGCGAATGTTACTGCGGTTGAACCATGCGGACTCCAGCAGAATATCCGTGGTGGTTTCTGTTACACCGCTCTCCAGCCCGCCCATCACGCCTCCCAGTGCCAGTGCTGCACCGGAAGCATCGGAAATCACCACATCGTCCGCCTTCAGGCTGTATTCTTCCTCCATCAGGCTGGTGAAGGATTCCCCCTCTGCCGCGCGGCGGATATTCAGCCCGCCGGTCAGCTTGGCGGCATCGAAAGCATGCAGGGGGTGCCCCAGCTCGAAGAGGCAATAGTTCGTAATATCCACCACATTGTTAATGGGGCGCAGCCCAATGGATACCAGACGATTGGCCAGCCACTCCGGGGAGGGACCAATCTTTACACCGGAAATGCGCGTGGCCGTGTAGAGCGGGCAAATATCCGGCGCGGAAAGCGTAATCGCATCTCCGGCAGGCTGCGTCTCGATGGTGGCGGTGGGTGCTTCGGCCGGGTCGGCCTTCAACGTGCGACCGGTAATACCGGCTAATTCGCGGGCCATGCCCCAGTGGCTCAGCAAATCCGGGCGGTTCGGCGTAATTTCCAGCTCGAAAATCGTATCCGTCTCCACAAAGCTGCGAACCGGCGTGCCGATGGTGTACTCCTGAGGAAGAATCCACAGCCCATGCTCCTTATCCGGCAGGCCTAATTCCGAGGCGGAGCAAAGCATACCGCGGCTATCCACACCGCGCAGCTTGCCCTCTTTAATTTCCCAGCCGCCGGGCAGCACGGCTCCGGGCAGAGCACAGGGTACTTTATCGCCCACTTTGTAATTCTGAGCACCGCACACAATTTGGCGCAGGGAGCCTTCTCCCGCATCCACCATGCAAACATTCAAATGGTCGCTGCCCTCCACGGGCGTTTTTTCCACCACTTGGGCCACAACCACGAGTTCCGTGGTCACACCGCGTTCTTGGATGCCCTCCACCTCGATGCCGGCGAAGGTGAGCATATCGGCCATTTCCTGAGTGCCGAGTCCTTGCAGGTCAATATAGCTGGAGAGCCAGTTAAGAGAGATATTCATAAATCGGAAAAATAAATGGTGTGGGAGTGATTATTGGAACTGGGCGAGGAAGCGCACATCATTTTCGATGAGGAGGCGGATATCGCGAATACCCCAGCGAATCATTGCCAAGCGCTCTAATCCTATGCCGAAGGCAAAGCCCGTGCAGCCGGAGTAGAGCTGCTTGCCGGTTTCCTTATCAATGTTTTCGAACACGGCGGGATTCACCATACCGCAGCCGGCAATCTCAATCCAGCGCGGAGCCTGCCCGGCAGCTTGCAGCAGCACATCAATCTCAAAACTCGGCTCCGTGAATGGGAAGAAATGCGGGCGGAAACGCACAGCTGTTTCCGCGCCGAAAAGCGCCTTCAGGAAATACTCCAAGGTTCCTTTCAAATCGCCTACACTCACATTCTTATCCACATACAAGCCTTCAATCTGGTTAAAGGCGGAAAGGTGGGTGGCATCAATCGCATCACGGCGGAAAGCACTGCCGGGGCAGATAATGCGCACGGGCGGTGCTTGCTTCTCCATTGTGCGGGCCTGCACGGTACTGGTTTGTGTACGCAGCAGCTTGCCGCTATCGAAGTAGAAGGTATCCTTCTCATTACGGGCGGGGTGGTCGTCCGGGGTATTCAAGGCATCGAAGCAGTGCCACTCATCCTCAATCTCCGGCCCATCGGAAAGCGTAAAGCCCATGCGGCGCAGAATGCGCACCGCTTCCTCGCGCACAATGGAAATAGGATGCAGTCCCCCCATGGGCAGCGTGGCCCCCGGCATCGTGAAATCCGCTCCGGCCACAGCCGCGGCATCCAGTGCCTGCTGCAATGCCAGCTTGCGGTCCTCCAGAGCAGCAGTAATGGCAGTGCGAGCCTCATTCAGCAAAGCACCCACGGCAGGCTTCTCCTCCTTTGGCACATTCCGCATACCCTGCTGGAGCTGGGTCAGTGTGCCTTTCTTGCCGAGGATAAGCACGCGAGCCTCCTCCAGTCCTTTCATGTCCGCTATGCCGCCTATGCGGCTCAGGGCATCTGCCTGTACGCTTGCAATCTGGTTTTTCATATCGTATGCGGGCTACTATACGCGCGTAAGGCTTTTTGTCAAGCGAAATGCACCCTGCGGATACCGCTGAAAACCGGAATGCTGACACGACCTCCGCCGGGAGGATAAGAGGATATGGCAAGGGCACTCTTTTGCTTAATAACTTTATTCCAAACGTATTGTGCGTAATATGCAGGCGGGGAGGTGCCGGTGCACAGCTTGACCATACGCTCCGATGCGGATATTTCTTTCACTTTTTTTTGTTTTTTTTGAAGAAAAAGAAAAAATAGGTGGTTTTGGGGTTGACAGGTGGGGCTTTTGGTGTATAATTTGCCGCGCCGGGGGAGCCCTCCGGTAAACACCCCTTAAAAAGAAAGGAATAGAGAGAAGATGAAGACAATCGCTATCGTACTTGGTTTTGCCGCCCTGACTGCTGCCGGTAACACGCTGCCCCCCACGCCGGAGGCTCCCGTGGCAGTGGCTCAGAACTGAATCCTATGGTGATTTCCGCCGCCGGTGGGGGTATTCCCCAT
>JAFXCP010000014.1 GCA_017521405.1 Akkermansia sp. | reverse complement strand
CAATGTACAGTCTTTTTCTATAAAAGGTTCATTTGCTATACCTTAGAATCACATCCTCGTTTAGGAATAAAGGCAAGACAACATAAAAATCAATCATAACACATTCATAATAAAAGGCTATAGTGTACATCTCCTTTAAAAAGAGATAGACATACTCTATCCATCGCCAAGCCCCCCATCAAAGGGCATCCCCTACATAAGCTACCGATACCACGGCCCTCAACCTTCGCGTAATCAGGGAAAAATCAGCCCTTGAAACACAAGCGACGATTCCGCCGCACAAGCAAAAAGGGAATCCGGCCATGCGGCGGGATTCCCCTGTAAAAGTCTGAGATTGAAATATGTACTTATTTCGCCAAGGATTGCAAAGCATTTATAAACTTGGCATTTTCCGCAGCACTGCGCACAGACACGCGGATATAACTGCTACCTTCCATGCAGCTAAGAACGCTGCAATCCTTCACCAGAATATCGTAGTCCTCCAGCAAGCGCTGAGCAAGCTGCCGAGAGGTGAATGGGGGCTGTACCTCGCACAGCAGGAAATTGGCCTGCCCGGGCACAACCCGCAGGAACGGCACGGCGGCAAGAGCCTCGGCCATGGCTTTGCGTTCTGCCACAAACTGAACACAAGCGCGGCGGTAATGTTTCTCGTACTTGCCAAAAATCTGCATATAGAACTCACCAAGGGAGTTGATGTTCCACAGCGCTACATCTTGCTTGAAGCGGGCAATCAGGTTCACATCCGCCGTAGCGAGAACGCCCAGGCGCACACCGGGCACACCATGGGACTTCGAGATAGAGCGAAGCACAACAACATGCGGATTTGCCTCCAAAATGGAATTCTCCAGCAAGGTGTGAGAAGAATCGCCCTCTGCAAAATCCACAAAAGATTCATCGATAACCAGCTTAATCCCCCGCTCCGCCGCCCATGCACACAGGCGCAGAGTATCCGCTAAGGGAATAAAGTTTCCGCTGGGATTATCCGGATTCACCAGCAACAGATTGCTAATTTTCTTATCCGCGAAAAACGCCATCACATCATCCGCAGTATAGGAGAAATTACCGGAGCCTATTTCCATGGGCACAAGGCGTTCCGGGGACACGCGGTGCATGTATTCCTCAAAAGTGGGTACAATTACACCGAGGGTGCCGCTCACGGAATCCATCAGCATCTTAATCAGCTCTGCCGCACCATTTCCCACGCAGATGTACTCCTGCCGTACACCGAAATATTTTCCGGCCAGCAAGCTATTCACCCGCATACCGGAGGGATAACTCCGCACCAAATTGTCAAAATTCGCGCGAAGCTCCGACATGAGACGCTCATTGGGGAACAAGTGATTCACCGGCGTGCAGAAATCCAGCATCTTGGGATAGCGCCAATACCCGCCCTTTCGGGATTCTATGCGTTCCAACTTCTCCTCCGGGGCGCAAAATATCGATTCAGCAATATCTAAATCCTGCACATCGTCTATTTCGTACCAAGACTCACCCTCCAAGGGAAGAGCTTTAATCTCCGGTTTATCCAGCAGGGTAATCACCCGCAGCACCTGCTCATAGTACTCATTGTTACCCAATGCTTTGCTGTATGCCTCCAGAAACGGCACATAGTGAGAAGTCGAAAACTCCCGGCTGAATTTGTAGATATTAACCGTCTTGTAATACGAATGGCACTCCTCGTAGCGGAATTCCGTGCCGGGAATAAACTTATCAATCTCGCAATCCTCTCCCAGTTTGACTACGGTGCCATCCATCCAGCTCTCATACTTGGACACGAGCGCCAAGCTGGGATAGGGATTATTCAGCAACTTCTCCACCACTGAAGCATCAAAAATCAAGTCCGATTCAAACAGCAATGTATCATCCTTCAGCAAATAATCCTTTGCCAACCAAAGGGAATAGATATTGTTCGTGGTGGCATAAATGGGGTTATCCACATATTCCACCGGTGTTTTCACATTCCGAGTAGCAATATAATCGCGGAGCTTCTGTCCCTCATACCCCGTCACAATGACGATGCGCTCCAACTTGCAGGCTTTAATGTTATCCAATTGTTGAAGCAAGCGCTCAATAAGGGTAACCCCATTCACCTTTACCATGCACTTGGTGTTATTCTGAGTAAGCTCCCCGAGGCGCTTACCCATACCAGCGGCTAATATAACAGCTTGCATATCGATTATCTGCGTAAAGTTATCCTGCAAAGAAGCATCTTAGCTCCCCGCGTATGTCCGCGCGATGTTAGCACACGGAGTCGCCCATTGTCAAACCTTTTAACTCCTCGTGCACAATTCAATCTCCCCTACTTTTAGCTCAATTAAAGTAAAGGACTGACAAAAATTTTTCTGTACATCGCATTTGAAAAGAGATAGGCTACCCCGGAGGGGTGAGGGAGCAATTACAGCGCACCTATAACACATATTTTAGCTATGAGCAAATTAAACAATTTAAGGTATTACATTGCGCGTGTTTTACCCTATGGTGTACGTAAACAAATCCAGCAGTTTTTAAAGGCGCGCAGGCAGAAGAAGGCTCACTCCATCGAGGCTCGCTTGGAGGATATTCGCAATATCCTTACTTTCAATATGCCCATTGACCGGATACCCCCGGCTACGGGCAAGCTCCGCTTGTTGCAGGATGGTAACACGGTGCTTTTGGATTTGTTTTCCCGCAAGTGCAAGGAGCATGGGCTGCGGTACTGGCTGGATTTTGGTACGCTGTTGGGAGCCGTTCGGCATAAGGGCTTTGTACCGTGGGACGATGATTTGGACATCAGCATGATGCGTGCAGACTATGACAAATTACTTGCCCTGCTGCCAACAATGTTCCCCAAGGAGGAGGGATTTACTTGGGGCGCTCACGCATTCATCCAATTAGGATATAAGGGGACTCCCTTAAATTTGGACATTACGCCGTATCACCCCTATTGTGCTCCCTATTCGGAAGAAAACAGGCAGCGAGCACTTGCCGGCCTGCAGCAAATTAAAAAGGATGTTGTGTACATTGCCCCCCGAATGAGTGTTACGGATGCGGAATTAGGAGAACTCATCCACCGGGAGGTTCTTGGCGGCAAACCGGCTCTGCCGGAGGATGAAGCTCCCATGGTGTTTCTTTCTCCCATTGCAGCGCTTACTAAGCACATGATTCTTTCTTACGATACGATTTTCCCGCTCAAGGAAATGGAGTTTGGCGGGTATCGTTTATCCGTGCCGAATCAAGCACGCAAGGTGCTTCAAACCTTTTATGGGGATTACATGAGCTATCCTCCCAAGGTGGGTTTTTGGCACAAAACCGTGGAGGATATGGTTAAGAAAACACCATTCGAAACAGCGGTCAATGAATTCATCGACCGCTATGGAAGGTGAGGCCACCCCATTCTCGTATTCAGGTACATTTCATATGGCGTACTCTCCTGTACGCCATCTTTTTGCACCATACTTGACAATAGGTGGGGCAAAGGATAACATGAGGGACGGAGATGAAGGGTAATATACGCAAGGCTTGTGAGGAGGACGCCAAGTCCATGGTCAGCATTTACAATGAATATGTGCTGCACACAACCATTTCTTTTGAGACGGAAGCTCTTTCCGAGGAGTTGATGAAGGAGCGGCTCCGAGCCGTGCAAGGAAATTTCCCCTGGCTGGTGTACGAAGAAAATGGCTCCGTGCTAGGCTATTGCTATGCCCACCCCTGGAAAAGCCGTGCAGCGTACCGCAATACATGGGAAAGCACGATTTACCTTGCACCGGGATACCTGCACCGGGGGATAGGTCGGGGGCTTATGCAGGAGCTCATCTCCGCTAGCCGTGCGGCAGGCTGCCGCATCCTCATAGCCTGCATCACTGCCAATAATCACCCCAGCCGGGATTTCCACGAAAAACTCGGCTTCCGGCAAGTTTCCCATTTTCCCGCAGTAGGAGAGAAAATGGGGGAGATTCTGGATGTGGTCGATTTCGAGCTTATGCTTTAAACTCCCCTTCCCTTTATGCTCAAGCTCACAAGATTATTTTCCTTATGTGGCGTGCAGGCCTCGCACTTCTGGGTGCTGTACACCGGAGCCTTTCCCAAGGAGGAACGCCGCGCCGAAAGCGAGCATCTTTCCGCGCTTGCAGATTCCTCTTTTCACTGTCTGCATGCAGAATGGGGGGGAGAAGCTGCCGGACTGCTCACCTATTGGCACTGGGAAGAGGCGCAGCTGCTCTATGTAGAGCATTTGGCTATTGCGCCCCACCTGCGAGGGCAAGGATTGGGACATCTCCTGCTGCAAAGCCTCCCCGCAGAGCAATCCGTTATCTTGGAAATTGAGCCTGTGGCAAATGCCGCCACGGCACGCCGCCTGCATTTTTATGAGAGCGCCGGCTTCCATATGCTACCTTACCCGCACCTCCAGTTAGCGTACCAAAAGGGATGTGCAGATATACCACTGCAACTCCTTGGCCGAGGAGTTATGAACCCTTCCGTGCATGCAGAATTTCTGCGTCGTTACCACGCCGGTCCCATGCAATACCGTCAGGCGGCGGGGGAGGATTGAGCTTCCTGCTGCAAAAAACTACGGAGTTCCTGCAACGCGCGGCGCTGGGTGGGGCAAGCACGGCGGCGTGCCCCTAAGAGCTTGCTGCACACCTCGCTGCCGGAGAAGTGGTAAGTGTTAAGCCCCATGCGGCGCAACTGTTCCAAGCGGCTGTGCAGCTCCGTATAAAAGAACAATGGCAGCGGAGCCTCTTCCGCAAGGGAATCCAAAGCAATCTCCACCGGCGGTGTTTGGCAGCGCAAATGCTCTGCAATAAGCGGCAAACCCGCCATGTGCAGCATCTGCCGCATACGCCGGAATAAATAATCCAACGGCACGGCATGCAGAGGGCAGCTCTCCTCCAAATAAAGCAGTACAGCCCGGGCAATTTCCCCCCGGAAGGGCAGTTTCACCCCGGCCTCATCCGCAGCCTGCTGCAGCACGGATTCCAGCCATTCCCGGTCGTATTCGGAGATGACGCAATGCCCGGTTTGCAATACCGGGCGTTTGTTCTTGAATGCTATCATGGCCTTAACCCAGCGGAAGTTTTGCTTGCAAGGGATCCTGCACCGTTTTGATTTCCATCCGGCGCACCAAATCAATAAACTCATCCACCGTGCGGAATTGCCGATACACGGATACATAGCGAATGTACGCTACCGGGTCTATCGTCTGCAACTTCTCTATCACCTTCATCCCAATCACGGAGGATGGCACCTCCCGCTGGTGGTCGCGGTGCAAATCCGCTACAATCTCCTCCACCGCAATATCGAGCTGGTCCATGCTCACCGGGCGTTTCTCGCAGGCCTTTATCATCCCTCGCAAAATTTTTTCCCGATTCAATGCCTCATGCACATTATCCCTTTTGAGTACGCGCAGCTCCATCCGCTCAATCTGCTCGTATGTGGTATAGCGGTAGTTACAGCGCAAACATTCCCGGCGCCGTCTTATACAAGTCCCGTCCTTCGACATCCGGGAATCCAGCACCTTATCATCCATGTATCCGCATTGTATGCACCGCATGCATGTATCTTAGCACAAGGTATGGCACCGTCAAGCGATTTTCTACACCATATATGGTTTATTAGGCTCTCCCGCCTCTCCCCCATCCTTAACTTTTCCTGAGTGTTTTTACCCGAAAACATCTTTTTTAGAACTTTTCTAAAATAATTGTTGACAATTCTCCGCTCTCGTGCTAATCTTTGCTCGTCCCCCGGAAGGGAGGAACCACATACAACACAACAACACGACAACAACATACACGACTATGAAAAAATACCAGTGCACCATCTGTGGCGAAGTAATCGAGAGCGAGACCATGCCGGAAGTATGCCCCGTGTGCGGGGTGGACACCTTCGTGGAAATCGTCGAAGGCGCAGAGAAAGTCTATGCGGATGAACACCGTGTGGGTGTGGCCAAGGGACTGGATGCCGAAATCGTCCAAGGGCTGCGCGACAACTTCACAGGTGAGTGCTGCGAAGTAGGTATGTACTTAGCCATGAGCCGCCAAGCCGAGCGCGAGGGCTATCCCGAAGTGGCCGAAGCATTCCGCCGCTATGCCTTCGAGGAGGCAGAGCATGCCGCCAAATTTGCCGAACTGCTGGGCGAAGTACTCACCGACAACACGGAGAAAAACCTCAGCATGCGTGCCGAAGCCGAATTTGGTGCCTGCAACGGCAAGCTCATGATTGCCAAGCGAGCCAAGGAGCTGGGCTACGATGCCGTACACGACACCGTGCACGAGATGTGCAAGGACGAGGCACGCCATGGCAAAGGCTTCGATGGCCTGCTGAAGCGCTACTTCGGTAAATAATCTTCGGGAGGGCGGTGTAGAAAAGAGAGAGAGGCTGCACTGACCTTCCCTTTTCCCATAAGCAATAACGGTACATGCAACACCCCGTGCAGCCCAAAGCTGCACGGGGTATTTTTTTTGGGGGGAACGCCTCAAAACGATTTGAGAAAATATCTCACCATGAGGAAATTCATAGGTATAGCAAGGGCATACACAAAAAAAGGAGTGTATGACTCACCCTGTGCGAGCATAGGAAAAACAGCAACCAAGTTCGGCACAATTCCAACAACAAATGCTGCCGGTACAGCACCGCATCCCAAAAGATTCAAATAATGAAACAAAAACAAATGCAATAACGCATTCAGCAAGTGGCTTATAGAAAACCCCACGCTCTTTCCTACAGAATGCCCTACTCGAAACGTCCATTTGAGGGAAGCGATATAATTAAATACAAAGCTGATTCCATACCCGACAGCATAGCACAATTCCGGCACAAAAGAAAGCTCCACTGCAGCTCCCGCAACGCCTAATAAAAATAAATATGCAGCAAGATGCACCAAGGTAGCCCCCACGCCTACAACAACAAAACGAGCAAATGTTGATTCAGGAGTCCTCCCTTAGCTTTGCGGGAGTGAGCCTTTCGATACTTTGCTGCGTTGGAATTCAGTAACTCTATTGTCGCTTGTTTACTCATTTTGAGTGACATGTGTATATGTTAGTGTCTGATTTATGAGGTATCCAGCTTTTCACGTGTCAGCCAAACTCGTGGGAAGTGTCTGTTCGGTGACTGTTTTTTGAGGCAATGCGTATGGCTGAATAGTTGTTTAGCCTTGTTATTGAGCTTGACTAAGCATTTCGAATGCATACCAACCGCTATGAATACAAGATTGATAAAAGAGCTAATGAAAGGGCAGCCGCTGCAGGTACTCGATGCGGCACGACTGGCGATGGAGTGTGTGGAACACCGTGGTTGTCATCGAGCACAACCTGGAGCTCATCTGCGAGGCCGACTACATCATCGACGTAGGCCCCGGTGCCGGCGCCGCCGGCGGCACCATCACCGCCCAGGGCACCGTCCGCCAGCTCTCCCGCGCCAAATCACCCACCACCCCCTTCATCAAAGCCGAGCTGGAGCGGTGAAGGGACAGGACTTTAGTGATTGACTAAATAGTTTTTGATAAATAAGTACAAACTCGCAAAGAAGATGATGAGAGGTGCTGTGAAGAGGGCGATGAAGAAGAAGACTGCATCGAAGAGACAACTGCCTTCTCCATTGTTTTTGGAGGAAGAAGGTTTAATCTCATTCAAAGTGAAGTTCTTATCTTCCGGTTTATATTTATAAACCGGTGTTTTGTAAGCATCATAGAAGGACCAGACCAGCAGCAGCGAGAGCGGCCCCAGCAGGAAACAACCAAGTATACCCATAGTAATGAGCAAAGGGCGTATCTCCGGGTCGGCGGTATCGACACGCTCCTGTGCCTGATTGGCTCTGTTCCCTATGGCATTCATCAGCAGAATATCCTGCCCCGTCAGGTCTCGGCGGTTTCTGAGTTGCGAAAGGATTGAGAAGCAGGCATCCAATTGCCATTTTTCTGTAAATCTCACCTCGTTCAGATTGGTATCGTTATATCCCAGCTTGTCCAACTGATTCTGCAGGGGATACAGGAAATCGCTGCATCCGCTGCGGCTGGCCTGTCTGTATGCCGGGAAACCTAGCGGTAGGTCTAAATTTTGCCACGCACGTTGCTTTTCCATCCACAGCACCAGTCGCATATACAAGATCCAGATTAACCACACTCCGTGCAGGATCAGCAACCACTGCATTGCCTTGCGCTGCCAGGGTGGAGCTTCTTCATCAAAGATGATTTGTTTAAGCCGGGTGTATTGATTCAGGACTCCGTCTTTCATGTGGCTCCATTTTTCCAGAGCCTCGGGATTCCAGATGCCGGCGTCTGCGGTTTCCTGAGGAGTTTCGCCGTGGGAGGCTCCCGCCGCTGGCAACGAAACTGTGAGACCTGCCAGAAACGTGAATAGCGCAATCAGAAGAAATTTGAAAAATCGAAATATGCCGGGAAGAAGTGTTTGAGTATCCATATAATAATGGCTATGATGACCAGTAAGTTCAACCATTTGCCGGTTTGTCTGTTTTGTCTGTCGGTGCTGGGACGCAATTGTCGGTTCAAGCTGTTCTGCCTTCGTAATTTAGACGCATTTTGAATTATGTCCTTTATTTCTTTATTGTGGCAACTAAGCACTTCAGTGTGAGGTGAAAAATTGCTGCTTGTGTCCACCACTCGGGAGCCATTTTCTACAAGCAACTTTACCATGGACTCATTTTGTCGCCGTATTGCGTACACAAGTGGTAAAAGGTTCCAATAGTCTTTGGCATTGACATTGGCTCCATTTGCAATCAGCAGACGGGCACATTCCAGATGCCCGTTTTCGACAGCCGTGTGAAGTGGAGATGATTGACAGCCTTTGAGGTTGACATTGGCTCCATTGTCTATCAGAATTTCCATCACCTCTGCGTTTCCGTGAAAGGCTGCCTCGAACAGAGGGCTTGAGCCGATGTTATCAAGAACATCAACGCGAGCGCCGTGGCGTATCAGCATCTGGACCATCTGGGAATGTCCCGCTTTGGCAGCCAATGACAACATAGTTTTTCCATCCCCATCTTTCTCATTCACTTTTGCTCCAGCTTCCAACAATGCCTTGGCTATTTCCTGCTCATTTATTTCTGAGGCAATGTGTCCAGGAGTATATTGAAACCTTTCTGACCTTGCTTTCAGACTGCCTCCCGCCTTTAATAATCGGTTGACAATGAGACTGTTTTTGCTGGCAAAGTGCAGAGGTGTCTGATTGTCATATGCCATAGCATCTGCGCGCGCTCCTGCATTCAGAAGCAATTCTACGCATCGAACATCACCCGAACGGGCGGCAAAGTGCAATGGGGTTAAATGATGACAGTGGCGATGTACTGTCTTATCTGGGTTAGAGGTAGTGGCGTGAATGTTGCTCCCGGCATGAATCAGCACCTCAACGATATCGGCATGTCCTCTCCGGGCCGCTTCATGAAGGGGGGTGACACCGTAGCATCTGCAGCCGTATCCATATTGCTTGAAATAGCTGTCGGGCGGGCTTGATGCTCCGGGAAGAATGGAAATGGTTGCTTCCAGATTCACACGGCCTTCGTGGACTATTTCTTTTACCTTGGCCACATCGTTGGCGTATATGGCTTTGAATAGCTGCGCGGTTGTGTAATTTTTTTTGACTTCGTTTGAAGTGGTATTCATTAATCGGGAAACATGTGTAGGCTATGATGTTTGTCAATGTGGGGTATTCAACGCGACAGAATAGCATGCCAGCATCAGAACGTGTCGCCGAATTTGCTTCTGAAGTTGGTGTCAACTGGAGCATTGAGACCACCAGGTTCCGGTTTTGCAATCTGGCTGTCAGCCGGCGGAATGTATTGTCCGGTATGCTGGCTGAGCATGTTGCTTAACGTATTATCAATA
>JAFXCP010000013.1 GCA_017521405.1 Akkermansia sp. | reverse complement strand
TTTAAGCCATCTGTTCCAATGCACGGTGGAGGGTGATTTGAACTTCGATGTGGATACGGAGGCTTTGGTGGCCGCCGGGTACACGGGAGTGGAGCTGGATTTCGGCAGCGATGCGGATGAGGATTACAGCAACCTGACGCTGAGCATGGACGGTGCCACCTATGAGGGTACGGAGGGCAATGTGGCGGGCTTTACGCTGCCGACGATTCCTGAGCCTTCCACGGCGACGTTGAGCCTGCTGGCGCTGGCGGCTCTGGCTTCCCGCCGCCGAAGGGGCTAAGAGCTACAATTTCGGAGCTTCAATCCAAGTCGCAAGACCCAACTGAGCTTCGGAGAACTCCCTCGTCCTGATGCGCGCAGGGCGGGGGAGTTTTTTCGGGGGGGGGAAGGGAGGGCAAAAAGTCAGGAGCGGGCGGGGACGCGCAGGAGTTGGCAGGCGCCATCCCGGCAGCGGCGGTAATCCAATTGCCCATCCGGCAGCAGGGGGATTCCGGGTACGGGCAGGATATGCCTCGGCGCCCATGTGCCCGGCAGGCGCATGTTCGTAATGCCGTAGCGCAGGGTAAGATAATCCGAGGCGGTAACGACTTTGTGCAGGGTGGAGAGGAGGACGAGTTCTTCTCCGCCACTGCGGCCGGGGATGCTCACAATGGCTAATTTGCGGGCAGGTTCTGCGGCGGGGTTAATGTTATAGATGCGGTGGATGCGTTCCTCGAGCTGTTCGTGCGGTACGAGGTCGTTTTCCACTTGGGTAAAGCGGTCCCGGCGTCCGAGGATGGTGAGCATGCCATCCGGGGACATCATGCCTACATCTCCGGTGCAGAACCACTGTCCCTGCATGCGGGGGGTATCCCCATTGGCAATGGCTACATAGCAGCTGGTGACTCCCGGCCCTTTGAGCCAAATGAGCCCCGGGCTGAAGGCGTCTCGTGCGGGGTCGCTGCGGTACATGCCTGTAATGCGGATGGCAACCCCGGGGAGGGGAAGTCCTACGGTGCCGGGGCGGTGGGTGGGCAGGGTTATGGCCGGGTTCCCCTCCGCAGCGACCAGGTTTTGAGCCGGTAAGTTAGCGGTGGCTGCCGGTAGTACCTCCGCTGTGCCATAGCTTTCCAGGAGTTGCAGGTGGTGTTTTTGCCATGCGGTTTCCGCTAGGGCGGGGGGGAGTTTGGCACCGTAGGTGAAGAAGTGTGTTACGGCGGCAAAGCAACCTGCCGGGGCGTTCCGAAGCAGGGCGGGCAGCTGCTCCGGGTGCATGGTGACGAGGCGGGTGCCATACTGGCGGATGAGGGTACACAGGCGCCGCCCGGCGGTGGGGGTGGGGTAGGTAACCGGGCGTGCGCCGATGAGCAGGGGCAGTAGCAGGTTATGCAGCAGGCCGGCAGCACTGTGCGGGGGCATGCTGCACAGGCAGGAATCCCCGGCTTCCAGCCGGATGCGGCTTTGCAGGCTCAGTACACCGGCCACCAGCATGCGGTGTGTGAGCGGTACGGCTAAGGGCCCGCTCTCCGTGCCTGCGGTGCAGATAATGGCGGCGGTATCATCCGGTCGGGGGGTGGGTAGCTTGGCGCCATCCAGCAGTTTGCGGAGCATGTTGATACGCATGCCCGCCCGCCAGAGTTTGAGCCGTGCGGAGCCCAGTTCTGCCAGTTTTTTCTCCAGGAAGAGGAGGTCGCGGGAGGGGGGCCACTCAAAATTTTTTTCTTTGGAAACGTAGCGTTCCTCGGTGATGAAGCGGGTGATGCCTGCTTGCGCGGAGAGGTTTTCCAGCTGTGCTGCCGTGCAATGGGTGCCGATGAATACAGGGGCGATTCCGGCTAGCTGGCAGGCCACAAAGGCGATGGTGAGCAGCTTGCCCGGCGGCAGGATGATTCCCAGCCGTCCATTGGTGGTTTGGCTGCTAAGGGATTCCCGTAGCATGAGGGCGGCCGCCAGAATGTCCCCATACGGCAGGGTGCTATCGTCCACCCCATCCAGCAGGCAGCTTTCCGGGTGCTGCATAAGGCTATCCGCCAGCAGGCGGGGCAGGTTAGCCCCGCTTACCAAGGGGTGCCGCCCCAGCTGCTCCGCCTGGGCGGACATCCAAATAGCTTGGATGCGGGCGCCCATGTGTGCCCCGGCGCGGAGCGGGCGGCAGATGCTCAGGTGCAGTATATCGTATGGTGCGGCGCTGCACAGGGGAGTTTGCAAATTGGTTTGGTACATACCCACATATACCGGCAGGGTGTGCAGGGGGCTGCCATCCAGCAGGGTGAGCAAGCTGCCCGGTACATCCGTGAGGGAAGCGGGGGCTTGCAGGGCGGGGCCGGGTAGCAGGATGACATGGCGCCCCCTGTTCTGCATATCCTGAATAAGGGGTACAAGGATTTCCTGTGTTTTTTGCTCGGGGTGGAATACGATGCCGGCAGCGCGGTTGTTGCGCAGGTGGCTCATCATCTCTTCCCCGGGCATTTGGGTGGCATCCACCAGCCAGGCCACGCGGTTTGTGCCGCCAAGGAGTTTTTCCAGTTCTTGCGCGGCGGCAAGATCCAGACGATTCGGCACCACCAGCATGGTTTGTGCCGGTAGGCTGTCTTGTCCGTCGATGCAAATAGTACTCATGGCTGCGCTCCGTGCGGAGTGTAGCACATGCGGCGCGGATTTGCAACTCTGCATTAATCCAGCGCGGCATTCCGCATATCGCCTGTTTCCCGGTAGGCGGTGTGGAAGCAGAATGCCTTGGAGAGGCAGTGCGGGGTGTGGCCGCTCGGGGTAAGGGCGAGGTAGCGGCGCAGCAGGGGGCGGTAATCCGGGTGCGCGCAGTTTTCGATGATGGTTTCTGCGCGTTCGCGGGGGGATTTCCCTCGGAGGTCTGCCACGCCTTGCTCGGTGATGATGATGTGGACATCGTGTTCCGTGTGGTCCGTGTGTGAGACCATAGGTACCACGGCGGAGATGGCACCGCCCTTGGCGATGGAGGGGCAGGAGAAGATGGTGTATGCGGCGGAGCGGGCAAAATCTCCGCTGCCGCCAATGCCGTTCATAATATGGGTACCGAGGATGTGGGTGGAGTTCACATTGCCGAAGATGTCCACCTCCAGCGCGGTGTTCATGCAGATGAGGCCGATGCGGCGGGCAATGGCGGGGTTGTTCGATACTTCTTGCGGGCGCAGAAGTATCTTATCGCGGTAAAAATCGAAATTGCGGTATATCTCCAGCAGCACCTCATCGCACACATGCAGGCAGCAACTGGCGGAGAAGAGGCAGCGCCCACGCTTCATCAAATCAATCACCGTATCCTGCAGCACCTCGGTGTGCATTTTGAAGGGGGGGATAATGGCGGAGTTCCCCACGGAGGCCAGGACGGCATTTGCTACGTTCCCCACACCGCTTTGCAGCGGCAGCCCTTCCGGCGGGATGCGCCCTTCCGTATATTCTTTCTCCAGAAAGCGCACCATGTTTTCCCCGATTTGTTCTGTTACGGCGGAAAGTTCCTTAAAGGGGGCAATGTCATCCGGCTCGTGGGTAAGTACCACGCCCACAATCTTCTCCGGGTCTACTTTGAGTGTGGGCGTGCCAATGCGGTCGTCCAAATTATTCAGCGGGATGAAGCGGCGGTGGGGCGGGTCCGTGGGCAGGTAAATATCGTGCAGGCAGCGCAGTTGGCGCGGGTCGTGGTAGGAGTTCAGCTCCAGAATAATGCGCTCCGCCACTTGGCAGAATGTGGGTGTGTTTCCCTCGCTCGTGGTGAGGGTAAGCTCGCCCTCATCCGTGACATCGCACACTTCCACCACGGCGGTGCGAATGCGCGGCAGGTGCCCATAGCGCATTTGCTGCGCCATGAGGGAAACGTGTGCATCGATGTAGTGCATACTGCCGTTATTCGCGGCGCGGCGCGTTTCCGGGCTGCTTTGGTAGGGCATCATGCGCTCTAAGGCATCTTCCCCTGCCAGGCAGCCTGCCACGAGGGTGCTGGTGGTGGCGCCGGTCATCAGCTCAATGCGCCAGGGGCGTCCCGCCTCATGCTCGCGGCGGGCATGTGCCGCCATGGCGCGCGGCAGCACTTTCGGAGACCCCGCATTGGCAAATCCACTGAATCCCACGCACTCTCCATGGTTTACCATGGCGGCGGCTTCCTCTGCTGTGAGTATCTTGTAGCGCATAGCTCTTTCCGGGTGTTGATTCTAACAGAGTGCTAGAGTTAAGTCTAGCTAAAAAAGTTCTCCGGCTTCCCGTGCTGCGGGAAACCGGAGAGAAATTCACATGCGGGAGGTGGGGAATCAGTCCTTCTTGGTGGGCATTTTGCCCGTGGTGAAGTACTGTTCGATTTCCTCGAGGGTACGGCCCTTGGTTTCCGGCATGAAGAAGGCGGCGGTGATGAAATAAATCACCGTGAAGCCGGCCAGCCAGAAGAACACGGAGGAGTAGCCGGCGGCACCCACCCAAGGCAGGAAGGTACCTGCAATGGTGGTGGAAACGCCCTGGTTAATGAGCAGGGCAATAGCCATACCATTGGCGCGGATGCGGGTGGGCATCAGCTCGGAGAGGGCGAGCCACACGCACACGCCGGGACCTGCGGCATAGAAGGCGATGAATACCACGAAGAAACCGGTAACCATCCAACCGGTAATGGCACCGGGTTTCTTGCCGATTTCGGCACGGGTAATGGTTACTTCCTTCACGGTGCCTTCGGGGAGCGGGGTGCTCCAGAAGCAAATCTTATCCAGGAAGGTGGGGGCAAGGGCGTGGTCCTTAGCAATGGAGATGGAACCGCCTTCCGTGGTATCGGTGCGGAACTCGGCCACATCCTGCTTACTGTCGGTACCCTGCGTGTAGGTAACGATAAGCTGCATACCGGGTGTTACGGAATCGCCCTGCATGAATTCGGGGTGAGCCGTGCGGGCGGCGGGGTCGGCCATGGCCTGCTGCACCACATCGGCGGCGGAGATGTTCAGGGAGTTATCCTGCACGGCGGCTTTCACAGTAGCCGTTACATCCATACGGTTGCTCTCCACGGAGTAGAACATGGCGCCCACACCGACCAAACCGGCAATGATGCCCAGCGTACCCATCTTGAGCAGGAAGGTGCGGCCCTTCTTATCCACCAGGGATACGGCCACAATCGTCATGAGCATATTCACCACCTTAATGGAGAAGTCTGCCCAGTTAGCAGTTTCACCCTCCAGACCGGCTTGCTGGAAGATTTTCACGGAGTAGTTCAGCACGGAGTTAATACCCGTAGCCTGGGTGCAAGCCAGCACCACCACAGCCAGAATGAAGGGGATGACGTACTTGCGCTGCAAGAGAGTATCGCCCTTGGAGGCGGCGGCCACAGCGGCTTTTTCTGCCTGCTCGGCGGCATCGGAGGCCTTCATCTCGGCCAGAATTTCCTGAGCGGCGGCATCGCCGTTATTGGAAGCGAGGGATTGGAGAGCTTCCGTCTCGAAACCGCGGCGGTAGAGCCAGCGCGGGGATTCCTTGAGCTTGAAGGCACCAAAGAACAGGATGAGCCCGGGAATGGCAGAACACCAGAAGATAACCTGCCAAGCCATCACCTTGCTATCGGAGGCCACGGTGGGATCATCCGCAGCACCCACAAGCATGGTGGTTACAAGACCAATTACCGCAGCAAAGACCAAGCCCACCGTCAGCATGAATTGGAACATACCCGTGCCTTTACCGCGGGAATTGGCATCCAGGCATTCTGCCAGATACATGGGTACTACCACGCCCACCAAACCGGCGGAGGCACCCTGAAGAATGCGGCCGCCCATGAGCATCTCGAATACACCGTTGGAGAAGCAGATGACGGGGATGCTCAGCGTGAAGAGCAGGGCGGAGATGATAATCACCTTCTTGCGCCCCAGCCATTCTGCCAGCATACCGGCAAACAGGGAGGAAAGAACGGAGCCGAACAGCACGGCAGCCACCACAATGGCCAGCTGCTGCGGCGTGTAGGAGGAGGTCTTCTCAATGTAGGGCAGAGCAGCGGCAATAACGCCTACGTCAATACCATACAGTAGACCACCAAGACCGGCCATTACCATCAGGTAAAGGGCATATCGTTTCACGGAAGCTGGAAGCTCCGCGGGAGTTGCATTGGTACTCATAGCGGGACAATTATACCAGTTAGCGCGGTGAGTGCAATCTCAAAATTTGCCTGAATGGTATTCGCCCCGAAAGAAGCAAGGAGCTTGCAGGCTAACCCGCAAGCTCCATTACTTACTACCTTATGAAACTCAGCCTCTCCCTATTCGATACTGCAGAGCTCTCTCCTTCTCCGCGCATCAGGATTTGTTGACTGATACGAGATAGACACTGCTCCGGGAGGATTTGTTCAAAAAAAAGTAATTTTTTTTCAAATTTTCCTTTTTGGGCTTGTCGGAGGCCACGTGCGAGTGCTAGAATGCGACGGGTTTATGTCTGGATACAACAAGCTGTTACTTTATCGTATTTGTCCGCTGCTGGATTTCTTGGTGGCCTTGGTATTTATTTGCTTTTCCGGGAAGGTAACGGAGCTGGTGGCTCCGTATTTGGGCTGGAGCTACACGAGCGGGGTGAACCTGCTGACGGCTATTCCCTTGGTGGCCAGTGTGGCGCTCATCGGTGTGCCGGTGATTCTGCGCTCCGTGGGATTTTACCACCGGCGGAACATGCAACGCCCCTCCACGGCACTGCGGCAGCTCTGCACGGCTGTGTTGTATTACCTGTGCGGCTTGGGGGTATACCTGAGTCTGCGGGACCACAGCCTTGCATTTGACCACATCCTGCTCGTCAACATCATCTGCATTCCCGTATTCATCTTCCTGCGTTTTCTTGCGGTGCGCGTGTGCCTGCAAGTGCTGGGCAAGGGGCAGCGCTGCGTGGTACTGGCCGGCAGCCGGGAGGACGTGGCAAGCGGCTGGGAGAAGCTGCCCGCCTCCTGGAAGGATAATTTTTCCGTGGTGGGCTATGCCTATGCCGGGGAATGCACGGAGAAATCCCTGCAGGAGATGATAGAGAAGTACAGCCCGAACCACCTGTTTGTATTTGGTGGTCTTACGGCCTACCACGCCAACGAAGCAGCCATTATGCAGTGCGAAGTGCAGGGGATAGATATTTACCTGATGCTGAAAGGCAATGCCCCGGTGAACCTGCGCGCCTCCCTGAATGTGGTGGAACACCAGCGCGTGCTGATGCTCAGCTCCACCCCCGCCTATTCCTGGGGGCGCTTGGTGAAGGATGTGATGGACCGCGTGGTAGCGGCACTCATCCTGCTGTGCAGCCTGCCGCTTTGGATTGTGGCTGCCATCGGCATCAAAATCAGCGACCCGGACGGTCCCATCTTCTACCGCCAGCAGCGCTCCGGCCGCTTTGGCAAACCCTTTGGCATGTGGAAATTCCGCTCCATGTACAAGGATGCGGATGCCCGCTTGGAGGAGGTGAAAAAACAGTTCGGCAACGAGATGAACGGCCCCATCTTCAAGCTCACGAACGACCCGCGCATCTTCCGCTTCGGCCACTTTATCCGCAAGACGAGCATCGATGAGCTGCCCCAGCTGCTCAACATCATCTCCGGGGATATGAGCATCGTCGGCCCGCGCCCGCTCCCGGTGTACGAAACGGCAGAGTTCCCGGATATTGCCCACCGCCGCCGACTGAGCGTGAAACCCGGTCTTACCTGCTACTGGCAGATTGAGGATCGCAGCGATAACGGGGACTTTGATAACATGATTAACAAGGACCTGCGCTACATTGATAATTGGAGCTTGTGGCTGGATGTGACCCTTTTCTTCCGCACTATTCCTGCCGTGCTTTTCGGTAAGGGTGCCAAATAAGCACGCATGTTTCACATCGTCCTTTACCACCCGGAAATTCCGCACAATACCGGAGCTGCCGGGCGTTTGGCCGTGGCTACCGGCTCCCGGCTGCATCTTATTCGCCCGCTCGGTTTCAGCCTCGATGAAAAACACGTGCGGCGCACCGGGCTGGATTACTGGAAGCATGTGGACCTCCACCTCTGGGATAGTCTGGCAGAGCTGGAGCAGGCTGCGGCACCGGGTGCCCGTTTCTGGTATCTTTCCACCAAGGCACGCCACCGGCTTTGGGAGCCGGAACTTCCCTTGCAGGATGGGGATTACCTCGTCTTCGGTCCGGAAACCCGCGGCTTGCCGGAGGCGTGGATAGAGGCGCACCCGGAGCATTCCCTTTGCATTCCCATGCCCGGGGAGCATGCCCGCTCGCTGAATCTTTCCACCGCTATTGCCATTACCCTGTACGAGGGGCTGCGCCGCAGTGACTCTTCCTCCGCCGCATTATGAAGAACATCGTCTATTTCGATTTGGAAACCCGCCGCTCCGCTGCTCAGGTGGGCGGCTGGCACGAGACGGCTAAGATGGGTATGTCCGTGGGTGTTACCTTTTCCACCCGCGATAATGCCTACCACATTTACACCGAGGAGAACGTGGAGGAGCTGATTGAGGAACTCCGCAATGCAGATTTAGTGGTGGGGTACAACCACATCCACTTTGATTACGGCGTGCTGCAGGCCTTTACCTTCTGGACGGTGGCGGAGGTAACGCAGAATTTGGACATATGCGCCTATTTGGCGGAGAAAGTACCGCACCGCCTCAAGCTGGACTCCGTGGCAAAAGCCACGCTGGGTGGCAATTCCAAAACGGCAGAGGGTACGGATGCTCTTAAATGGTGGGCGGAGTACGAGGCTACGGGAGATGTGCAAAAACTACTGGATATCGCCCGCTATTGCTGCTTCGATGTGAAGGTGACGATGGAGGTCTACAAATTCGGTGCCACGAATGGCTATATCCTTTACGAGGATAAGCAGGGCGAGCCCGTGAAGATTGAGGTGGATTGGGAGTTATAAGCGCTCTTACCCCTGCGTTTTGCTGCCGTAGAGCTGCTCCACGTATTTGGCAATCATATCCACCTCAATATTCACCACCGTACCGGGGGAATAAGTATGCATAATGGTGCGCTGCCAAGTGTGCGGCGTAATCCAGAACTCCAGCACCGCCTCCGGCAGAATTTGAGCCACCGTGAGGGAGACACCATCGATAGCAATGCTTCCCTTATCAATCACATACTTGCGGTAAGCCTCCGGGATGCGGATGCGTACCATGTGATCCTGCCCCACCGGCTCCAGGGAAATCACCTCGGCCGTAGCGTCCACGTGCCCCATTACAAAATGCCCGCCAAAACGACCATGTCCCCCCATGGCGCGCTCCAGATTGCACAGAGAGTTCTTATGCAGACCCCCCAGCCCGGTAACCCGCAGCGTTTGCGTGAGGAGGTCGAACTCTACACAGGAACCCTCCACGCGGTCCACCGTAAGGCAGCAGCCATTCACCGCTACGGAATCTCCTAGTGCTAACTCTCCTGCAAAGGGAATTTCCACTATAAGGCGTGCGCCTGTGGCTACTGCTTGGCGCTCTGCCACCTTACCCGTACACTCTACCAAACCGGTAAACATAGTATTTGTTCTTCCTTAATGTTCGAAGTAAATAAAGTTGAACATGCAGAACATAATCAGCGTGGGCAGCAAGGCCCAGAGGAAGAGCTTGAGTGCGCTGATGCCCCCCTTGAAGAACTTGCCCAGAATGGCCTGTCCCGCCGGGTTCGGCGCATTGGCAATCACTGTAAGACCGCCACCCGTAACGGCACCTGCCACAATGGCGTACTTGATCTTCTCCGGCAAATCCGGCACCGTGCTGGAAAGGAAAGTAACGGAGGCGTTATCGTTAAAAGCCGTCAGAATACTGGCCAGCCCCATGGTGGCCTCCGCGCCCAGCTCTGCCAGAGCTTGCAGTACCGGTTGCATCCACCAGCCTTGCACACCGCCCAGAATGAGCAGTCCGGCAAGGAAGAAGGCTACCAGCAGTGGTACCTTGATGGAGAAAGCGTTTTGATATTGCGGCGTGGCCATGGTGAATCCCAGGAAGAACAGGAAGCCACCCACAAAAATGGCCGGGTGGTGGGCAAAATACACCGTCCATGCCAAAAAGAAGATAGAAACGGCATACACCCAGGGAGGGATAACATCCTGGCGATCTTCCCAAGAGGTGGGTACGGCACCATCGAATGCGCTGTTGACGCGCTGCACCTCCTCCAAGCGCTTAAATTCCTTGGTGAAGATGAGGAAGTAAATCACATTTGCTAAGCAGATGCCCACCACGGCCTTCCAACCAAAGTGGATGAACATGTGTGCCATATCCCAGTTCCATTTACCGGCCACCATCACAATGGGCGGTGCGGCAAAATGCGTGAGGGTGCCGCCCACGGATACATTCACAAAGAGCAGTGCAAGTGTGGCGTAGCACAGGGAAGGCGCGGGTTTCAGGTTATAGAACTTCTTAGCCAGCAGAATGGCCGCCAAGGTCATGGCGGCAGGCTCGGTAATGAATGAACCTAACAGCGGTGCAATGCACAGCACGGAAAGCCACCATGCTGCCGGTGTACCCTTGCCCATGGAGGCACCGAATTTCAGCGTATTTTCCGCCAAGCGGTAAATTGGCCGGGAGGAGGCGATTACCATTACCACCGCCACGAAAAGCGGCTCCGTGAAGCTCGTATCGTGGTCAATATAACGCAGGAAATCATCCATGCTGTAATAGTGCTGGCACACGAACACGAAGGGTACAATCCAGAGACCGAACACCACTTCCACCTCGCCCAAAAAGTGGCAGAGCGCGGAGCTGAAGGAAACGGGCATGCGCTGCTCCGGGTGCAGGATGCGGAATTTCTCCTCGCGCAGTTTCTGCTTGTGAGCCTTTTCCAAGTGGTGCGCCAGCTGCTGGAACTTAGGCGCCATGAAGGTGTGCAGAATGGCCAGCAGGAAGATGAGGGTGGCGGCGAGGTTGAAGGGGTCCACGTCCACACGGTGTGCCAGTTTATCCCACAGTCCCATATCTTTTTCTGCCGGGGCATAAATGCGCAGCGGAATCGGGAAGCGGCTGTACTGCATGCCGCGTTCTGTGTAATGGTGGCTCCATGCCGGGTGGGCTACGGCCGGGTCCGCATACAAGGTGGTTTGGCCGCATTCCGGGCAGGGCTTTTGCGGGATGGGGGCGGCAAACTTAGCCTTCATGCGGGCATGCTCCAGCACGGTGTGACCATCGTATGCATGGTGCTCGTGTGCCAAGTATTTTTGCAAATCCTCCAGGCTCATGGATTCGGAGGCGATGAGGAGGGCGTTGCGGGCTTGGTCGTTGAGTTTTAGGCTGTCAATCAGTGCTTCTTTCTGCTCCGCCTGCTTGCGGAGTTCTTGCACATCCAGCACTACGGCCACTTTTTCCCCTGTGGCGGGGGGGGGCGGTGTTTCGGTGGAGTATGCCGTGGTGGCGGCACCCAGCAGCAGCAGGCTGCACAGAGTACTCAGAAGGGAAAAACGTGGCATGGCTGGAATGGGGAAAAACTTCCCGAGTATACTAACATATTCCTTTGCCCATGGCGAGCGTAAAAAATACGCCTACCCATAGGAAAGTGCATCTTTTCGCCTTCTTTCCCGGCGCGGGGTAAGCTATGGAATTTTATCTTCTGCGGCGGCGTGCGGAGAGCCCTGCCAAAGCCAGAAGTGAGAGGGTGGCATTGCTTGGTTCCGGGATGGATGCTTCGGAGTACACACGCACGTAATCAATCGTCATGGCCACGCCATCCCCAATGTCTCCTATATCACCCACCCAGCTGCCACCCAACTGCATATCCAGAAGGAGGTAGTAGGGGTTATTTTCCTTATTGAACGGCCAGTTCGGATTATTGGGGTCGTAGTTGCATGTGAGGGTGGCTCTGCCATCCATGTAGAAGGTGACTGCTTGTTCCGTCCATTCAACGCCGTAGGTATGGAAGGCTGCCTTTTCTTCCTGTGTGGTGAAATAGGCAGAGCTGCTGCCGTTACCTTTAACGGTAGTTGTGGAGATGTGGTTACCGGCGGAGTTGTTTAAGTGTATTGTTTGGTAGATGATACCTTGGTAATTCAAGTGCTCCATGATATCGATTTCGCCGGTTTGGGGCCATGGCCCCGCTGTGGGCATCATCCAAATAGCCGGCCAGGCACCGGTGGCACAATCGAATTTTGCGCGTACTTCCACATATCCGTATTGGAAGGTGAAGGTTTTATCCGTAAAGATGCCGCCGCATGCGTAGGTATTGGCACCGCCGGCTTGGTTTGTCTGGCTGGTGTAGTTGCCGTATTTCCCCCAGAGGGAGACAGTGCCATCTCCGTTGACGGTGACAAGCTCTGCATCTCGTGATTGGTGTTTACGCCAGTCCGCTACATTCCAGTTTACATAGTCGATTCGATTCCATTTGGAAGTATCCAGAGCAGACCCATTGAAATCATCGGAAAAAACGAGTTTCCATTCGGGATAGCGGCTTTGCCAGCCAGTATAATCATCCGCAATGGCTTCCGAGGAGAATACGGCGATGGCCGAAAGAACAGGCAGAATTCTTGCAAGTGTTTTCATACGCATGGGTAGGGTTCACTCTGAATTATTGCAAATATAATGCTATTTTTCAAGCACTTTCGGCAATAAATTATTCTGTAAAAATTTCCCATGGTACCGCAAGAGAAAAAAGCGGTTGGATGGGTGCGTTATACAGTTCGCAGGAATTCCAGTTCATCCGGGTTCATGTATTGTTCCCCTTCGAGAGCTAATTGTTCCGCTGCGGATTGCAGGGCGGCTTCGAGTGCCTTGTGCCGCTGTTTTTCATTCATTTCCTGCCACCCCGGTATCCATTGCTTGCACAGTGTGGCGGGCAGGCTTACCGTGTGGTAAATGATGGGGTCCGCCGTGCGCTGGAACAGGAGCTGAATGTGCGCGGCCAGCTGGCGGGATAGTTTTTTCTTTCCGCAGAGAATACGTTGCAACTCTGCCGGGGTAAGGTGCAGTCTCCATGCTAGTTCGTTTACAGACCAGCCACGCCTTTCCATTTCGCTAGTTATTTCTCCTACCAACATGCCGAAAGGTTAAAACTTTTTTAACAGTAGGTCAAGGGAAATTCTGCATAGATGCAGAAAAACCCCCATGGTGCGGCTTGCACCATGGGGGGAAGGGGGGAGATGCGGGAAAGCACCTTAGATTTGGGATGCGAGGGCTTCTTCCGCCAGAAGTTTGCAGCCACGCAAATCCAGCTTGCCGGTGGGAAGCACAGGAATGGCTTCCACGGGTACCACGTATTTGGGTGCCCAGAGCAGTGGCATTTGGCGCTCGGCCAGAATGTTGCGCAGCTCGGCCAGAATTTGTTTTTCCTCGGAGGCACGCTGGTGTTGTGGCAGTGCGGAGAGGAGGACGAGTGCTTCGCCCTTTTGGGCATCCGATACGCCGGTAACGGCAATTTGTACACCACCTTCGGCGGCGGGGTCCAGCTGCAAGCCCTCGGAGAGAGCCAGTTCCACGCCTTCGTGGGGCACCATTTCGCCGCCGATTTTGGAGAAGCGGGAGAGGCGACCGCCAAGGGTGATGAATCCGTTGAGGTCCATGCTGCCGATATCGCCGCTCTTGAACCAGCCATCGCGGAAGATTTCCGGGTTCATATCCGCCTTGCCCACATAGCCGGAGAAGATATTGGCACCTTTGAACCAAATCATCCCGCGTTCCGTGAGCGGCAGCACCTTGGAATCATCGTCCAAATCGGTAATGCGCATGGCGATGCCGGGCAGGAGGGTGCCGATGGTGCGTTTTACCGTGCCGGGGATGTAGAAGGCGGAGCCTTGCACGGGCGGGGCATCCGGCATGTTGACGGCGCACACGGGGGAAGCCTCCGTAAGGCCGTAGCCTTCCAGCAGTTCCACGCCGCAGCGTTCCTTGAATTCGCGCTCCAAATCCGGTTGCAACTTCTCCGCCCCCACAATGAAGTAGCGCACGCTGCGGAAGGTTTCCTCCTCTGCGCGGCGCAGCATGGCGCGGGCAAAGGTGGGCGTGGCGCAGCAAATCGTCAGCTTGTACTTGCGTACCAAATCGCAGAGGTTGCGGGCATCCGTGGGATTCGGGTATGCACAGAAGGAATAGCCCGTCAGCAGCGGCAGCATCATCGTTACCGTGAGGCCAAAACTGTGGAAAATGGGCAAACTGGCCAGGAAGCTCTCATCCTCCAGCGGAATGCGGTTGGCGCATTGGGCCACATTGGCCAGCACCATGCGGTGGGTAAGAGCCACGCCTTTGGGCTCCCCGGAGGAGCCGCTGGTAAAGAGCATAACGGCCTCATCGTTGTTGCGGCGGGCATCCGTATCGAACATTTTGCAAATCATGGAGGCCGGGGCGGCTTTAGCCATGAGCACATTGGCAATGAGGGTCTTCTTATCCAGAGTTTTGAGCAAATCCTCCACGAGGATGAGCTGCTCTGCCGGCGGCCAGGGGAAGGTGGAGAGTTTCTCCATGAACTTGCGCGCCGTGATAAAGCAATTCAGCCCGGCTTGGCGCACGGTGCTTTCGAAAGCAGCCTTGGAGGAGGCATAATTAATCAGCACCGGGGTTACACCGGCCAGCAAGCAGGAGAGCGTGGCAATGGTGCCGCCTGCCCCCGGGGGCAGAATCACGCCCACGCGGGCACACTGGCGCTTCTGGATAATGCGTGCCACCGTCATAGAAACGCCCAGCAGCTTGAAGTTCGGTAGTGTGCTGCCCGTCAGACCATCAATAATCTCCGCTTTGGGGTGGGCTTTAATACTGCGAATCAGCTGTGTGGTAAGGGAGGTGCGGAGCAAGGGGTGGGCGCTGTACAGCTCCGAGCCCTTTTGCATCCAAGCGGAGAGCAGGCGCTCGCCCGTTTGCGGGCCGGGGTGCAGCTGCGGCAGGATGCAAAGCTCCTCGCGGCAGCCGGCCTGCGGATCGTTGAGGGAGAGATCCGCCAGGTTATCCGTGTAGAAGCCCAAGAATACCGGCACGGGGGAGATGTGCAGGCTGCCCACATGCTTCAGGAAGGGGGAGGGCACATCTGCCAGGCAACCGCGGGTTTTGGCCACCATGCCCGGCAGGAATACCACACTGAGTCCGGCGTGCAGGCGGTCCATAATCTGCTCGCGCACGCGGCGGCTTGTGGTCTTGCGGAAATCGAAGTATTCTATCTGCACGTTCTTCTTCTGCAGATAGTCCATAATTTCCGGAGCGGGGGGGAAGGTGGGGTCCACCAAGTAGCACACTTTGCCATCCAGCAGCTGGTGCAGTGCCTTACCGGCCGCCACGCTCAAACGGTTCGGCATGTAAAAAGCCGGCTTGACGATGTTTTCCTCGCCCGTCACGTTCAGCGGGTTGCTTTTAAAATTCAGAAGATTAACCATAATTTATCTTTCGGTTGGGAAAAAGGGGGGGCACGCAAAAGGCCGCCCGTCGTTCGATGATGCGGCGGGCGGCCTTTATTTGCCCGCAGACTCTAGTTTAACACATTGTCTGCGTGCTTTCCAGTGAAAAACACCGGGAAATTAGAATTTGTAGGTAGCCGTGAGCTGACCCACCACAGCGAAGTTCTGGAAGGGCACGTACAGGCTATTCTGCGTGGCCCATTTGGGCTTGGAGCGTTCGTTACCTGCCTGGGCACCGGGACCGGCCCAGTTGCAGCTCACGCTGGGGGTAAGAATCAGGCTATCCGTCACAAACCAAGGGGCGGAGAACTTCACCCACACAGCCTGAACGCCGTTGGCGCAAGCCTCGTGGCCCTTCTGGAAGTAGTTTGCCGTGGCGCTGGCGCCGAACTCCAGCTGGCCGGCAACGGTGATATCCTCCGGCGTGCCGATGATGGGAGCCTGGAAGCGGGCATAGGGCTCAAACCACCAGCCCTGGATACCGTCGAAGCTGTTGCGTACCGTCATGCCGAGGGTCATCCACTTGTAGGGGGTGAATTCCGGGGTAAGGTAAAGCTCGTTCACATGGGAGGAACCCTGCTTGCGGTAGTGCTTGGCCATCACGCCCAGCAGGCCGCCGTGTGTGAATTGGTGGCCGAAGCTCACGTTCCACTTCTCGCGAGTGTACTTGAGACCGTTGATGACGGCGAATTCGTTTTCGATGTTCTTCTCGCCGATGTGGCCATTGGAGCTATCGTAAGCGGCTTTAAGGGCAGGGTTGCCATTGATGGCAGCCATGGCTGCATCGGTAGGCAAGTCCATGAGGGCGGGGTTGCCCGCGACACTAGCCAAGAACACATTGGGGGCAATCTTCGGGTTGCCATAGAGCGTATGCCCGGAGAAGGGTACCTTGTAAGCAATGGTGCCGGTGTAGCTCCAGTAGCCCTCGCGGCCGAAGTCGTATCCCAGCTGCACTGCACCCATGCCGATGCTTTCGCCCTCAAGAGCGGTGTTGGTGGGTACATAGCCGCGGCCCACATAGTTTGTGGCGGCGCCGATGGTGAGGGAGCCGCTCAGGCGCTTGGCGGAAAGGGGAGCCACGCCGTCGTAGGCATCGGAGCTGGCAGCAAAGGTGGGCACGCTCAGCAGAGCGGCAAGCATCAGTGTAAGGGTGCTTTTCATGTGTATGTCTTTTGGGTTTTATGAGAGTGAACTCTAGCCCCTTGCCTCTTGTTGGCGTGTAAGGCATGTTGGGGGTGTCCACCGGGAGTCTAGCTAAATGCTAGAGCAGAGTCAAGCAAAAATAGTGGAGTTTACTCTAGATTTAGGGCTATTTTTGGGAAAATTTGGGAAAATAATCTCATTTTTTGAGTATTTTGAGGAAAAAATGGCGGAATAAGACACAGAAATGACGCAAACGGACGCGATTTTGTCTTGAAAAACCGCAAAAGTGTGATTTTTTGAGCCGACAGAGTGGGGGCGGGTTTACACCTCCTCGGCAATATCGTCAATATCCGGGGTATCATCCTCCGGGTCCTCGGCAATATCATCATCCGCGCCGGCGCCGGAATCGGGGTCCTCGGCCAGTTCCTCGTGGAGGGTGCAGAGGTGGCGTGGTTTGGAGAGGTCGGCCATGGTTTCGATGTAGGCTTTACCCTCGTACTCGCAGCCGGAGTGAGCCAGCATGCCGGTAACGCTGCAAAGGCGGATACCGAGCTGGCGGGCGGCAGCGGGTGCCGTGCGGATGTTTTTCATGGAATAGCCACGGGCGGACGCGCACTGCATTACCCCCACCCAGAGGGGGAGAGCCACTGTGCCGCCATAGGCCTTTTCGGCAATTTTGGTCGGGCGGTCGAAGCCGACCCAGAGAGCAGCGGTGAGCTCCGAGGTAAACCCGCAGAACCAAGCATTCGTGTAATTATTTGTGGTACCTGTTTTACCGCCGCAGGGGAATTTGAAGCCGAGGCGTTGCACGCTGCCGGCCGTGCCGCCGGGTTTGGTAATTTGCTGGAGGATACCGGAAACGGCATTCGCCGTGCGGGTGGAGAACACGCGGCGTGCGGAGGGCGTGTGGCGCCAGATAAGGCGGCCGGAAGTATCCGTAATGGATTCAATAATGAAGGGAGTGGGGCGCACACCGCCATTGGCAAAAGGAGTAAAAGCAGCAGCTACCTCCAGCGGAGAAGCCTCCCAAGTGCCGAGGTAAACCGTGGGGCCCGGGGTGCGTGCAGGGCGGGGGAAACCGGCCATGAGAGCCGTTTGCACCACATTTTGCAGCCCGGCGTGGTTACCGGCGCGCACGGACATCGTGTTGCGGCTTTTGAGTAGCCCCCAGGAAGCAGGGTGCAAGCCGGTAAAGCGGCCATCGGAATTGCGGGGACTCCAGCGGCGTGCGCCCCGGATTTCCCCGGGCCGGATGCGGCCATCGGAAAGGAGAGTACCCGGTGCTCCTCCGCGATCAAAAAAAGTGGCGTACACAAATGGCTTGAACACGGAACCCACTTGGCGGCGGCTTTGCAAAGCGCGGTTCAGGGGGGATTCCGTGCTATCCCGCCCGCCTACTACAGCCAGCAGGGCACCGGTGGCATTATCAATCACCGTGCAGGCGGCCTGCAGGTATTTGGGGCGGAGTTTTTCCTGTTCTTCCTGAGGGAGGGCATCCCGCATGGCGCGGAACTGGGCGCGGGTTTGGTGCGGGTAGTGCTTTTGGGTTTCGAACATGGCTACGAGGCGGGAATCAATTTCACGCATCGCATCATCCTGCAAATCGATATCGAGAGTGGTTTGCACACGCAAACCGCCGGAGATAACCGCTTGCTCCTTGAGCTGCCGGTTATTCGTATCCAGCAGGGTGAGGATGTGGTCCACCTCACTGCGGATGAGATCCAGCGCATAATTATCATTCCCCCGGCGTTCCGGGCGGCGGGTGCAAATCTTTTCCGCCGAGGCAGCCTCGTATTCCAAACGAGTGATTTTTCCATGCTCGTACATCAGCTTCAGCACCTTATCCCGCTGCACGCGGGCGGCGGAGGGATTGCGGTAGGGGGAAAATTGGTTCGGGCTGCAAATAATGCCGGCCAGCATGGCGGCCTCCCCGATGGTGAGGTCGCGCGGCTGCTTATCAAAATACCCATAAGCAGCCTGCTTGAGCCCCAGGAAGGTATGCCCCCAGAACACACGGTTAATATAGCAGGTAAGGATGGTCTCCTTATCGAAGGTGGCTTCGATACGGCGAGCCAGTGCCATCTCCGTGAGTTTGGCATCCATATGGCGCTCCCGGTGGTTATAGGTATTTTTGGCCAGCTGCATGGTGAGGGTGGAAGCCCCCTGCGTGGTGCGGTGGTGTTTAAATACCTGCGCTACGGCGCGCAGCAGCCCGCGCGGATCGATACCTCCGTGGGTCCAAAAGGAGCGGTCCTCCTGCATGATGATGGCATCCAGCATGTAGCGCGGCACCTCCTCGTGGATATTGGAAATACTGCGGCGATTTTCTCCATGCAGCGTGCCGATTTCGTTCCCCTTGCGATCCAGTACAATGGTGCGCTCCGGCATGCGCTGCACCTGCGATAAATCGTAACGCCCGGCCTTTACCCCATATATAATAGCCAGTATAATCCCCAGCACAAGCCCCACAAACAGAGCGCTGATGATGAAGCGTACCCCCCATTTTACCAGCCACGGCAGATGCCGTGTACAAAAGGAGATAAGCCGGAACGGCAGCAATACCAAATGCCACAGCGCCCGCCAAAATCCCAAACCGCGCCGGGGCGGCCGGCGGAATTCCTGCAAAGGATTCTCCTCCTCCGCAGCCGGGTTATAGCGCCGGCGGTATTCCCTTGCCGGCCCGGGAGTGCCGAAGGTGTCCGCCATATCGGCCGCCGGGTGCTGCCGGCGATTGCGCCGTGCCCCCGGGTATTCCTCCCCCGCATCCTCCGGCGGCAGCTGGGCGGCGTAAATATCCTCCGGGTACTCCTCCGCTTCCTCCTCCTCCTCCGGCCGGGCAGCCGGGCGGCGGGGCTGCACCCTAGGGCGCGGAGCAGCTTGGGCACGCAAATCCCCCCGCGCGCGGTTGCACACTCCGGATGCGGAATTCTCCTGGGATTTGTAACGGGCACACATGGGGGGAGAGAAAGAAGCCGCTGCCTCGTCGGCTCGCCCCCCTAGCATAGCATGTCTTACCCGTTGCCGCAAGGCTTTTCGCAAGCCGGTACACGGAGGCTTCCACCTGCGGGCAGAATGATTTTTGCCGGGTTGACGATGATTTGACTTTTCCCGGAAGAGGAAACAAGCTATAAGAGGGGCGTGCCAATTTGTCCCCAATGTTCAGCCACCATTCACGCGGGCGCGGAAGACCAATGCCCCGCGTGCGGGTACGATGTATCCCGGGCGGAGGCATTGTTTGGGGAAGGGCAGGTGGAGTTTACCCGCGTGGTGGATGCCGCCGGGGCACTTACCCACCGGGAGCGCATGGAATTGATGCGTACGCTGGAAAATTTGGAACGCCAGATTCCGCCCGTAGCACTCTGCATCTATATTACGGATGTAGGGCAAGTGCAGGAGCTGCGTACCCATGCCCATTGGATTCTGAACCACGCCCGCATCCACCATCCCTCCTTCGGCAAGCGGGAGCAACATAAAGCCATTGAGGATGCCGCCCTGCGGGAACGCCTGCCCGGAGACCCCCTGCCGGAAGAGGAAGAACCCACCCCCGGCTGGCTGGAATATGCCTGGCATACCTTCCGCGAGTGGCTGCGCGACCGCCTGCACCCCTATCCGCCCCCCGTGCGGCAGGAGTGGATGCTCATCCTCGTGCTGGATGTGCAGCTGGAAATGGCCTGTTTTTCCTGGGGCTACCGCTTGGATCCTTATATTGACCCGGACCGCATCAACACCTGTATTAAACGCGCACGCCTCCAATTCCGCGAGCGAGAGATGATGACGGCACTCAAGCGGGTAATGCGTGCCGCCGTGCGCCGCATTGGCGGCAATGCCCGGCAGGTGAACCGCCGCTTGCGCCGCCAAGCCCGCCCGGAGCATGGGCGGCAGGCCGTCTTAGCCGCCGCATTGGCTCCTCTGCTACTCTGTGGGGAACCGTGCCAGGCAGCCTCCCCCCCTGCGGCACCTGCCGCACCGCAAGCTGCCCCCCTGCCGGAATGGAAACCGGAGGACTACCGCCTGCTTATCTCCGGAGAATTGGATACGCGTTACTCCTCCCTCTTCCCCCCTCCCCCCACCAAGGAAGAAATGCGGGAGGAAGCCCGCCAGCTCAAAGCACAGCGAGCACTGGCGCGCCGCACCCGCCGCAATACCCCTTCCACGGAAACCGAGAGCGATTCCCGCATCCTCGGCAAGTATTACGAGGTGTACGCCAGCCCGGCGGGTGCCGTGTTGATTGACCCGCAGAACCTGCTACCCACCGTTCAGCGGGAAGATGTGGAGCATGTGCTGCGCTCCCTGAATGCCAATGCCCGTTTCCGCATTTACATGGCTGTGTACAAAGCCGGGCAAACCATGCCCGGGGAACTCTCCGTGGATACGCTGATTACTGCGGCGGCGCAGCCCTGCGAATACGCCGTCATGCTGCTCTACCCGGTGGGTAACCCGGCCGGCATAGAACTGGGTTACACGGAGATGAAACCCACGGACGAACAGCGCCATGCCTGGTTACAGCAAGTGCGTGCCGCCGCCCAAGTGCAGGGCGGCACGGAGGGCATGATGGAGGCCCTGCGCTGCATTAGCCGCCAGATTTCCCCCCTGGCGGAATCCTTCATTCCCATTACCCCGGAATCCCCGGGCAAAGCCCCCCTCATCCCCATCGACTTTAAGGAAGATGGGAAGGAGAAAAAAATCTCCCTCAGGGAGCGCATTCAACGCTACTTCGAAGACCCGGCCAACCACCCCACCTTCATCGCCTACGGCATTATTGCCGGCGTGGCACTTTTCCTCTTCTTGGTGTGGTGGTTCCTCCTGCGCCTGCGCTATCCCCGCTTGCTGAACACCGAGCCGGATTTGCGCCTCGCCTCGCCCTATGGGGCAGGCGTGAGTCGCTACGTGCGCTATCTCGAAGGCCGCGAGGCGGATAAGGAAAAACGCTTGTTTTGAGGCGTCATCCTATCTAAGTGTTTGGGTACAGCAGGCTAACAAGCTTGCATTTTCCGCATTTTCGGCAGAAAATATATATCGTTATGCTCCATATGATTACTTTTCGCTGCACACAATCCCTCTTCCGCAGGCTGGAACACTTTGCCCTTTCCCGTAATATAGACCGCACCTCCGTGCTGAAATTGGCACTCCATTTCCACCTGAACCGGGTGTGAGCCGCACTGCCCGGGCATGGAAGATAAAAGCCCCCCGGCCATGGCACTTTACAAGGCGGTAGGCGGGCGGTATGCTCTTGGCTATGGGATTTTCCACAGCAGCCATTATCGCAACCACCGCAGCCTCCGCCGCCGGGCGGCTCATGGAGGCCTCCGCCGCCAAAAAGCAAGCCGCCGCTTACAATGCCGCCGCGCGCACTAAAGAGCAAATTGCCGAAACAGAGGCTTCCCAGCTCACCCAAGTCTCCATGGCTAACCAGCGCCGCGAGCAGCGCAATGCCGCCATGCATCTCTCCTCCGCCAGAGCCGATGCCGCCGCCGGCAACCTCCTCCAAGAGGGGAGCATCCTCCGCCGCGAGGAGGACCTCGCCACACGCTTGGAGGACGATATTAACAACCGCGCCGCCATGGCACTCCGCGAGGCAGACCACGTGCGAACCCAAGGCAAATACGATGCTTGGGACCTCCGCGCCCGCGCCAAACAATCCCGCGAGCGCAGCCGCGGTGCATTGCTGAGTGGTGTGGGTACCCTCTTTAGCGGCGCGATGTCCGCCATCGACGATGCGAGGAAAAAATAAGCCCCGCATCCGCAGATTGCCGGGTACGACCACGGAAAAAGATTGAAGCCCCAGCCCATAGCTGGCATACTGTCTCCATGCAGCATTATCTCCACGTATGCACAAATGGAATGACGGCTCTGCTGGCTCCGCAGCAGGCATTCCCATTGGTATCCCTGCAAGTGTGGGTGGGCAGCGGTTCCCAGCACGAAGGCGGCCATCGCGGTGCCGGCATATCCCACCTGCTGGAACACATGGTATTCAAAGGCACGGAGGAGCTGGCAGGCAGCGCACTCAACGAACGCGTACCCGAGCTGGGCGGCACATGGAATGCGTACACCAGCACGGATCGCACCGTATACCACATCGATGGCCCGGCAGAGCATTGGCGGGAATTTCTGCACCTGCTGGTACAACTCACCTTGCACCCGGTATTCCCCCCGGAGGAGTTCGAGAAAGAACGCGAAGTCATCCGCCGGGAAATGGCCATGTATAACGATGAGCCGCAGGATGCCGCCTACCACGCCCTCATGCGTACCCTGTACCACCGGCACCCTCGCCGCGAACCGGTAATCGGCCACCGGGCAGCCTTCGATGCCCTGAGCCATGCGGACATGGTGGCGCACCACCGCCGCCACTATGTACCGGGCAATATGTTTATATGTGCCGCCGGCGCCTTGGAGCAGGAAGCTTTCTTTGCTGCCGTGGAGGAGGAAATGCAGGATATTCCCCTCCGCCCGCTGCCGGAATGCCCCTTCCCGGAAGAGCCGCGCCAGTGGGGACCGCGCCTCTTCCGCCGCGAATTTGAGCAACCCACCAGCACCCTCATGCTGGCATGGCGCCTGCCTCATTCGAACCACCCGGATGCAGCCGCCCTCTCCGTGCTGGCAGCCATTTTGGGCAATGGCCGCTCCGCCTGGTTGTACAAACGCTTTCACGATGAATTGGCCATGGCGCACGAAATAGGCATCATGTCCGTGCCGGAACGCCATGCGGAAGGAGCCCTCGTGGTGGAGGCGGATGTGGAACCCGCCCGGAGGGATGAGCTGCGCGATGCCTTGCTGGCATACATGCAACACCTGCCGCAGGAGGACTTCGAAGAAGCCCGCCGCCGCACGCGCCGCCAAATGCTCACCTCCCGCCTGAGCCTGCTTTCCACCGTGCAAGGCATGGCAAACGCCTTAGCCATGTCGTGGCACCTTACGCGCAATCCCGGCTGCATGCAGGAATGGGAGGCCGCTTTGGATGCCGTTACCGCGCAGGACCTCTCCCGCGTGGCGGCCACCTACCTCCGCCCGGAACGCCTTACGGAGGTGAGCGTGGACCCCATCGGCACCCATGCCCCGCAGGAAGAAAGCACCCGCGCGGCTGATTTGAATGCCCCGCAAGTGCATACCCTGTCCAATGGCTTGCGTGTGGTCACCCGTGTGGATGCGCGGGTACCCCTGGTGCATGCCCACTTGGTGGTGGGCGCCGGCAGCCCCACGGAAACAGAGCAAACAGCCGGCATTAACACGCTGCTGGCAGAGTGCCTGCTAAAGGGCACAGCCACCCGCACGGCGGCAGAACTGGCGGAAGCAGCAGAGAATTTAGGCGGTAACCTCTCCTCCTCTGCGGGGAACAACACGCTGGCACTGAGCGTGAGCGGTTTGGCGGCGGATGCCGCAGCGCTGCTTTCTCTGCTGGCGGAGGCAGCTTTGCAGCCCTCCTTCCCGGAGGATGCCGTGCAGATAGAGAAGGAGGCCATGCTGGCAGATATTCGCGATGCGGAGGAGGACCCCGCCTCCGTGGCCTTCCGGCAGTTGCGCCGATTGTGCTTCGGTACGATTTCTTACGGCAACCACCGGGATGGTACCGTAGAAAGCGTGCAAAGCCTCTCCGTAGAACAGCTGCGGGCACAGTATGCACGCCTGTTCTGCGCCGGAAATGCCGTGCTGGCACTGGCCGGGGATATGGAACCGGCACATATGCTGCAATTGGCGCAGGAACTCTTTGGCAGTATGGCTCCCGGTTGCCCGGTAGCAGGCATCCCCACACCGCCCCAGCAGGCGGCGGATGTGCAGCTCCCCTTCCGGAAAGAGCAAGCCGTACTGGCACTGGCGGTACCCGGCGTGCATGCCACGGCGGAGGCCGTACCCCACCAGTTACTCTTCGAGGAATGGTGCCGCGATATGTCCGGCCCGCTCTTTGCCGAGATTCGGGAAAAACGGGCATTGGCCTACTACGCCGCCGCCACCTCCCTGCTGGGGGTGGATACCGGATGCCTTATTTTCTACCTTGGTACGGCGCCGGAGCAAGCCGCTGCCGCCCGCACCGCCTTGCAGGAAGTATTGCAACGCATGGCACAGGAAGGTATGCCGCCGGAGGCCTTGGAACGCGCCCGTGCCACCATTCTTGCTGCGCGGGTACAATCCCTCCAATCCTGCGGCAAACGCTGTGCCGGTATGGCGGTGAACACCCTGCTGGGGCTCCCGCCGGATTATGAGGATGCTATGCCGGATATGCTGCGTGCTGTTACCCCGGAATCCATGCGGCGCTTTGTGCAGGAACATTTGGCCCCCACTGTGCCGCATACATGGATAACCGTGGGTGCCTCTCAGGAACAGGAGGCATGAGCCCGCTGCTAACCCTTTCCCTGCTCGCCGGCTCCTCCGCGCCGCGCATTCTCCCCGCCGGGGTGCTGCCGCGCTTGGAGCGCGCCTTTGCCCGTAGTGCAGGGGAAGGCATGCTGGATTTACTGCGCCATGGGCTTCCCGTGGGCGCGGCACCTGTGTTGGCATGGCTGCGGCAACGCACGCAGGAACGCGTGATGCTGTATTTGCGCTGCCTCCGCCGTGGGGATTCCCCGGCGGAAGCTGCGGCAGCGCTGCCCCCCACCCCGGCGGAGGCAGCTGCTTGGCTGGAATCCATGCCTCTGCCGGAAGGTAGTGCGGTGCAAGCCTCCTACTTGGTGGAATGGTGTGCCTCCTTGGATGCGGCTTTGCAAGCCGGAGCCGCCCGCGAAAACCTCTCCGTGGAGCAGTGGATTTCCCGCTTGGGGGAAGGCTGGCAGCAGCTGGGTATGCTCTGTTTTCACCTGGCGGAGAATGCCGGAGAAGCTGCAGAGCAAGCCCCCTTTGCCTTTCTGGCCACCTTTGTACACCGTGTGGGGCAGGATGGCAGCCCGCGCCATGTGCCGCTGGGTATGCTGCCCCGCCTGCTGGCTCAGGACCATGCCGCGCAGCTCTCCCTGCTGCGCCCCTTGCAGCAGGTGGCAAACGAAAGCCCCTTCTGGCGGGAATGTATCGATGGGGGCAGCATCTACCGCCCCTGTGCGTGGTCCCCCCGCCGGGCGTACGAATTTTTGGAAACTTTGCCACTGCTGGAAGCCGCCGGAATCGAGGTGCGAATGGTCAATTTATGGAAGAGCCACCCGCCTAAGGCAGAGCTGCAAGTGCAGCTCTCCGCTGCCGGGGAAGAGCGTAAACCCGACCGCGCCCCCGCGCTCCACATCCACTCCCTGCTGCGCTTTTCCCCGCGCGTGGTTTTGGGGGATTCCACCCTTAGCGAGGCAGAGCTGGAGGAGCTGCTGGCCGGGGAGGATGGCCTTGTGCGCTTTCGCGGAGAATGGGTGCGGCTGGATAAGGAAAAACTTCGGCGTCTGCTCTGCAACTGGCGGCAAGCTTCCCGTATGGCGGCCGGGGGCATCCCTCTGCTGGCCGGATTGCGCTGGCTGCTGGCTCGGCGCCCGCCCCAAGGCCTGCCCCCCCTGCCGCCGGAAGCACAGGAGGTTCCTCCCATACCGGCCGATTCCCTTCGCCGCGCCCTGGAAAATCTGCACCTCTCCGCCGGAGAACCCCACCTGCCGGAACACTTGGCTCATACCCTGCGCCCCTACCAGATGGATGGTGTGCGCTTCCTGCTGGGTACCACGGAAGCCGGATTCGGCGCCTGCCTGGCGGATGATATGGGACTGGGCAAAACTCTCCAAGTCATTGCCTGGCTGGCACACTTGCATGCCGAGGGCGCATTGGATACCGGGGCGGCACTCATCGTAGCCCCGGCATCCCTGCTACATAACTGGCAGGAGGAACTTGCCCGCTTTGCCCCGCAGCTTAATTGCATCCTCCTGCATCCGGATGCACTTCGCCGGGAGGAGGTACACCTGCTGCAAACCCACCCCGAATGGCTGCTGCGCCGGGCGCATGTGGCACTTACCACCTATGGCATGGCTACACGCTGTGCTCCCCTGCTGGTCGGCACAGAACTACCTGCCCTTGTATTGGATGAGGCCCAGGCCATCAAAAACCCGGGCTCCCGGCGCACACAAGCCCTGCTGCAATTGGTCTCCCCGCGCCGTGTGGCACTCACCGGCACCCCGGTGGAAAATTCCCTAACGGATGTGCATAGCCTTTTCCGATTCCTCAGCCCCGGCCTTTTGGGCAGCGAGGCGGATTTCCGCGCCATGGTACAGCGTATGGGCACGGATTACAGCCCCCTGCGGCGCCTCATCCGCCCCTTCATGCTGCGGCGCCTCAAAACGGATTCCACCCTTCTGCCGGAACTTCCGCCTAAAACGGAGCAGGTGGCGTATTGCTTCCTCAGCCCGGAGCAAGCGCGCCTCTACGCCCACGAGGTGGAATCCCTGCGCGCCGTTATTCAGGAACCCGACCCCCAAACCCGCCTTGCACTGGTGCTGCCCCTCCTTAGCCGCCTCAAACAGATTTGCAACCACCCCGCCCAGTACCTTGGCGAACAGTTTTACGACCCCGCCCGTAGCGGCAAAATGCAGCGCCTCGGGCATTTAGTGCGCGCCATAGCCGCTGCCGGAGAAAGCTGCCTGCTCTTTACCCAGTACCGCAGCATCATGCCCGCTTTGCAGGATTTTCTCACAAGCATTTTCGGCAGCTCGGGTCTCGTGCTGCATGGCGGTACCCCCTTAGCGGAACGGCAGGAAATGGTGGCGTGCTTTCAACACCCGCAGGGACCTCCTTTCTTTATTCTTTCCCTCAAAGCCGCCGGCACCGGCCTTACTCTTACCCGAGCCCGCCATGTCATCCACTTCGACCGCTGGTGGAACCCGGCAGTGGAAAACCAAGCCAGCGACCGCGCCTACCGCATTGGCCAAAGACACCCGGTACTCATCCACCCCCTTATCTGTCGGGGCACCTTGGAGGAGAATATCCACCACATGCTGAGCCGTAAGCGCAGCATGGCGGATTCCCTCCTCTCCGGCGGTTTGGAAAAACTCCTCCTCCGGCTCTCTCCGCAGGAATTGCTCCGCCTCCTCGGCTAATACCGCAGCGCACACGAGGGGCGTTTACCCCTTCCAAAAGGAGAATGGACTCCGGAAGATGATGCGCTCCCGGAGCCGGGGACTATGCGGATGGGAGGGGCTTGCAGTGCGGGGGGTCCAATCGAAGTTTTTGGCGGCGGATTGGAGGAAATATTCATCGGCCTTTTTGGTATCCTGTCTTACGCCGTGCCCCTTATCGTAGCACACACCCAAATTATGCTGTGCTCCGGCATGCCCTTGTTTTGCTGCTTTGAGGAACCATGCCACCGCTTGTTTGTAATCCTGCTTCACGCCGTGACCATGGTAATAACACAAGCCCAGATTGTTTTGTGCATCCGCATGCCCCTGTCTTGCCGCTTCGAGGAACCATGCCACTGCCTGCCTGAAATCCCACTCCACTCCATGGCCTTGGTAATAGCACATGCCCAGATTGTTCTGAGCTTCTGCATGCCCCTGCAAAGCCGCCATGCGAAAACATTCTACAGTCTGTGTGTAATCACGCTTCTCCTCGTCATCGTATCCCTCCGTAGCATTCGCTTCGGGGATGTTTTCCTCCTCCGAATCCTCCGAGAACATTGCTAACAAATTTGTATACGCGATGCTTTGTCCCAGCTCCTCCTCCGTTTCCGGGCATTCCTCGTGGCACATGTCGGGGACCGGCTGGCTGCTCGCTTGTGCTGCCGCTTTTCGGAACCACAGCATCGCCTGCTCCACATCCCGCTCCACGCCGTGGCCTTCGGCATAGCATTCTCCCAAGCGGTATTGGGCAGGGGCATAGCCTTGTGCTGCCGCTTTTCGGAACCACAGCATCGCCTGCCCCACATCCTGCTCTACGCCGTGACCTTCGGCATAACATTCCCCCAGGCGGTACTGCGCGGCAGCGTCTTTTTGCTCTAGTGCCCGGCGAAAACATTCCACCACGCAGGACACATCATTGGCATCTGCGGTCTCGTGAGCGGTTTCCTCCATGGAATCATCTGGGGTAGTAAGGGAATTGTCCATACACTGCTTAGGGAATGAATAGAGCCTATCAGAAATGGAGGGTATTTGCAATGCGTTTTTTCTCCTTCTCTTTGAGGGGAAAAAAACTTGCATTCCGAGGAAAGGTTGCTAAAGTGTGGGGCATTTTCTTGGTCTGCCTCGGCGGCACAAGATGGTGAAAGAACGGTGATTACTGCGGGCGAGGCTGCGGGGCTGAAGGGCGATGCCACTGCACAGGCTCTTTATGATTTTGGTATGGTGGGTGAAAGTTTTGGGAAAGTAGCCTTGAACCTGAACGGACATACCCTTACGAAAACCGGCGAGAGCACCTTCTTCCTTTGCCATGCCAAGGCGGATGCCGGCATGAAGGATGTGTGGATGCTGCACCCGCTGGATGCCGCCTCCATTGCAGATGTGCAGATGCAGAATGTGCATTTCTCCGCAGATTTGGCTACACTCACACTCACCAACGTGAGTTTTGACGAGGCTTGTTCCTTCTCCGTAGGGGAGGAGGGGCGCATTGTCCTCTCCGATGCCGTGGTGAATATCAGCTTGCCGGAAGAACTGGGCGAGGGTGGTATCTACACCGTGGATTTAAGCGAGCTTTTCCAATGCTCCGTGGAAGGCGAGCTTACGTTCTCTCTGGATACGGAGGCCTTGCTGACTGCCGGATACACCGGTGTTCAGGTGGATTTAGGCTCCGCCGCCGCAGAGCTTGAGCCCACCATTACTCCGCACAGAATCCTTCCCCCGCCTTGTGGTGTTTTCCCGAGGCGGGGGCTTTTTAACGCAGCACCTCCCCGGGCTGGGTCCACGTGCCGGGGGGGAGAACGCGGCCGGGTAGAATAACACAGCGAGCACCGATGCGGCAGTGGCTACCGATGCAGCAGCCGAGCTTATTGCGACCGGTGGGGCGGAGCATGCCTTGCCATGGCATGCGGATTTCCCCGGCGTCGTGCCGGAAGTTGCTGAAGATGCAGCCGCCGCCTACGTTGATATCGTCCCCTAGCAGGGAATCGCCAATATAGGTGAGATGGGATACAAACACATGGTTTCCCAGCAGGCTGCTTTTGATTTCTACGGCATTACCGATAACGCAGCCATCCCCCACGGCAGTGGTGCCGCGTAGGTAAGCATTCGGACCGATGCGGCAGTGGCGCCCAATGCGTACGTGACCTTCAATAACGGTGCCGGGGAGGATTTCCGAGCCCTCCCCCAGCTCCAGTACTCCTAGGATGTGTGCCCCGGGATGCACGCTGCCGCGAATGCAGGCTTGCATCTGCCGTAGCTCGGCAGCGGCGGCGTCCAGCTGCTCCCAAGGGGGTATCATGGCGGCTTAGCGGAAGATGCGGTCGATGTAAGGCCGCAGGACTTGGTAGAGCTTTTTCTCTGTTTCCTCCGTCAGTTCAATGTCGTGCATCACCACGCGCTCCTCCAGCAGCGTGGCACCCAGGCACTGTGCATTGCTGCCGTACAGGTAGAATCGATTTTGAGCCAGCGGAGCATCGGCATCGTCCGTTTGGTAGGCCACATCAGGTACGCGCCGTGGGCTACCTTCTTGCAGGAGGGTGCGTACTTGCTGCAAAGCCGTTTCCTCCAGCGGAGCCATGTCTCCCTTTTCCATAAGCCATGCCGGCTGGAAGGGGGTTACGGCCATGCGGGGGGCATTCAGGGTTTCCTGAATGGCTTCGGGGTTTACGGAGCCGTACTCCTGCACGCAGCCGGAAAGCAGCAGTAGTGCCAGAGCCGTGCAGCCGGTGGAGATGAGTTTGTTCTTCATGGCGAAGGAATGGGGGTTACTTGTTATAGATATAGATGCGGCCCCGCGTGTCGCGTTCCTCCGCACCATTTCTCAGCGTGACAAAGAGCTTCAGGTTTTTCGGTTTGCCTTTGAGCTGCACGGTGTAGATGTGGTCTTTCGACTCGCGACCGGCTATGCCTTCGTGTGCATCAACGGATATTTTGCGGTCTCCATCTCGCAGTTCAACGGATTTAATTTTGAGGGAATGCCTGCCACCATCGTAAATGAAGGCTACTTGGTAGTTACCCGGGTTTTGGAAGGGTAGTTTCCCCATAATTTCTACCGGGCGTTCATCCGGCGGGATGGAGTAGGAATACCAGCCGCTAAAGTAGCTCATAGCACCACCCCAGCGGGAAACCACAATGTCCGCTGAGCGACCCAGAGGTGTTTCCGGGGCAAGTTCCTTCATGCGGGCGGCATAGCTGCGGATTTTGGTACACCAGTCATCATATGTGCCTTGGCGGTGCAGTAGCCCAATGGCAATGGAGCAGAAAACCTGCTTTTGCTCGTTGGTGTAAGCATTGTCCGCCAGACGACGCTCCATCTCGGCAAGACCTTGGCTTAGGGGCATTGTGCGAGTTTCCTCTGCATAAGCCCAAGGGTTAAAGCTTAGCCGGCGTACCATGCCGGAAGCATCGGCACTATCGGCAGCTTTGACTCGTTTGAGAGCATCCGTGGGCCATTCGATACCGGGTATGGCACAGGCTTCTCCAATGAGTTTCGCCTGTTCTACACCATGGGCTGCTTCTGCCCTCGCCATAATTTCCTGTTGTTTACGCAAGGCGTCCAAGCGGGTTTTGACGACGGCGGCAATGTCCTCCTCCGTACCGCGCAATACAAGGGGCCCCTGCACACGGGCATACAGACGATTTTCCTTATCGTACATCAGGAGGCAAGGATAGTTTTCATCCGAGTGCCCATGCGGGAGCATGAGTTCGCCCCATGCTGTGTTTTGCTCGCTGCTCTGTTTCTCGTTCGCATTTTGGTAGAATGGGGCAGCGAACATGATGGCATCCCCCGCTGCAGAGGCAATGGCCGGGGATTTGATGAGTTTGTTGCACAGCTCGACGCTGAATTTATCCCAGCCACCGCTGTGAACGAAGACGATGTAGCCGTCTTTGCCCGCCTTAGGTGCTGCTTCAGCATAATTGGCTACCACTTGTGCAGCCTGTGCGTGGGGGCTTCCCATTAGGATGCCGAGTGTACCCAGTATAGAGAGTAGCAGAAAAATTCTCGCTTTCATAAATACATTTTCTGAATGGGGGTGGTGTATTAGGCTGCTTTTCGGCCGTAGACATAGATGCCGTTGAGGTGGAAATACTCAGGCCCACCCTTGCGGCGCACGCGAATGTAGCGTGCCTTTGTTTCCTGAATTTCGATGCGGTTCACGCGCTGTGCATCGCCGTTTACATTGCCTACGGTGCGCCAACTGTTATCGTTCCCTGTGTCGGAAACCAGAATTTCCATGTCTTTCATGCGGTGCATGTTACCGCTGGTGGTAACGACAACGACGCCGGAGACAAAGCAATCTCGTGGGAGCATGACGGTGACCCACGGATTTTCCTCTTTATCCGTGTGGAAGCGTCCACCGCTCTTTTGCAGGAGCCCCCAGTGTTCGTTCGGGTCGTCGTGTCCGCAGGTGGTGCTGGTGTAAATAAGCCCACCCTCGGAGAGGAGCTCACCCTCAAATCCTTCGAAATCCGGCATTTCGGGAGCAGTCACATCCTCCGCAGCGCGTTTACCCACGCGCTGGAAGGAAGCAATATCCTGTGCCTTTTCCGCAGAGAGAATCATTTGGCGGTTGATGACGGTCCGGTCCTTGCCTTCCATACTGTTCAAACCGGTGCTGCTGAATATATCTGAAACGGCCAGCATATCCTTAGCTACGCTGCCGCCGCAGGCATCCGCATGGGCATTTGCCCATGCGGTGACGATGGGAGTGTACCACGCTTTGGAGCTAATGTTACTCATGAGGATGGAGTACACGGAAAGTAGATTTGTTTTATCCGGCGGCGGGGGATTCTCCCCTTCCGGTACTTTTGCGCTGCCGCCCAGCATGGCAATTTGCATATCTGCCATCCCCTCCACATCCCAGCGTTCTGGTCCGCGATCGCGTATCGAATCCCAGAATACGTGGTAGCATGCCAATAATTGCTGGCGGGTGGGCTTGGCTTTCAGCAAATCCGGGTATACATAGGTGCGCAGGAAGATGCCGGCTATTTCCGGGTAGCGGGAGGCCATGTGGTAACAAAGATTATCCTGTACGGCAATCCAACGCTTCAAATCGTCCGGCTTGGTTTCCCGTAAGTAGTTAGTGTATTCGCGCCAAATGGGGAAGTTGAGGGGTTGTGCACTCATGGCCCACTGGAAGCACTCCTCCGCGGCTTTGTGGCGCTTGGTGGAGGCCGCGTACAGGGCTAGCGCACGGTAGGCGTGGGAGCTGTAGGTATCCTCCTTATTTTCCACGGCGTAAAGCTCGTTGCTCATGGCCAGAGCGGTGAAGATGCGGTACATGTTATCCACCGGGCGCGGGGCATGCAGGCTGTGCTGCCAGAATACGGAATATGCCGTTACCCACTCACCGTTTACCAGCACAGTATAGGCACAGTGCCCCGGTTCCCCCATGGTTTGGGCGGGAATGCCATTGGCTACGGCTGCGTAAGCACCGAAGTGAGAAAGACCACCGCATACACCGCCCACTTCCAGAGTGAATTGGTGGTGGTTGTTCCAGTAGTTCTCTTCGAAGGGTTCCCGGTAGCCGCTGCCGTGGATACTTTCGCCGTAAAGATTCCAAAGTTTATAGCCGCAGCGCCAGCAGCAGCCTGTGTAGCGTTCGTTGGGCAGGTGGACGTTATCCAGTGCCCATTCCATACTTGCTACCTCTGCCGCACTATCGTTTCCTTGGTAAAAGGTACTCTTAGCGCCGCATACCACTCTTCGTTGCCAAAAGGGTAAAGTATCGAAGATAACGTTGAGTCGATTGGCCTTCCAATTGCGTATAAAGTAATCGGCACGAGCCGCCGCCTTACCCAAATACCAATCATGGCGTACATATTCAATGGCTGTGGCGGTGATGATATCGCGCACCATTTTGTTCTTGAAGGCATCCGGGTGTTCTTTGGAGATTTCCTCAATGAAACCGAAAATGCGAGCCGGTGCGTGGCATTCCCCACTCAGGCAAATGTTTTCCATCCACTCCAAATCGCCGGTGATGCGGGAGAGCATCTGCTTGCCGCCTTTTGTATCGGCATATTCGGCCAGTTTCCATGGAATTTCCAGCTGGCGCTTGGCGTATTCCACATCGCGCTCGGCCTGTTTAATGGAGGCAAGCTGCTTGGTTTTAGCTTCTCCCTTAAGACCCTTCATTTGAGCTTTGGCGCGCTCCAACGCAGAGGTGGCCTCTTGGAGCAGATTTTGGTCACGCTGCTTGGTTTCCTCCATTTTGTCGGTGGTAACACGGTTGTCGAACTCAGCCAGAAGATAGCGGGTGACATTAAGACGCTGGCGTGGATTGCTAAGAACTTTGCGCATGCGCGCAGGCTCGAACTTGCCCTTCATCTGTTTAATTATGGCATCCGCTGCACTGCGCTGCACCGCACGAGGAGATTTCCAGTTCACCTTGGAGGCGTCTGCCTTCAGTGTGGGGGTAAGGTTTAAGGGCTTCTCCTTGTCGTTGGGAGCGGTATCAGCATTTTCTTCTTCGGTTCCCTCGGGGGTTACTTCTTCAGTGGCTACGTTCTCCACGGCGGCATTAGGAACCTCCTCCTGAGCACGAAGCACTTGCGGAGTCCCAGAAATGAGAACAGTGGAAAGGGAAAGTAGTAGGGATGCAATTCTCATATCAATATGGCTATATTATAGACTTACTCCGGAAGAGTCAACCCTAAACACATGCGTGATGTCCGAAATCCCACAAAATTGGTCTTGATTACACCGAGGACATTGTGCTATGATGCCCTCGTACCTTTTTTATCGTTATGAAAACATCCACCATCTGCGTTCAGAGCGGTTGGCAGCCGGGCAAGGGAGAACCCCGCGTGCTGCCCATCTATCAGTCCACCACGTTTAAGTACGAAACGAGCGACCAGATGGCACGCCTGTTTGATTTGGAAGAGGCCGGTTTTTTTTATACCCGTTTGCAGAATCCCACGAATGAGTGCGTAGCAAAGAAAATTGCGGAGTTGGAAGGCGGTGTGGCCGCCATTCTTACCTCCTCCGGGCAGGCGGCATCCTTCTATTCCATTTTCAATATTTGCGAGGCGGGAGATCACTTTGTATCCACCTCTGCTATTTATGGCGGCACATATAACCTTTTTGCCGTCACCTTCCGCAAACTGGGCATCGAGGTGACTTTTGTGGACCAAGATGCCAGCGACGAGGAAATTCAGGCCGCCTTCCGCCCGAATACTAAATGCCTCTTTGGTGAGACGATTTCCAACCCTTCCCTCCAGGTGCTGGATATTGCCCGCATGGCCGCCATTGCCCATCGCAATGGGGTGCCGTTGGTGGTGGATAACACCTTTGCCACGCCCATCAACTGTCGCCCCTTTGAGCATGGCGCGGATATTGTGATGCACTCCACCACCAAATACATGGATGGGCATGCCACGCAAGTGGGCGGGGTGATTGTGGATAGCGGCCGCTTCGACTGGGCGGCTCATAAGGATAAGTTCCCCGGTCTTACTACCCCGGACGATTCCTACCATGGATTGGTGTATACGGAGGCTTTTGGCCAAGGGGCATATATTACCAAATGTACCGTGCAGCTTATGCGCGATTTGGGTTCCATTCCCTCGCCCTTCAATGCATTCCTGCTGAATTTGGGGCTGGAGACTCTTCACCTGCGTGTACCGCGCCATTGCGAAAACGCCCAGAAGGTGGCAGAGTTTCTTCAGCAGCAGGAGGATGTGGCGTGGATTAACTACGCCGGTCTCCCTTCCAATAAGTACTACGAGCTTGCACAGCGCCAGTTCGATGGCGGCCGTACCTGCGGTGTCGTTACCTTCGGGATTAAAGGTGGTCGCGAGCGCGCTATCCGCTTTATGGATAGCCTCAAACTGGCTTGCATTGTAACGCATGTGGCGGATGCCCGCACCTGCGTACTGCACCCCGCCAGCCACACCCACCGCCAGCTCTCGGACGAGCAATTGCTGGAGGCCGGAGTAAAGCCGGATCTCATTCGCTTCTCCGTGGGTATTGAGGATGCAGAGGATATTTTGGCAGATCTCCGCCAGGCTTTCGAGGTCATCCGCGAGGCGTAACCCATCCCCATATCACATTCACCAAAGTGCTCCATTCTTCGGAACGGAGCACTTATGTTTATGGTTAACCTTATTTATTCCTTGCCATCTAGCATGGAATATGCTAGAAGGTGATTATGTTCAGAAAATGTCTGTATACAGCAATGGCATGCAGCTTGGCATGTGCTGCGGAGAGTTTTGAGAAATTGCCGACGGGGCAGGTGAAGGAGATGGATATTGAGTATGGCCGTTTGGTGGCGCAGCCCGGTCATGTGCACATTCTTAGCCAGCATACTCGCACAGGTGCTCGAACCATGCACATTCGAGGCGGAGAACAGCGCCAGGCACGCATTAACCTTACCGCTCCCGTTACCCGGGAAACGCGGTTTGAGTTTTGGATGGAGCGCTGGACGTATCGCCCCCCCTTTGCTGTTACTGTTTGTGCGGTAACGGATATGGATAAGGAAGTGGAGATTAAAAAGATAACGAATCTCTCTCCGGGTGGTTATAAATTAAAGGTGGAAGGTATGCTGCCTGCGGGCACTACGGCCCTCATCATCAAGGCTGATACGAATGCCCACGGCGGTGTTCTGGTGGATGACCTCAGCCTCTTTACCGGTCCCATGGTGCTGGAGAATGTGGCCGCCGCCAAAACGGGCGTATACCCCATCATGAAACGCGCCCCGTATAATCCCGTTCTGGGAATGCAGGTGAAAACCCGCGGGCAGGAGCATCCCTTGCGTGTTGATAAAGTAAGTCTGCGCCTCCGGGAGCCCGAAAGCGTGGCACGTATTTCTCTTTGTACCTCCAATGCCGATGGTACCGAATACCGCCGTGATGGCGTGTTGGGCTCCGGCGTGCCTGCATCGGATGGTAGTGTCATTATCTCCAGCGGCGCACCATTGGAGGGCGGTACCTCTTGGCTTTGGCTTAATGTGGAGCCTTCGGATAAAGCCCTTGTGGGTTCCACCATCACCATCGAAGATGTGGAGCTTAGCATTGCCGGTAAGGCGTACAAGATTGGCAATGCTCCGGTAACCCAGCGCATTGGTTATATGCTGGCCATGCCCGGGGAAGCCGTGGCCGGGCAGCGTGATGGTTCCTTTCCCCGCCCCTGCGTAGCCTTCCGCATTCCGGGGATGATTCAGTCTTCCACAGGGGCTCTCATCGCTTGTTTTGATGCCCGCTACCACCACGAGGGAGACCTCTGTGCCGATATTGACGTGGCCGTTACCCGCTCCACCGATGGCGGCCAAACGTGGACTTTGCCCACCGTGGCTATGGATTCCGGTCCCGGTCATGCTAATGGTTGTGGAGACCCCTGCATCCTTCAGGATAAAAGTGGGCGCATATGGCTGCAGGCTCTTGCCTGCCATTTTAGCGGTGGTGCCTCCCTCTGGACATCCAAGACCGGCTTCGATGAAAAATCCACCGGCCAGTGGGAAATGGTGTACAGCGATGATGATGGCAAAACCTGGAGCCGTGAGCATTTGAACCCCACCCGCCAAATTAAAAAGGAGGAGTGGACCACCATTCTTGCCGGCCCCGGCAACGGCATCACCCTGCGCGATGGAACCATTGTATTCCCCGCCCAGATTTGGGACCGCGCTGCGTCTCCCCGCTGCATGAGCACTATTTGCTATTCCAAAGATGGCGGTAAAACATGGGTTTATGGCAGCGGCGTGCCCCACAGCACCTCCGAGTGCCAAGTGGTGGAACTGGCGGATGGTGCTATTATGATTAACTGCCGCAACGAAAACCGCCAAGGTAATCGCATCGTCTACACCACGCGCGACCTCGGCAAAACCTGGCAGCCCCACCCCACGAATAACTGCACACTTGCGGAACCCACCTGCCAAGGCTCTATCGTTAAAGTCGATACGTCCTACGGATGCCTCCTCCTCTTCTCCAACCCCAACAGCCGCTCCGGCCGAAATAACATGTCCATCCGCGTTTCTGCGGACGATGGCATGAATTGGAATAGCGGCTATGTGTACGATTCCCGCCGCTGCATGGGTTACTCCTGCATCGCGATGACGGATGCCAACCACGTCGGCATTACCTACGAGACCTTCCATACTAACGGCAAGACGGGTAATCGTGGTATAGGTTTCATTCGCATTCCGCTGGAAACGGTGGTAACCGGCAAGGAGGTTCCCGCCAAATAAGGCACTCAGCCATTCTCCGATTTGTACGGATGGGCAAGCTGGGCATTTTTCCCTGCTTGCCCATCCTTGTTTTGCGCCATATTCCGCCTCCTTCGGGTGCATTGTGCCTTGTCAATAGCCGCAAGCTGTGTTAAAATGCCCCCGCACTACATATCATCATGGCGATGATTACATCTGACTTTCTGGTAATAGGCAGCGGCGTGGCAGGGTTGAGCTTTGCCCTGCGTGCTGCGGAACATGGTAAGGTAATTATTCTGTGCAAGAGTGATCCCCTCGTCTCGAGTTCGGCCAAGGCTCAAGGCGGCATTGCCGCCGTGATGGATAAGAACGATAGCTTTGAGGAGCATGTGGCGGATACTCTGGATGCCGGGGCCGGTCTTTGCGATGTGGACGCCGTGCGTACTATTGTGACGGAAGCCCCGGAGGCCATTGAGGAACTCCTGAATTGGGGTGTGGACTTCGACCAGGAACAGGATGGCGAATTTGAGCTTGGGCGCGAGGGTGGCCATGGCAAACGCCGCATCCTGCACGCTAAGGATACCACCGGGCTGGAAATCAGCACGAAACTCCTGCAGCGTGTGCAAAAACACCCCTCTATCACAGTGCTGGACCACCGCATCGCCATCGATTTAATCACAACGGCCAAATTGGGCTGCGTAACGGAGGACCGCGTGCTGGGGGCCTATGTGCTGGACCCCGCCACAGGAGAAGTGGAGATTTTCCGCTCGGACCGCATCATGCTGGCCACAGGCGGCACGGGCCGTGTGTACCAATACACCACAAACCCCTCCACCGCTACGGGGGACGGCGTGGCTATGGCATGGCGCGCCGGGGCCATCGTTTCCAATCTGGAGTTCGTGCAATTCCACCCCACCACGTTTTACAACCCGCAAGGCAAGGACCGCAGCGGGCTCACCTTCCTCATCTCCGAGGCGGTGCGCGGGGAGGGCGGCGTGCTGCGCGGCCCGGATGGTCGGGAATTCATGCAGAAATACGATGAGCGTGCCAGTCTGGCCCCGCGGGATATTGTGGCACGCGCCATCAACACGGAAATCCTGCGCACCGGGCATCCCTGCATGTATTTGGACATGACCCACAAGCCCGCCGGATTCATGGCGCAGCGCTTCCCGTACATCTACGAAACCTGCAAGAACTACGGCATTGATGCCGAGAAGGATATGATTCCCGTGGTACCCTCCGCGCACTACCAATGCGGCGGCGTACAAACGGATACGGATGGACAATCCTCCCTGCGGGGGCTCTTTGTAGCGGGGGAGAGCGGCTGCACCGGCCTGCACGGGGCGAACCGCTTGGCCAGTAACTCCCTGCTGGAATGCGTAGTCATTTCCAAGCGTGCCTTGCAACGCATGCTTCGCACGCTGCCGCTCGCGCATAAAATGGAGGAATACCCCATCCCCGCTTGGAAGCACGGCGCCCGCGCCCAGCAGGACGACCTTGCCATCCTCTACCACTGTTGGGACGAGGTGCGCCGCACCATGACGGATTATGTGAGCATCGTACGCACCAACCACCGTTTGCAGCGCGCCGCCACCCGCTTACGCCACATTAACCGCGAGATTAATGAATACTACTGGGGCTACCGTGTAACCCCGGAAATTATCGATTTGCGGAATCTGGCCCTCACCGCTTCCCTGATTGTGGATTGCGCTATCCGCCGGCAGGAATCCCGCGGGCTGCACTTCACGCTGGATGCCCCGGATAAACTGCCCGTGGCACGCCCCTCCGTATTGCATAACTGGTAATCCATCTGCTACAATGTGGCACCGTCTGCTCACCCTCTGCCTGTTCGCAACCTGCCTGCTCCGCCCGGAGGCACAGGCCGCCCCCGGGCAGAAAAAAACAAGCGTGAGCAGCCGCCAACTCGTGACTCGCGTGGCCTCCGATACGCGCAAGGAAATGAGCGAGGAAAGCCTCCGCATGGCCGCCATTAAAGCCGGCCCCCTCCGCCCCACGCTGGACCAAAGCCACCGCCGTAACTTCCCGGACCCTAAAACCCTCCCCCAGCGCCCGCGCGTGGGTGCCTACCCCTGGCATTTCGACATCACCGCCACGTATTTCTACATCGGTGAGCTGGCTACGCAGAACAACCCCGTGCCTAATACCGCCAGCAGCTGGGATAGCGCATGGGACGATAATTACGGCGGGTACGATGACCCTAACCCCGCCCACCGCGACCCCCGCACCTTTGCCCCCAAGGGCTTCACCCCCCAGCTAAATCCTTTTTACGTAGCCCTCCCCTATAACGACATCGATAAAGGAGGTCCCAAACCCGAGGCGGAAAAAGTCATCCCTTGGTACCGCCGGGATAAGGATGGAAAATACGAGTCCGTATGCCGCGGAATGTGGGTGCAAATCTATTACAAAGGGCGCTATTGCTTTGCCCAATGGGAGGATTGCGGTCCCTTTTGTACGGACGATTGGAAATATGTATTCTTGGGGGCACGCCCCAAGAATACGGCGAACAAAGCCGCCGGAATCGATATTTCCCCCGCCGTGCGGGATTATCTGGGCATAGAAGGAGGCATGGCCACCGTGCACTGGCGCTTTGTGGAATTTGCCCTGGTGCCCGGCGGTCCCTGGGCGCGCTACGGCAAGGATAACCCCTTTGTGAATCCCGCCCTCAAACAAGCCATTCGCAAATACCAGCTTCGCAACCGCATCATCACCACAGGCGCCCGCCGGGGCTACGGAAAAACCTCCGCCACCCCACGCAAAAAACGGTGATTTTTCCCCTCCGTCCACCCCATGTTTCGTAATCTTATTTTTGATTGGTCCGGCACCTTGTGCGATGATTTAGCCCTCACGCTGGAAGCCACGAACTACGTGCTTTCCTGCTACCAACGCCCTGCGCTGAGCCGGGAGGAATTTCGGGAGGAGTTCCAGCTGCCCTACCCGGACTACTACGCCCGGAAAACCCCGGAGGCCAGCCTTACCGATTTGGAGAAACACTACCGCCACGCCTTCGACCACTCCGCCACGGAGGTAAGCCGCATCCCGCATGGGCGGGACTTTTTAGAGTTTTGCCGGGAGCGCGGCATTCGCTGCTTTATCCTTACCAGCATGGATCCCCGCGCCTTCGATGAGCAGGTGCGCTTTCTGGGCATGCGCTCCTATTTCGAGCATATACACTCCGGCATCCGCAACAAGGAGGATTATATTTACACCCTCCTGCGCCGGCACGAGCTGAATCCTGCGGAAACAGCCTTCATTGGCGATATGCAGCACGATATCAACGCTGCCCACTGCGCCGGCATTGTGGGCATCGGCGTGCTTACCGGGTATAACAACGCCCGCCAGCTGGCAATGGCTAACCCCGATTTGGTGGTACCCCACCTCGGTGCCCTCCAGAGCCTTATGGAAAAATGCGGCAGCCCGCAGCCCCCGCAGCAGGATAGCATCCACATTCATGGCTTGGAGCTTTCCTGCCACATCGGTGTGCCGGAGGAGGAACGCCGCCGGCGCCAACGCCTGCTGGCACACATCTCCCTCCTCCCCCGGGAACCCTTTGCCGGCATGGGGGAGGACCTCGCCCGCACAATTAACTACGATGCTCTGGCTAAACGCCTCACCGCCCTTGCAGAAGGGGAACCCACCATCCTCTTGGAAACCCTTTGCCACCGCATGGCCACCTGCTGTGTGCAGGAATTTGGCGCCTTGCGTGCCACCGTGGAACTTCACAAATACATCCTCCCGGAAACGCAATCCGTTTCCGTGCGCTGCACAGTGGGCTAAACAAAGCTTCCGCGCGCCGGTGCTTCCCCACTGTGGCGAGTTCGGAATAAATCCCCTGCACGCAGGGCTGGGCTTATTTATGCTCCCGGAGCCAAGTGCAGAATTCTTTTGCCCAGCGGAGGGATATGCCGGGTAGCTCGCTAATCTCCTCCGGGGAGCGGGCGCGGATGCCCGGCACGGTGTGAAAGCGTGCCAGCAGGAGTTCCTTGCGGCGCGGAGTCATGCCGGGGTAAGCATCCAAACGGCTTTCCCGCACTCGCCTGCGAACCAGCAGCTCGTTGTAATTATTGGCAAAGCGGTGCGCCTCATCGCGCAGGCGCTGGAGGAGCCGCAAGGCGCCGCAGCCGTATTCCAGCGGCAGTGGTTTATCCCTGCCGGGCAGGAAAACCTCCTCATCGCGCTTAGCGAGCCCCACCACAGGCATGTTTTGCAGGCCGATTTCCGCCAGCACACGCATGGCCGTGGAGAGCTGCCCCTTGCCGCCATCCACCACCACGAGGTGCGGCACGGTGATGGGGGCCTTCCCCTCCGCGCTGAGGGCGCGCAACCAAGTGTACAAATCCTCCCCGGGCGGGCAGGCGGCCACGGCCTGGCTCTCGTTCACAATGCGGGAGTAGCGGCGGCGCACCACCTCCAGCATGGAGGCAAAATCATTCTGCCCATCCACATCCCGAATGCGGTAGCGGCGGTAGGCGGCATTATCCGGGCGCCCATGGGTGAAACGCACCATGGAGGCCACGATGTGATTGCTGGAGAGGTTCGAAATATCGAAGCATTCCATAATGGCGGGGGGCTCTGCCATGCCCAGTGCAGCGGCCAGCTCTGCCAAATCGCGGTCCGGGTTTACGGTGCCGGGCAAATCCGGGGCGCGGCGGGTGAAGCGCCGGGCGGGTTCCAGCGTGCGCAGGATATTCTCCCGCACATCGCGTAGGCGGGCAGCTTTTTCAAACTCCAGCGCTTCTGCGGCCTGCATCATCTCCGCCTCCAGAGCTTCCAGATGCTCCCGGCGCCCGCGCCCTTCGAACAGCCCCAGCGCAGCCTCGAACTGTGCGCGGTACTCCTCCGCAGTAATGCGGCCAATGCAGGGGGCGGAGCAATGGCGTATCTCATCATCGTGGCAATGGCGGTACTGTTCCTCCCCCGGGTGGCGGCAGGTGCATGTGCGTAGCCGGAAGCGGTGGTTGAGCCATTCCACCGTTTCCCGCAGAGCAGAGGAATGCACGAAAGGACCTATGTAGCGCGCTCCGTCATCCTTTCGCAGCCGTACTAGAGAAAAATGCGGAAATTCCTCCTGCCGCGCGGCACGCAGCAGGTAATAACGCTTATCATCCCGCAGCTGCACGTTGTAATGCGGGCGGTATTCCTTAATGAGCTTTTGCTCCAGAATAAGACTTTCCTGCTCATTACGCACCTCGTAATAGTCAAAATCCTCTATGGCGGCAATGAGTGCGCGCGTCTTGCCATTTTCCAGCGTGGCGCGGGAGGGAGAAAAATAATTGGCCAGCCGCCTTTTTAAATCCTTTGCCTTGCCCACATAGATAACCCCGCCGCCTTCCCCCTTCATCAGGTACACCCCGGGTCGGTGCGGCACACCGCGCCATTTCTCCTTGAGGTTCACCTTCGCCATGCACGCATATTACCAAAGACACCCCTTAATTGCAATTTTTTTCCCTCCGCCTGCCCTCGTCTTCGGATACCTGTGTCACAGAGAAATGGAATATACAAGATATAGTACCACTAAAAGAAAAATGGTAGAAAATCTTGCGAAAATGCATCTTTTTGCTTGCCAGCATGGCATAGAGAAAGTAAAATAGTCTCAACAAAGGAGTTATTATGAAATTCGCACTTGCAAAACAAGTTCTGCTCGATGGCATTAACAAGGTGGCCGGCGTGGTTTCCACGCGCCCCAGCATGCCCATTCTTTCCAATGTGCTGCTCGATGCCTCGGAGGGAGAGCTGAAGCTCTGCACCACGAACATGGAGCTGACCATTGAGACCAAGGTACCCTGCTTGGTGGAGAAACCGGGAGCCATTACCCTGCCGGCCAAGAAGCTCCAGAGCATTATCCGCGAGCTGCGCGATGGTGAGGTGAGCATCGAGGTGAATGGCAGCGTGGCAACCATTCGTTGCAACCGCGCTCAATTCAAACTCAATGGTTTGCCGGCCAATGAATTCCCCGCATTGCCCGCCTTTAAGGAAGCCCGCGAATTCAAAGTGCAGCAGGCCGTGCTGAGCAAAGGCTTTGCGTACACGGAATTTGCCATTTCCAACGATGGTACACGCTATGTGCTGAATGGTATTTACACCTGCTTCCAAGATGGCAAGCTCACACTTGTGGCCACGGATGGCCGCCGCTTGGCCCTCTTTGAGAGCGAGCTGGAATTCCCAGAATCCCAGCAGGTGTGCATCGATATTCCCAGCCGTGCCGTGGCGGAGGTACACCGCCTTTTGGGGGATGTCGGCGAAGTCCTCATCCGCATTACCAGCAACCAAGCCTCTTTTGATTTCGGGGATACCCTGCTGGTAACCAAGCTCATCGATGGCAATTACCCGAACTACCGCCAAGTGATTCCCAGCCGGTACAACGAGCGCGTAGTTATCCCCGCGCAGGAACTTAACGCCGCCGTACGCCGCGTAGCTCTCCTCTCCTCCGAAAAGACCAACACCGTGAGCTTCCGCTTTACCCCCGGTGTGATGTCCGTGCAATCCAGTGCCAACATGGGCGAGGCTAACGAAGAAGTACCCATCGATTACAACGGCCGCGAGATTTCCATCTCCTTCAATGCTGATTACGTGCTGGCACCCCTCAAATCCGTGGGAGAGCAGGATGTATGCATTGATTTGATTGACACCTCCAGCCCCGGCGTAATGCGCGTGGCGGATGAGTTCCTCTACGTCCTTATGCCCATCCGCGTGTAAACCGAGGCAGGAAACAGAAAGACCCTTTTTCAGGTAACAGTCAGGGCGGGGAAGGCAGTGTGGGTGCTGCTTCCCCGCCCATACATTTTTGTGCCGGATTTACCAGCACTGCAAATCATTTGCAATATCGGGCATCTTCTCCTTGGAGAAAGAGGGATTCGTAATGCCCTGCCGCTTTTGAGCCCGATAATCCTCCAGCAGGCGGAAGGCATATTTGCCCAGCAGCACAATGGCAATCAGATTGCAAATCGTCATTAATCCCATAAAGAAATCCGCCAGATTCCACACAAGGTGCAAATTCGCCACGGCACCAAAAAGCACCATGGCTGCTACAACGAAGCGGTAAGCCGTCAGCACCCACGTTTTTTGGCTCAGAAAGCGTATATTGGCCTCGCCGTAGTAATAATTACCCAGCACGCTGCTGTATGCGAAGAAGAAAATGGCAATGGCCACCACGCTGTTTCCCCAGGAGCCGATTTGCTGGCAGAGCGCCATCTGCGTGAGCTTGATACCATTAACCTTCCCGGTGTAATCCACCCCACTGGCGAGGATGATGAAAGCCGTGCAGGAGCAGATAATGAGCGTATCGCTAAACACACTGATGGCCTGCACCTTACCCTGCTTTACCGGGTGGGACACATCCGCCGTGGCTGCCACATTCGGGGCAGAGCCCATGCCGGCCTCGTTGCTGTACAGCCCCCGGCGTATACCTTGCTGGATGGCCGCACCCACTCCACCGGCTAATCCCTGCTCCCAGCCAAAGGCATGGGAGAAGATGAGCTGAAGCACAGCCGGTATCTCTGTTATATTCATGGCAATGATGGTGAGAGCCAGAGCAATATAACCCAAGGCCATGAAGGGGACGATGATACTGCTCACACGGGCGATGCTCTGGATGCCGCCGAAGATAATAGCCACAGTGATGAGGGTAAGCACAGTACCCATGTACGAGGGAGAAATATCGTAAGCCTCCTCAAAAGCTTGGCAAATCGTGTTGCTCTGCACGGAGTTGAAGGCAAAACCAAAGGTAAAGATAAGCAGCACAGAGAAAATAGCTCCCATCCATGGTTTCTTAAGCCCAATGCTCATATAATACGCCGGACCGCCGATGAAGGAATCCTCCCCCTTTATTTTAAACAGCTGGGCAAGAGTGGATTCCACAAAAGCACTGCCGGCTCCCAAAAACGCAATGAGCCACATCCAGAACACGGCACCGGGTCCCCCCATGGCAATAGCCACTGCCACACCGGCCAGATTCCCCGTACCCACACGGCTTGCTATAGAAATCGCAAAGGCCTGGAAAGAGGAAATTCGCTCCGCATATTCCTCTTGCCTTTCGTGGGTACAATTACGGAACAGGGTGGGAATATCCCTCAACATGGTAAGCTGCACCCCCTTACAGCGCAGGGTAAACCAGATAGCGCAGCTAATCAGCATGGCTACCAGAACATATGTCCAGAGGATATTGTTTGCTTGGTCAAGAATTTGCGAGAAGATGTCCATTTTCAACGAATCCCGCACATCATACCATTTTGCCTGTCGAATTCAAGACCGGAAAGAGAGCAGAAAATAAGCCAGAACTGTTTTTCCTCAAAAAAGTTCAATGGCAAGTTTGCAAACGATACAGTGAAAGTTATCGGAGTAAATGCAGTCCTCCCGGAGCTTTGGGTATGCTGCATTTGGAAAAAGTGCTGAGCTTGGACACTTAATTCAGTTTTTTTTATTGCTAAGGGAAAAGCGCATGTAGTATACTGCCATAGAGCGGTGCGAGAATACTCCGCTTATGAGATGTTATGAGGTATACGCTACACATGTTGCTTATGGTATGCTGTTTAGGGGCACTGGCAGTGCAGGCAGCGCCGTCTCGCGGAGGGAAAAAAGCCCGCAAGAGTAAGGAAAAAACGGAACAGCGTATGCTGCCTGATGTTATGTACCGCAGTAATGCCGTATTTACACTTCACGAGGCTGCATGGGCGGGGGATGTAGCTGTGATAGAGCAGCGCTTACAGGAAGGAATGGATGTGAATGAGCAAAATTCTTCCGGCGAAACGCCATTGCATGTGGCTGCCCGCTACGGACAAAAGGAGTGTGCGGAAGCTCTCATTAAAGCCGGTGCCAGCGGAACCGTTAGGAATAAGAAAGACGAAACTCCTATGGATGTGGCATCTACCCCGGAATTGAAAAAAATTCTGAATCGCGCTCGCTGATAACAATCCCAATCCATGTATATGAAGATGTTCCGATTAGCACTGAGTTTATTGTTCATATTGGGTTTACTCATGCCTCCTATGGCGGAAGGGCGTTCCGACCGCCCGGATAGGGTTACCCATGCTTCCAAGAAAAATAAGAAAAAGAAGAAAGGCAAGGAGGATAAGGAGGAACCGAAGTATGTATTTCCCATTCGTACGGATTTGTCCAAGCTGAACGATGGCTATCCTGCGAGTGCGGAAAAGAATTACCGCAATCGTAAATTGGGTGCCTACTTGCCCTTAGGTACCATGCGCCAGCGGATGAAAATATCCAACTATTCCAGTTACGAAAATCCGCTGGGTATCTATGTTCAATCCGGAGACCGCTTGAACATTGTATTGAAAGGAAACCCGCGCACGCCGATAAAACTTTTGGTAAGGGATTTTGGCCCGGAAGGGGATGGCGGAGGTTCTTACGATTTACAGACAGGTGTTAATAATGTACATGTGCAGCATACGGGTTTGCTGTATGTGGATTATCGCGACGAGGAACCTGATACCGCTCCGCAGATTGAAGTGTCCGTGAAGGGGGGGAAGGTGAATGGCATATTTACCCACCATGATGATGAGAACGTGTGGAAAGCAATGCTGGCTAATTGTAAAACTCCCACCCTCGATATTATGGGAGAACGTTGCCAGTTGATATACAATATAGAAGCATTGCGGGAAGCTTGCCCGGAGCAGGGACCGGAAATGCTGCGCCTCAACGATGAAATTATTGCAATTCAGCATGAGATTATGGGCTGGGATCACTTTAACATTAATCCGGGTAACCATATGATGGGGCGTTGCCAATGGAAAGGATTCATGCATGCGGATGGGCTGGGAGGCGCCTACATTAACACCGCTGTACCCGGATTGGTAGACCCGGAGAGAATTCGTAACGGGGGATGCTGGGCATTGGCTCACGAATTCGGGCACGTGGATCAAACCCGCCCCGGTATGATGTGGGGCGGTACGCAGGAAGTAACGAATAACCTGTTCTCCGTACTTACCAATTATCGTTTCAACCCTCTTCATGTGCGTTACGAATGGGAGGGAGGCGGTTCTTTTGGTGGTGTTCATATGCGTGGTGCGCGTTTCGATAGCTTTATTAACAGTGCTTTGGTACTTCGTCATCTTTGGCAATACCAGCAGGGCCCTGATGATGGAGGCAAAGTACCCGGAGCACTTAAAATGGAAAAGGATAGCAATGTGGTGCGAGGTGTAAAGACGGGTGACCCCTTTGTAAGCTGTTGCCCGTTATGGCAATTGCAACTTTATCTGGCGGAAGCGCGCGGAGATAAGTATTTCTATGCTCGAATTTTTGAGGAATGCCGAAATACGGATGAGAGCAAAATGAGCCATGGGGAAATGCGAGTCAACTTTATGCGCCGCGCCTGTGATTCCGCTAAGCTGAATCTGACGGAGTATTATGTGCAAACAGGCATGCTGGCTCCGATGAACCGTAAAGTGGAGGATTACTCTTCCCAGTGGGTAGTCATCACGGAAGAAATGTGCAAAGAACTGTTGGATTATGCGGAAAAATACCCCTCTCCGGATTCCAGCGTAATTTATTATATTACCTCGTATAGTGTAGATGTATACCGAGATAAATTGGATATCAAACCCAGTGCCGGTTATAAGTTTGATGTCCAAGGAAAAAAAGCCATTGTGCCGGCGGATAAATGGGAAAACGCAGTAGCGTTTGAGGTCTATAAGGATAAGGAACTTATACGCGTAAACCTGAGGGGGTTGGATACGGAGGATTTTAAATCCACCGTTGTCCATCTGCCGGAGGGCTATACAACGGTGGTGGCGGTGCAATGGGATGGTAAGCGTTATATTGCTCATTCCACGAAGAATGAACGCGTGGGTAGCGATGCATCGGATTTCTTTCCCTTAGTAGTGGCCGATAAGGAAATTGCCAAGCGAAAGGCCATGGAGGAAAAGAAACGCCGCCAGGAGGAGAAAAAGGCTGCCGCCGAAGCTCGCAAGAAAGAAGCCGCCGAACGCCGGAAGCAGGAAAAAGAACGCCGGGCCGCTCTTACCCCTGAAGAACGCGAATGGGTTGATCAGTTTGATAAGGACTTTGCTGAGGCAGAGCCTTGGAAAACACCGAAAAAGTAGTTCTTTTGCCCCTAACCTCTCGTCATAAGGCTGCCGTTATTGGCAGCCTTATTTTTTTATGCCCTTGCGTGCGCGGAGCGTGAAAAAGCACCTGTGCGGCTGTGCTGCACAGGTGCTTCTGAATGGGATTTTCCGGTGCGGAACTTAGCGGAAGCTAAGGTTATTAATTTTAGCTGTAAGAGTATCCAGCACTTGCTTGTGGGCAGCATCTACCTCTTGTGCCGTAAGGGTTTTCTTCGCATCACGGTACAGGAAGGTGTATGTTACTGCTTTGCGGTCTGCGGGGAGCTTTTCGCCGGAGGGGTCGCAGAAGACATCCTTGAGTGCGTAGGAAACAAGCAGCTTCTGCTTAGCCGCCTGAATAGCCTTCACCACTTCCGCATGCGTGAGGGAAGCCGGAACATCCAAGGTGGCATCTCGCCCGGAGCCGGGGAATTGGGGTAATTCCGCCGCCTTGAAGGGAGCCGTCGCTACCTGTTGCAACTTGCGGAGATCCAGCTCTGCATAGTAGCACTCCAAAGGTAATCCTAAATCGCGGCACTTCTGGAGGGCCAGGCGTGCCACATAACCGCAGGCCTGATTGTTAATCTGAATATCTGCACCCAGCGCAGCAGCCGGGCGGCTCTGGCGGGAAGGTACCAGTGCAATATCTGCTTTCGGTACAAGCGTATCCAATACAGCACGCAGATGCTCAAAATGCACCTCCGCAGGCTTGGTGCAAGCCCAGCTGGCAGGAGTGAGGCGACCGGCCATAAAGATACCCAGCACCTCGTTCTCAATATCCTTGCCCTTGCCGCCGCCTGTATTGCGAAACACGCGTCCCATTTCGAAGAAGCGCAGCACCTCCATACCTTGGTTAATGTTGCGAGCCGCTACAGCCAGCAGCCCGGGTGCAAGAGAGGGGCGCAGCGTGGAGTGGTCCTCCGATATAGGCAAGGATACGCGGATAACATCCCCTTCCATCAGGGGTTTGATGGGCAGGGCATTCTCTACCCCGGCAATCGTCGGGTCGATGCTTTCTGCGGCGATGAGCTTGAAGGTTTGTACCTCCCAGAAACCGGCACCGGCCAGCTTGCGAGCCAAGCCCATACGGTAATCATTGGCGCGGTCGTGGGAGCTTTCCTCCACAAAAATAGCCGTATTCGTGGCGGGTATATTATCAATGCCGTACACGCGTACCATTTCCTCCAAAAGGTCGCAACTGCGCTTGAGGTCCAAGCGCCAGGGCGGGCAATCCCAAGTACCCTTGCCATCCACGTCTCGCAGGCCGAGATGGCGGAGGATGCGGGCCCCCTCCATGTGGGGCAGGGAAGCATTTGTCATCACATCCAGCTCCTTCCAATCGAGCTTCACCTGGTCCAGTGCGTAGTAGATTTTAGCCTGCGTGCCTTGCTCCAGCACAGTGGCAGTGGGGGCATTCTCCTCCGGCACAAGGCAGGGAGCCTGCCCGCCCACCAGCACGGGGCCGGCAGTGCCGCCGCAGCATTCCAGAATAAGCTGCGTGGCGCGGGCAGCAGCACGCAGCACATTCCAAGGAGAGGTGCCGCGCTCGAAACGGTACGAGGAATCCGAGCCCAGCCCCAAACGGCGGCTGGTAAAGCGAATGTTACTGCGGTTGAACCATGCGGACTCCAGCAGAATATCCGTGGTGGTTTCTGTTACACCGCTCTCCAGCCCGCCCATCACGCCTCCCAGTGCCAGTGCTGCACCGGAAGCATCGGAAATCACCACATCGTCCGCCTTCAGGCTGTATTCTTCCTCCATCAGGCTGGTGAAGGATTCCCCCTCTGCCGCGCGGCGGATATTCAGCCCGCCGGTCAGCTTGGCGGCATCGAAAGCATGCAGGGGGTGCCCCAGCTCGAAGAGGCAATAGTTCGTAATATCCACCACATTGTTAATGGGGCGCAGCCCAATGGATACCAGACGATTGGCCAGCCACTCCGGGGAGGGACCAATCTTTACACCGGAAATGCGCGTGGCCGTGTAGAGCGGGCAAATATCCGGCGCGGAAAGCGTAATCGCATCTCCGGCAGGCTGCGTCTCGATGGTGGCGGTGGGTGCTTCGGCCGGGTCGGCCTTCAACGTGCGACCGGTAATACCGGCTAATTCGCGGGCCATGCCCCAGTGGCTCAGCAAATCCGGGCGGTTCGGCGTAATTTCCAGCTCGAAAATCGTATCCGTCTCCACAAAGCTGCGAACCGGCGTGCCGATGGTGTACTCCTGAGGAAGAATCCACAGCCCATGCTCCTTATCCGGCAGGCCTAATTCCGAGGCGGAGCAAAGCATACCGCGGCTATCCACACCGCGCAGCTTGCCCTCTTTAATTTCCCAGCCGCCGGGCAGCACGGCTCCGGGCAGAGCACAGGGTACTTTATCGCCCACTTTGTAATTCTGAGCACCGCACACAATTTGGCGCAGGGAGCCTTCTCCCGCATCCACCATGCAAACATTCAAATGGTCGCTGCCCTCCACGGGCGTTTTTTCCACCACTTGGGCCACAACCACGAGTTCCGTGGTCACACCGCGTTCTTGGATGCCCTCCACCTCGATGCCGGCGAAGGTGAGCATATCGGCCATTTCCTGAGTGCCGAGTCCTTGCAGGTCAATATAGCTGGAGAGCCAGTTAAGAGAGATATTCATAAATCGGAAAAATAAATGGTGTGGGAGTGATTATTGGAACTGGGCGAGGAAGCGCACATCATTTTCGATGAGGAGGCGGATATCGCGAATACCCCAGCGAATCATTGCCAAGCGCTCTAATCCTATGCCGAAGGCAAAGCCCGTGCAGCCGGAGTAGAGCTGCTTGCCGGTTTCCTTATCAATGTTTTCGAACACGGCGGGATTCACCATACCGCAGCCGGCAATCTCAATCCAGCGCGGAGCCTGCCCGGCAGCTTGCAGCAGCACATCAATCTCAAAACTCGGCTCCGTGAATGGGAAGAAATGCGGGCGGAAACGCACAGCTGTTTCCGCGCCGAAAAGCGCCTTCAGGAAATACTCCAAGGTTCCTTTCAAATCGCCTACACTCACATTCTTATCCACATACAAGCCTTCAATCTGGTTAAAGGCGGAAAGGTGGGTGGCATCAATCGCATCACGGCGGAAAGCACTGCCGGGGCAGATAATGCGCACGGGCGGTGCTTGCTTCTCCATTGTGCGGGCCTGCACGGTACTGGTTTGTGTACGCAGCAGCTTGCCGCTATCGAAGTAGAAGGTATCCTTCTCATTACGGGCGGGGTGGTCGTCCGGGGTATTCAAGGCATCGAAGCAGTGCCACTCATCCTCAATCTCCGGCCCATCGGAAAGCGTAAAGCCCATGCGGCGCAGAATGCGCACCGCTTCCTCGCGCACAATGGAAATAGGATGCAGTCCCCCCATGGGCAGCGTGGCCCCCGGCATCGTGAAATCCGCTCCGGCCACAGCCGCGGCATCCAGTGCCTGCTGCAATGCCAGCTTGCGGTCCTCCAGAGCAGCAGTAATGGCAGTGCGAGCCTCATTCAGCAAAGCACCCACGGCAGGCTTCTCCTCCTTTGGCACATTCCGCATACCCTGCTGGAGCTGGGTCAGTGTGCCTTTCTTGCCGAGGATAAGCACGCGAGCCTCCTCCAGTCCTTTCATGTCCGCTATGCCGCCTATGCGGCTCAGGGCATCTGCCTGTACGCTTGCAATCTGGTTTTTCATATCGTATGCGGGCTACTATACGCGCGTAAGGCTTTTTGTCAAGCGAAATGCACCCTGCGGATACCGCTGAAAACCGGAATGCTGACACGACCTCCGCCGGGAGGATAAGAGGATATGGCAAGGGCACTCTTTTGCTTAATAACTTTATTCCAAACGTATTGTGCGTAATATGCAGGCGGGGAGGTGCCGGTGCACAGCTTGACCATACGCTCCGATGCGGATATTTCTTTCACTTTTTTTTGTTTTTTTTGAAGAAAAAGAAAAAATAGGTGGTTTTGGGGTTGACAGGTGGGGCTTTTGGTGTATAATTTGCCGCGCCGGGGGAGCCCTCCGGTAAACACCCCTTAAAAAGAAAGGAATAGAGAGAAGATGAAGACAATCGCTATCGTACTTGGTTTTGCCGCCCTGACTGCTGCCGGTAACACGCTGCCCCCCACGCCGGAGGCTCCCGTGGCAGTGGCTCAGAACTGAATCCTATGGTGATTTCCGCCGCCGGTGGGGGTATTCCCCATCTTTTCCTGCCGGTTGGCTGTTTTTGAATGAATGCGTGGGGAAATCGGTGCCGTTTATACGGTGCCGATGGTGCCGGGAGGAGCTGCTCGGCCAAAGAATGTGAGCTTCCGCCTGTGGCGGAAGTCTTTTTTTTGAAATAAGCCCAATTCGCTGTTGAGAGTGTAGCGATTACTCTTGCCAGACTGCGGGCAATATGTTAGCATTAGTCGTGATGTACCGAACAATCCCCACTTCCCTCGTCGGCCTTGCGCTGGCGGCTTCTGCCTTTGGCATGTCGCTCAGCGATATTAAGCCTGATATGAACCGCACTTATGCGGATGAAAATTTTACCAAGGACTACGCCTACCGTGTACTGCGTGATCTTTCCGTGCGCCGTGTCTGGAATCTGGACGAAAATCGTAAGCTTTCGATTGATTTCGATACGAGCAAGGATAAGCTCCTTTGCGTGATTGTGGATTACCGCAAGCCTGTATCCACGAAGGTTTCCACCAAGGATGCTCTGGAGATTGTGAAGCTGGAGAAGGCTGCATGGCGCAAATTCTCCGATGATAAGGCTGCGAAGTACGGCATGGCTCGCTGCTTAGCCATGAAGTGTGCCAGCGGCTATGTATTTCAGGAGATGACAGGCTCGAACAAGGTGAGCCGCGTGTCTTACTACCCCGTGCCACCCAAGGATGAGGAGAGCCGCCTTAAGCTCACGGATGCCAATACCACGGATAACGGCATGACGGCGATGGGCTCCGATGGAGATAGTGCTGTGGCTCGCAACATCCTGAAGGATGAGGAAACACGACTGTTAACACCCAATAAGACGGATGATGCCGATACCGGTTCCTCCGGGGTGAGCTTGGCTACTGTGGCTGCTACTAAGGAAACGCCCGAACCCAAGGCTGAGGATGCGCTTGCGGCTAAAGCCAGCGAACCCCTGCCGGAGGAATTGGCCGCTCAGGAGGCTGCGGCTAAAAAGACTGCTGCCCGCCGGAAGCCAGCCAGGGCGGATCTCCAGAGAAGCCGGTTGGATGATTTGCTGGCCAAGCTGGGGCTGGAGGACGCTACACCTAAGGATTATGCCATTTATGGTGGCGGGCTGGTGCTCCTCTTCATCGTTATCGGCATTATTCGCCGCTCTGCGGAGCGCAAGCGCCTTGCGGCTAAGGCTGCCATGCTGCGCCACACTCAGGGTGGTGGTCTCAAGAACCGCGTGACTGCCGGTAAGAAGCGTAAGTAAAAACACTCCGCCCTGCGCTTAAAAAATTCAAAAACCGCCGCCTGCGAGGATATTGCAGGCGGCGGTTTCTTATCAGCTATTCCCGTCGGAAAGAGGCAGGGCGGCGGGGAATTAGTAATTCAATTCCCCGGAAAGTACACGGCGTTCGAACTCGGGTATAGAAATGACTTCCCCTGTGCGCCGGGCATGCTCCACCGCAAAGGCAATCACGTGCGAGTGGGCGGAGGCTTGGATGGAGGTCGTCATCAGGGATACGTCCTCCACTGTTCGCATATCATCGTATAAATGGCTTACCAATCCCCAGTCACCTCCGCCGTGGCCGGCATAGCCGCCGGAGGCTTCTTCCACATCCACCTTGCGGATTTTTTTGGAGAAATGCTCCGTAATGGTAATTTCTCCGGGGCCGTTTTCCTTGTAGAAGGCACCGGCGCGCAGCTTGGCTTTTGTGCCGTAAATTTCGATGTGGCGCCCCTCTTCGAATGCCGTCATCGTGAAAGTGCCGGTAATGCCGCCGGCGTAGCGGAGAATGGCAACTAAGTGGTCCGGCTGGTCATTATCGCATTGGAACACATCGCGTCCCCAGGCGGAGGTGCGGAGCCATTCCGTAATTTGCTCCGGGGTGGCTTCGTCCACACCGTCCATCACCATTTTGAGCCAGCGCTTGCAGGAATCGTCCGTAATGTACTTGCGGGCATCCCAAGGGCATTCGCCCACCGGTGTGGTCCAATCCGTGCAGCGTTCCGGGCGGGGTTCCGCCAGAGTTTCCTTGCGGAAGAAGGAGAGTTCTCCAAAGCTGGATACCTGCTCGCAGGGGCGATCCACCAGCCAGTGGAGGATGTCCATATCGTGGCAGCATTTGGCCACAATCATCGGTGTGGAGGTGGTGCTGTTACCCCAGTGGCCGCGTACAAAGGAATGGCCGAAGTGCCAGGCGCCCACGCCTTCATTGGCGTTAAAAGTCATAATATCGCCCAGTTCTCCGCTGCGGATGATATTGCGGATGGTATTGTAAAACGGCGTGTAGCGCAGCACGTGGCACACGGCCACGCGGCGTCCCAGCCGTGTGGCTAAGTCGCGCAGCTCCAAGGCTTCCCGCAGGGTTTTGGCAATGGGTTTTTCCAGCAGTACATCGTAGCCCAGCTCCAGTGCGCGGCGGCAGGGCTCGTAGTGGTAATCATCCTGCGTGCCGATAATCATCACATCGGCCAATTTGGGGCGGGAGAGCAGCTCATCCGCATTGGCAAAGAGCTGCACGCTGCTGCGCTCCTCCTCCGGGGCGAAATCGCGCACCTGTTCCGCACGAATCCTTACCGGATCTGCTGCGGCCACAATGCGGAAGCGCTCCGGGAATTCCATGGCAAGTTTCATATATGTGCGGGTGCGGGAGCCGCAGCCGCAGCCGGCCAATGTGATGCGTTTATCCATATCTCTTGAAAAACAGGGTGAAATGTTCGCGCAGGAGTTTACTCCTCCCCCTGCTGCTTGTCCACCCTTTTTTTCTGCTTCCTGCGCCAAATGGCAGCATTTCTCCGGGCGGCTGGCAGTTGTGTCAGCAAAGGCGGAAACTCATTGCAAGGGGAGTGGCGATAGAGTAGAATGGAGACATGAGTTACGATTTGGTTGTGATTGGTGGTGGTCCTGCGGGCTACGTGGGGGCAATTCGGGCGGCACAGCTGGGTAAGCGTGTAGCTTGCGTGGAGCGCGAGCGCGTGGGCGGTACCTGCCTGAATTGGGGCTGCATTCCCACAAAGGCTTTGCTGAAGAATGGCGAGGTGTATAACACGGTGGCTCGCCGTGCAGCGGAGTTCGGCATTGCAACCGAGGGGCTCAGCGTGGATTGGAGTGCCGTTATCGCTCGTTCCCGCCAGATTAGTGACCGCCTTTCCGCCGGTATTGCTTTCCTCTTCAAGAAGAATAAGATTGACAGCATTGCCGGGGAGGCTCGCGTGCCGGCTCCCGGTAAGGTGGAGGTAACGGCTCCGGATGGCAGTGTGACGGTGCTGGAAGCCTCTGAGATTCTGATCGCAACAGGTGCCCGCACGCGCGAGGTGCCGGTGTTCCCCTTTAATGGACGTACGATTATTGGCAGCAAGGATGCCCTGGTGCGGGAGACTCGCCCGGAGAGTATGCTGGTAATCGGCTCCGGTGCTATTGGTACGGAGCTTTCCTATGTGTACCATTGCTTTGGCACGAAGGTGACGCTGGTGGAGGCTCTTCCGCGCATTCTGCCGAATGAGGACGATGATGTGAGCCAGGCCGTGGAGCGCTCCTTCAAGAAGCAGGGTATCACCTGCATGGCCGGTGCTAAGGTGGATGCTCTGAAGGATAATGGTGATAGTGTAACAGCCACGATTACGGCACGCAATGGCAAGGTGCAGGAGCTTACGGTGGATGTGTGCCTCGTGGCGGTGGGCGTGGTACCTGTGGTGCCGGATGTGACCGGCCTGGAACTCACGGAGCGCGGCTTCATTAAGGTGAATGAACGCTACGAAACAAGCGTGAAAGGCGTGTATGCCGTGGGTGATTGCATCGGCGGTATTATGCTTGCTCATACTGCCAGTTACGAGGCAGAGCAGGCCGTGGAGGGGATGTACGTGGATGGCCACTGCCCGAAGCAGCCCATAGTGGTACCCGGTTGCACATACTGCCATCCGCAGGTGGCCAGCGTGGGCAAGCGCGAGCGCGAACTCAAAGAGGCCGGGGTGGAATACAAGGTGGGCAAGTTCCCCTTCCAAGCTATTGGCCGTGCCGTGGCCGGCGGGGATACGGAGGGTTTTGTAAAGCTGCTCTTCGGTAAGGAAAACGGAGAGCTTTTGGGTGCCCACATTGTGGGGGATAACGCCACGGAGCTGCTGACGGCTCCTGAGCTTGCATTGAATAGCGAGCTGACGGATGCTGATTTGAATGCGATGATTTATGCCCACCCCACGCTCTCCGAGGCTATTCACGAGGCTGTTTTGGCGGCAGATGGCCGGGCCATTCACGCCTGAGGCTCTTCCCTAATGCCTCACTCTTCCTGTACTCATGGCGCGCAAGTATTTTTACGATAACGGCGAAGAAAAAATCGGTCCGGTGAGCGGAGCCGATTTGCTACGCCTGCGTGCAGGGGGAGACATAGGGGATGATACCTGGGTGCGCCGGGCGGATTCCTCCACATGGCGCCCTCTGGCCTCCGTCAATCTACGAGAGGAGGAGGAAGAGCTGCACAATCCCGGCTTGCTGAGACTTTTGCTGCGCAGTGGTTTGCTGGGACCCTTGCTGCTCTTTATTCTGGGGCTTGGGGTATTTATCGTCGTAGCAGTAGGGCTGCTTCAGGTCATGTGGCCGGTGTTGCTGGTACTGTTTATTCTTTGGATATTCTCGCGGGCCTTGCGATAAGTTATGCTGCTGATAGCCTCGTTATTCGATAGTACGGATCTGCAAAACGTGCAGGATTTCGGGGAGCATTGGCTTTTTCACATTTGCTGTATCTTTGCCACGGTGGTGGGTGCTATTGCCGGAGCCTCCGCCTCCAGCCGCGTGCGCATGGATATCTTTGGCATCATCATCTGCGGCACGATTGCTTCCCTCGGCGGGGGTACCGTACGAGATATTTTGCTTTCCGGTATGCAAACGCACTCGGGGCAGCCGGTTACGATTTATTGGATGAGCGGCGGGGATGTGCAGTATTTATACCAAGCCCTCCTCACCTCCTTGGCGGTGTTTTATATTACCCGTTTTGTGAAACCGCCCGTGGGTACCATCCGCCTGGCGGATACTTTTTCGATGGCCTTCTTCACCCTGCTGGGGGCTGCTAAGGCGTATTACTTAGGCTGCCCGGGGATTGTGTGCATCTGCATGGGCGTATGCACGGGAGTGGCCGGCGGCGTGCTGCGCGATGTCCTCACAGGGAACGTGCCGTATGTGTTCCGCTCCAAGGAGATATACGCCTCCGCTGCATTCAGCGGCTGTGTGGTATTCCTCATCATGCAGCATTTCAAATGCCCGTACGAGCTTTCCTACCTGGTAGGGGTGTTTGTAGTATTCAGCGTGCGCATGGTGGCGGTGTACATGAACTGGCGCCTACCTTCCTACCGCCCCTTGTTCGACCCCGCCCATAGGCAGGATTCCTGAGCCGGCACTGCCGGAAAGTTTTTCGCGCGCGCGGCAGAAAAAAATCATTGCTCTTCCGTTTTTTCTTGAAAAGAGTGTTATTCTGCACTATTATCACAGATAGCCGATGAGGCGTTGCTACTCATGAAACCGACATCTTTCCTGACTTTGGCGAGTGTATTCCTTGCGGGGGCGATGGTATCCTCTGCGGATACAGTGTGGCTCCGCGGGATTTGCGAGGCGACGGGGTGGAGTGATTTTAACAAGTCTTCCAGTTACCAGGACGACGATGAGCTTTGCTGGGCTGCGGCTGCTTCCAATGTAATTGATTGGTGGCAAAAGCAGTACAGAGTGCCGGATGCCACCCCGGTAGGGGAGGCTATTTGGGATACCTTTAAGGAAATGGTGGTGATGGATGCCGGCGGTAGCTCCCTTTCTGCCTTCCAGTGGTGGCTTACAGGCATTTATAACCCCACCAATAAAACCGAGCAGGCGCGCGGCTATTGGGGGCTGAATACCGGTTCCGCCATAGCACTGGAAAATGATTCCATACCCCATGGTTACTACTACGATGAGTACCCCAACATTAACAACTACATTTACCCGGGGCAGGAAGGCTCCGCACTCTCCCGTTTCCTGACCCGCGAGTTTGGCAACACCATTACCGCAGAGACGATAGATGCCAAACTCCGGGCAGGGAGTGCCGTAACGCTCAGCCTCAGCTCCTTTGGCGGCTCCAAGAAGCTGGCGCACTCCGTAACGCTGTGGGGTGTGGATTATGAGCTTTCCGGCGGGGCTATGACGATTAGCCGCTTGTGGCTTACCGATGCGGACGATGCCCAATATGGGTTCAATGTGGATAATGGGCTCTTCTCCGTGGGGGTGGAACGCAACAAAGCGCCGGATGGCACCGGTAATTATTTCTACTCCTTCGTGGCAAAGGATAAGGACTGGTATTCGGATGATTACGGTACCATTTATGTGGAGAGTTTTTCCTTCTACAATAGCTCGGAGAGCGATACTTGGGGAATGCCGCTCGTGCCGGAGCCTGCCACGGCTACTTGCAGCCTGCTGGCTCTGGCGGCCATGCTGGCTCGCCGCCGTCGCTAAGCCTGCTTACCGAATGCAGAAATCCCGTGCCCCTTCACCGGGCGCGGGATTGTTTTTTTGAGAGGGCGGAGGGAAGAACCTTGCTTAATCCAGCAGCATAAGGCTTACAGGATTGTATAGCAGGGCATACAGGCGCGCAGCAATGCGGTTCGCATCCGCCGCAGGAATGGCGGTGGAGATGTAAAGCGTGTAGGGCAGCTGCAAGCTGGCGTGCGAATCCGCCCCGGCGCGTATACCCGCCTTGGAGGAGCGCCCCCTTGCCACAAAACCGAAGAGTGGGTATTGCGTGTCCCGCAGGAAAGTAGCCACTTGCTCGCGAGCCGTGCCGGCATCGCACACGGTAATGTGCGGGGCAAAACCCTCCGGCACCGGGGCGGGGGCTTGGGTTTCCCGGGCAATACGGTAAATGCTCTTGCGTGCCATATCCCGCAGGGGAACCACTTTTTCCCCATTGTTTTCGAAGAGGAGTACATCCAGCGGCCCCAAGCCCTCCATCCATGCCGGGTGGCCGGTGCAGGCCTTCACCACGGCACGCACCAGATAATCGAAGAGGGAATAGCGCTGCTCCAGCAGCTTCTCGCACTGCACGGCAATGGGCAGGCTAATGTTAGCCAGAGCACTCATATCCACCTCTGCATCATACACGTAGTAACCATCCCGCTCCGGGCGCGTGGGGGGGATGGCGTAATTGTTGATGATGGTTTCTCCGCGTTTGCGGGGCGGAGCCGCAGGGGAAAGTACATCTGCTGCCATAATGCGCCCGCGTGGCCCGGTGCCGCGCAGTGTGGCGGGGTCTATTCCCTGGCGTTGGCAGAGTCGGCGGGCAAGGGGGGAAATAAGCATGGCAGCAAGGGGGAGGAACGGAGAAAGGGGAAGTGGCGGGGTGCTTGCGGCACCCCGCCGGGAGGTGGAATCGGGCTTAAGCCTCGTAGCGCAGCTCGCCGTCGATAAAGGTCTTGAGCGTCTCGTACTCGGCATCCAGCAGTACCAAATCGGCCGTGTAGCCGGGGGCAATCTTGCCCAGCCCGCTCAGGCCGAGGGATTCTGCCGCATTCAGGGAGGTGGCTTTTACCAGCTCGCTAAGGGGCTTGCCGGTAATCTCGTGAACATTCTTGAGCCCCTTGGCAAAGCGCAGGGTGGAGCCGGCCAGATTGCCGGATTCCAAACGAGCCACGCCACCTTTCACGATGATGGGCAGCCCTCCCAGCTGGCCGGGACCATCCGGCATCCAAGAGCAGGCCAGAGAATCGGTAATCATAATCATCTGGTCGATGTCCTTGTTCGTGAAGGTAAGGTTGAGCATATCCGGGCAGAGGTGAATCTTATCGCAGATAATCTCAATCTTGATGTCCTTATCCAGCATACCGGAGCCCACGAGACCGATTTCGCGGTGGTGCTGGGGGCTCATCTGGTTGCAGAAGTGGGTAAGGTGCTTCAGGCCGGCAGCCTTAGCCTTCATGAAATCGGCATAGGAGGCGGCGGAGTGGCCGGCGGAGCAGGTAATGCCGGCGGCGGTAGCCTTGTTGATGAATTCGAGAGCGCCGGGCATTTCCGGTGCCATGGAGATGTAGAGCACGGGGTAAATGGCATTCAGCATGGCCACTTCCTCGTAATCGGCGGGGCGCACAAAAGCGGGATTCTGAGCACCGCACTGGCGGGGGTTAATATAGGGCCCTTCCAAGTGTACACCGGGAGTCTTGGCACCACAGGGGGCTGCGGCGTATTCCTTCACCACGGTGCAGACATCGGCCAGCGTTTGAGTATCCAGCGTAAGGGTGGTGGGTAACCAAGTGGTTACGCCTTCCTTCATTTTGCAATCGGCAATCGTGCGGATGCTCTCCACCTTGCAATCGCAGGTATCGCAGCCGCCGGCACCGTGGGAGTGAATATCGATAAAGCCCGGCAGTAGCATATTGCCGCCGGCATCGATTACCTTATCGGCCTCGGCGTTTTCGCCCGGTTGGAGAACTGCAATAATTTTGCTTCCTTCTATAAGGACGGAGCCACCCGGTAAATCAATGCCGGGGGAGATGATGCGTGCGTTCGTGATGAGTGTTTTCATGATAAGTGGGGGGGGATAAACCGCCTGTTGTTACAGGTTCATTCTACCCTTGTGAGGACAGTATGGCAAGGCAGAATTGTGGTGCTGGCAGGTTTAGTTTTATTCTGTACGGTGCCGGGAGCGTGCGTTTTCTAAGCGGAATTCGGCGTCCTCGTGGAGTTTTTGAGCTTTTTTTGTATTTCCGGCACGTTCGTAAGCCTCTGCAATTGCATGCTGAATGTTCATGGATTTAGAGAGTTTGAAATAATCGCCTCCACCATCAAAAACATGCTTTTCGAACAATTTTTCGGCATCTTTTGCCAGTGTGTTCCATGCCTTTTTGGGGGAACCCTCCCCCAGCTTACTCATGTACTGGCGCAGTATAAGTTCAAACACATCTCCCCGGGCGGCATATGTTTTAAGTTGTTTTTTGTAAAAGGCAGCCAGCGGACGTAAGTTTTTGGGGTTTTGTTCCAGTAACATATCTGCTTGGCGGGAGAGGGCATCCAGTACAATATCAGCACGTTCGTCGCCCATGTTGCGCTGCAGATTGCGGAGGGAACGGTTGGCTATGGTGCGCTTGTAGGCGGCAGATTTACCTTCGAGGAGGTATTGGGATTCAATCTCGCCCGCGAGGTCGTATAATTCGCTGTTTTTGCTGCTCATTTGCAGGAGCTGCTGGTGTATTTTTTTCCATTCCGAAGTATTTGGACTCTGTGCGGAATCGTACGTGAGCACATAGAGCAGGTGGTTCCATGCAAAGCTTTGCGCCGGGAATGCCTGAGTGGCGTATCTGGCGGCAGCGTAGGCTTCCGGGAGGCTGTCTCCTATGCGTATCAGGTAATGAGAAAGAGCCATGGCATCCGCTGCCGGAAGGAATTTTTCATCCGCAGTTTTGGAACTTTGTTGCAACAGGGTGGATTCGTGGTGTACACGCCCGGAGCAGGGGTTGGTGTAGCGGCCGGTGTTATAACCATATGAGCCTGTTTGTGCCCAAGCATCTCTGCCGACTTGGGTGACAATCCATGCGTGGGGACCGCGATCTCCATCCCCACTGACGTAGGCTGCCGGTATGCCCACGCATTTAGCGGTAGTGGCTGCAAAATAAGCCTGGTCTCGGCACACCCCGCCTTCTTTTCTGAGCTCGGCAAAGGTATAGGTCTCATAGGGATCCACGCCATTGGCAGCGCGATCCATTCGGTAGCGGATAGAGCCGTAGGCATCTCCCCAGTTAGCTTGTTTGTAATCTAAGTTCTTATGTACCCAGTCAAATTCAGATTTGGGTAGCCGTACATCCACCACTAACAGTAATTCGCTCACACTCATACGGCTTACATCTGTAATAAGTTTATGCTTATTGTTGTATTCCCGGAAATAGGTGTAAAGCTCCGGTAAGGTAAGGAGCGGCTCACTTTTTTTTCTAAGCATTCCGGGGGCATTGCATGCCGCCGGGTTTAGCAGAGAGCATGCAATGGCTAAATTCAGGTATTTACTGCGCTCTCTTGGGGGAGTGATTTCCCACAGTGCATGGAATTGTTGCAGTGTGTGTGCGGCGTTGGCGGCTTGCCCATTTTGGAGCACAAAGTTCTGTACCAGCTGGTGCAGGGGGCGGCTTTTATCGCGCAGCAACCATTCGTAAAATTCCGCGCCATTTTTCTTGCCTGCCAATGCGTTCATGGTATCGCACCCGGCCATTTCCGCCATAAGGCACAGCTCCACTGCTTGTATTAGATTATGGTATCCTTTGTATGAGTTGTATTTTAATTTGTTGCGGCTGATGAGTTGCGGAATGCTTTCTTTGATTTTTTGCCGATACGCATCAACAAAATTGGCAAAGTTTTTTGTTTGTACCACATCTCGAAGCTGTGTTGCAAAGCAATCGCGGTTGGCCTTACTGTTGGCCTCGCTACCTACGAGGGGGACGGCTTCCAGAGCGGTATCCGGAGTGCTTTGGGTATCTGCTGGGGGCGGGAGGGGGGATGAATCTTTCCGAGCGGAGGAATCCTCTGTTCCCGAAGAATCACCGGTTTCCGATTTGTCCTCATCTATTTGGTGGGGGGTATCCTCCGGGAGTGTTTGGTGTTTTTGAGCCTCCTTTTCTGCGGCACGGAGCCGGGCGGCTCGTTCTGCAGCTGCTTTGCGGCGAGCCTCCCGTTCCGCTGCAATTTTGGCGCGTTCATCGGCCAGCCGTTGTTGCTCTTCCTTCTTTTTTTGCTCGGTGTGGTAGTAATAGCCCGTTCCGCCACCCAGAACGAGAAGGAGGACGGCTATAAGCAATCCTTTCCCCTGAGCGAATTTTTTATTCTTGCCGGATGAGTTTTTAGAAGGCATGGTGCATTGGCGAGTGTTTAACCGTCTTAACACTAGCACAGGTTATTTCTGAGCGTCAATGCAAAAATCAGCATAAATACATTACAATTTACCCTTGCACCGGCTGCATGATTGCGCTACTATGGATGTAGCCATGGCAGATTCCACTCCAGATCAGCAACCGAATGCCGTTGAAGAGCAAACCAAGGTGCAGGCCCTTTACGTGCGCGGGCGCAACTGCCTACTGTTGCGGGCGGATTTTTCCCCTCTGTTTGTGGATTATTACCTGCACCTTATGCAGCATGGACTCCGCAATGAGGAGACGGAGGACACGGTGCTTAAAAAGCTGCTGGCCTATTTTACCCTGCATTTGGTTTCCCGCCCGTGGCAGGAGTATCACGCATGGACCTTCAACGTGCGTACGCCGCGCCTGGCTAATTACTTCGTATCCGGTTCTTCCATGACGGAGGATGTGGTGGGGCGCGCCTTCCGGGAGGATGTGCGGGAGCCGGAGCAGAGCATGCTTTTTGCCCAGAACATTGTGCGCGGCAAGGAACCGCAAACCTCCGTTATCCCCCTGCCGGAGAGCGATGCCGAATCCTGGGTGCAAACCTATTACCGGCAGAGCGAGCAGCGCATCGCGCGAGCCTTCGACCTCGGGAACGACCACTTTGCCCTCATCACCGCCCAGCCGGATGCGGACCACGATTGGCTCACGGAACTTACGGCGGAGGATGTACGCTGCATCGATACCACGGAACAGGTGAAAGTGCTGGAAACTCGCCGCTTCGTATTCCGCTGCGGCTGCACGGTGGAAAAAATACTGCCCGTGGTGCAGGCCATGAAACACGATTTTGCCGATATACTTTCCGAGCAAGGCTATCTGGAAGCCTCCTGCCCGCGCTGCGGCGCTCTCTACCGCCTCACGGCGGATATGTTCCAATAACCCCCATCCCACCCTCCACGGCGCATGCGTGTAATGTTCACCTGCCTGCTGAGCATACTTTTCCTCCCGGCCTGCGAGACGGTACGCACCGTGTACGATGAAAACGGGAACGAAGTGCTGGAAGCAGACCGCAGCGCAGGCGGGGAGCAGGACCTCATGTCCGCCTTCGAAAAACGGATAGACGCCTCCTTCTCCGAAAAAAAAGGCCCGGATGGCGTGCCCATCGCTCAGTCTTCGCGCGTGAGCTCCTTCCAAAAAGAACTGGATAATGCCCGCTCCGCCAATAAGGAGTACCGCACGGGGCGTTTCGATGCCGGCCGCCGCAGTAACCTGCGCGAGCAAGTGTACGATGGTTTCTCCGGGCAGTTTGAAGGAGCCTCCCGCACATTCGACCGCACTGCCGGAGCCAAGGAGTACGACCGCAACCTCCGCCCGGATTTCATGGATGCCTCCTCACACGGCATATCCCATGCGGAAAACCGCTTCAGCGTGGATTCCTCCCGGCGCTCCTCGCTGGAAGACCGGGCCACGGGGGAGGATGTTCGCGCCCGCATTTATGCCACCCCCGGCAGTCCCTATGCCACGACCGAGGTGAACACCTACGTGGATTCCCGCCGGGATAAGACGCCCCAACCCACCATTATGGACCACCGCGATTATTATCGCAAAGGTCGTTATAAAACGCGTGCCCTTCTGGGGCGCGATGAGGAATTTGCCCCTGCACCATGAATCACATCCTCATTACCGGCGGCGCGGGTTTCATCGGCTCCCATGTGGTGAGGCACTTCGTGCAGCACTACCCGCAGTACCGCATCGTGAATGTGGATGCCCTCACCTATGCCGGGCATTTGGAAAACGTGGCGGATGTGCAGCAAGCGCCGAACTACTGCTTTGTACAGGCAGATATTGGGGATTTCTCCACCATGTGCCACCTTATGGAGCAACATGCCATTACCGCCATCATCCATCTGGCCGCAGAAAGCCATGTGGACCGCTCCATCGGAGACCCCTTCCTCTTTGCCCGCACAAACGTGCTGGGCACCCTCTCCCTGCTGGAGGCCGCCCGCTGCACATGGGGTGGAAATTGGCAGGGAAAACGCTTTTACCACATCTCCACGGATGAGGTGTATGGCGCCCTCCCGCTGGAGGAAAACATGCGCTTTACAGAGCGCACCCCCTATGCACCCCACAGCCCGTATAGTGCCTCCAAAGCCGCTTCCGACCACTTTGTACGTGCGTATCGCGACACTTATGGCATGCCTATCCTCATCTCCAACTGCTCCAACAACTACGGCCCATACCAGCACCCGGAGAAGCTGATTCCCCTGTGCATCGATTGCATTTGCCGCCGCCGCCCCATTCCTGTATACGGCAAGGGGGAAAACGTGCGGGATTGGCTCCACGTGCAGGACCACGCCCGCGCCATCGATACCATCTTCCACCACGGCCTCCCCGGCCGCACATACAACATCGGTGCCGATAACGAATGGAGCAATCTGGCACTCATACACCTCCTTATCGAAACCACGGACCGCTTGCTTTCCCGCCCCCCCGGTAGCAGCTCCGCGCTCATCCGCTTCGTGGCCGACCGCCCCGGGCACGACCTCCGCTACGCTATTGATGCCTCCCGCCTGCGGCAGGAACTCGGCTGGCATCCCGCCATCCCCTTCCGGGAAGGCATCGAAGCCACCGTTCGTTGGTATCTGGAACACGAGGTATGGCTGCGCACCATCACTAACCATACGCTACGTTGTAATACGTGCCAAAACAATTAAACAACATGCCCCGCAGGTGAAAGCCTGCGGGGCATGAAGATTTTAGCGTTAAGCCAACTGCTTGTTTATGAGTGTGGCTTATTTCTCTAAAAAACAGGAGTTGAACGACTTTTCTTCTTGTCTGATTGTCTGGTTTTGTTTATTATCACAATGCGTATGAAACTTCGTCTCCCTGTAAATCTTGTTCAAATGCTTTTGGTTGCATGTGCTGTTGTATGCCCTACCACAGAGTCAGCCACATTGAATGGTGATGTATCTTTTATCACCTACACGGATTTCGGGCAGAACCTGGGGAGGTACAAGACAGATGAAACGGCTAACGCGCTTTTGCTGCATTTGCGCGAAAAAGAGCAAGGCGTGAAGATTGTGTACCGAAATGGCGAATCTTACACCCTGAATTACAATATGCCGGATTTTACGGGTGCCAAAGACCATACCGCAACCGATATGTCACTCGGGTACAACACCATTGTTACGGTAAAGCATAATGGTGTGTTCGATGGGAGCTTCACGTCTTCCACCATCGGTACTAATCATGGCGTATTTTATCAGGGTATAGAATACCGCCATGATTTGAGTTCGACATTCCTGCACGCTCCCAAAAGTGGCTTTGATCATAAGTTGACCCGCATCAGCAAGGTCATTACGGATGTGCAAACGGCAAGCTTGTTCAGCGGAACATCGGAGGATTTGTCGAATTATATGAAGGTGGGGGAGCTTGTGTATCGTGCAGGTTCCGGCACCATGCATCTGTACGATACGGAAACGGAAACTACCTCAACGCTAACCCCCCCCAATGTGTATGTAACAGGCGGTATCGACAGAATAGACAAACTGGTTGAGGATGGACCGGAAGTGACGATTGTCACAAATCCTACCTACAATGGTAAGGCCTCCGTCTCGCACGAAGAACCCTTACCCTTCGGTATTGATGCCGGCGATTCCGGCAGCCCTACCTTTATCTACAACAAAGCAACGGGTCGATACGAGTTTATTGCTTCCGCATCGAATGGCAATGGCGGTGAATCGTGGCACAAAGGCTCAATCGATTTCCTTCGTACTCAACTGAGTCAATATGATAAGGTGGTGACGACAACGGACGAAAGCACCGAACTCCATATTGGTAAGGTTTCCACACCGGGAGAGATAATCGTAGCATTTGATTCCCAACGCGAAGTAAAAACAACACCATATTCCGGATGGGTGACTGATGCAGCAGGACAACAATTAAAAAGCTTTGTCGGTGTGCGCTCCGGTATAAATACTTGGAGAAGCCTCTCCGCATTAAAAGATACCTCGAATTGGTATACCTATGGTAATGAGTACCTGAATGCCGCACCCTATGCAGAGGAAGGGAAAGAGCTGATTTATGCCGATTTGTTTGAGACGGATAATCTGGTGTTCGAGGCAAAGACCGACAGGACGGAGATTGTGTTAGATGACACGGTGGATTTGGGTATCGGCTATGCTCAATTCATTCTGGGTGCAGACCGGAAAAGTGCTCGCTATGATATCTCTTCCGGAGGGGATGGCAGCTTCCAGTTCAACCATGCAGGCTATGTGATTGATGCAGGAGTGGAGGTTCATACCACGCATACCGGGTCCGCTAATCACATGTACGAATGGCGCAAGGTGGGTGAAGGTAATTTGCATATTGAGGGTGAAGGTAAGAATGATATTCTTCTCAATGTCGGAGGCGGAGGTAAAACATATCTGAACCGCCAGAATGGCTACGCTGCTTACAACGTACTGGCCAATACACATACAACGGTCATCATATCGGACATAGACCAGATTGCTCGTGATTTTACCTTCGGGCATGAAGGCGGAGTGCTGGATATGCATGGCAACAGCATGTGCTGGAATAATGATAATAATGCTGCTGCAGAGGGATTTACGATTCATGCGCTGGATGAGCAGGCGATTGTGGCTAACCTGAAAAGCGATTCAGCCACTATGCTAACCTGGACTCAACACGGGAAACACACATTCTCGGGCTCTTTTATGGATAATGGCAACGACAGTGAGTTGCAGTTTATCTACCGGGGAGACCGCGACGGCAAGCTGACCTTGCACAGCATCCGTACCAGCCTGAAATCTCCCGGCAGCGGCATGATTGTGGAAAGCGGTACTCTGGCTTTGGCCGGTACCAACACGGTGCATGGTCAGGGGTCACTTAATGGACGCAGCTCCGACCGCTATTCTCATGCCGATGATTGGCATTATGCCGATGCGACAAGCAATGTGACAATCAGGAACGGAGCTGCTTTTGAGCTGGATAGCCATGCACGCCTGACGGGGGATATCGTTGTGCAGGGGGGCGGTCTGTTCATCATGCGTGAAGGAGTGAAGCACGATAGGGAATATATCGAAGGCGGGGAGCAGCTGGAAAGTACATCGGACATTGCGGCATTTTACGGCTTAAAAGGGAATGTAAACCTGGAGAGCGAAGCTACGCTGAAACTGAGTGCAAATAGCGGCACGACTGCTATTTGCTCATACAGCGGAGTCATTTCCGGCGCTGGAAATGTGGTGGTGAGCCACGCAGATGCAGGGAGTGCCTACTGCCTGAAAGGTGAGAATACCTTCACCGGTAGCAAAACGGTTGAACGCGGCGGACTTATCGTGGAGAAATTGGCCTCCCTTGGTAATAGAAACAGCAGCAAGTGGAAAATCGAGACAGATGGTTGGATTGCCTCACATGAAGGAAGCCCGGAAGAGCTTCTGGCTTGTCTGGATTCTTCTTCCACCGGCACGCTGGCCCTTTCTGCGGATAGTGAGAAACTGAACCTCAGCAGCTACAAAGGACTGCATGTGGGAGCCGAAAACGGCAAGGTAATCAACTATGGTATTGTGGGTACCTCGGAGGCACTGGAAGCACAGGACGGCGCTTGGAGGTTTGGCGGTGCCGGTGGGGAGTTGCGGGTGAATTACCGGCTGGCCGGAGAGTCTGACTTGCTGGTTCATGGAACCCCCGATTGTACCATCGTGTTGAATCATGCAAACAATAATTTTACGGGTGCTGTTAAGGTGCAGGGTGCGCTCCTTGAGACGAAGGACAGCGGAAACCCCGTTATCCTGAATAATGGGCGGATTCACTATACCGATACATGGGAGGGCCGGTATAGTACCTCTCATATTTCCGGCATCGGTGCCGTTGGTCTTAGGTTTACGGATGATATCGATAAAAACGAACTTGTTACAAATGGTGATACATCTGTCGCAATACACCTGCTGAGCGGTGGAGTTACTCTCAACCAGAACGAGCTTACCCACCGTTTGATTCTGGAGGAAGGTACCGGAATCCGTTTGGGTAAGAATATTTCTGGGAAGGATGGCTCAGGACTAATCGTAGCCGGCAAGGCAGAGTTGTATGGTACGGATTACACCATTGCCTCGGGGGGACTGAGTGGTACCGGTGAACTGGTGAATAAAGCGACGGGCTCGATAAAAATTGCCGATATGAGCAATCTTGCCGCATTTACCCATGATTCAACCGGCAATCTGACGATTGAGGGTGGCTCAGTGCAGTCATTTACCCAGAAAAACGGTACGACTATTCTGTCCGAGGCAGTCACGGCGGATGCTATCACGGTGAACGGAGGTAAGCTTTATATCAACGCAGATAAGAATCATCAGAAGAGACTCTCAGGCGCCATCACGATAGATGGCGGCGCACTCTACTTCAGTTCAGCAGGAACGGCGGACACGCTGAATTACGAATCCGATTCCGGTGTGATAAGCGTTGCGAATGGCACCTTAGATTTCGGCTCAACGCGTCAGACCATGGGTGCCTGGAAACTTGTACTGGGAGATGGTGCCAGCGTCACAGGAAACGGCGATGATACATATGGTGCTATGGATTTTAATTCGACGGAATCCACAATATACGCCATTAACGGCATGAGTACCATCTCGGCCGTGACCCGCATCCGTACCGAAGGATTGAGTGGCGGAAGGAAAAACAACCTGAACTTCGATGTAGAAAAAGGAGCCATCCTGACCATGAGCGGCTGTATTCAGGCAGATGCCAAATCACCTGAACGTGGGCAGATTACGAAAAAGGGAGATGGTACATTAGTGCTGACCGAGTATAATTTTTACAATGGCGGAACAACCATTTCGGGCGGTACCCTGCGTGCTGCGGCAATGGACTATCTTGGTTTCGGCACTGTTTCCGTGGAAACCGGTGCGCGCCTGGAAATTACGGCTCAATCCGGGGCAGGTGAGAAAACAGTCAATATTTCCGGTGGTGGCACTCTTGCTCTCGGATTTGCAAAGGGCTCCGAACTCACGGTAAACCTTGGCAGTCAATTCACCGGCGGACTTGATATCTCCGGCACAGGCATATTGAAAAAGAGCGGCAGAAGTACACTGCAAGGCAACATCCGTGTGAGCAGCGGTGCCACACTGGCATTCGGTGAAACAGATGTGTTGAATCATAACATCCCCGCTATATACAGAAAAACGCTGACCGTGGACGGAGGTGTGGTGAATTTCGGCTCGACACGCCAAACGATGGGTACCTGGAATATCGCCCTGAGCAACGGAGCCGAACTCATAGGTAATGGAGAGCCAATATATGGTGCAATAGATTACAACATTCCGGACCCCACGATATATGCCACAAGCGGAGAGAATACCATCTCGGCCATTACCCGCTTGCGCGCCACGAACGGAAACATCAACTTGACTTACGATGTGAGTAAAGAGGCCACCCTGACGGTGAGCGGGCTGATTCATGCGGATAATAATACCTTAAATCGCGGCTCTGTCACAAAGAGAGGAGGCGGTCTGTTGGTGCTAACCGGAGCCAATACCTATGCCGGCTTCACCTCGGTGGAGGAAGGTGAGCTGCGTATCAATTCCCTCTCTGCTTTGGGTTCTTCCTTTGTAGAGGTGAGCGAAGGGGCAATGCTGAGTATTGATAGCGAGATGGGAATGGATGGTTTCGTTTGCGACGGAATTTCAGGAAAGGGTACCGTGGCGCTTCTTTTGAGCTCTGCATATGGTAATACCTTATCGTTGGGGGGGGCGTTCCAAGGTGAAACATATGTGCGTGGCGGCAACATGACGCTCAATGGCGCAACAGCCGGGCATACCCTGCGTCTTGCAGAAGGGGCTAACCTCCGATTCATGGGAGGTGAAATGGCTGCATGGAATGGTAATCTTACACTGGAGGGAACAAGCCAGATGTATGCTGGCGAAAATGCTGATTTCGCGCTGAATGGCTCAGTAAATGGCAAAGGTATCTATGTGAGCCGGGGCTCCGGCACTGTGTCCTTTAATGCACCTGTGAAACTGAACAGATTCGAGCAGACTGCAGCCGATGCTTCAGCTACGGTGAACTTTAACGGCACTACAGAAATGAGTGCCATGATTGTGAGCAACGGAATTGTCAACATCAATGGCAAGGCAGAACTGGGAGCAATTACTCTTGCCGGAGGAACGGTTCAAATAGCAAACGAGGTGAAGCTGAATGGCTCTTCGCGTATGGAAATACAAGCTGGTGGGCGCCTGCTCATGGGAGAAGGGGCAGTTCTGGAGCGAACCAATCAGGTAGCGTGCTGGATTCAAGGCTCTCTAGAGGTGCTGCCGGATGCCGATGCTCGCTTCGTTTCGTTGGATGATGTCCACGTGAGTTATGATAACGGCAGCAACAAAGGCACCATCTACCTGGCAGAGAATAGCTCGTTGGAACTGGATGTCAGGGGGTGTTATTTCTACTCAGGCAATAGCGTACAGCTGGAAAGCGGCTCAGAGCTGATACTGACGAACAGTTGCACGACCTTTTCGAACAGGGGGGAGGAAGCCGCCTCATTAATCGCTGTAAATGTGGGGGAGAAAACAAGCCAGAAATACAGCCTGAATAATGCGAATTTTGAATTAACCGGCGGACACCTGAAAACCACCTCCAATACGGATATAGCCATGGGTAACACACTCACCCATTCTTCTTTGGAACATGTTGGCAGTGGTACTCTGACTATAAATAATGGGGCCAATACCATTACCAGTTTGGAAGCAAGCGGTGGCAACGTCAAACTGACTGCTGACATGAAAGTGCAGAGCCTTTCCGCTGCGAGCGGAAAGACCGTGTCCATAGCTGCAGGCAAGAGTATAACTATGGATGGCGGAGTCTCTTTGGCTGCCCATGGGGCAGATGCCTCTTTGACTTCCTTAGCCGACAATGCAAAAGCAGGTATGCAGAATAGTGAAAAGTTTATCATTCATGGTATGGAGCTTATGAACTCAATCCTCACCGTGGGAGCTGGTTCTGCTACAACGGTAGAGATGCAGAATGTTCAGCTCTGTCAGGTGATGCTTAATCAGGGCTCTTTCCTGCTTCGGGCGGCTCCCTCCTCCGTAACCCTGACCGATACCGGCACCCCGACTCTAAACTATACCATGGGTATTTCCGATATCATGAATGGCGCAACACTTACCTTAGCACCCGACCTCAGCGCTTCCGTGACCGGTACAAAGGGTATTGTGGATTTGGAGTTTGTCCTCGTTGGCTTCCGCACCGATAAGGCATACACTGTCGGCACGCTGGCCGGATTGAAGGAGGCTTACGGAATTGAATTCGGCGGCATGCTGGGTAACCTGCTGAATCCGCCCGCCGGAGCGGGAAGCAGGGGTGAATCTCTGAGCCTGTTCAATGCTGCAAACATGGCTGCCACGAGTGCCTACTCCGTGAGTTATGGTGCCGGCACCGAAGCTAATTTGGGGAATTTGGTTATCTCCATCTCCGGTCTGAACGTACCGGAGCCTATCACAAGCACACTTAGCATCCTGAGTCTGGTTGCCCTTGCTGCACGCCGTAGAAGAAGCTAAATAGATGGGTGCTTGGGCTTGCTTCGGAGGATATCTGCCCTTCGAAAGCTCCATACGTACTCATTCATGCGGCGTGCCAAAACCCTTAAACGACGATGCCCCGCAGACTTTAGTCTGCGGGGCATGTTACTGTTTTCCTCAATGCTCGATGGGGGACTCGAACCCCCACGGCTCTCACCACTAGATCCTTAGTCTAGCGCGTCTACCAATTCCGCCAACCGAGCATAGGCTGGTGCAATGAGTGCGGAGGCAATATACACCAGCGGCGGGTGGATTGCAAGCCTTTTTTGTGCGTTTTTGAAAAAAACTTTATCGGCGGGAGCCTTGGCTGCGCCCATGTGCATCGTAATAGCGGGTGGTGCCGTTGGCATCCGTGCGGGAGGAGCCGGTGGAGCGCCCGTGTGCATCGTAATAGCGGGTGGTGCCGGAGGCATCCGTGCGGGAGGAGCCGACGGAGCGCCCGTGTGCATCGTAATAGCGGGTGGTGCCGGAGGCATCCGTGCGGGAGGAGCCGGTGGAGCGCCCGTGTGCATCGTAATAGCGGGTGGTGCCGGAGGCATCCGTGCGGGCGGAGCCGGCGGAGCGCCCGTGTGCATCGTAATAGCGGGTGGTGCCGGAGGCATCCGCGCGGGCGGAGCCGGCAGTGCGTCCGTGTGCATCGTAATAGGCATGGCTTTGTGCTGCAAGCGGCAGCATGCCTGCCCAGAGGGAACAGAGAAGAAGGAGCAATTGTTTCATGGTTCTAATAACAAGGCGCACCGCAGGTGTGTTTTTGTGTGGTGGAGGCTTATTTTCTGAGCATGGCGGCAGCAGCTTCTGCACAGCGGCGTCCATCCAGAGCGGCGGAGACGATGCCGCCGGCATAGCCTGCGCCTTCTCCGCAGGGGAAGAGTCCGGCCAGTTGGGGATGCTGCAGGGAATCTGCTTCGCGGGGGATACGCACGGGGGAGCTGGTGCGGGTTTCGCAGCCAATGAGGAGAGCTTCCTCCCCGGCAAAGCCCCGGAGCTTACGGTGGAAAAATTGCAGACCTTCGCGCATGCGGGTACTCACGCTTTCCGGGAGTAGGGTGTTCAAATCCCAAGAGCTGATGCCGGGGTGGTAACTGGTGCGGGGCAGGGTGGCGGAGAGGCGCCCTGCCAGGAAATCCGCCACGCGCTGAGCGGGTGCCTTTTGCATGCCGCCGCCGGCGCGGGAGGTAGCTACCTCCAGTGCTTTTTGGTACGCGATGCCGGAAAGTACGCCGTGTTCTGCAAGGTAGGCGTCCGTATCCTCCGGCTCCACTGTGACGACGAAGCCGGAATTGGCAAAGGGGGAATTGCGGCGAGAAAGGGACATGCCATTCACTACCACCTCATCGTTTTCCGTGGCGGCGGGAACAATGTGGCCACCGGGGCACATGCAGAAGGAATGTACACCGCGCTCCCGAATTTTGGTGGCCAGCGTATAGCGGGCGGCAGGCAGACCTTCCGGGCGGGCTTGGCCGGGGCGCAGGTGGTATTGGGCGGTATCGATAAGGCTTTGCGGGTGTTCGATACGCACACCCACGGCAAAGGGTTTGCGCTCCAGTAGCACACCCTCATCGTGCAGCATGCGGTACACATCGCGGGCACTGTGCCCGGTGGCGAGGATAACGGCATCCCCGCTGAATTCTTGCCCATCGGCCGTGTGCACGCCCAGCAGGCGCTTTCCATCCGCACTGCGGAGGAGTCCGTTCACCCGGGTACGGAAGTGTACCTCGCCGCCTGCGGCCAGTATGCTGCCGCGCATGGCTTTAATGATGTTGGGCAGTTTGTTGGAACCTATGTGGGGGTGGGCATCCGTCAGGATTTCCGGGGCGGCACCATGAGCCACAAAAGTTTCGTATACCTCCATTACCGGTCCGCGTTTGGTAGCGCGGGTAAAGAGTTTACCATCGGAGAAGGTGCCGGCACCGCCTTCGCCAAAGCAGTAGTTGGAATCTTCCACCACATAGCCTTTGCAGTTAATGGGTTGCAAATCGAAACGGCGGGCGGATACATCCTTGCCGCGTTCCAGCACAATGGGGCGCAGTCCCAGTTCCAGGCAACGCAGTGCCGCAAATAACCCGCCGGGTCCGCTGCCCACGATGATGATGCGGGGTGCTCCGGGCGGTGCAGCGGGGTATTCTCTCTGCGGTAAGGGGGCTTCCGGTAGTGCTTCGTCCACCCCCACCAGCAGGCGCAACTGTTTGCATATGGGGCGGCGGCGGGCATCGATGCTTTCTTTGAGCAAGCGCATGCCGCAAATACGGTATGGGGAAATGCCCAGTTTTTGTGCGGCTGCCTTGCGGCGGGCGTCCTCGCGCAGGGCTTTTTGCAGCGGGAGGTGGATATCCAGCTCGGTAATCATGGCTGTGGGGAGAGGCGTTGCTGCATGCAGAGGGCGGGGGAATCCTCCCCGCTGGTACCCACTTCCACGGCAGGCACGCCGGCTACTGTGGTATGCGGGCGCACATTGTCCAGCACTACGGAGGAGGCGGCCACCTTGGCGCATTCGCCTATTTCCACGCGCCCCAGCACTTTGGCACCGGCACCGATGAGGACTCCGCTGCGGACGATGGGATGGCGGGCTCCGCCTTTTTCCTTACCTGTACCGCCGAGGGTTACCTCATGCAGCATGGAAACATTGTTTTCGATAATGGCAGTTTCGCCCACGACAAAGCTGGTGCCGTGGTCGAGCATGATGCCGCAGCCGATTTGAGCGGCGGGGTGTATATCCACTCCAAAGACTTCGCTGCCCACGCTTTGGAAGAGCAGGGCCATCACATAGCGCTCCTGCTGCCAGAGGATGTGTGCTAAACGGTACGTGGCCAGGGCATGGAAGCCTTTGAAGAACATAAGCGGTTCCAGTGCACTATGGCAAGCCGCATCTCGCTCCAGCACCGCGCGCAAATCCGCTGCCATGCAATCCACCACCAAGGGGTTACTGCGCAGTAGGGAGCGGATGAGCGGCTCCAAATCATCCCGCCCCATATCCCGGCGGGAGAGCTTGCGCGCCAGGCGCACACAAATGGCTGTGCTCAGCTTGTTGCGGCTCAGAATCACATCGTCCAGCAAGCCGGTGAGCTTAGGCTCCTGCGCCACAGCCTGCTCTGCGGCTGCAACAATTTCCGGCCAGATTTGAGTGGCCAAATCCGGCGTCTCGGGAAGCATTTTCTCCGGGCGTATCATGGGGAGGATAGGGGGGGGGAGGGGCTTAGCAGCAGCAATTTTGTAACATCTCGTCCAAACGGTAGGTCATTTCCGTAAGGGCTTCGCGGGCAGTGGATTCCGGCAGCATCCAGAGAACTTCCCGTGCCTCGCTATTGCGGGCAAGTCCCTCATCTACGGAGAGGCGAATGGCCTCTGCAAAGGCCTCTGTATTCCGCAGGCGGGTGTAATCAATTTCCTGGTGTTTTTCCACACAGTTTCGCACATATTCCGCCACGTCCTCACTGGTGGATTCCATGAGAAAGAACACGGGGAGGGTGAGTTTTCCCTTCTCGTTATCCGTGCCGAGGGTTTTACCGGCGGCGGCATCCGTACCGGTCAAATCGAGACAATCATCGTAAATCTGGTAAGAGATACCCAGCAGGGTACCCATGCGGTTCAAATGTTCCACCATTTCATCCTCCAGACCTTGGAGATAGGCGGCACCGCTCATGGCCATGGCAAAGAGTGTGGCCGTTTTTTTGCGGATAAGTTCGTAGTAATCTGCGCGGCTCATCTCCATATCCCACAGGCGGGAGGATTGCTCTACCTCGCCCTCGCAGAGGTCGCGCACGGCCAGAGCCATACGGCGGATAAAGCGCGCCTCGCCAATGTCCGCTCCCATTACCATGGCCTGTGCCAGCATGGAATCTCCCAGCAGCACGGCAAGTTCATTACCCCACAAGGCATTGGGGGTGGGCTGGTCTCGGCGCGTATCGGCCTTGTCCAGCACATCGTCGTGAATAAGGGATGCCATGTGCAGCATTTCCAGCATGGCGGCAAAGGTGGTATGCTCCGGCTTAATGCCGCCTGTGGCAGCAGCGGTAAGCAGCACCAGCCCCGGGCGGAGCATCTTTCCGTGCCCGCGGCACACTTGGCGCATATAATCCCGCATATAGGGGGAGAAATGTTCCGTTTGTGCGGCAATAGTATCCCGCACCTTTTGCAATTCGTCTTGCACGAGTTGCATGTAGGCTTTTTTCTGGCGTAATTTGCTGAAGAACGGGAAACTCATAGGAAAACAAACATTTCTGCGGCATGAACCGCGCGGGGAGTGTAGCAGAAAATATTCACCATTGCAACCCTTTAGCGTTGCAATGGTGAAAAAGGTAATGCTGTACTATTTATTTGCCTTGCGGTTTTTGCTTGAGGGGAACCGCATGGAAAGGCGCGGGGGCGGCAGCGCCATAAGCGGGGGACATGGAGGCAATCTGTTCGTTGCTGATGTCGAAGCTAAAGCTGCCGCCTTTGGCGGTATCCGTGGCATCCAGAATGTGGTCGAACACACAAACAGGTTTATTGCCGGGGGTTTCCGGCATGACAAAGAGCCCGATGGCCATGCTGGGGTGGCTCTTAGCCGCATCGGTGTTAATGGTGTAGGTAATGGTGTTTTTACCACGGCGGAGCCCGCCGGAGATGACATCAGCCCGGCGCTCATCGGAGAATTCGTGCAGGGAGATGCCATTGATACGCATATGGATGCTGCGGCCGGGAGCATCGGCAAACACCTTGCCGATTAACTGCGGCGCAGGGCACATGGGGGGTACCTTGGGCAGCGTGGTGTACGGGGCAAAGCCATCCTGCTCTTTCAGGATAGATATATCTTTGGCCTCCAAGCGCTTGCGCACCTCCGGGAGGTGGGAAAGGTTAAAAAAGCGGCTTTGGTCGAAGTGCCATTTGCCGTTTTCAAACACGAACTCCAGCACATAAGCATTATCCTCCGCCTTGCCTTCCCCCAGCTGCAAGCGCCCCACATAGGTAACGGCTAAGCTGTGGTTATTACAGCCGGTAAGAGCCCCCACAAAGCGGAAGTTTTCCAGCTTAGGCGGCTCCGGCTGGTTATTGAAAAAATCGCGCGGGAAAACCCCTTTTTGGGAAACCACCATATTCCGCACCTTCATTTGGCGGGATTGGCTGGTGGCGCTGCGCCAAGCGCTCTCGTTGGCACGAATCATGCCTAAGCGCCATGTATTGTAGACACGCTCCGCCGTATCGCGAGCTGTTTGCTGGTGCGGCACGCCGAATTCGGCCGGGGTTTGCTGGGCGTAGCCATTCAGCAGGCAGGCCGCTGCCAGAGTCATTACCGGGAAAAATGCTTTCATTTCTGTGTAGAACCTACATCAGACTTGCTTTCAACGCAAGAAAATAGCATACTGTGCGCCGCATTATGACGCCTTTTTCCCACATTGCCCGCGCCACGGATGAACGCCGCTACCGCAGCTTGCTGGATAAAGCCCCCTCATTTGTATGGAAACGCTTTGGGGATGGTGTATCCCTGCGGGCTCGCATGTTTGCCCCGGAGGGACACACTGCGGATTGTTTTGCCCCGGCCGTCATCTTCTTCTGCGGGGGCATGTGGTCCTTGGAGTACAGTGCGGAGTTTGTGGCATGGGCCATGCACTTGGCGCACCGGGGTATTGTATGCCTGTTGCCGGAGTATCGCACCCATGCCCGTTACGAGGTGCGCGCGGAGGAGATTATACAGGATGGGCTGGATGCCTGGAAGTGGCTGTACGAGAATGCAGCCGGTTTAGGGGTGGACCAATCGCGCATCAGCGTGGCCGGGGCGGATGCCGGCGGGCTTATGGCACTGAATTGCGCCATGCAACCCATGCTTTTTGAGAAGCGCTGGTGGCATTTCGGCAAGGAGGATGTGCTGCCGGTGCAGCCTGCGGCCGTGGCCATATTTCGCGGCGTGGTGGATACGGAAGCACCGGAGGCTCGTGCCCTTCAAGTAGGGAACGAGGTGGTGGAGCCGGACAGTGTGAATCCCTGTGCCCTGTTGCGGCGCAAGCTGCCACCGCTTTTCTGTGCCCATGGCATGCTGGACCCCCTGCTGGATTTCGAGATGCGGGAGTGGTTTTGCGATGAGTGGGAAAGACTGGGAAACAAGGTGGAGCTGGTACTTTGCCCCACGGCGGACCATACATTAGTACAGTTCGATGTGAATCCCGGCGTTTTTGAGCAAATGCTGCTGGGCTGGGATGCCTTTATGGTGCAGCACGGCATATGGCCGCCCCCGGAGGAAGAGCCGGATGCCCTCATGAAGTAAGGCTGCGTAGCCCCCTTTTCAGAAGGGCAGACGCGCCAAATCCGCCAGCCACTCGGCTGCGCTCTGGTAGCGCGCCTCCGGCGCGGGTACAATAGCCCGCTCAATCGTTTGCAGGAACTCCCGGCAGTACTCCCCGGCCAGTGCCGGATTCAGACTCAGCGGGTCCGCCGTATCGTACAGCTCCCGCTGGCGGCAGGAGGGCAGGCACTCTCCTGTTAGGATGTAATACAACGTAGCCCCCAGCGCATACAAATCCGTCCATGGTCCCATATTACCGGCGGCACTGCCTTGCTCGGAGGGGCTGAATCCCGGGGATTCCACCACCGTATTACCTAAATCCCCGTATTCCTCCCGGGCTGCGCCGAAATCGATTAACACCGGGAGTCCCGTGCGGGTAATCAGGATATTATCCGGCTTAATGTCCCGGTGCAGCAGTTTTCGGGCGTGCAGGTAATCCAGCGCATCCAGCAGGCGTACCAGCATGCCGAAGAGAGATGCCTGCGGCAAGCGCTGCCCCGCTTGTGCATAGCTCTCTGCCAGCTTGCCCAGAGACACGCCGTTAATGTACTCCAGCACGTAATACGAGGTTCCATAGGCCTCGAAATAAGAGTACACCTTGGCAATGCTGGGGTGGTCCACCGTTCCCAGTAGGCGCACCTCCCGCAGGAAATTATTCATGGCCCACTCGAAGCCCTCTGCATCCTGCTCCGGGTGGTGCAGGCACACATGGTGCGTCCCCTCCTGGCGGTAGCAGATACCGGAGGGGAAATTCTCCTTAATCACCACCTTGCGACTAAGTTGCGGCTCCTCCGCCAGATACGTCACACCGAATCCGCCTTGCCCAATGCAGCGTAGTAGGCGGTATCCGCGCAGTTGGGTGCCCGGGGGCAGCTCTCGCGGGGCAATATCGCAGGGCAGGGCAGCCGGCTCCGCATCGGCGGGGTTGCTTTCCGCACTGCCGTCCACAGCGGCGGGAGAAGCCTCCCGGGCGGCAGCCAGAATCTGCTCCATAAAATCCCCTGCCGGACGGCTCAGGAAGGGGTTTTCTCCTGTGGTGGGTTGAATAGGGCGGGAATCTTCCATGGCAGGTGGGGGTGGGGCTCAGGCTTGGGGCGGGGTGGCCAGTGCTGCGGAAATTTCGTGCAGAATCTCCTCCTCCGGTACAAGGCGTCCCTTGCCGCTCACCCCGCAGGCCAGAGGCCCCTCCTCCGCCGGGCCGATAATGCGGTGCCCGGGGCGTGCGGCCAGTGTGGCGGCATTTTGCTGCGTGGCCGGGTGCTGCCACATGTGGGTATTCATGGCAGGGAAGATGAGCACGGGAGCCGTGCAGGCCAGATACAAACTCGTGAGGGTGTTCGGCGTGAGCCCATGTGCCATGCAGGCCATCGTATTAGCCGTGGCGGGCAGAATACAGAGCAAATCCGCTTTTTGAGCCAAATCGATATGCACAGGCACCCAATTACCGGCGGCATTTTCCTCCTCGAAACGGCACACCACCGGGTTGCGGGAGAGCGTGTGCAGCGTGAGCGGGGTAATAAAGTGCAGCGCTGCCGGGGTGCAAACGCAATGCACTTCGTGCCCCTGCCGCACCAGCGCAGAAGCCACTCCTGCCGCCTTATAAGCGGCAATGGAACCGCAGATGCCCAGCACAATTGTCGCCATGGCGCATAGCTGCCTTAGGCAGCGGGGTCAATCTCCACAATCATGTTAATTTCCACGGCTACGCCCAGCGGCAAACTGGCCACACCCACGGCGGAGCGCGTGTGGGCAGCCTCCGGGCCGAAAAGCTCCACCAGCAAATCGGAAGCCCCATTCAGCACCTTTGCTTGGTCTGTAAAATCCGGTGTGCAGTTCACAAAACCATTCACGGCTACAATGCGGCGGAGGGGTGCAAAACTGCCCAGCTCTGCCTTAATGACGGCAAGGCGGTTCAGAATGGCGGCGGCGGCGGCGGCCTGTCCTTGCTCAATGCTCACCTCCGCGCCCAGTTTGCCGTAAATAGCCACATCTCCGTTAATGGAAATACCGCCGGAAAGGTGCAGGTAATTCCCCGTGCGAAGGCATTGCACATAAGAGCCCACCGGCGCCGGAGCCGGGTGCAGACAAAGGCCTTTAGCGGCCAGTACAGATTCATTCAGTTCCATAAGAATTTGGGGGAGTATGCTGTGAGTAAAAAAACTTATTTATCCATAAGTGCGGAGGGCAGGAATTCCCCCGTGAGCAGCCAGTAGCGCAGGCTCATACCGGCCAGAAGTGCTGCTGCCAGAATGGCAATTACATAGATGCGGTTGAAAATCGTGACGATGGGATTCTCCCCTTTAAAATGTTTTTGGATTTCAATCTCATCGGCCATGCTGGAGCGGTGCAGCGTGCCTCGGGCTGCCTTCTTTTTCTTCTTCTTCACGGGGGCGGGAGCAGGCTCCGCCGGGGCTTCTTCCTGCGGTGCCGGGGCGGGAATTTCCTCCGGTATGGCCGTGCCTAAATCCACGGCTGTTTCGCCCATGTATGCCTCCTCCGCCGCCACATAATCCGCCTCTGCGGGGGTGGATTCTGCCGGGGCAGGTGCATCGGCATATTGCAGCACATAATTACCGATGCCGTAAGCAGCCTCCGGCACGAGAAGCACCGTTTCCACGGCTTCGCCGTTGGCATAGGTGCCGGCACCGCTGCCGGCATCCGCAAGCACATAGCCATCCGCCGTAAGGCTGATGCTGCAATGCAGGGGTGCTACGCCCTCACTTTCGGCAAGGGGAATGGAGCAATCCTCCGCACTGCCCAGCGTCAGGATGCTGCCATCCTGCGGGAGTTCATATTCGTAGCCGGAGCCTTGGGAATCGGTGAGGTAAATGCTTGCCATAGTGTACGTGGGGGTAGGTTTAGTATGCCAGAAGCGCATGCCCTTGCCAATCTTAAAATGCAGCCATGCGGCTTATTTTGAGGCGCGGGGGCGGTGGGGTTGCAGCACGCGGAGGTTAGCATGCTCCCGGGAGCGGGTGCGGCGGCGGGCCGCGCGCTGCATAGCGGCTTGCATGGCAAAGGGTTTCTTTTTATTGGTGGAGGGGCTGTAAGAACCATCCGGGTTCATCTCGGCGGCTTGGGTATTATCCCGGAAGCAGGCATCCAGAATATCCGTTACACGCGCTGCAAGCTCCGGCTCCTCAATGGGTACCAGCAGCTCCACGCGCCGCTCCAGATTCCGGCGCATCCAATCCGCACTGGCCATATATACCAGCGGGTTTCCCCCATTGTGGAAGCTGAACAGGCGCGCATGCTCCAAATAGCGGTCCACAATGCTTACAATGCGCGTACAGGCCCGCGCCTTCTCGGAGGTGGGCGCCCAGCAGCATATGCCGCGTATATTGAGCCGAATACGCACACCGGCCTCTGCCGCGGCCTCCAAAGCATCCATCATCTCCACATCATTCAGGGAATTCATTTTGGCGCGAATCTCCGCGCGGTGTCCCTCGGCGGCGCGGCGCGTCTCCGCGGCGATGAGGTCCAGCAGGCGCGCCTTCATCATGGCCGGGGAAGGGTAAATACGCCGGAACTGCATGAGCCGGGTTTGCCCGGTAACAGAGTTGAAAAACTGGGAAGCATCCGCCCCCAGATTCTCATCGCAGGTGAGCAGGGATAAATCGCTGTAAATACGAGCGGTATTTTCGTTATAATTCCCGGTGCCAATGTGGCAGTAGCGGCGCAGCATGCCGTATTCCCGGCGCACGATGAGGAGGATTTTGGCATGGGTTTTATAGCCTTTCACCCCGTAAACCACCTGCACGCCGGAGCGCTGCAAACGCTCCGCCTGAGCCAGATTCAGCCGCTCATCGAAACGGGCTTTAAGCTCCACCAGCACTGTGACCTGCTTGCCGGATTCTGCGGCGCGGCAGAGGGCGGCAATAAAGCGGGAATCCGGTGCGGTGCGGTACAGCACCTGTTTAATGGCAATCACATCCGGGTCCTCGGCGGCCTCCTCGGCCAGCTTCACCACCGGCTCATAGCTCTCGAAGGGGTTGTGAATCAGAATATCCCCTTGGGCGATGTTCTCGAACATGGAGAGGGAAGGATCCACCGCCGCAGGCCAATTCGGCGTCCATGCCTCAATCTTGAGGTGGTCATTCCCCGGCTCGAAAGCCATGCGGCCGAAATCCACCAAGCGCAGAAAACCCGGCACGCGGTAAGTGGCATGTGCCCCTGCACCCACGGCGGCGGCAATACGTTTTGCCAGTGCCTTGGGAGCCGTAGCCGGCAGCTCCAGGCGCACGCAGTCCGAAAACTGCCGCGCCACCAGCACACTTTCCATCTCGCGGGCAAAATCTCCTCCCTCCTCCTCCGCCACGGCAATATCCCCATTGCGGGTAACGCGGAAAGGCGTGGTGCAAAGCACCTGCTCCCCGGGAAAGAGCAGGTGGATAAAGCTAGCCGCCAAATCCTCCAGCATGACATAATCTCCCTTATCCAGCGCGGAGGAATGGATGCGGCGGGGCATACCCTCCGGCAGGGTAACGGATACGAAACGGCTCCCGGCAGCATCTTCCGCCTGCAGCTCCACAGCCAGAATCAGATTCAGATTAGGCAGCACCGGTGCCGGTTCCGTCTCCATGGACAGCGGCGTGAGCAGCGGCGCCACTTGGGTAAGAAAGTACTCCTCCAGCGCGGCATGCTGCGTCTCCGTCAACTCCTCCATGGCCAGCGGGCTGATACCACTCGCCTGCATGAGGGGCATAAGCTCCTCCTGCAGCAGGGCATATTGCTCCGCCACCATGGCATCCGCCCTATGGCGAATGCGCTCCAACTGCTCCCCCGGGGAAAGACCCGTAATATCCGGCTTAAACTTACCCGTTTGCCACAGCAGCACGAGCCCCCCCACCCGCACTTGGAAAAACTCATCCAAGTTACTCGCGCTGATGGAAAGGAACTTAATGCGCTCCAGCAGGGGCAAATCCTGCCGGTGCGCCTGATTCAGAACGCGCTGGTTAAACTCCAGCCAAGAAATCTCGCGGTTAATGTACATGCTGCCCTTTCAGCCCACCATAATAGCATAGCAGGGGGCACTCGTCAATTTCAAAAATCCTGCTCTTCCACGGGGCGGATGAGGAGCTTGCCGTAGGTTTCCTCCTTGCGACCGGGCATATAACTGTGCGCCAAGCGCCGGGGGGAAAGCCGCGGGCGGCGGAAATAACGGCGGAACACCTCCCCCGTTTCTGCGTGGCAAAGTACATAGCGTACCGGGCGCTCGGGGAGGGCGGGCATGGGCACAGCCCCCTGCGGCACCCGTGCGCGCTCCCCGGGAATACCCAGAAGGGTGCAATAATGCCGCCAGATGTATCCATGCCCGGCATAACTGTGGAACTCCCAAGCCAGCGCATGTGCCAGCTCGTGCAGTAGCGTGCGCCATACCTGATCCGGGGCGGTCTCCATGCAGCATTCCAGCATGTGGCGGGAAAGGGTAATGCGGCATTCCCTCAAATGGCAGCAGCCCAGGCGCAGCCGGGCGCGGTCCCAGCCAAAGCCCCATTCCTCCATATGCAGCGCATTCAGGCACTCTCGCGCATAGCCCTCCACACTTTCCCTGCACACAGCAGCAGGGCGGGGCGGCAGTGGTATATGGGCAGGCAAATCTTCCATCGCGAAAAAAAAGAGGGGGGAGCTAAAGCCCCCCCCTGTGGTTAAAACGGAACATTAACGGGAAGAAGCATCCATCTTCTCGCGCACTTTTGCGGCAATCTCCTCGTACAGCTCGGGATTATTGCGGAGGGCATCCTTAGCACCATCGCGCCCTTGGGCAAGCTGCCCCCCATTATAGCTAAACCAGGAACCGCGCTTCTGCACGATATCGAACTCCATGGCGAGGTCAATCAAACTCCCCACGGAGGAGATACCCTCGTTGTACATAATATCGAACTCGCATTCCTTGAAGGGCGGGGCTACCTTATTCTTCACCACCTTCAGCTTGGTGCGGTTGCCGGATACGGAACCATCCGTACCCTTAATCTGGCCAATGCGGCGAATATCGCAACGCACGGAGGCATAGAACTTGAGCGCGCGACCGCCGGGGGTGGTCTCCGGGTTGCCGAACATCACGCCAATCTTCTCTCGAATCTGGTTCGTGAAGATGCAGATAGTGCGTGCCTTGGAGATGAGGGCTGTGAGCTTGCGTAGTGCAGCACTCATCAAGCGGGCTTGGGCCCCCACCGTGCTATCGCCAATCTCGCCCTCCAGCTCCTGCCGGGTTACCAGTGCCGCCACGGAATCCACCACAATCACATCAATCGCGTTGGAGCGTACCAGAGCCTCGCAAATTTGCAGTGCCTCCTCGCCGCTGTTCGGCTGGGATACCAGCAAATCATCCAAATTCACACCCAGTTTGGCGGCATAGGAGGGGTCCAGTGCATGCTCCACATCGATAAAGGCTGCCAGCCCGCCTGCCTTTTGGGCTTGCGCGATGACGGTGAGCGTAAGCGTGGTCTTACCGGAGGATTCCGGCCCGAAAATCTCCACAATGCGCCCGCGCGGGAAGCCGCCCACACCCAAGGCCCGGTCAATCAGCAGGTTCCCCGTGGGTACCACTTCCACCTCCATGGTCTTGCGGTCCCCCAAACGCATAATGGCATTCTCTCCAAAGTCTTTCTGAATTTGCAGCATGGCGGCATCCAGCGCGCGCTGGCGTTGCGCCATGGCCTTGTCTACGTCGGGAAGAAGCTCTTTACTCATATGCCTGCGAGTGTACCTGTTTCCCGGAGGGCTTGCAAGCCCAAACTCTGACTTTGCACCCACATGTGGTATAAAAGAACGCGCCCCACTGCCAAATGCAGGGGGCGCGGAAAAGACGGTATGAAACCGGTGCCGGGATTAGCGGCGGCGGCGAGCAGCCAGACCGGCCAGAGCCAGCAGGCTCAGCGTGGCGGTGGCAGGCTCCGGAACAACGGGCGTGCTAAGCGTCACCGTTGTTACGGGAATGTACTGACCCTCCCAGGAGTTGATGCCGTTGCTCTTGTAGGTACCCCAGCCAGCGGGAATATTGGTGCTGAAGCTGTTGGTCACGGAAGTGCCCCAGGACATGGCAGCAGCCTGATAGCCCTCGAAAGTGCTGAGCGTGGAGTCATCCGTGCTGGCGGCCACATACAAGAACTGGTAGCGGTCGGAGGAGTTCACCTGAATGCCATCGAAAGTCAGCGTGAAGGTGGTGTCGGCAGCATACGTTACCGTGGAGGAGGTGCCCAAGAAGGTGCCCACCGTGCGGTCTCCTTCGTAGGTGTACACGGCCACCTTCATATCGATGGCAGTACCATCCGTGCGGGATTGCAGGGTGATGCTGTCCAGATTCAGCACGGTATCTGCGGGAACGTCCGTGGTCAGGTAGGTGCTGTTGTCGAAAGCGATGGTGAAACCATAGTAGTTACCTTGAGCTCCGGCACCGGACTTAGCGGGGGTGCTGGCGGTGTAGGTATCGGCCATGGCGAAGCCGGCGGCAACCAGAAGGAGTGCGATTGTCTTCTTCATAGTATAGAATATGTGTTTTATGAGTGGTTAGTGTGGGTGATGCTGTGATTCTCTGCTTCCTCGCGCGTTGGAATGGCAAGGCTCACAAAGTCAAAGGCAGTGTATAGCTTTTCACATGCGATGTAAAGACTTTTTTTGAACAAATATAAAAATAAGGAGTTTGTAGACTCATAGGGGAGGGTAAAGAAAAGGGAAACCCCTTTTTTGTGTATGCTGATGCATTGAGACTTAGTGATATATTTGTACATCGTATTTGAAATGCGATGTACAAATGGTGAGAATGGGGTGCGGGTTAATCCTTTCTGCGGCGGCGGAGGGATTTTTTCTTTTGCTCGCGGGGTTTGAGGTCGTCCGCCGTGGGGCGGCGCACCACGTATTCACCATCCTTGGCTTGGTTAGCGCGGTCGCGAGCCATTTGTTCAAAGTATTCGGGATCCATCATCCAGCGGTAGCGGGAATAGGCCTCTGCCTCCTCGGCGCGGGCGCGGCGGAGCTGTTCTTGGGCTATTTCTTTTTCCTGCTCCAGCGCGTATAGTTCCAGCAGCGGGGTGAGGAGGAACATGGAGGCCACAAAAGCCACCAGCACCATGAAGATGATACCGGAAACACCCAGAATGCCGCGCAGGCCGCGGGTGCGTTTCTCGCGCACTTCCTCCAGCTCTTCCAGCGTGGGGCGGTGGCGTCTGCCGAAGAGGGAGCGGAGCATCAGCCTTGAGCGTTACGTTCTGCAAAGGGGACAAATCGACCGCGGCGGGCAAGTACCAGCGTGTGCAGGCGCAACTGCTTGCCTTTGGAGGAGGCCGGCACGGCCGTGGTGCTTAGCTCGAATCCGGCGCGGCGCAGGGTGCTTTCCAAGCGTTTATCCGCCTTAGCTAAGGAGATAATGAGTAGGCTGCCGCCCTTCAGTGCATTGAAAAAGGCTTGGGCATCCGCCAGTCCCAGCTCGCAGCGGCCGTGCGTGTGGCGCAGCAGAATGGCATGGAGGGAGCCGGTGCGTTTGCGGCAGAGTTCGGCGGCGGATTGGTACTCTACCAGAATGCGGCGGTCGTTCCAAATTTCGCGGTTGGGGGAAAATTCACGATTCCACTGCACGATTTCCGGCAGGGGTTCCGCTACGATAAAGCGGGCTTTCTCCTTGGGCAGGCACTCCATGGCTTTGGCCAAGCCGAAGCCCAGCCCTAGCCCGGCGATTAGGATTTGGGGCTGCCCTGCGCGGGAAATGGGGGCGGTAGCGAGCTCGGCCATGGCTTCTTCGCTGCCGTAGGTGAAGGAGTTGGCACAGGGCAGGCCATCCAGTTGCAGGGAAAGCACACCATCGCGCTCCCAAAGTTCCCAGAGGCTTCCGTTATCCAGTTGCTTTTCACCCAGTTTCGTCAGCGGCTTCATGGCGGGAGTGTAGCAGACTATACCGCCTTTTACAATACCAAAAAATGCCCTTCCTGCCGCACTCAAAGGCAAAAGCGGAGGAAAGACGGCTTTTTTTTGCTTGCATCCATTGCACAGAAGTTGTAATGTTCAGTGTGCGTAAAGCGGGCACTTTTGCCCGCCGCATATGATTATTATTCTCAAAACAGCAAATATCAGATGAAAAAGACACTTATTGCCTTGTTTGCTTTGGCCGGTATGGCCGGGGCGGAATCCGTGGGGCTTGCTAACATGTCTGCCGTGTTGCAGCAGGACGTGGTGTTCTCCACAAGCAGCCTCATTACAGCCACTTCCTCCAACACGCCTTGGAACGAAGTTTCCACCGGCACATCCTTTACCGTAGCGTTCGATATTGCGAATGTTACCCTTACCAGTGGTGATATTTTCAGTGCCTCCGGTAGCAATACCGCTGCAGGGTGGGATGATGGTATGTTGCAAATTCGCACGGATGGCAGCAATGTGGTGCTGTACAACACCTGCGGTGGCAATGATAGCACCAAGTATTTCGATGGTAGTACCCGCGGGAATCCTACCGTGAGCGGGTACAGCATCGACCTCGGTCTCACGAAGGAGGCCAGCACCACCGGCACTACCACGATTACCCTTGTGTCCGATGCTACCGCTAAGACCTTCACCGCTTATAACAATGGTGTGCAGGTGGGGCAGTGGACCAATTGGGATACGAATACCGGTATCACCGGCATTCAGTTTGGTTCCCGTTTCTACGGTGGCGAGACGATTGACGGCTCCTTCGATTACAACCATGCAATCATCTGGAACCGGGCTCTTACTGCGGAGGAAGTGGTTTCTACGGTGGTGCCGGAGCCTGCTTCTGCCACGCTGAGTCTGCTGGCTCTTGCCGGCTTGGCTATGCGCCGCCGCCGTGCTTAATGCCCGCTGCGATTTGGTGTTAATTTCAAACGCCGCTGCCCTATATCGGGCAGCGGCGTTTTTTTGGGGGGAATCCTGCGGGGGAGGGATTAGTTGAACACGGCTTCGTACATGCGGGTGCCGGGCTGCTTAGCGGCGGTGATGGTGATGTGCGTTACACCGTGGTTAATGCGGTAGGTGCTGAGCATGCCATCCTGCCCTACTTTGGCTGCTCCTTCCACCTTGCAATCGGCGGTGCCCACGAGGGTGATGACGTGGGCATTCTGGGGTACGGCAAGCTTGAGTTTCAGCTCGTTCTCCCCGGTGTTGAAGAAGGTGGAGAAGTCGCAATCCGTAAGGTTAGCGGGTTGGGCATCGCTTTCCAGAAAGGGCGTGGTAAGCACAAACTGGTTCACACGAATGTCCTGAGCTTCGCTGCCGATATGGGTAAAACGGATGGCGGCAATGGGGCTTTGGGGCATGTCCTCCTTGGGAATGTAGAAGATGTTGCTCTTCTCGTGGCGCTGGAGGGTGGGGCTGTGTTTGCTGCCATCCGGCAGGGTAAATTCGAGCTTGGCCCACTCGCTCAGGCGGGCGTTATCGAAGTCGATAACGAATTGGGTGGCTTGCACGGGGGTGGGGAATTCCAGTGCAATGCTGCCGCCGGGCTGTGCCTTGGCACTTTCCATAATGCGGCAGAGGGCAATGCTGGTATCGTCGTTATATGCGGAGAGTCCCTTCAAATCGCCAATGGTATTGGAGAGCTGGCAGGGGAGGGGCGTGTTGACGGAGAATTCGCACAGGGCAAGGCGGCGGCGGGGCTGTGGCTCCAGTATGCGGAAACGCAGCATGCGTGCTTGTATGGGGTTGAGCGTGAGGTTTTTCATCACGTTCGGCCCGGTGGTGGGTTCACCCAACGGGGTCCATGTGGTGCCGTCCGGGCTGTATTCAAGCTGTCCTTTTTTGGCGAAGTGCTGGCTGCGCACGCGGTCTGCTTGCAGCAGTTTTACAGTGCGTACCGGCATGGGTTCCCCGAAATCGAGGCAGAACCAATCTCCTTCTTTCTGCACGGCACCGGAGAGCCAGTAGGAGGAGAGGTTATTATCCGCAAGATTGGCCGCATTCTCGTTGGCATTGCCGGCATTGGTGGAGAATTGCGGCATGAAGGCGCGGAAATCCATACCGGAGAGTGGTGCATAGATGCTGGCGTTCAGGTAGTTATAGGCTGTCATTACCGTGGGGGTAAGAGCAAAGGAGCCCACCTGTACATCGTTCACCTGTTCCACATGGTCGTTCACCCAGGCATCGCGGCGCAGGTCCTTAATGCTTTGGAGTTTATCCACCAAGCGGAAGAACACATCCAAGCGCTCCGGCAGGCTGTGGGAGAGCAAGCCGCGCATAGCGTGGATACCGGCAAGGCCCATGCTTTCGTAAGCTTCCAGCCAGGGACCGATTTCCCGTTGCAAGGCTCCGATATCGCGGGTGGCTTTGAGCTTTTCTCCGGCACTGGCTACGCCGGAGAAGATGCTAATCATTTTTTCACACAGCTCGGGATCCGGCTGACCGGCGGTGATGGAATTGCGGAGGCGGTTGGGTAAATCGCCCAAGCACACGGATTCCTCTCGCAGGTAGTTGTGTCCATTGGGCAGGAGGTCCGAGTTATGCTCGCAGAAGTTTTGCATGGCAGCGGCACAGCGGGGGTACAAGCGGGTGATGCCATCTTTCCAAGTGCGTTCGGAATCGAATCCGGCAATGTTCCAAGTGTAGGCGGCCACGCCGTACAGGCCCACTTTGCTGGCTTCTGCGCGTTCCATGGGGTTGGCTACAAAGCCGCTCATGGCTTGTAGCATTTCCGGCTCCTGGCCCAGGCCATAGGTGCGCCCCATGGAGAGGCGGGATGGTTTGAAATCGTTGCATGGCCAGTTCCACCAGATGAAGGTGGGGCGTTGGACGTGTTGGTTCACCCATTGCTGGCCCTCCAGTGTAATATCGTGCACCACGGTGTTACCGGTCCACATGATGTGAATGTCCTTATGGAGCCCCTCGCCAATGGTGTTGAGGAATTTCGGGGTGGTCCAAGAGCGGTTGTAGCCCGTGGGGCACATAATGAGCTCCTGATTCACATCCGGATGCTTGCGGATAAAGTTTTCCAGAATATAGTTGCAAAGCTGTACCTGCCGCTCCGGTTTGCCGATTTCCCCGAAGGAGTCATCCACCAGAACGCCGAAATCCCGCACGCCTAATTCGTACATTTTTTGGAGTTTGGCGCAGAGGGCATCCATTTGGGTGCGGCCGTTGTTTTCCTCCCAGCGCACGGTATTGGCAGGGTGAATAGCCCATACGAAACGCACATGGTTCTCCCGGGCGCAGCGCACCAGCGCGGCAATTTCCAGTGCTTTGCTCTCCGGGTACGCCTGATAGCAGCCCAAACCGTGGTGCAGGGGGTCATCCTTCGGTGCGTAGATGTACATATTCATCTTGTTGCGCCCGTAAAAACGGAATTGGGATTGGCGTGCTTCGTAGCTCCACGGGATGCCGTAGTACCCTTCCACCACGCCACGGTAGCGTAAATCCGGCCAGTCTACCACGGTGCCGATGGGGAGCTGCCCCAGGCGCGCCACTTCCTCCACACCCAGCTTCGGGTAGGGGTCTTTGTGGGCATCTGCGGCACCGGCTACATTCCGCAACATTTGGGAGAGGGTTTGCTTAGCATAGAAGCGGCCGGTTTCATCGTTTGCCAGTACGCGCACCTTGCCTTGCGGGGTGATTTCGATGGCGTAGCCGCCTTCCTTAGCAGGTAAGCGATTCCAGAGCTCTCCGGTGCTTTCCGGTGTACGCAGGAGCACCTCCACTTCCGTGGCGTGGATGGTGCCTGTTTGCAGCTCCAGATGTTTGGGAGTGGGGTAAATAGGTTTTGTACTTGTGGCCATGGCCGGGGCAATAAGTGCAGGCACGCAGGCAAGAGCCGTTGCGGCGGTTAGGATGTGTGTATTCATAAACTTTTAATAAGAGGAAGGAGTAGGTTAAAATTATCCAATCGGTAATCCGGGTGCAGTGCCAGGCATGCAGCCTCCACCTCGGCGGCACTTCCGGCCCATGCGGCATTGATAATGCGTACGCCGGCGCGGTGGCTCAGTTCAATATCACTGGGGGCATCTCCCACGTAAATCATCTCTTCCGGGTGCAGACCCCACAGTTGCATCACTTCCGCCAAGCGCTCGTGCTTGCAGTTGTGGCTGGGTACACCTAGCCCGCACCACTCAAAAATTCCCTCCATGCCATAACGGCGAATGGTGGGCCCGGCGGTGTAAATTTCCTTTCCGCTAATGAGCCCCACTCGCAGCCCGGCGGCTTTGAGAGCCAGCAGCATTTCCACCGCTCCGGGGAAGGGGGCAGGTGCCAGCTCCGGGTGCAGCCGCTCATACACCTTCTGAAAGTGAGTTACCGGCAGCTCCGGGGATTCCGGGTCCATTCCCAGCAGCTTGCCCAGTACTCCGCGGTCGCTCAGCCCGAAATGGCTTACCACTTCCTCTGCACTGGGTTTGGTGCCCACCACCTCCTGTACGCACACGCGAAAACTCTCTATGCACAGGGGTAGAGTGTCTCCCAGCGTGCCATCCATATCAAAAAGAACTGCCTTTAACATATAGGTGATGTAGGGGTACTACCCGCCTAGGATAACATATTTCCCTCCCCGTAGCAAGCAGTGAGTGCTGCATGCGCCCCCATGGTATGCCGGCAAAGAAGGCGGCGAGTGCTTCGTCAAGAAGAGCGGGGGGATACAATCAACTACCACAGACGGGACTCGAACCCGTACAGTCTAAACGACCGGGAGATTTTAAGTCTCCTGCGTCTACCATTCCGCCACTGTGGCACGTGTGCATGAACTGCGGGGCTAATTGAAACACAGGGAGCGCGGAAAGGCAAGGAAAAACTGCTGCATGCGGGCAGAAGTGTGATGCCGGCTACCCGGCGGGGGGGGAATCTGCATGTTATTCAACACGCCGGCAGTGCGCGGACTCGAAATAGGCATCCTCATGTATGCATTTTTCATCCGGCAGCCTGTGGTGGCGGTAAGTTTGGCGTTGATGATGGTACTGGGCGGTTTATTTGCCGCATGGCAGCTACCGGTGGCGCAGTATCCGGATATTGTGCCTCCGCAGGTTTCGATAACAGCCAGCTTTCCCGGGGCGGATTGCCAAACGGTGGCGGATTCCGTGGCTGCACCGATAGAGCAGATGGTGAGTGGGGTGGAGGGAATGGAATATATGAGTAGTACGAGTACGAATGCGGGGCAGATGACGCTGAATATTCTCTTCGAATCCGGCAGTAGCGGGGATATGGACCAGGTGCTTTCCTATTTGCGCTATGCACAGGCAAATGCCCAGCTGCCCACGGAGGTGCAGCAAATGGGGGTAAGCATGCGGGTGATGAGTGGACCGCCTATGCTGCTGTACGTGCTGCGGGCACCCGGCGGGGAGTTCGACAGCACATGGATGAGTAATTATGCCTATATTAACCTCCTTAATCCGTTGCTGCGCACGGCCGGGGTGGGGAATGTGACGATTTTCGGGGCGGGGCAATATGCCATGCGTATTTGGTTGCAACCGGAAAAATTGGCGGCTCTGGGGATAAGTACGGAGGAGGTGGCGGCGGCCATCCGCGCCCAGAATAGTGTACACCCCATGGGGCAAATCGGTGCGGCACCCGCTCCTGCCGGGCAGGCAAGCACCTATACGGTACGGGCACCGGGGCGGCTTTCCACCCCGGAAGAATTCGGGCAAATCATCCTGCGCGCGGAGAAGGGGCGCTTGGTGCGCCTGCAGGATGTGGCCCGCATAGAACTGGGAACGCAGAGTTACAACCTCTCCGCCTCGTACAACGGGGAGGCTTGTGCTATTATAGCCGTGTACCAAAGCCCCGGCAGTAATGCTTTGGAAACAGCACAGGCTGTGGAACAAACGCTGCGCTCTTACCGCTTGCCACCGGGCTTGCAGCTGGTGTGTGCGCTGGATACAACCCGAAGTGTGCGCTTGGGAATTCAGGAAATCCTCAGCACGCTGCTGCTCGCGCTGGTGCTGGTGATGCTGGTGGTATTTCTCTTTTTGCAGGATGCGCGGGCCACGCTCATCCCGCTGGCGGCTATACCGGTGAGCTTGCTGGGTACTTTTCTGTTCCTGCCGCTCTTCGGGATGGAAATTAACACCATATGCCTTATGGGGCTGGTGCTGGCCATTGGGCTGGTGGTGGACGATGCGATTGTGGTGGTGGAGGCGGTGCAAGTGCATTTGGAGGCGGGGGAGCCGCCCGCCGCAGCCACATTGGCAGCCATGCGGGAGGTGGCCGGCCCGGTGGTGGCCACGGCCTTGGTTCTGGCGGCGGTCTTTTTCCCCTGTTTGCTACTGCCGGGGATTACGGGGGTGCTGTTCAAGCAATTTGCGGTGACGATTGGTGTATCAATTTTGCTTTCCGCCTTTAATGCGTTGAGCCTTAGCCCGGCACTGGCAGCACTGCTACTGCGGCCGCATCGTGCGCCGGGGTGGATGGCGCGGCACTGGCAGGCCGGTATGTATGTGCTGCGCCGGGGGTATGTGTGGGTATCGGGGCAGATGATTCGTTCCGGTGTGCCGGTGCTGGTGGCACTGCTCTCGCTGGCGGGGGCTTTATACCCGCTGGCACAGCGTTTGCCGGAGGGCTTCCTCCCCATGGAGGACGAGGGCTATTTTTACGGAGCTCTGCAAATGCCCATGGGCAGCTCTTTGGAATCTACGGAACACGCCTCCGAGGGGATTCTCGCGGAGCTGCTCCATACGCCCGGGGTAGAGGGCGTGGTGATGGTGAATGGTTTTAACCTGCTTACCGGGGTTCAAAGTACGGCTAATGCCTTCTTCTTCGTCTCCCTAAAGCCCTGGGCAGAACGGGAGACCCCGGCGGAGCATGCCGTGGCCATAGCTCAGGCACTGCGGGGGCGCCTGGCGGCACTGGATACAGGCGGTGTGGCTTTTGCCGTGTGCCCGCCACCCATTCCGGGAGTGGGCGCCTCCGGGGATATTACCCTCATGCTGGAGGACCGCGCCGGAAAGGGCAGCCGCTACCTTGCCGCCCAAACGGAGGATTTTGTGAAAACGCTCTCTCGCCTTCCGCAGGTGGCCTCTGTGCAGAACCTGATGGCGGCGGATACGCCCCAGCTCCTTCTGGTACCCCACACGGAGAAGGCCCTTACCCAAGGGGTGCAGCTCCCGGCGCTGTACGATACGCTCCAAACCTATCTGGGTAGCACTTTCGTGAATTATATGAACCGCTTCGGCTACCAGTACCAAGTATACCTCCAGGCGGATGCTCCGTACCGAATGACGCAGCAGAACCTGCGGCAGCTCTACTTGCCGGGTGCCTCCGGCAGCCGCATCCCGCTGGAAAGTTTGGTGCAGATTCTCCCCACTTGGGGACCGGAGTTCATTCTGCGCCAGAATATGTATAATGCTTCTATGCTGGAGGTGGTAGCCGCCCCGGGCTATTCTGCTGCACAGGCTATGGCCGCTCTGGAAACGGCTTTCGAGCGCACCATGCCGGATGATATGGGCTATTCCTATTCCGGTATGAGTTTTCAGGAGCAGAAAGCGGCAGCGGGATTGGGGCTGGGGATGCTGCTGCTGCTCTCCGGAGCCTTTGCATATTTGCTGCTGGCTTCCCTGTATGGCAGTTGGGGGCGCCCGCTTTCCGTGGCCATCACGATTCCTATTGCGGTGCTGGGGGCTTTTCTGGGACTGCTGGCCGGGCATATGCAGCTGGATTTGTATGCCCGCATCGGTCTGATTATGCTGATTGGTCTGGCGGCGAAGAATGCCATTCTCATTGTGGAGTTTGCCCAGAATTGCCGGGAGCAGGGCTTTTCCCTTCTGCATGCCACGCTGCGGGCGGCCGATGTGCGCTTGCGGCCTATTCTGATGACGAGTTTGGCCTTTATTCTTGGCTGTATTCCCTTGGCGGCGGCATCCGGCGCCGGGGCGGCTGCGCGCCGTGTGGTGGGCTTTTGTGTGATTGGCGGCATGGGCTTGGCCACGCTGTTGGGTACCTTGTTTATCCCTTGGGGGTATTTTATCCTCTCCCGTATGCTGGAGCAGCTGTGCCGCCGCTCTCCGGCAAAGGAGGAAGCTGCACCACCCCTACCTTAGGTGGTGCAGCGTGTGGGGCTTAATTCTTCTCTGTCTCTCGCATCAAATGGCTGGCTTCCACCATGTGCGATTTCGCGGCGCGAATGCGGGCCGCCAGTTGCCTAATCTCGGATTGCAGGTAAAAATACTTGCGCCGCAGGTGCCCCTGCGTCAGCAGTTTTACCCGTATCTCCTTGAGCTTATAGCGCCGCACATAGCGGTACAGGCTGCTGCGCCCAATTTGCAGCACTTGGCACACCTCCGCTGCGCTGTACGTATGCTCCGGCCGGCTGTGTACCCTCGGCATGGCTCGCGTGCAAAGCCGTGCCACTTCCTCCCGGTGCCAGTACAAGCGCGCATTCTGCAGCTGGGTACCCACGGCCATGTATCGTACTCGCTTCCGTTGCAGTAAACTGCGAGTGCCGGAGAGGCTTAGCCCCAGCATTTGCGCGGCCTCCTGCGTGCTTACTCCCCATGGCGGGGCTTGCATTTGCAATTTGTCCTGCCCCGGCGGAGTCTTGCTCGGCTCTTCCAGCATCTCCGGCGGATAGATAACTCCGGGTATATCGTACAGGCGTACGCCTCCTGCGCCTCTCAGGGTACGCCGTAAGCGTTGCAATCTTACCATGCGTACCCCCTTTCCATAGTGGTCCCCTGCGGAACCGTTATTTTGTGATTCATAGAGTTAGGTGGGTGGTAGTTGCCTAAAAATCAAAAATTCGTTTAAAAAAATGGTATGCTTGTGCGAGTCATCTTCACCACCACCTTGGTAAGAGATACTTATTTGGTGAATAATTACCATACCCATATCCCTTGCGATTCGCCGGATATAAATGTGCCAAAAATGACTAAGAATCAATAATATATCCTCCTCAAAAATGGAAAGCGGCCGAATTCGCCCCTCTCATGCCTGTGCTTGTGCTTGCCGCAGGGGGGAAGATGGTGTACACTTTCTGCGGTATGGTGAAGAACCGCTACATGACATTGCTGCTGGCTCTGCTGCGGCTGGGCCTCGGGGGCTTTTTTCTGCTAACCGGCATGCAGAAGGTGGCGGGGCTGGGGGAGACTGCGGATTTTTTAACACGCAGCCGCCTGCTGCCGGAGGTATGCTCTATGCCCTTGGCCTGTATCGGCGTGTCGATGGAGCTGGTGGTGGCGGCGTGCCTACTGGGCAAATGGCACTACCGAGGTGCCACGGTATGGGCACTGGCCATGTGCGGTACCTTCTTGTTTTTGTACCTGCAAGCGTGGGTGCGTGGGTTGGAGCTGAGCTGCAACTGCCTTGGCAGCACACACGAGATTGTGGATTACCCGCTGGATACGGGTATGCGCTTGCTGTTGCTTGGGGCGGTGCTGCTCCTTTTTTGGGAAGCCCACCGCCCCACTCCCGGATTCGGCAAAATTCGGAAGTATGATTTTACGGATTGTTGAGCAGGCTCAGTGCCCGGCAGCCATGGCGGCCTCAATCTCATCCGGCTCGATGGGGGCATTGGGAATGAGATCTTCCACCCCATCCGCAAGGATGAGTACATCCGTTTCCAAGCGGATACCGATGTTTTCCTCCGGGATGTAAATACCGGGTTCAATCGTCCACACCTGCCCCTCGGCAAAGGTAGGGGCATCGGGGCTCACATCGTGTACATCCAGCCCGAGGGAATGGGAAGTGCCGTGCATGTAATACTTGCGGACGCAGAGCGGGTTGGTGGGCTGGGCATCCACCTCCTCCCGGGAGAGCAGGCCGAGCTTGACCAGTTCCTGGGCCATGCGCACGCGCACAAGACGTTCGTATTCTGCTTTTTCCACACCCGGGCGCATAATGGAGGCTGCGTAGCGATGCACGGCCAGTACGGATTCGTACACGGCGCGCTGGCGCGGCGTAAACTTACCGTTGGCCGGGATGGTACGCGTCATATCCCCCGCATAGCCGCCGTATTCCGCGCCGATATCGCAGAGAATCAAATCGCCGTCCCGGCAGGTTTTGTGGTTGGAAATATAGTGCAGCACGCAAGTATCCGCACCGGCGGCAATAATGGGGAGGAAGGAGAACTTGCGGGCGCGGCGGCGCAGGTAAGCAGCGGAGAGGATGGCCTCTATCTCCCACTCACCCATGCCGGGTTTTACCTGCGGGAGCAAATCGCAGAATCCGGCACCGGTAATGCGGCAGGCCTCGCGCAATTGCTGCATCTCCTCCGGGGATTTCACGAGGCGCATCTCCGCCAGCAGGGGATACAGGCTGTGGAGCTTTGCATCCGGGTAAGCGGCCTGCAGGGCGGCAGCCATGCGCTCGTTGCGGGTTTGAACATAAGTATAGCGGCGCGGGTGGTTATCCTTTTCCAGCCAGAGCCCCCGGGCAGCCGGCACCCATTCTGCCAGTAGGCGGTTGTACTCCTGAGTCCAGCGCACATCCGCAATGCCGGAGAGGGCAGAGGCATCCTCCTTGGAAAGGCGTGCGCCCTCCCATATCACAATTTGCTCATTGGTTTCCCGCAGCAGCAGGGTATCCTCGTGGGTACCGCCCTCGCCAATACGCATGATGAGTACCGTCTCTTCCTGGTCAATCCCCGTCAGATAAAACAAATTGGCATTTTGGTGGTGGGCCAATGTCCCGTCGGCATTAGTGGGGTACACATCGTTGGCATGCACCACCACGAGGGAACCCGCAGGCAGGTGCTTAGCCAGGCGGTCGCGCGTGCGGCAATAAACATCGGCGGGGAGGGGCGTATACTTCAGCGTAAGATTCATGGCTGGGGGAAGTATACCCCCGTACACCCCGGCGCACAATCCTTTTTTGCGTGCATATGTGCGGTGGCGGTACTCAGCCCTTGGCCAAGCGCAGAAGCTGTTCCGTGGCGCGCGGTTCCCCGAGTGCTTGGGCTTTGCGGTACCACCAAGCCGCCAGCTCGGTGCTTTTGGGGGCACCCAGGCCGCTTTCAAAACAAAGCCCCAGCCGCAGGGCCGCCGCTGCATGCCCTGCGTGTGCGGCCTGCTCCAGGCAGCTTACGCCGCCGGCGGGGTCGCGCAGGCAGCCCAGTCCTTTCAGGTAGCATTTACCCAGCCAGTAGCGAGCATCCGGCAGACCGGCGCGAGCCGCGCGGTCGAACCACTCCACCGCTTCCTCAAAATTGCGCGCCGTGCTGCTGCGGCCCCGCATGAGCCTTTTACCCATATGCAGGCAGGCATGAGCATCTCCTGCGGTGGCGCGGCGTAGCAACTCATCCGGCGTATCCATGGGGCGAGTATGGGGTTAGAATTCCTTGCGGGCAAAAATCCAAGTAGCCGTAAACAAATGCAGCAGAATGTATCCTGCGGCAATGAGTGCCAGCCCACCCAGCATAGACCAGCTGAGGTGTACCCCGGCAGAGGCTGTATCCGCCACGGTGAACAGGCTGAAATCCGGCAGAAGAATGGCGCAAAGCTGCTCCGCACCGCGCATGATAGGCGTGGTACCCTCCCCGCCGGAGAGCGCGGCAAAAAGTGTGTGGCGGAACATGCCGATAAAGTATGCCCCTAGGGCAAAGATGATGCTTACAATGGTGCCGCTGGTAAAGCTGGAGATAAGTAGCGTGAGGCTGGTGAGTACGCCATAGCCCAGCAGGGCGGCCAGAATACCGCGCTGGGTGTTCAGGCTGTTGCCGGCGGCTTGCACCTGCTCCAGCCAGGGTTGCATTTCCTGCGGGCTGTATCCCCCGGCTGCCAGAGCGGTGCGTAGTTCTTGGCTAATGCTTTCCGCCCGCAGGTGGAGCAGCAGGCTCAGCATCCCATCCATGAGCAGTACCATGATGAGCAGCAGACTGAATACCCCCAGTGCTTTCCCTGCCAGATAATCAAAACGCGGTACGGGTTTGCTTAAAATCGTGTAGAGAATGCGGTCCTCCGTATCCCGGGGCAGCAGCAAAGCCGTGGCTGCCACGCAGAAGAGCAAGGCGAAAAGCTGCATGCAGCCCAGCCCCACATCCTTAATAAGCTGTAATTGTGCAGCCCCTTGGAACTCCAGACTGATACCGGCCTGATAGGGCAGAAATTGCAGCGCCAGCAGCAGTAGGCATATCACCGCCGGTACCAAAAAAAGCCGCATGCGTACCAGCTGCGTCAGCGTTACCCCCGCTACGGCTCCGATGCGGGCGGGCATTTGCAGAATACTGGCAACCCATGCGGCCAAAATTCAGAAAAAAGGCGGTGGTTCGCCTTGCAGGCGGGGGTGGAAATCACTTGGATTTGCGGGCTGCATGCTCGCCATCCTCAATCAACTTCCAGAATGAGCGGGATTTGCTCAGCTTCTGGTCCTCCGAGGCGCGCCCCATGCCGGAGCGGAAGAAAAAGTCCTTCAGGGAATCGGCATGCAGCACACGCTGCACCACCACGGTATCCTCCCCCTCCACGGTGAAGTAAATGCGGTAATCCTTGGAACGGAAGCGGAAAATCTTGCGTCCCTCGCGCTCCAGCACCCCGAAGCGGCTGTCCGTCGGGTTCCCGGCCAGCAGATCCTTATCCACCTTGAACGCAAAGAAAAGCTCCAGCTGTTCCATCGCCGGAATCGCTGAAACCTCTGCTGCACTAATTTCGTTGAAAGCAATCTGTTGCACGAGCATAGTTTATTCTAACAGCAGGGTTATGGCAAGTAAAATGTGCGTTTTAATGCTGTCTTGTCCATTATGCCGGAAAACGATGAACCCGCATGGTTTGCATGCGGGTTCTCGGCGAATAACTTTGTTCTCTAAATTAGTTACGAATCTTAATTCGGCCTTCATAGCTGAAGCTTACCTTATCCCTCCTGGACAAATCGATGTAGTCTTGCTGGGCGGGATCGGGATCATCCTCCTCATCAATGTAGTTGCTGTCGCCGATGATGATAGCACCATCTGCCCTGTAGAAAGTAGCTTTACCCTGAAATTGGCATGTAGCCGATTTGTCGTGATGATCGTTGATGTTATGGAAGGTATATTCAGCACCGAACGGCCCCGAAATCTTGCAGGATTTGGCCACACCACCCATGCCCAGGAATTCGAGGAAACCTTCCGCATTCAGAAGGGCGCCGTCTTCGATACCGAAAGTAGCGGTAATTGTGACAGTATCACCCTCTACCTTCATGCTCGAGATGTTGAAGTACCCGGAATAGGGAGCATCCGAACTAAAAGTATACACAGCGTTGAGCGAGCGGTAGGAAATGGGGTCGAGAAGTTGCACCTTCATCAAACCAATACCCTCGGTGGCCATAAGGGTCACATTGTTAAAGCAACGAGCCCAATCCTCTTCGCTGCCGCTGCCGCCGCCGCCACCGCAGGAGGTGAGGGCAATACCACCGGTGAATGCAGCCAGAGTCAACACAGAAAGAAAAAACTTTTTCATGGTACGTGATAAAAGTAAGGAGTGATAGAACAGTCTATGCCTCCATGTTTTCCAACACGCTAATTGTTAAATCTCAGAAAATATTTTTTCATTTGGGTAACGCACCGATGCCGCTCTATGCCGTGGCCATCTTATGTGTATGCAGCTACACCGAATCCGGGCGGTGGGGGAGGGAAATCCCTTTCAGCTTAAGCGATGTTGCAGAAAAAAACAATCATCCCGTTTTTTTTTCTTGCGTTCCCATGGCTATGTGGTATTCTGCAACGCATAGACTGTTCTGTCATTACTCAATTTTATCTTCTCTGATTATGAAAAAGCTTTTTCTTTCCGTGTTGACTCTGGCTGCATTCACCGGTGGTATTGCCCTCACCTCCTGCGGTGGCGGTGGTGGCGGTAGCAGCGAAGAGGATTGGGCTCGTTGCTTTTCCAATGTAACCATTGAGGGTACGGCTTATGTGGGTGCCATGGATGTGCAGCTGCTGGATGCTATCTCTTACCGCACGCTTTCCGCCGTGTACACCTTCAGCGATAACTCCCGCTATGATGGTCACTTCAACATCCAGAGCATGAAGGTGGAGGGTGATACTGTGACGATTACGGCTTCCTTCGGTATTGCCAATGGTTCCATCCTGAATGATGTTGCTTTCATTCAGTTCCTTGGCGTGGGTAATACGGCTAAATCCTGCCGCTTGGGTACGGGCTTCGGTGCGGAGTACGTGTTCAAGGATATTGAGAATCACCGCAACAAGGAGGTGGATTGCACGCTTCAGGGTAAGGCTACCTTCTACAAGGCCGATGGCACCATCGTGCTGGGTGATAGCAACTACATTGATGAGGAGGATGATCCTGATTCCGCCCAGCGCGACTATGTGGATTTGGCCGATAAGGGCACCACGACGCTTACCTACACGGGTACCGTCAAGCTTAAGAAGTAAGGATTTTGCCTGTACAGGGCTAAATGGGCAACCCATGGGAAAATCCCGTGGGTTGTCTTTTTTTGCACTGCGCCACGGAAAAGCCCCCATCCTCCGCAGGGGGGGATGGGGGCCGGAAAATGTGCCGGAGCGTGGGAGGGGTTACAGCGCGGCGATGATGGCATCTCCCATGCCGCGGGTACCCACGCGGATTTCCCCGGGAGCGCCGGTAGCGAGGTCGCCGGTGCGGTAGCCGGCAGCAATCACGCGGCGCACGGCGGCATCCACGGCATCAGCGGCGGCGGTTTCGCGGCAGGAATAGCGCAGCATCATCCCCATGGAGAGGATTTGAGCCACGGGGTTGGCAATACCTTGCCCGGCAATATCCGGGGCGGAACCGCCGGAGGGCTCGTACAGACCGAAGAAACACTCCCCGGAGCCATTGCTCAGGGAGGCACTGGGCAGCATTCCCAGAGAGCCGCAGATAACGGCCATCTCATCCGTCAGAATATCGCCAAAGGTGTTTTCCGTCACCATCACATCGAACTGCTGCGGGTTACGCACCAGCTGCATGGCGGCGTTGTCCACATACATGTGGGTAAGCTGCACCTCCGGGTATTGGGGGGCGATGTCGTTCATCACCTCGCGCCACATAACGGAGGAGGCAAGCACGTTTGCCTTATCCACGCTGCAAAGGCGCTTGCTGCGGCCCATGGCAGCTTGGAAAGCCACGTGGGCAATGCGTTCCACCTCGCTGCGCTTGTAGAAGAGGGTATCCAGCGCCACGGTTTCGCCCTCGCGCTCGCCGTAGAACTTGGGCTCTCCGAAGTACATGCCGCCGGTGAGTTCGCGCACGCAAAGAATATCGAATCCGCCGGGAATGAGGCTGTTTTTCACCGGGGAAGCATCCAGCAGTTCCGGCAGGCAAATGCCGGGGCGCAGGTTAGCATAGAGGGAGAAATGCTTGCGGAGGGGCAGCAGGGCGCCGCGCTCCGGGCGTTCGTTCGGCGGCAGGGAATCCCATTTCGGGCCACCCACGGAGCCGAAGAGGATGGCATCCGCCGCTTCGCAGGCTGCCAGCGTTTCCGCAGGGAGGGCTTTGCCGCAGTGGTCGATGGCGGCACCACCCACATAGCAGGCTGTGCGCTCCGTGCGGAAGGCGAATTTTTGCTCCACGGCGTCCAGAACGCGCAGGGCTTCCTCCATGACTTCGGGGCCAATACCATCGCCCGCCAGTACTGCGATTTTGTAAGTGTTCATGTTCGCGGGCATCTTACACCGCTCCTTTCTGCATGTCAAGAATCTGTGGGAAAATGGCAGGAAAAAGCCGGGTTCCCCGGTGGTGCGGGGAACCCGGCGGAAAAGCGAGCCGGTGGCAGCGGAGAATTAGAGCTTATGGCGGAAATCGTCCTCCGCAGAGAGCGCGGTAATGAAGGCGGTGAGCAGGTCGATACAGGCTTGCACATCCGCCATATCCGCTGTTTCCACCGGGCTGTGCATATAGCGCAGGGGAAGGGAGAAGCAGGTGGCGGGTACACCGCCGCGGGAGCGGTACACTTGGTCCGTATTCGTACCTGTGGCGCGGCCGGTAGTTTCCCGCTGTAGGGGGATGCCGTGTTTATCCGCCAGTAGTTCTAAGCGGGCATTCAGATTGGGATGGCATACCGGACCGAATGCCAGACAGCCACCCTTGCCCAGCCGCACATCCCCATAGCGTCCTTTATCCAACCCGGGGGAATCCGTGGCGTGGGTGACATCCAGGCAAATGGCGGCATCCGGTTGGAGGCGGAAGGCCAGCATGCCGGCACCCACGCAGCCAATCTCCTCCTGCACGGTGTTGGCAAACACAATGTTCCAAGCCGGGCGAATTTTTTGTTCGTGCAGGCGGCGGGCGGTTTCTGCCAGGATGTAGCCGCAGAGGCGGTCATCCAGCGCGCGGCAGACGAGGCGGCGTCCCTCGTTGAGCATGAGCGGTCCATCGCAGTACACGCCCACATCCCCCACACGCAGGCCGAGTGCCTCCACCTCCTCGCGGGAATCGCAGCCTAAATCCACGTACAAATCCCAGAGTTTGGGGGCTTTGTCCCCATCGTCCCGGATGTGGATGGCCGTGTTACCGGTAATGCCGAATACATCTCCATCCGCCCCCAGGAAGCGGATGCGGCGCCCGCGGGCAATAGCCACATCGCTGCCGCCCACGCGCTCCACCCGCACAAAGCCATTATCGTCGATATAGCGGATGGAGAAGCCGATTTCGTCCGCATGGGCATCGAGCATGAGGGTGGGGGCATCTTCCTTTTCCGCCCGTAGCAATGCCCATGTGGAGCCATAGGCATCGCAGTGCTGCTCATCGGTAAAGGGGCGGATATATGCCGCCCAGAGGCGCTGGGCGTCCATCTCCAGCCCGGTGGGGGCGGGCGTATTCAGATAATCCTCCAGGAATTGGAGTTCCGGGGCGGGGTTAAGGGCATCATCCGTCATAAGCGGTGGGGTATGGGGTTACATATTGCGGTAGCCTATATCGCTGCGGCGCTGGGCGCCGGGGAAATTCACCTTAGCGGCCTCTGCATGGGCTGCGGTGCGGGCGGCTTCGAGCGTGGCACCTTGAGCCACGATGGCCAGTACGCGCCCACCGTTGGAAACCCAGCCCTCCGGGGTTTTCTTTGTACCGCAGTGGAATACGCGGGCGGCGCAATTCTCCAGCCCGGAGATGAGGTCTCCGGAGTGGGAGGAGGCGGGGTAGCCGGCAGAGGCCAGAATGCAGCATATGCTCCACCCCTCATCGAAGGAGATGAGTTCCGGCGTAAATTTGCCTTGGGCCCCATTCAGGCAGAAGGTGGCCAAATCCCCCCGCAGCAGGGGCATAACGGCCTCGCACTCCGGGTCACCGAAACGGCAGTTGTACTCAATCACCTTGGGACCTTGCGGCGTGAGCATTAGCCCGAAGTACAGGAAGCCGCGGTAGGGCAGACCATCCGCCTGCAAACCACGTACTGTGGGGGCTACGATGCTTTCCTCGATGGTGCGGAGCAGTTCCGGGTCGGCCAGCCGGCGGGAGGCCACGGCACCCATGCCGCCCGTGTTCGGACCTTCGTCCCCATCCTGCAGGCGCTTGTAATCCCGTGCCGGGCAGAGAATGAGGTACTTATCGTCGCAAATGGCACCGAAAATGGAAATCTCCGGACCGGTGAGGAATTCCTCCACCAGCAGGCGCCCGGCACCAAAGCGCTTTTGGATGAATACCTCGGAGAGGAACTCCTCCGCAGCGGCTGCATCCGGGCAGACGGCCACGCCTTTGCCGGCAGCCAAACCATCGAACTTGAGTACGGTGGGGTACTGCCCGCCAATAGCGGCAATGGCGGCCTCGTAACTATCCACGGCGGTGGCGGCACCGGTGGGAATGCGGTGGCGCAGCAGGAAATCCTTGGCAAATTCCTTGGAGGCTTCCAGCTGGGCGCTTTCCTTTTGCGGTCCCCAGCAGGGGATTCCGGCGGCGGCACAGCGGTTGGCCAAGCCTTCTTCCTTCACGAGGTAGCTTTCCTCCCCCGCCACGCAGAGGTCGATGCCATTATCCACCATCCATTGGATGAGTTCATCGAACCCGGTGGCCGGAATGGGCGTGGCTGTTTGGCAAATGGCATCGCTGCCGGGGAAGGTGAAGAGCTGGGGCTTACACGGGCTGGCGGCCAGGGTCTCTACGAGAGCCTGCTCGCGCCCACCTTTTCCGATGACGGCAATTTTCATGTTGGCCCCATTGTACCAGCTCTGTGTATGATTGCAAGGCAAATAAGCGCCCCACCCCCGGAAGGGGTAGGGCGCCGGAAAAGGCAGGCTTAGCGGCGGGCGCGACCATCGTCCCAGCCGGTTTGGCTGTGGCGTTTCCGGGCAGCTTCTCTTTTTTGCTGCTCGGCGGCGGCTTCCGGGGTGGTCGGGGTGATTTCTTCGGCGGTTTCCTCCTCCTCCGCGGTGGCGGAGTCCTCCGGGGCGTTCAGTTTACGGCGGGGAGCCTCCAGCGCTTCCTGCATGGAGGGCTGGATGCTCTCAAAGAAGTTTTTGATGATGGCTGCCGCCATGTGACCGCCGGAAATACGCTGGTGCGGGCGCCCTTCGTACAGGGCCACATAGGCGTAGCGCGGCTCATCCGCCGGGAGGAAGCCGGCAAACCAAGCCAAGCGGCAATCATCCGAGGTGCGCCCCCATTGGGCCGTTCCCGTTTTACCTGCGCTGGAAACGTAGCTCAGGGCGGCGCGGCGGCCGGTACCACCATTCACCACAGCCTTCATCCCCTTGCGTACTACGCTGAGTGCCGGGGACATATCCTTCAGGTTCCCTTGGGCCACCGGGGTAAATTGGTACACTACGTTGCCATCGCGGTCCAGCACTTGGCGGATGAGCTGGAGCTTGGGCAGGTATTCGCCATTGGCAATGCCGGCCACGGCGTGCGCCACCTGCAGCGGGGTGGCCAGCAGTGCTCCCTGGCCGATGGCCATGTTGGCGGCATCGCCCGCCATGAAGCCGCGGCCGTAGTTGCGGTGCATCCAAGCCTCGTCCGGCACATTGCCGGCTTTATCCGGCAGGGGGAGGCCGGAGGTGCTGCCGTAGCCGAAGCGGCGTGCTGTTTCGCACAGGCGCGCTGCGCCGATGCGGGGCTCCCGCGTGGCGGCAATTTGGTACATAAAGGGGTTATTGGAGAGTACGAGGGCGGTAACGCAGTTAATGGAGCCGGCGAATTTGCTGTGGTTTTTGAATTCGTGACCGCCGATGCGGATGCTGTACGGGCAGTTCACATAGGTGCCTTCCGTGATGACGTTGTGGCGAAGTCCGGCGGCCACGGTAATGGTCTTGAAGGTGGAGGCGGGGGGATACACACCGGCAAAGGCACGGGATACCAGCGGGGTGTTCGGGTCGTTCCGCAGGGCATCGTAATCCTTCTGGGAAATGGCCGGGATAAAGGTGTTCGGGTCAAAATTCGGGGCGGAGGCCAGCACCAGTACTTCCCCGGTATGCACATCCACCATCACGAAGGCTCCGCGCCCCAAGGTGTTTTCCCGCAGGGCTTTCTCGGCGGCTTTCTGCCAGTCCAAATGAAGTGTGGTGACGACGGTGCCGCCGGGTTTGGGCTTGCTTTGCAGCTCGTCCAGAATTTTGTTTCCGTGTTCATCGAACATGAGGCGCCAGATGCCGGCTTTGCCCGTGAGTTGTTTGTTGAATTTTTGCTCTAAGCCGGCGCGGCCCTCCTGGCGTTCGAAGATGGGGTCGTTGTGGTTAATGGGACCGGTGGGGAGTTTGGCCTTCACGCCCGTGTAGCCCAGAATGTGGCAGGCAGAGGTTTTGGAGGGATAGTTGCGGATGTAGATGGGGATGAAGTGGCTGTGCGGTACTTGCCCCATTTTTTCCTGCAAGGCTTTGGCCTCCGTTCCGCGCAGGGTGGGCCCCACGGGCAGAGCGAGCCAGCGGCGCTGGCGGTAGTGGTCCAGCAGTTGCTCATCCGTTTTCTCTTTGAGTTCCAGCCCGGCATCGGTGTAAGCCTGCATGACTTTCCGGGCGATGGAGAGGATGTTCTGCTCGCTTTCGTCCTGCAACTGGCCAAAGTTAATGGCGGGCTGGTAGGCCACCTCCGAGCAAGCCATTACCTGCCCGTTGCGGTCCGTAATCAGACCGCGCGGCGCCGGCACTGCCAGGGACATGGTGCGAGCGTTGCGGCGCGTGGTGGCATAGGCCACACGGGAGGGGTCGTGTACGGTAGGGTCGTCCACCTCATCGGCGGATTTGATGGAGGCATCCGTGGTGTCCTCCTCCATGCTATCGGGTGCCACAGGGGTATGGGTAGGGGAGGGGGCGGAGGGTTCCTCGGCGGTGGATTGTTCGTAGCTTTCCGCTTGCTCCACGCCTTCCTGCATGGCCGGCACGCGGTCCTCTCCACCCAGTTTGACGGTTTCCACGATTTCCTCCGCCACATCATCATCCGGCAAATCCGGTACAATGGGCGTGGAAGGGGCAGGCGCCGCCCATACGGGCAGTGCAAGGGAAAGGACAAGGAGTGCGTGGTAAAGCCCGTGGCGGTGCATGACTCCGCTATCTTAACCGATTTGCCGCCACAGTGCAACCCTCTTTTCCGGGTAAAAAAATCCCCCGCTTCCGGGATGGAGCGGGGGGAGGGGGAAAAGTGCGGTGTGTGCGGATTAGTCCACGTTATCGAAGATTTCCTCCGGCTTGAAGAAGCGGGCGATTTCCGCCTCGGCGCTTTCGGGGGAATCGGAGGCGTGGCAGATGTTGAGCATGCTGTTGGTGCCGTAATCGCCGCGAATGGTGCCTTTATCGGCCTTCATGGAGTTGGTGGGCCCAAGGATGCTGCGTACACGGGTGATAATGCCGGGACCGGAGAGTACCAGTGCCACCACGGGGCTGGTCTGCATAAAGAAGGAGAGTTTCGGGAAGAGGGGTTCGCCGTCAATCACCAAATCAATAATGTGGCCGTAGTGTTCGCGCAGGATGGCATCGTCCAGCTGCATCATCTTCATACCACGCAGGCGGAAACCTTCCCCCAGCAGGCGTTGCAGGATAATGCCGGAAAGATTCTTGCGAACACAATCCGGTTTGAAAAGAATGAGTGTTTTTTCGTCGCGGTTCATAAGAGGTGATAATGGATTAGGAGCCAAAAAGCTGCCCCAGACCATACGCCTTGCCTTCTGCTATGTCAAGGAAAATTGCGGCGGGAGCATGCGGGAAAAAGTGTCCGTACTTGACCCGCCGTGCGGAAATGGGTATCATCGGCGGCAGAACGATGATGGAAGCGGAACTGCAAGCATTGATTAACCGGTACGATACGATTGCGGTGATTTCCCATTTCCGACCGGATGGGGATGCCATAGGCTCCACCCTGGCATTGGGGTTATCCCTGCAAGGCATGGGGAAGAAGGTGTACATGTGGAATGAGGATGGCGTGCCTGCCCGCTATGCTTTTTTACAAGGTGCGGAGCAGATTGTCCCCACGCCGCCGGAGCTGCCGGCGGATGTGCAGATGGTTATCTGCGTGGATACGGGGGATATGAAGCGCCTGGGAGACCGCTCCCTGCTGCTGCTGGCGGATTTTCCCTGCTTGGTGAACATTGACCACCATGGTTCTAACACCTGCTACGGGCAGCTCAACATCGTGGAGGCGGAGGCGGCTGCCTGTGCTTGTGTGCTGCACCGCCTGCTTAAAAGCTGGGGCTGCCCGCTTACGCGAGAGGTGGCGGCAGCGTTGTATGTGGCCCTCAGTACGGATACGGGGTCCTTCCAGTATGGCAGCACCACGGCGGAGGTGATGCGTATGGGCGCGGAGCTGCTGGAGGCCGGGGTGGATGTGGCCGGGGTGAACCGCCGCCTTTACCAGGAGCTTTCCCATGCCGCCCTGCGGGTGCAGGGGGATGTGCTGCGCCATATGCAGGTGGTGGAATCCGGGGCGGTGGCTTATTATGCCATGCCGGCCGGGCGCAAGGCGGAGCTGGGCGTGGGGCTGGAGGAGACTAAGGATTTGGTGGATGTGGTGCGCGTGCTGCAAGGGGTGAAAGTGGCGCTCATCTTCGAGGATTTGGAGGATGGGCGTATCCGTATCTCCTTGCGCTCCAAGGATGAGCGTATTAACGTGGCCGCCATTGCGGCTCAATTCGGCGGGGGCGGGCATGCCATGGCCTCCGGTATTCGCATGCGGGGCCCGCTGGAGGAATGCTGCACGAAGGTGCTGGCAGCCATTAGCAGGGAAATAGTTCAATTGGGATGAGCGGGCGTATGAGTGCAACACCGGAACAGGAGGCTCCCTGCGGGGTGCTGCTGGTGGATAAGGACCCGGGCTTTACCTCCCACAATGCGGTGGCTCTTTGCCGCCGGATTCTGGGTACAAAGAAGGTGGGCCATTGCGGCACGCTGGATCCCATGGCCACGGGGATGCTCATAGTCGTAATCGGCAAGGCAACCAAGGTGCAGGATATGCTCATGGGGGAGGATAAAGTGTACACGGCCACCATGCGGCTGGGGGTGGAAACCAATAGTCAGGATGCCGATGGCGAGGTGGTGGCGGAAAAATCGACCGCCGGGCTGAGTGCGGAGGATATTCGCGCGGCTTTTGAGCATTTCCACGGTCCCTTTGAACAAGTGCCCCCCATGTACTCCGCCGTGAAAATTAACGGCGTACCCTGCTATAAATTAGCGCGTAAGGGTAAGGAGGTGGAGCGTAAAGCCCGCGCCGTGCAGGTGCTGGATTACAGCATTACCCGCATCGATTTGGAAGCGGCGGAAGTGGATTTCACCGTGCATTGCACCAAGGGCTTTTATGTGCGTACTTATGCACATGATATCGGGCAGAGGCTGGGCTGCGGAGCACACCTCACGGCTTTGCGCCGCCTGCGCTCCGGCAAGTTCGATATTTCGGAGGCGGTGGATGTGCCTACGCTGAAGGCTGCCGGGCGGGAGGAGCTGCTGGCGCGCCTGCTGCCGTTGGAAAAGGTGCTGGCCGACCGCCGGAATTCTTGAAAGAAGGGGGATTTTACCCATGAGGGTTTTGCACAGCATGGAGGAATTAGCGGCTTTGCACCGCCCGGTGCATTGGGCCATGGGATTCTTCGATGGCGTGCATCGGGGGCATCGCCGGGTGGTGGAAAGTGCAGCTACCCCCGGTGCATTGCGCGGGGTTCTTACTTTTGCAGAGCATCCGCTGGCAGTGCTGGCTCCGCAGCGCCAGCCTATGCTTATTACCCCCTTGCCGGAGCAGAAAATGGCTTTGCTGGAAGCTCTGGGGGTGGAGGTGCTGCTGGTTCTGCCCTTTACCCGGGAGTTGGCGGCTGTGGAGGCGGTGGATTTCTTGGAGCGTCTGCGCGCGGCATGCCCCATGGCAGGTATTTCCGTGGGGGAGAATTGGAAGTTCGGTGCGCGCGGCGCCGGGGATGCTGCATTGGTGCGGCAGTATGCCGCACAGCATGGGCTGCAAGCTTGCGTGCAGCCCATGGCCGGGCAGGGGGGGGAGAATATATGCTCCACCCGCATCCGGCGGCTTCTGGCGGCCGGGAATATGCCGGAAGCGGAGGCTTTGCTGGGGCATAGCTATACCCTTTGCGGCATGGTGGAGACGGGGCAAAAATTGGCACGCACCATGGGGTTCCCCACGGCGAACATGCGGGTACACCCGCATGCGGCCTTGTTGCCGGCCGGGGTGTATGCGGTGGAGGCGCTGCTGCCGGGGGGCGGCATGCGGCAGGGAATTGCCAATTTGGGCCGGCGCCCCACGATTGCGGAAGCGGAGAAAATACTGCGTTTGGAAGCGCATTTTCCCCACTGGCAGGGGGATTTATACGGGCAGCATCTCTGTGTCTCCTTGCGGCGTTTTTTGCGGGCGGAGCAGCACTTTGCTTCGCTGGCGGAGTTGCAGGCGCAAATCCGCCGGGATGTGGCTTCCCTCAATTCCCTTCCGGGGTGAGGATGCGTGTTTGTTGTACCACGGTGGAGGGGGTGAGCGCGGCCAGCTCATCCAGCAGGGCGGCGGCAAAACTGCCGGGCAGGGGATGCCGGGCGGCAGCATTTTCCCCGGCTATGCCCAGTATGGCTGCACTGGCTGCGGCTCCGGTAAAAGCATCCGGGGCACTGGCAATGCAGGCAGCGCAAAGGGCACCCATGGCACAGCCCACGGCTGTGACGCGGGTCATGAGGGGGTCCCCATTACCCAGAGCCATCGTGCGGGTACCATCCGTCACATAATCCGTGGCTCCGGTAACCAGCACTACGGCGCCACTCCGGAGGGCAAGGCTGCAAGCAGCTTGCAGGGCAGCGGTGCTCTCCTCGGTAGATTCCGGGCCGCGCCCGCCGGAGCTTTCACCTGCCAGTGCGCGGATTTCCGAGGCGTTACCGCGGATGAGGGTGGGCTGCAGCTCCAGCAGCTCCCGGCAAAAATCCGTGCGGAAACGCAGGAAGCCCACGGCCACCGGGTCCAATACCCAGGGGATGCCGGCTGCGCGCGCGCAGGCCACGGCGTGCCGCTGGGCGGCGGCTTGCTCCCGGGAAAGGGTGCCTACGTTGATGAGCAGCCCCCCGCAGGCTGCCGGCAGTAGCTGCGCGATTTCTTCCGTATCCCGGAGCATTACCGGGGCTGCTCCCACAGCCAGCAGCATGTTTGCCGTGATGGATTGCGCCACGGAGTTGGTAAGGGATAGCACCAGAGGGCTGCTGCGGCGCAGTTCCTCCAGCACTTGGGCAAAGGGCAGGGCTGTGGTATTCACGGGCGGGCAGAGAGTTCGCGTGCAGCAGCGGCAGGATTCTCCGCCGCACAGATAGCGGATACCACGGCAATGCCATCGCAATGCCCCCCGGCGCGCAGTTCTTTAGCCCGCGCAGCATCCAGCCCGCCTATGGCGCAAATGGGTACCGGGCAGCTTGCAGCCATGGCATTCCACCGTGCTATGCCCAGCGCGGGCGGGGCATCGTCCTTGGAGATGGTGGGAAACACGGGACCGCAGCCCACATAGTCCACCAAGGATGCGTCCACAGCCGCCATTTCAGCCTCGTTCGCCACGGTGAGCCCCAGTATCTTATCCGGGCCCAAATAGCGGCGGGCATCGGCCACGGGAGTATCCCGTTGGCCGATGTGTACTCCCTCGGCATTCAGTTCCAATGCCAGCAGAATATCGTTGTTGATGATGAGGGGGATGCCGACTCCGCGCAGGTATTGGTGCAGGGGGATGGCCTCCGCCAAGAGGTCCGCACGGTTGGTATGCCCGCTGCGGTATTGCACCATGCTTACCCCGCCGCCTTCCACGGCGCGGCGCACGGTTTCCAACAGGCCGTAGCGGCAGCGCTCCGGCGCATCCGTTACCAGGTAAACATCTAAGTTAAATGGCGGCTTCATGCAAAGAGTGTGGTGGAGTAGTAGCGGTCTGCCCCATCCGGCAGGATGACGACGATGCTTTTTCCTGCCCATTCCGGGCGGGCGGCCAGTTGGGTGGCGGCCCACAGTGCCGCCCCGGAGGAGATGCCCACCAGTATGCCTTCCAAGCGCCCCAGCTCGCGGGCCGTTTCCATGGGTACCTCGTTGTCCACGGGGATAATCTCGTTATAGATGCTGCGGTCCAGCGTGGCCGGAATAAAGTTTGCCCCGATGCCTTGGATGCCGTGGGAGCCTGCGTAGCCTTGGCTCAGCAAGGGGGAGGAGGCAGGCTCCACCGCCACAATGTGAATGCCCGGGTTTTTCTCCCGCAGGTAGTGCCCGGTGCCGGAGATGGTGCCCCCGGTACCCACTCCGGCTACCAACGCATCCACCTGCCCCCGGGTGGCTTCCCAAATCTCCGGGCCTGTGGTGGCATAGTGAGCTGCAGGATTGGCCGGATTGGTAAATTGTCCGGCTAAAATGGAGCCGGGTATTTCTTGCAGGAGTTCCTGCGCGCGGTCCACGGCTCCTTGCATGCCGGCTGCCCCGGGGGTGAGTACGATTTCCGCTCCATAGGCTCGGATGATGTTGCGGCGTTCCCGGCTCATGGTTTCCGGCATGGTGAGGATGACTCGGTAGCCGCGTGCTGCGCCAATGGCTGCCAGCCCGATGCCGGTGTTGCCGCTGGTGGGCTCCACGATGGTGCCGCCGGCTTGCAGGCGCCCGGTGGTTTCCGCATCGTCCAGAATGGCGCGTGCCACGCGGTCCTTCACGGAGCCGGCAGGGTTGTTCATTTCCAGTTTGAGCAGGAGGCGGGCGTGGAGTCGGTGGGCTTGGATGTAGCGCGTGGGCTCCAGCAGGGGGGTACTCCCCACAAGCTGCGGAACGGAGGTATGAATGTTCATGGTGTGTTAAAACTATGATTAGAAGCGGGAAGCTTTGTTGAATGCCTGTTTTGAACCGGCAGGTGTATGAATCGCTTCGCTTGTGCGAGGGTGGGGCATACAGGAGAGAACCAAGCGCAAACCGGTGGAAACATTAATCCCCTGTGGGGGAGGAACCATGGAGGAGAGCCCGGGCAAAGGAATCCGGGAGACCGGTGCGGGCAATTTTGGTGCCGGCTTGCTCCACGTTGTAAGGCACGCGGCGGAGGTGGAGGGTGAAGGTTTCCGGGCAGAAGAGGGCATAGGCAGCGCGCCAGTTCATATCGCGGGGTTGGCCCACGGAGCCGGGGTTAATGAGGAAGCGTTCCCCTCTGGGAAGGTGGAGGGTAAAATCGCCCCGGGCATCGTAGCACACGGGGATTTGGTCCACTTTGCCGTGCCGGAAGCGGAAGACGGAGGCACGGTGGGTATGGCCGAAGAAGCTCACGCGTTCCTGCACGGCGGCAAAGACTTTTGCGGCTTCGTTCACATTGGCAATGCGCCCCCAGCGTTTAGGAGCCTCCGGGGTGGCATGGCCAAGTAGGCAGTTTTCCCAGCGTGCATGGTGAGGGAGGCGGCGTATCCAGGCAATATCTTGCGGGGGGAGCATATCCTCCGTGCGGTCCATCATGCTATTGTACATGGGGATGCCGAAGACGCTGCGATCCAGCAGCGCGGCTTCGTGGTTTCCCCGCACTGCGGCCAGAAATTTAGGGCGGAGCAGAGCCAGGCATTCCGCCGGATTGCCGTTGAAGCCGATGTAATCCCCCAGTCCGATGATGCCGGAGGCACCATGCACTTCCATATCCTCCAGCACAGCCTGAAGGGCTTCCAGATTGGCATGAACATCGGCTAGAATGGCGGCAAGCACGAGCGTGGAATCAACCTTGCTGGAGGATTTGTTGCAAGCGTTCCTTGAAGGCGGGTACACCCTCGCCCATGGCGGCGGAGAGGGGGAGAATTTCCACTTTGGGGAAGCGCTGGCGGAGGATGTCGAGGTTCTCTGCGGCGCAGGGCTCATCCATCTTATTGGCGATGATGAGCCACGGGCGTGTAGCCAGTTCCTCGGAGTAGAGTTTGATTTCCTTGCGGAGAGTTTGTATGGCTTCCACGGGGTCGTGTTCCAGACCGGTCATATCTACCACAAAGAGCAGCACATGGCAGCGCATAATATGGCGCAGGAACTCGTGCCCTAAGCCTCGGTTTTGCGAAGCACCCTCGATAATGCCGGGAATATCCGCCACCACGCAGCGGTTATAGTCCTCGAACTCCACCACCCCCACAATGGGTTGCAGTGTGGTGAAGGGGTAGCTGGCCACTTTCGGCGTGGCGTTGGAAATAGCTGTAAGTAGTGTGCTTTTGCCCGCATTCGGGTAGCCCACCAGCCCGGCATCGGCGATGCGGCGCAGCTCGAAAAAGAATACGCCGGATTCTGCCTCCGTGCCGTACTCGAATTTGAGGGGGGCTTGGTCCGTGGCTGTGCGGAAGTGCCAGTTGCCGCGCCCGCCCTTGCCGCCCTGGCAGAGGACGAATCGTTCTCCGGGTTCCGTAAGGTCGGCAATTTGTTCCAGTTCAATGCCATCGCCTTCGCGTTCCAGCCAAGTGGCTTCCTGCATGGTGGCAGCATTACTGCGGTAAACAATGGTGCCGGGAGGAACTTTGCCGATAACGGTTTTGCCATCGCGCCCATGCTTGCGGGCATGCATGCCGGGCATGCCGTCCGTGGCAATCAGTTTGGGGTCGTAAAAATAGGAGCGCAGGTCGTTGGTACCGGTGCTAACCTCCAGAATTACGCTGCCGCCATCCCCTCCATCTCCGCCATCGGGACCACCGCGAGGCACAAACTTCTCGCGGCGGAACGAGGCCAAACCATTCCCGCCTTTGCCGGCTTTTGCAAAAATTCGGATGTTATCTACGAACATGCGCTGAGATTACAGCATTTTCCCCCGATTGGCAATCAAAAAGCATTGCATCTACCGGGGGAAAGTTCTCCCGAAGCGGGGGAGCGAGGGCTGTCTACAGCTTATTTCTTCTTAGTGTGGGTAGTGCGTACCATGGCCACAATGCGGGATTCGATGTAGTTCTTGCTGAAGAGAACACGTTCTTCGCGTTCGGCGGTCTTGTTCAGCCCGGCCACCACGAGGTCCAGCTCACCGCTGGCCAGTTTATTGATGAGGGTTACGTAGTCCATATCCCGTAATTCAATTCTTGCGTTCAGGTGGCGAGCTAAGCGTTGGAGCAGCTCCACATCGAAACCAATAAGCGTGGATTCACCTTCCTCGTTGACGGCAGGGAAGCACATGGGAGCCAGCTGGCTGCACGTGCCTACTACTAGGGTGCGGGTGGGATTGGCCGGGGCTTCGATTTTGGGCATGACCGGTACTCCGGCTCCGGAGTAGGGGTCATTCTTTTGGTTATTGAGTTGAATCCATCGGGCGTACATCTCCTTATAGGTGCCATTCGTTTTATAGGCATCGATAAAGTCGTTGATGCTTGATACGAGGGTGGCATTATTCGGAGAAATACCAATAGCGATATCTACTGTGCCGATATTGCCGGGGAGGATTTCGAAATCCGGCGTATGGGCTGCCACGTATTCCAACGTGTGGCTATCAAACACATAGGCTTCTATTTTTTCCTGCAAAAGGGCGGAGTATGCAGCGTGGTGGCTGTTGAAATAACTGGGGCGTGCTTTGGCAAGCTCAGTTTCTCCTTTGTACATGGCTGTGGCTTCCAGCGGAAGGCCTACGCGATAATCCGGGGAGTTGAGGTCTTGTATGTCTGAAAATTGGGGCTTGTCCTTCTCGTACGGATCACCGCAGGAAGTGAAAACGCATGCCGCCAGAGCACAACACAGTAGACTTGCATAGGAGAATAATTGCTTCATGCCGGGAGTTGAACGTGTACTGCCCGCATTCTACACATTTTCATTTTTGATTACGAGTAAAAAAAACGATGCAGCAAAAAAATCAGGCGCAGTTTACTGCGCCTGATGTAAAAGTGAGCCGGTTGCCCCGGTGGGGCATTATTCCCATTCGATGGATGCCGGCGGCTTGGTGCTGATGTCGAACAGCACGCGGTTGATGCCGGATACCTCGTTGAGGATGCGGTTGGAGGCTTCTCGCAGCAAATCGTATGGCAGCTGTACCCAATCGGCCGTCATGGCATCCTCGGAGACGATGGCGCGCAGGTTGGTGGCGAATTCGTAGGAGCGCTCATCGCCTTTTACGCCTACGGTTTTAACGGGGATGAGCCCGGCGTATGCCTGCCAGCACTTATCGTACCAATCCCATTTACGCAGAGTGCCGATAAAGATGGCATCGCACTCGCGGATGATGTCGAGGCGTTCCTTAGTCACCTCTCCGGGGCAGCGCACAGCCAAGCCCGGCCCGGGGAAGGGGTGGCGCCACAGGATATCGTGCGAAATGCCCATGGAAGCACCCAGCTCGCGCACTTCATCCTTGAAGAGGAAGGCGAGCGGTTCAATCACTTTGCCCTCCTCCTGCATCTTGAGTACGCGTTCCACGCGGTTGTGGTGTGTTTTGATGACGGAGGCTTTGCTCTTAGCATTGGAGGCACTTTCAATCACATCCGGGTATAGGGTGCCCTGAGCCAGCATTTCCGCATCGCCCACGGCATCCCAGAACACATCGATAAAGAGATTACCGATGATGCGGCGCTTCTTTTCCGGGGCGGTTTCTCCGGCCAGTGCTTCCAAGAAGCGGGCGGAGGCATCCACGGTTTCGATTTTTACGCCCATGCGTTCGAAGTTAGCTTGCACCTCGCGTGCTTCATCCTTGCGAAGGAGTCCGTTATCCACGAAGATGCAGCGCACGTTTACGCCGGCTTCGTGCAGGAGTACGGCCAGTACGGTGCTATCCACACCGCCGGAAACGCCGCATACCACCTGCTTGTTGCCCACTTTGGCGCGGATATCTTCGATGAGTTCTCGCTTGAAATCACCAATATCGAAGCGGGCAAGGTTTGTGGCATAGGAGAGGAAATTTTTCAGGATGGTGCGCCCCTCGTGGGAGTGGGTTACCTCCGGGTGGAATTGGATGCCGAACATGCGCTCTCCCCACTGGAGGGAAACCGGCACGCCTTCGCTGTTGCGGGCGATAACGCGGCAGTTATCGGCCAAGTGGTCCACAGTGTCGGAGTGGCTCATCCATACTTGGGAGGAGGGGGACATGTCTGCATACAGACCTTCCAACTTCTCCGGCAAGAGGGCGGCGGGACCATATTCGCGCTTGTTACTGGGGCGCACAGTGCCACCTGTTTTCACATTCAGAAGCTGCATGCCGTAGCATACACCCAGTACGGGAACATTGAAGGAAGTGAGCCATTCAAAATCGATATCCGGGGCATCCGGCTCGGAGGTGCTGCGCGGACCACCGGAAAGGATAATGGCACCCGGTTCGCAGATTTCGTGCAGGTCCTCAAGCGCATAGAGCTTGGCAAGGAAACCCAGCTCACGCACACGGCGCACAATCAGCTGCGTGTACTGTGAGCCGTAGTCAATAACGGCAACAATGTGTTTGGGAGTCATAACGCTGGCCGCATTCTACCATAGCAGAACAGTTTTGGAAAGGATGAATATTGCCCCTTTTTTCAAAAATGAAAGAGGAGGTTTGCATTGGCCGCAGAATTTGCAAGGTCGAGCCGGTCTTTTTTCTTGCGTGTACATGTCCCCCCCTCCATTTTCCCACACTTCTTCTCACCGACCTGCTGGGGGCGGCACTTTGCACTCATGCGGCCGGCAAAAGCATGGGGTTGCCGGGTTCTCCTCGGGGGAGGGGGAGCCTCAGTCGAGTACCAGAGAAACCGGGCAGTGGTCGGAGCCGGTAATATCGGTATGAATCTCGGCGCTCTTCACCCGGGGGAGCAGGGGTTCTGATACGCAGAAATAATCAATACGCCACCCCACGTTTCGAGCGCGGGCACCACCCCGGAAACTCCACCATGAGTAACAATCCCGGGCATCCGGGTGGAGGCGGCGGAAGGTATCGGCAAAGCCGCTTTGCAGCAGGGCGGAGAAGCCGGCGCGCTCCTCGTCCGAGAAACCGGCACTAAAGTGGTTTGCCGCCGGGCGTGCGAGGTCGATTTCCTCGTGGGCTACGTTGAGGTCTCCGCAGAAGACAACGGGTTTGCTTTCTGCCAAACGGCACACATAGGCCCGGAAGGCAGCATCCCACTCTTGGCGATAGGGTAGGCGAGCCAGTTCATTTTGAGAATTGGGCGTGTAGCAGTTCACCAAGTAAAAATCCGGGAACTCCATAGTAGCTACGCGTCCTTCCGTATCATGCTCCGGGCAGTCGATGCCCAGATGGGTGCTGAGCGGTTCTATGCGGGAAAGGATGAGTACGCCGGAATAGCCCGGGCGCTGGGCCGGATTCCACAGCGCATAGGGCCAGGAGGCTAGCCAGAGGTCGCTCACTTGCTCCGGGCGGGCTTTTACTTCCTGCAAGCAGAGGACATCCGCCTGCAAGGTATCCATTTTTTCGGCCAAGCCTTTACCCAAAGTGGCGCGGATGCCGTTTACATTCCAGCTAACGAGTTTCATGGGGCGGGGATAAATGCTTATTTTTTACCGTGGTGGGGGTGAACGGAGCGGAGCTTGTGCAGGCGTTGCTCCATGCGGGGGCGCAGGTTTTCTTCAATCCACGCATTGGCGGCTTGCAGCCCCTCCGCTTTGTATATGCGGCCTATTTGGGCTTCCACTCCCGTGGCATTGCCTGTGAGGCGCAAGAAATTATTGCTGGTGAATTCGACGAAGAGTGCACCATCTATTTCCCCACGGAAGGAGAGAATCCACTCGCGTACATAGAGGGCGAGTACGGCATCCCCCACCCATGCTTGAGCGCGGGCTATGGGGTCTTGGTCAGGGCTGAGCGTCGGCATGCTGGTAAGTATCAAGTCCGCCTATGGGAAGGGGCGGAGGTGCGTAGTTGATGGGCTGGGTAAGGCGCAGGGCAATGGTGCTGTGGGGCTGGGTGGTATTGGTGCGCAGGATGAGTACATGGCAGCCCGGGGCGCAGTTGCGTAATTGTGCTGCAATAATCCGCTCGTCCACTTGGCGGTGGTAACGCCCACTCAGCAGGCTGCGGAGGTGGCGGCGGTAGCGAGCGCTTCCCGGGGTGAAGGATTGGGTGGTTTCCCGGCTTACAAGCAACTGGGCTTCCAGCTTACCCTCGCTTTCCAGCAAATCCAGCACCTCTCGCAGTACGGCGGGGCTCCCGGCATCCAGTACAAGTTGCTGGGGTGCCAGATGGGCTGTGGCTTGCACCACACTTTCCTCCGGGGCAATAAGCAGCCAATCCTCCGGCTGCATCAGTTCCATTTGCTGTTCCAGTGTAGCCCGTATTCCTCTAATAGGTTGTACCGGGCTGTGGGGGCGCTGGCTTACGCAGGCGGATAGGGATAATACCACGACTGCTGCCGCAAGGGGCAGCAGTGTTCGGAGTGTGTGGAAAAGCCGCTTCATGGGGTGAAAAAGGAGGGGGGATGCGCGGCTGCGAGGGGGCGTTCCGTTAACCGCGAGAGCGTGGCTCGCGGTCTGCGGCCGTTTTGCCACCCGGCACGGTGATGAAGGGGGCTCCGCCGGTGGGTGCTTTTTGGGTGAAGGCCACACCTGCTTGCTCGAAATCCTTGCCGGCTACCGGGAAATCCTTGCGTAGCGGGTGGTAGGGGTAGCCCTCCCACATCATGATGCGGCGTAAATCCGGATGCCCGGTGAATTCTATGCCCATCAAATCGTACTGCTCGCGTTCCAGCCAGTTGGCAGAGCGCCACACGGGTACTACGCTGGGTACGGCATTTTCTGCCTCGCTCACGGGGGTACGCACCAGCAGGTTAGCCCCGGTCTCCGCTTGGGTGATGGTGTAGTTCACCTCGTAGCGGGGCTCCTGCCCCAGATGATCCACAGAGGAAACGCATACCAGCATGTCGAATCCGCAGGTGTCGCGGGCAAATCGCATGGCGGCTACCAAATCCTCCGGTCGGATGGTCAGGGTAATATCACCACGGAATTCCTTGCGGGTAATCTGCGGAAAACGGGTGCAAATTTTTTCTGCGGCTGCGGTCTGGAGTTCAGAAAGCGTGGACATAGAGAAAATGGGGAAATGGGTTTAGTCCTGTGTAATGACGTTGGCAGGAATGGTGGCGGCATTCGGCGCTTTGCGAAGGTCGTGTTCCTTGAAGAAGCCTTTCAGCGGGTGATCCGTGGCCATAATCTTATCCTGAAGCGTGATAAGACCTTGCAGCAGTGCCTCCGGGCGGGGCGGGCAGCCGGAAATATACACATCCACCGGTACAATTTTATCCACACCCTGCAGCACGGAATAACTGCGGAACATGCCGCCTGTGCAGGCGCAGGCACCGCAGGCAATGCACCATTTCGGCTCCGGCATCTGGTCCCAAATGCGGCGTACCAAAGCAGCCATCTTGTAGGTAATCGTGCCGCAGATAAACATAAAGTCCGCTTGGCGAGGAGCATAGCGGTTCACCTCTGCACCGAAGCGTGAAATATCATAGCGAGAGCAGGAAGCTGCCATGTATTCAATAGCGCAGCAGGAGGTTCCCATGGGCATTGGCCACAGGGAGTACTTGTGCATCCAGTTGATTGCGGCCTCCACGGTGGTGTAGACGAATCCGCCGTCTGCATCCGGGTCGCACATGAAATTGGTCTCGATTTCCTGAAGATTGTCGCTAGCCATAACGGTACACTGCGGGGTCGTGTCTGCTCCGCTGGGACTAGCATACCGAATTTCTGCTGAAACGCAAGCCAAATTTGGCATTCTCTCCCATGCCGGGGTGCATTCCGGCGGGCAGGAACACCAAAAAAAGGCCGCCCCTATGCGGGGCGGTCTTTAAGCTGCTTGTATCGGCAGTGGAAAAAGGGGGGG
>JAFXCP010000012.1 GCA_017521405.1 Akkermansia sp. | reverse complement strand
CTTCAGCGGGGATATTTCCGGCACGGGTACACTGCAGCGCTCATCCTACAAGGGAACAAACCAAACACTCATCTTTACCGGCGACACCTCCGGCTGGACGGGCACCTTGCAGCACAGCCCGGATCTGGCCTCGAATAGCGGCAACCTCGTCACCACTGATGTGACCTTCAGCGGTACCGCCGAACTGAATGTGGCACTCTTGAAGAACAACAAGGGCAAGTTCAATGTGACGCTGGATGATGAGCATCTGGCACCCGGCAGCACGGTGACGGTGAATAAGGACATCCAATCCACCACCCTGACGGTGACGGAGGGCACCACGGCCATACTGAAAGCCACGGCAAGCCAAGACACCACCATGCTGGGTGCCCCCGTCAAAGGCACCACCACACTCTCCGGGGTGAAAGCCAGTGCCAGCGCCTTGGAAGGCTTGGGAGAGGATGCAGCCGTTAAGGGGCTCCGAATTTATATCTGGTATGAAGTCAATGGCTATGATATTAATCATGTAGCATTGCAAGGTGTGCATTTTTTCTCCTCGGCACTGGCCACGCTGACGCTGACGGATGTGAGCTTCGATACGGATTGCTCGTTCTCCGTGGGGGCGGAGGGAAGTATTCTGCTTTCCGATGCTACGCTGCGGCTCACCCTGCCGGAGGCAGGGGAGGGCGGCATTTACCGTGTGGATTTGAGCCATCTGTTCCAATGCACGGTGGAGGGTGATTTGAGCTTCGATGTGGATACGGAGGCTTTGGTGGCTGCCGGGTACACAGGAGTAGAGCTGGATTTCGGCAGCGATGCGGATGAGGATTACAGCAATCTGACGCTGAGCATGGCCGGTGCCACCTATAAGGGCACGGAGGGGAATGTGGCGGGCTTTACACTGCCGACGATTCCTGAGCCCTCCACGGCGACGCTGAGTTTGCTGGCTCTGGCGGCACTCGCTTCCCGCCGCCGAAGGGCTTAACGTTCGAGTGGGCGTTTGTCCTATTTTCGCTCCCGTTCTGCCGAGTGCAGGGCGGGGGTGTTTTTTTGTGAGCTTTCTTGCGGAGTGCCTTGTCAATGGGGATGTGTTGTGGTAGAATGCTGCTCTGTGAGGAGATGGGCTGCAAGGGTATTTGTGTTTTTGGTGCTTGCCATGGTGATGGTGGGGTGCCGGGAGGAACGCAGTTCTGCGGAGAAGGCGGCGGCACAGGGGATTTTGGTGGTAGGGAATAATCAGGAGCCGTTGAGTTTGGATCCTCACAAGGCTACGGCTGTGGCCGATGGTAAGATTATTTCTGCTTTGCTGGAGGGGTTGGTTCGGCCGGATGCTCGGGATGAGGCTTGTATTCATCCCGGTATGGCCGAGCGCTGGGAGCATGATGCGGAGGCGCGGGTATGGACGTTTTATTTGCGGGAGGCATTTTGGAGTGATGGGCGGCCGGTTACGGCGCAGGATTTTGTGTATGCTTACCGGCGTATTCTCCACCCGGAGTTTGCCGGGAAGTATGCGGAGATGTTATACCCGCTCAGGAATGCTGCGGCTTATAATAAGGGTGAGTGTGCGTGGGATGCTGTGGGGGTGAGTGCGCCGGATGCGCGCACGCTTCGCTTGGAGATGAGCGGACCTACGCCTCATTTATTGCATTTGTTGCTGCATTTTACATGGTTCCCGGTGCCGGCGCATGCGGTGGAGGCGCACGGGGGAATGCTGGATCGCCGCAGTCTTTGGGCAAGAACCGGGCATTGGGTGGGCAATGGTGCCTATGTGCTGGGGTGCCACCGTTTTAATGATAGGCTGGAGGTGGTGGCGAATGCTCGCTATTGGCGGGCGCAGGAGGTGCGGAATAGGGGGGTGCGTTTTCTTCCTGTGGTGAATGGTTACACGGAGACGCGCATGTTTTTGGATGGCAAGATGCATATTTCCAATAATGTGCCGCCGGAGATGCTGGCGGTGGCTAAGGCGCGTGCGCCGCAGGCATATTGCCAAGATGCTTACTATTGCACCATTTTTTACCGTTTGAATACGCGGCGTGCGCCGCTGGATGATGTGCGGGTGCGGCGGGCTCTTTCTTTGGCGGTGAATCGGGAGTCTCTTGTGCGGGATGTGGTGCGCGGGGCGGGGCGCCCGGCGTATGCCTTTACACCGCCGGGGGCAGGGTATGCTTTGCCTGCAAGGGAGATTCTTTCCCGAGAGGCGGCGGAGCAGGAGGCGCGCCGTTTGCTGGCGGAGGCGGGGTTCCCGGGGGGCAAGGGTTTTCCTACTTTGGAGCTGATGACTACTTCCCGCGATGTGCAGCGTGTGATGGCGGAGAGTTTGCAGGCGATGTGGCTGAAGGTGCTGGGGATTCATGTGGAGATTCGTTCTTGCGAGTGGACGGCTTATAAGGCGGCGCAGCAGAATGGGGATTATGATTTGTCCTCTTCCTCCTGGAGCGGGGATTTTCTGGATCCGGCTACTTTTGTGGAGCTTTGGCGCAGTGGCGGGGGGAATAATTGTACCGGCTGGGGGAGTTCTGCTTGCGATGCTGCTTTGCAGGCGGCGGCTTCTGCTGCCACGGCGGAGGCGCGCTTGGGGTATTTGGCTGAGGCGGAACGGCTTATGCTTGAGGCGCAGCCCATTATCCCTTTGTATTGGAGTGAACGCACGTATTTGAAATCTCCTGCGGTGCAGGGGTGGTATCCGCTATTGCTGGATAACCACCCGCTGGATGCAGTACAATTGCTTATGCCCCGCTCATGATTCGTTTGCTGCTCAAGCGTTTGGCGCAGGGGCTGGTGGTGGTCTTTGTGCTGCAAAGCATCACTTTCTTTCTGGTGCGTCTGCTGCCGGGGAATCCCTTTTTGGGAGAACGGAAGTTACCTGAGCACGTAATGGCTCAGCTGAATAGCCTTTATGGTTTGGACCAAAGTGCCTTGGTGCAATATGGTAATTATTGGAAGAATCTTCTTTTGCATGGGGATTTTGGTCCTTCGCTGGTGAGAGAGGGGGTGCAGGTGGCGGATATTATAGCGCAGGCGTTTCCTGTATCTTTGGAGCTGGGGGTGCTGGGTATGCTGGTGGCTGTGTTGCTGGGGATTCCGGCGGGTATGTTTGCGGCATATCGGAGGAATCGCTGGCCGGATGCGTTTTTCATGCTGATGGCGATGGCGGGGATTTGCATTCCTTCGTTTGTGATTGCGCCGCTGGCCGGGCTTAGTTTGGGCATGCATGTGCCGGGGCTTAGTGTGGCCGGATGGGATGACCCGCTGTGTGCTGTGCTGCCAGCCCTTACTTTGGGGTTGGTAAATGCGGCGTATATTGCACGCCTTACTCGCGGTGGTATGGTGGAGGTGCTTTCTGCGGATTTTATTCGCACGGCGCGTGCCAAGGGGGTGCGCCCCATGCGCTTGCTTTTTGTGCATGCTTTAAGGAGCGGGTTGCTGCCGGCCGTATCGTATTTGGGACCGGCGTTTGCCGCTTTGATTACGGGGTCTTTTGTGGTGGAGACTTGTTTTCAGGTGCCCGGCATGGGGTTGCATTTTGTCAATGCGACTACGGATCGGGATTACTTTCTCATCCAAGGTTTGGTGTTTTGCTATGGTGTGCTAATTGTGCTGGCTAACCTTGTGGTGGATTTGGTTCTTGTAGCACTTAACCCTCAGTTGCGCTCTCAGGGTGCTGCATAAGTATGCCCGTTATGGAAAAGTTACAATTTGAACAGGGACATTCCCTTTGGCAGGATGCAAGACGCCGCTTGCTGAATAATCGCGCTGCGATGGTGGCGGCTTTTTTTCTGCTGCTGATGGGGATGGCCTGCTTTTTGCTTCCTCTTTTGCCTTGTGTGGCGGATCCTAATGCGACGAATCTTTCCCACATTGCTGCCGGGTGCAGCTGGGAACATCCTTTCGGTACGGACCAACTGGGGCGCGATCTCTTTGCCCGAGTGCTTTATGGCGGGCGTATTTCTCTTTTGGTGGGGCTGGTGGCTACGTTTGTGGCGTTGATTATTGGGCTGGCATATGGCTTGATTTCCGGCTATTTGGGTGGCCGCACGGATGCGCTGATGATGCGTACGGTGGATGTGCTTTTTGCTTTGCCGTTTATTGTGCTTGTGATTGTGTTTTCCCTGTGCATCGAGGAGCCCAGCCGCCGGCTGACAGCTTGGCTGGTGGAGACCACGGGGTGGAGTCGCGCGGCTGTGGAACCCATCTTGGGGCTTGTGCCGCTTTTTATTGCCATTGGTGCGCTGGGGTGGCTCACGCTCGCCCGTATTGTCCGCACGCAAACGCTGGAGATTAAGGCGAAGGAGTATGTCTTGGCGGCGCGTTCGCTGGGTTTGGGGCATTTCCGCATTCTTTTTTACCATATTGCACCGAATTTGCTGGGTACGGTTGTGGTGTACACCACGCTTGCGGTGCCGGGAATTATGCTTACGGAGAGTACGCTCTCCTTTATCGGCTTGGGGGTGCGTGCGCCTAATTCTTCTTGGGGTACTCTTATTAAGGAAGGTGCGGACCGCATGGAGGCCAGCCCGGAATTGCTTTTTTTCCCCGCGCTGTGTTTTTGCCTTACTCTTTTGGCTCTGAATTTTCTGGGCGATGGTCTTCGCGATGCTCTCGATCCCCGCTCTGCAAAGGATTGAGGCTTTCTCCCGCCCCGGAAGGGCGCTTCCGCAAGTTTCCTCCTATCTAAGCGCGCAGGAGTGCCTGAGGCCTTTCTCCGGCTTGTATGGCGGCATTTTACGGGGGATGACGCAATACTTATTTGACGCGCGCGCGTATACGCGCGTATAATGCGCCCCAACTATGAGCGATAACACTACGAGCCCGGAGGAGATGGAGACGTCTCTGACCGGGGCCCCACAGGAGTATGGTGCAGCCCAGATTGATAAGCTGGAGGGTCTGGAGGCCGTCCGTAAGCGCCCGGGAATGTACATTGGTGACCCGGATGAGCGTGGTTTGCATCACTGCGTGTTCGAGGTGCTGGATAACTCGATTGATGAGCATTTGGCCGGGTATTGCAGCAAGATTATTATCCAGATTCACGAGGGCGGGACGATTTCGGTCATCGATAATGGTCGTGGTATTCCGGTGGATATGCACCCGAAGTTCGGGATTCCTGCGGTGGAGCTGGTGCTGACGAATTTGCATGCCGGCGGTAAGTTCGGGCAGGGGGCATACAAGTATTCCGGCGGGTTGCACGGCGTGGGTGCCAAGTGCGTGAATGCGCTGTCTGATTTCTTTAAGGCGGAGGTGCGCCGCGATGGTAAGCGCCATGTGATTACGTTTGAGCGCGGCAAGACGGTGGAGAAATTGCATGTGGTGGGTACTTGCCCGGATAGCCAAACAGGTACGGCGATTACTTTCCTGCCGGATCCGACGATTTTTACGGACACGACGGAGTTTAAGTTCGATTTGCTGGCGCGGCGTTTGCGGGAGCTGGCCTTCCTGAATCCCGGCTTGGTGATTGAGCTGGTGGATGAGCGCACGAATCCGGAGCGTTCGGAGATTTTCTTCTACAAGGATGGTATTCGCGAGTTCGTAAAGCAGCTTGGGGAGAATAAGACGCTCATCACCGCAGAGCCGATTGCCATGAGCGGTGTGCGCCATATTGAGGTGGAGTACGATGGCAAGACGATGGAGGATGATGTGATTGTGGATGTGGTGATGCAGTATAACGACAGCGACCGCTACCAAATCCAGTGCTATGCGAACTCTATTTTCAATGCGGATGGCGGTACGCACCTTTCCGGCTTCCGCAGTTCTCTTACGCGTGCCATTAACAACTATGCCAAGAGCAATAATTTGCTTAAGGATAAGGACCCGAGCTTGAATGGCGATGATGTGCGCGAGGGCTTGGTGGCGGTGATTAGCGTGAAGATGCCGAATCCGCGTTTCTCCTCCCAGACGAAGGATAAGCTGGTGAATACGGAGATTGAGGGTGTGGTGAGCAGTGTGGTGTACGAGGAACTCAAAGAGTACTTCGAAGAGAATCCGCAGGTGGCTCGCACGATTATTGACCGCTGTTTGATTGCCTCCCGGGCGCGCGAGGCTGCGCGCAAGGCGCGTGAGAGTGTACGCAAGAGCGCGATGACGGTGGGCGGTGGTTTGCCCGGTAAACTGGCAGATTGTTCTAACCGAGACCCGAAGCAGTGCGAGCTGTTCATTGTGGAGGGTGATTCCGCAGGCGGTTCTGCTAAGATGGGGCGCGACCGCCGCACACAGGCCATTTTGCCGCTGCGCGGTAAGATTCTGAATGTGGAGAAGGCGCGTTTGGATAAAGCGCTGGGGAGTGAGACGATTCAGAATATCATTACGGCTATTGGTGCCGGTGTGGGCGATGGGGAGGGGGAAGGCTCCTTCGACCTTAGCAAGGTGCGTTACCACAAGATTATTCTGATGGCGGATGCCGATGTGGACGGCTCCCACATTTGCACGCTGCTGCTCACGCTGTTCTGCCGCCACATGCCGCAGTTGGTGCGCGCGGGGTATTTGTATATTGCCCAGCCGCCGTTGTACCGCGTGATTCACCGCAAGGTGGAGCAGTATGTGCAGGATGAGGTTTCGCTGAATCGGAAGCTCATTTCCCTCGGTGCCGGGGATGTGACGCTGCGTACCCCGGATAAGAGCCGCGAGTACGATGCAGAGACGCTGATGGCGATTCTGGAGACGCTGATTAATTTGCAAAAGTACGAGGGCAGCGTGGCTCAGCATGGTGGCGATTTCAAGGATTTGCTGCGTCACCGCGCAGGCAATGGTGCTTTCCCGCAGTATTTGGTGAAGGTGCGTTGCGGCAATGATGAGGAGGTGCTGTACTTCCAGACGATGGAGGCACTGACGGCCTTCTCTGAGGAGAACCGCGATCTCTTCCTCTTCGGGGAGCCGAGCGAGGAGGAGCTGGCTGCGAATCCGCTGCCGCAGCGGGATGGACCCAGCCGCCGCGCTCTGCTGCACGAGCTGCACGAGGCGCAGGCGATTACCCGCGTGCTTACGCGCTTGCAGGAGCTGGGGATTGAGTCTTCCCAGCTGCTGGATGATGATGCCCCTGTATTTGAGCTGGTGGAGAATGCCCGCAATGCTGTGACGCCTATTTTCTTCGTGGGAGATATTCTCTCCAAAGTGTTGGAAATCGGTGGTCGCAGTGTTACCATTACCCGATTCAAAGGTTTGGGCGAAATGGATGCTAAGGATTTGTACGCCACGACGATGGACCCCGAGAAACGCGAGCTTTTGCGCGTGCGCCTCGACGATTCTAACGAGGTTCAGGCGGATAAGATGTTCACTATCCTTATGGGCGATTTGGTGGAACCCCGCCGTCGCTTTATTGAGGATAACGCTCTCAATGTTCGCAATCTCGACGTGTAACCCCCAACTTTTCAACCTAATTTATGAGCGAAACAAGAATTCGTCCCGTCGATGTGGCAGAGGAGGTCTCTCGCAGCTTCCTGGATTACTCCATGTCGGTGATTATTTCCCGCGCCCTCCCGGATGTGCGCGATGGTCTTAAACCCTCCCAGCGCCGTGTGCTGTACGCCATGCACGAGCTGGGCCTCGTACCCAGCAAGGGTACGATTAAATGCGGTAAGATTGTGGGTGATACCATAGGTAACTATCACCCGCACGGCGACCAATCCGCCTATGGTACTTTGGTCACCATGGCACAGCCCTGGAATATGCGCGATGTTTTGGTGCAGGGGCAGGGTAACTTCGGTACGCCGGAAGGGGATCCTCCCGCCGCCATGCGTTATACGGAGGCCAAGCTGAGCCATCTGGGCGTGGCCTTGATGGATGATTTGGATAAGGATACCGTGGATTTCCAGCCCAACTATGATAATCGCCTTACAGAGCCGGTGGTGTTCCCCTCCGCATTCCCGAACCTCCTTGTGAACGGCGGTACGGGTATTGCCGTGGGTATGGCCACGAATATGGCTCCGCATAATCTGGGGGAAGTGGTGGATGGTATCTGCGCCTACATAGATAATCCCCTTATTACCAGTGAGCAACTGCGCGCCTATATCAAAGGCCCGGATTTCCCTACCGGCGGCTACGTGCTGGGCTACAAGGGGATTGACAGCTACTTCCGTACCGGGCGCGGCAGTGTCCGCATGCGTGGTAAGATGGAGGTGGTGACCAATGAGAACGGCCGCGAATTCATCCATATTTCCGATGTGCCCTATGGTGTGAACCGCGCTGTGCTTCAGGAGCGCATTGCCGAGCTTACCCGCGATAAAATCATTACGGATATTGCCGGTATGCGCGATTTGACGGACTACATCGAGATTGAACTCAAGCGCGATGCCCGCCCGCAAGTCGTCATCAACCAGCTTTACAAACTCACCAGCATGGAGACATCCTTCTCCGTGAATATGCTGGCCATTCACGAAGGGCGCCCGAAGGTACTCACCATGAAGGATGCCATCAACTTCTATGTGGAACACCGCCGCGAGGTGGTGGTGCGCCGCACCAAGTTCCTCCTTCGCAAGGCGGAGGATCGTGCCGAGGTGTTAGAGGCCTACCTCATTGCTCTTGCGAATATGGATGAGTTCATCCGCATCATCCGCGACTCCCGCAACCGCGAGGATGCACGCAACCGCCTTATGGCTTTCCGCTTCCCGGTGGAATTGGCCAAGGGGCTCGGCATTCTTATCCACAGCCAGCCCTCTGTGCAGGGAGACCAGTACATCTTTACGGAGCGCCAAGTGAATGCTATTCTGGAACTGCGCCTCTACCAGCTCACCGCGCTGGAAAACGATAAGATTTCCGATGAGTATAAGAAACTCTTGGAACTTATAGAGGATTATCTGGATATTCTGGCCAACGAGAGCCGCGTACTCGGCATCGTGAAGGATGAACTCCGCGCCATTAAGGAAAAGTATGCCACTCCGCGTATGACCCACATTATCCCCTTCGAAGGGGATATGGCGATTGAGGACCTCATCCCGAACGATTCCATGATTGTCACCATTACCCACAGTGGTTACATCAAACGCACCAATGCGGACGAGTACCGTCTGCAAGCACGTGGCGGCAAGGGCGTAAAAGCTGCTACCACCAAGAGCAAGAAAGATGCTGCCGACTTTGTGGAACACCTTTTTGCTGCCCAAAATCACGATTACATCATGTTCTTCACGAACACCGGTCGTGTGTATGTGGAGCGTGTGTACGAAATCGATGAGGCCGCTCGCAGTGCCCAAGGCCGTTCCATTAAGAACTTGCTGGATATGCAGGCGGAGGAGCGCATTGCCGCTATTCTGCGCTTGGAACGCCGCGTGAGCGAGGATGGCAAGGACATTACCTTTGCGGAAGATTCCGGCAATGTCGTCTTTGCCACCAAGGATGGTACTGTGAAGAAAACCGCTTTGAATGACTTTGTGAATTACCGCAAAGCCGGCATTATTGCCATCAATCTGGAGGAAGGAAACTCCCTTGTAAACGCTATGCTTACCACGGGAAATCAGGATGTCGTCATCGTCACCCACGATGGTATGAGCATCCGCTTCCACGAGAGCGACATGCGCACCCAGGGCCGCAATACCATTGGTGTGCGTGGCATTCGTCTCCGCGAGGGTGACTATGTGGTGGCTCTCTCCGTGGTGGCTAACGAGGAGGATACTCTTCTTGTAGTCTCCGAAAACGGTCTCGGCAAGCGTACCAAGTTTGCAGAGTACCGCCTCCAAAGCCGTGGTGGTATCGGTATTAAGACGATGAATTGCACGGAGAAAACCGGGCTTGTGGTCTCCGCCACCACGGTGACGGATGCCGACGAGCTTATGATTATGACTACCGGCGGGCAATCCGTTCGCATGAAGGTGGATTCCGTCCGCGAGACCGGCCGCGCCACTCAAGGTGTTAAACTCATCACCCTCAACGAGAAGGAATCTATTCAGGAGATTACTCTCGTCATCCCCGATGAGGAGGACGACGATTCCCCGGAGGATGCACCTTCCGCAGAAGCTGAGGCTCCCGCCCCTGCGGAGGAGGCCCCTCAGGAGTAACGCTTTCTCATCCTAACCGGAAAAAACACCTCTCCCCCCCCAATTTCGGGACGGAGGGGTGTTTTTGTTACGTTGCAAGGTGATTTTCGGGGGAGAGGCTCGTAGTAAAAGAGCAAAAGCCCTTCCCGTGTGGTCGGGAAGGGCTTTTGCGGTGTTTTGCTAAGGGCTTATGCCGGCAGGTGGGGAAGGATGTGTTCCCACACTTGGTCCACCGGGATTTGCTCGATACTTCCGGGGGAGACGATGCTGACGGAGCGGGGTCCTTTTAATTGGCCGTAGCGTGTTTTGCTCCAGTATACAGCCACGGTGGGGACGGAGGAGAGGGAGGCCATATGGGTGGGACCGGTATCGTTCCCTAAGGTGACATAGGAGCGGCGGGCTAAATCGGGCACATCGAGCAGGGCTGTTTTGTTGAGCATGTTGATGGCCATGGGATTGGATTCGCATATGGCGTTAATTTCCGCGGCTTCGGCATTGGTGCCGATGACTACGGAGTGGATGCCCCTTTCCGCCAAGCGGCGCACAATTTCGCAATACGATTCAACGGGCCAGCGTTTGTGTGCGTTTTTGGCGGAGCAGCCGGGAATGAGTAGTACATAGCGCTCCGGTAGGAGGTGGAAGTGCTTGTTCGGACCATGCAGGAAGTAGAGGTCCGTAACCTGAGCATGGGAGATGCCTTGCTTTTCGGTGAGTTTGCCGAAGCCCATGGAGCCTTTTTTTTCTACATGCCACTCTGTGCATTCGTGTACGTTGTACCACACGAAGGGTTTGCGAGCAAGAAGGCGTAAGGCAGAAAAGTATTTCTTTTTGGTGCGAGAGACTCCCTGAATATCATACACATGGTCAAAGTCCCCTTTGGCTACTTCTTTGGCAAGTTTAATGAGGCGGGGGATGTTCCACCAAGTTCCCCGATTGTCCACGATGATGTTGGAGAACATGTTCATTTGCTTGGCAATGGGGATGTAAGGAGAGCCTGTCATCAGGGTAAATTCGGCGTTGGGATGTTTTTCGCGAATTTTTTGCATGACTCCTACGGCGATAATGAAATCGCCAAGGGCGCTGAGTTTGATGATGAGGATTTTTTCCATATGCTGTGCTGTTAGGCTTGCGGGAAGAGCATTTTCTCCGTCATTTCACAGATGAGGTGGCCGCAGGTAATGTGCATTTCCTGAATGTGATTGGTGACAGCGGCGGGAACGGGGAGGGCGATATCTGCGGCTTCTTTCATTTTCCCACCGCTTGCACCGGTGAGGGCCACGGTGGTGATGCCCATTTCCGCTGCTTTCCGGAAGGCCAAAAGTACATTCCGACTGTTACCACTGGTGGAGAGGCCGATGAGGACATCGCCCGGTTTGCCGATTCCTTCCACTTGGCGGCGGAATACTTCGTCGTAGCCGTAATCGTTTCCTACGGCGGTGAGGATGGATGTATCCACGGTGAGGGCGATGGAGTTCAGGGCGGGGCGTTCCAGTTTGTAGCGGCCGACAAATTCGGCGGCAAGATGCTGGGAATCCGCAGCAGAACCACCATTACCACAAAACATGACTTTCCCTCCGTTCTGAATGGCGCGGGTGCATTGGGCGGCAATTTCCTCAATGGTGGCGGCGTATTCCGCCAGTGCGCGGAAGCCATCGGCCACGCTGTTCAGCTCGTTACATATCCATTCCTTGCTCATATGTTATTTGTTTAATTTGTTGATAATGGAGGTGGAGGAGAATCCTTCCACGCGGGGGAGTTCTACGGCTCTGCCTCCGTAAGAGACGACGAATTGTCCGCCTTTCCATTTTTCTAAGGGGTAGCCTTCTTTGGCGATGACGTCCGGGCGAAGTTTTTGGAGCAGGGGGAGGGAGGAGTCCTCATCGAAGATGACTACATAGTCCACCCATTTAAGACCGGTGAGCATGGCGGCTCGGGATTCCTGATTATTTACCGGGCGAGAGGGACCTTTGAGCCTACGCACGGAATCATCGCTGTTGAGTCCCACGAAGAGAACATCGCACAGGTTGCGAGCATTGCGGAAGGATTGCAGGTGCCCCGGGTGCAGGAGGTCGAAACAGCCGTTGGTGAAGCCGATAATTTTTCCTTGGGCACGCAGTTCTGCAATGATTTCCATGGCTTCTTCTGCCGTAACAACGCCGTAGTTGTTTTTTTGCCCGAGCTTTTGGCTCAGTTCCTTGGCGGTGACGCTGGCCGTGCCGAATTTACCCACAACGATGCCGGAAGCGGCATTGGCGATGCGCATGGCGGCTTGCATGGGGGCTCCTGCGGCAAGGGATGCTCCCAGCGCGGCCAAGGAGGTATCTCCGGCACCGGATACATCGAATACTTCCTGAGCTTCGGTGGGAATCCAGACCGGTTGTTCTTTTTCATCCCCGGGGATGTAAATCATGCCGTGTTCGCTCAGCGTTACCAGCAGGTTTTCTACGCCATAGCGTTGGCACACTTCCCGCCCGGCTGCTACGGCTTCCTGCTGGAAATCCGGCGCAGTCGGGTTAAAGCTGCGGCCGGTTACTCCTTGGAATTCTTTGAGATTTGGTTTTACTACTGTGGCTCCGCTGTATATGGTGTAGTCGGTGCGTTTGGGGTCCACGATGACTTTGCATCCGTGCTGGCGGCAGATTTCGATGATGGCCGGCGTAAAGCGCTCGTCGAAGAGCCCCTTGCCGTAGTCCGAGAGGAGAACGAGGTCGATATTGCGGATGTGTTCTTTCACTTGGCGGAGCAGGGCGTCTAATGCTGCATCCGGCAGGTGGAGTTTTTCCTCGCGGTCCACGCGAAGGAGGTGGTGGCTACCTGCCACAAAACGGGTTTTTACGGTGGTGCAGTAGTTTTCCTGCTGGAGGAGAAGGCGTACATTGGAACCTTGCTGCGCCAGTGTGCGGCAAAGAAGGTCACCATCCGCATCCTGCCCCACTACGCTGATAAGGCTGGTTTGGCAGCCCAAGGTGCAGAGGTTTGCCACTACGTTGCCTACACCGCCGGGCATGCGGGTTTCGCGCTGCTTTTGCAGCACAGGTACCGGAGCTTCCGGAGAGAGGCGGCCTGCCTTGCCGTATACAAAGATGTCCAGCATCATATCGCCTACGCAGAGGAGGCGCAGGTCGGCAAATTGTTCTACGTAGGAGGTAAGATTGGCTATGTTGTCTGACATGGGGGGAGGAGGAAATGGGTTATTCCGATGTTTTTTTCTGCCGGTTGCAGTCTACTTGCGGGTAGGGGTTAATATCATCGTTTGCGATGATGCGGCGCATGCGGCGGCGCTGGATTCTATCTAGGATGCCGTACAGAAGCCTGCGCAGACGAATGCCGAGGCTGCGGGAGCCCGGTTGCGGTACATCTTTCCATGGGGATTGGAGCCAGATGCGGCGGTAAAGTTCGTGGTCCCAGCGGTAGCAGTAATCCGTTATTTTAGGGCGGCAGGCGAAGTGCCGGATGGAGGGAGCAAGGCATGTTCGCAGTGCATCCAAAAAGGAGATGCAGCCCCAGTAGCGGTAGCGTTTAAAGAGTTTGCGCGGTTGCAGTTCGTTCCAATTCCAGCGGGGATGCAGGGCTCTTACTCGCCCATACATGACGCTGTTCAGAGCATCTTGGTCGAAGTAGACAAATTTGCCTTTGTTTTCCTCCATGCAGTTAATGATGGCCTGCTGGGTTCCTTCCTTCCGCATTTGCTCCAGATTCAGCAGCATGACTCCGGAGTTAAAATAGGAGGGATGTTCGTACACGGCCGCAGCAAGGTTTTCCTCTAATTCAAGAGTGAGCAGGGGGGTGATATCCTCGCTGAAGAGAACATCAATATCGGTATAAAGCACCGTTGGTTCTCCCGGTAGGAGTTCCGGCAGGAGTAAGCGACCACAGGCTGCTTTAGGGAAGGATTTGGAGAAGGGCATGTGGTCGATTTTCCCTTCCAGACTGATGAATTCTAAAGTGCTGCCCCATGCCCGGCAAAGCTCGCGCATGCGCGAGGTGTCTTTCTCTTCCAGTCCGGCATCCAGAATGATAATCCGCAGTCCGGCAGGGTGTGCGACTGTGTTCAGGAGGGAGTAGATGGCTATGCCCAGCATCAAGCCTCCGCGCCCATCGGATGCAAACACAACGGGCCAACGCTTTCCGCTGGTGTCGGTGGTGGGCGGAAGGTCTTGGACGGGAAGGTAGGCTTTGCCGGAACTCATGGCGTTTGGAATTAGCGGAATTGCAGCAGGGTTTTCATCTTGGCACGCATGCGGAGTTTGCCGCAGGCCATCGTCCACACACACAGGCGGTGGATGATGTATTGCGTCCAGGTTTGCTCCTTCTTTTGTTTGGCAAAGGCGGCTACTCGAGAGTTAGCTTCTGCATCGATGGTTGATTTCTCGTTTTTCGGGTCGGAGGAGACTACGAGGCTCGGGGAGATGCCGCAGCAGGGAATATCTCCGGTGACGAGGGTGACCCACGCCCACTGGGCATCGTAGCCCAGCCAGTAGCGCTTAAAGCCTTCCAGAATGCCTTTGGCTCCCTCCTGTGTATAGATGTTACCCACAGCTACCCAAGGTAATTTTTTGGGGAACACGATGCTCCACGGGCAGCCTTCCTGCGGGGGGTGGAGGGGGTAAATCTTCCCATCTCCCGTCCAGAGTTTCAGTGCCTGCCAGCCGCTTGTGTGCTGAGTAAGCCAAGCGATGCCTTCGTTGAATTGGGGGTGCAGCTGCAAATCGTCCTCCATGATAACGCCGTACTCCGCCCCGGAATCCACAAAGGCTTGCAAGGCCTTTAAGTGGCTCATAATGCAGGCATGCTGGTTGGGGGATAGCTCTGCGGCAAATTCGGAAAGGCGGCGCTTGCTGTCATAGGCAGGCAGGGCGGAGATGTCTAAGTCTTTGCCGGCAATGGCTTCGATGCGTTGCAACTCGATACCGAATTTAGCTGCTTGAGCCTCAGCGGCTTCTCGGCGTTCTGCGGCTCGGTCTAAGTTGATGTAGTAATAGCGGATATCGGGAGGAGTACTCATGCTTTCAGACATTACCTTGTAATATAGCATCCGGGTAGAAATTGTCAAGGAGTAACTTATCGTTTATGCTTGGAATGAGTGGAAATCAGTGTCAATAGTGCGTTTTGGCTTGACTAATACGACGGCCTCTGCTACTCTGCCGCGCGTTATGGCAAAAGTTCCCGTTATTCAGCTTCGTAAAGGACACGCCGTGAATTACAACGGCGATATCTGCGTTGTGCGTGAGAGCCAGCTTAAGACTCCACCCCGCATGGCTTCTTATGTGCAGATGACCATCCGCAGCATCGCCACTAAGAAGGATTACAACCTGCGCCTTACCTCCAACGATTTCTTGGAAGGTGTGATGCTTAGCCGCGAGGAGATGGAATTCTCCTATGTGGATGGCATGGGGTACCACTTCCTGAACACGGAGACCTACGAGGATGTCTGCGTGAGTGAGGATATCGTGGAGCCCGTGAAGGATTACCTCATCGAGGGCAGCAATTACATCCTCCTCTTTACGGATGAGATTGTATGCTCCATTGAGCTGCCTGCCGCCATTACTATGGAAGTGGCCGAGGCTCCTGAGGGGGTTAAGGGCAATTCCGCTAACAATGTGTACAAGAGCGCTACGATGACCACCGGCTTGGTGGTGCAGGTGCCTCTCTTCATCACAGCCGGCCAGCGTATCTCTGTTAAGACGGAGGATGGTACGTATCTCGGCCGCGTGAATAATTAATTCTTACCGTCATATCCCTCAAAACAGAGGGCGGGTGCATTTGCACTCGTCCTCTGTTTCTTGTTTGTCGTTTCGATAAAAAGCTGTACACCTGCTATAAAATGGGGTATAAAGAACAATGTTCCTAGGGGAGAATCATCCCCTTATTATTTCCCGATAGAAAAGTCATGAAAAAATTTATCAGTTTTGCAGATTCTCGGATGCAGCCTGCGCTGGAGCGGATTGCATCCCAAGCGGAGGCGATGCAGTTTTTTGATGAAATCCGTGTATTTGATGAACGTCATCTTGGGGCGGATTTTTTAAATCGCTGGGGGCATATCGTCAAATGCGGAGTGCGGGGTTATGGGTACTGGTGTTGGAAGTCTTATCTCATCCTTCGGGAGTTGGAATCCATGCAGGAAGGGGACCAACTTTATTACTGCGATGCCGGCTGCCACCTCAATCCCGGAGGTCGGGAGCGTTTGGCGGATTACAGTGAAATGCTTGCGGCATGCCCGCTGGGTATATTGGCTTTCGAGTTAGAGGAACTTGAGTACAAATGGACGAAGGCGGATGTTTTGGCGTACTTTGGTTTGGATGAAAAACCGGAAGCCATGAATTCTCCTCAGGTGTGTGCCACTCATGTTTTGGTTCGCAAATGTGAGTCTTCCGTGCGTTTTATGCAGGAATGGATTCAGGCGTGGGAAACGGATTTTTCCCGTATAGATGATACGCCCTCCCGCATCCCGAATCACCCGGAGTTCCGAGACCACCGGCATGACCAGAGTCTCTTCTCCTGCCTGTTAAAGAAGCATACCGGTGCTGCTATTCTTTCCTTCCGAGAGACGGAGCCTGTCGGGTTGGACTGGACTACGATGAAGAAATATCCCTTCCTCGATATTCGGGATCGTGGCAAGGGTGCCCGGGTGAAACGGAAGCTGCGCCGGTATCGCTTTATGGCCGGGTTACCGCTTGGTCCCATTAGCCGTTATTTCCGTAAGAAGGCAGAGCGCGTATATAATAATGTGCCCTATATCCAAGAGCCTTTGCCCTACATGCGGCCGGATGAGGATTGAGAACCATCCTCTTCTATTTGTTCCGAAAGAAATAAAGGACGACCGAAGATGGTCGTCCTTTATAATTTTTTGGTACTTGTTTTTTACGGGCGTGTATTAGGGCTGCTGAGCAAAGCGGAGCAGTTCTTCTTTCATGCCTTCGACGGAGAGAACCGAGCGGCAGTGGAGAGGTGGAAATGGTCTGCCATGTAAAGGGGGCCTCCTTCCTGCTAAGCCCGGAATACACCATCTTTGAGCAGGTGCTTTTCTTGGTGAATCACTTGGCAGAGCCCTTCCGCCGCCAGTTTATTCAACATGGCGTTGAGGTGGTCATTCGTGGCTGCATATTCTGCAATCGTGCAGGATAACTGAGCCTCGTTTATTTCCTTTCCGAGGATTTTGCTCACGCGTATATATTGCCCCGGGTTTTCATTCTTAATTTCCGGGATGCCTGTTAAAAGTAAAACACTTTTGCCGCGCTTTTTGAGTTCTTGCAGGAAATCGCGCAGACCTGCTTCCGCTTGCTCAAATTTGGTTTTCCTCCGCACCATTTTTCCCTCCATGTCCATATCCAGGCCATGCGGATTGTTGATACGGGCATTCCAACATTGGACAATGATTACCTTCTTTAGCTCCGGATGTGCTTCCAACCAAGAGAAGAACGCAGTTTGGCGTTCGGGGGAGAAATAGTATCGGCTGCTGGTATAATTGGTAAAAGGAGTTACATATGTGGGAACTGCAATGGAACAAAAAGCGGCTTGGCGGCCTACCACATCGATGCCATAGCGCAGGGAGCCGGCATGGCTGTCTCCGCATATCACAAAATCCGGTTTGCGGGAGATGTCGCCCAGTAGCAGCAATCTGTTTTCCGGCGGCACCTTATTTCCTTTTTCATCGATGTAGGTGGTGCTTTTCTCATCTCTGGCCTCGAAGGCAGGCAGTATATCGGTGTTGTATTCCTTGTGTGTTACCGCATGAAATGTGGATACCGGCTGGCTGCATATGGCATTGATATCTGCCCGGAGGAAGGGGAATCCTTCACTTCCCCATGCGGCGATAAGTAAGCTAATGGGAAGAACAGCACTGATGAGAGTCCATTTCAGGGTGAAACGCCGCTTTTCTACGCCATGGTAAAGCAAAAGCACCGCAATGAGCGAAAGGAGTAACATGCCGCAATAGTCCGTCCATTCGGGGCTCCTCCCACTGAGCCAGTTCCAGTAAACGATGATAGTCCAGTGTACCAGATACAGGGAAAAAGAGATAGTGCCCAGCCATTGTATTATTTTGCTGTTGAGCAAGCGCAAGGTAACACCACCGGCGGCGGGTAACAGCCAGATGAGGGTGCAAGCAGCAAGCACTACGGGAAGATTGTTGCGTTTTAATCCTTTGAAGGAGATAAAGGCTTCTACCAGCAGGAAGATGAACAGGAAAAGGCACAGCCATTTGCTCCATTTCCCGGTGCTTTTCAGTGTGGGTAGTAGCAGAATGCCTCCGCCGAGCAGCAGCTCCCAGACACGCCCGGAGGTCCAATAATAGGAATAGCCGGGAAGCTGCATGCCGGCAAAAAAGCCCATTTTATTTAAACTCTTGGCAATTTGCGGAATGTTCCAGCAGAGAAAGAAAAGCAGGGCTATGCTGCCCAGTACCCACAGTACCCTTTTGCGAGGCCATTTGCACATGAGCCACCAACCCAATGCGAAAAACAGGTAGCATTGCAGCAATACGGATAAGTACCAGGTGTGTACTAGCGGAAGTTGAGCCACGCCGGCATCAAAATAGCCACCGGAGGATTCCTCCAGATAAATGTTGGAGGTGCCCAGAAGTGCGTTGAGTCCTATAATAGCTGTTTTTTTCAATGGCTTCCATATCGAATACAGGAATGGCCATTAGTAGAACAAGCAGACACATGAGCAAATAGCTCGGATAAATACGTGTAATCCTGCGGGTGAAATACCCTCCAAGGTGAGCTTCCCCGGGAGTCTTCATAAATCCCTTAATGAGGAAATAACCCGATATCACCAAGAAAATATCCACCCCAATAAAGCCATGAGGCGCAAGCGCTTCGCTCATATGGTAGAATAACACCATGAGAATAGCCAGCCCTCGCATCCCGTTGATGTGGTATTGGTATGTGGTGTTATCTCTTTTCAAATGCGATGTCGAGCCTTAATTTCTTATCCCCGGCGGGAGTAAAAGAGCGTTCGATATTGCGCTCTCGGGAAATTAGGTGGCTTATTGCATTGGGGCTGATGAGTGATTTGGCATTGAATGCTACTAAGGTAAAACCGGGATAGGATGCATCCTATCCCGGTTTTGCGGTTGAAGGGTGATGTGGTGTTGAGGCTTTGCTTTATACAAGCCGGGCAATGAGGGTTTCCCTATCGCCGGGGCAGAAATCCATGGGCGGGATTTCCGGAAGGGTGTAGCAGCCGGCGGCTAAGCGCATGCTGGCGCGTGCGGCACTTACCATTACCTGTGCTGTCAGGGCAGGGTTATTGATGCGCATTTCGAACTTGAAAATTTGGTTCTGCGTGGTGCCGGATACGCCCTTACGTTCCATGTAAACACCATGTCCCATATCCCGGAGGGAGTCGATATCCGGCACTTGCTGTACGTGTGTCTCATCGTGGCAGAAATAATCATCTGCTTTGATGGCTGCTTCCACCTCGGCAAAGTCGGCACCGTCCTCAAGTTGTACATAGACCATGCGGCGGTGTACCCCGGAGCCTGTGGGAATCGTGAGGGAGAGGGCATCCTTCACCCCGGCTTTGGAGCGAGCCACCACACTGTGCCCCATGCTCATGCCGGGTCCAAAGTTCGTGTAGGTGATACCCTTGGGTGCCATGGCCAGCATCATGGTACGCATCACGGAGTCCGAACCGGGATCCCAGCCGGCGGAGATGACCGCCACTGCTTGGTGTGCTTGTGCTTGTTTACCCAGAGAGCGGCGCAGGGCGACAATTCCCCCGTGAATATCAAAGCTATCTACGGTGTTGATTCCTTTGGCTAACAGGGGGAGGGCGGTTTCCTCTACACTGCGGGTCGGGGTGCAGAGCAGTGCCACATCCACCGGGCCCAGCTCATCGATGTTCGAGACGGTTTTAATTCCATGTACGGGGGCGCTTCCTGCTCGGCGTACAATGCCTACTAACTCCATATCCGGCGCTGCGCGCAGTGCATCGACTGAGTACTTGCCGATATTCCCGTATCCTACAATGGCTACCTTAATCATCTTGTGTGGCTTGTGTTGCTTTATCTGGTGCGGTGAAAAGTTAATTCCCACCACGCCGCTATTCTATACGAATCTCCTTTCCTACGCAAGCTCAGACTTGCTCATAATGTCTAAAATTTAGAATTGTTCTTAGGAGTTTCTTGCGCGGCAGTGGTGCTATGAGAGGGAGACATGGCAAAGTATTGTGCTTATAGTAGCTCAGTGGAGGATTGTCTGTTATCGAAATGGAAGAAGCCTTCATCCTGCAATAAGGAGGGCAATTTTTCTTCGAGGATTTTTCTAAAGTGTATAATTCCCTTCATTTCCAGTTCCTTCTTCTGAGAGTCGGACATTGAATGGGAAATAGTTTCGCGGATGTTACCCACGCATGATTTTAGGATTCGGGGGAAATCGATAATTTCAATAGGGATGTTTGGGCTGGCTTCATTGTGGGGTAGTACCTTATAGTGCAGGTCAAAGTTTTTTTGATCCCCTGTTGTCAGTGTTGTATGTTTATAATCTTTAAGCACGTTGTCGGCATAGGTATTGATGTCCACCGGAACGTGTGTCGGGAATAAAATGCGCATGTGTTTGCACTCGCACTTCTTATCTTCTAATTCGAAAGGGGTCCCGTTCTTGATGTGTCTCAGTAAGGGGGTGATGTAATTGTCTATGTATGACTTTGTTACATGGCTCGCAACGGAGTTATGCCGGAAAGCATTGTCCGCAATCTGGTGTATTCTTTCCTTGAGTTTAGCGAGATGGTCCTGATTGATGATGATTTTCCTTCCTGAAGGTTCCTCTTTAACATCGAAGTTAAAAAATCTTCTGCCATTTATGTCTGAGGGTAGAGTTACGTCTTTTTGCTGAAGTATAATGGCATTTTCTATTCCATGCATTCCCATGTAAAATCCTATCTCGAAGATGATGTTATCACAGGGGGCCCAGTATATTTGCTCCGGGTGGGTATTTTGAGCTTTGATGACGGATTGGACATCGCGTGAACCAATGAAGATGCATGCATCGTATATCTGGTTGAGAGCTTGGACTGATTCTATAAAAGAGGTGTTGTATAGAAAGCAGTCCTCCCAAATTGTGCAGTCAAAGTCTCCTTCAAGATGTTTTTGGATGTCCCGAGCGATATCCAGGCTGCGAGAACTCGAATAAATCAGTACAGAATGTTTATTTTCCATGGCAAAATAACTGTTTTTCATACTGTAATCCGTATAACTGATTTTGTCAATAAAAACGCTTTGGGAATGCAGTATTGCCGGTGTTACATCCAATCGGAAATAGGCTTGACAGAGACCTTGGGTAGAGCGAGAATGCAGACGTATGGAAACAGGAACTTCTTTTGATTACCAAGTGCCGACTCGAACAGTATTTGGAGCCGGCTCTCTGAATCGGCTGCACAAGGAGTCTTTGCCCGGGCGTAAGGCCTTGGTGGTGATATCCAACGGCAAGTCTACTCGTGCAAATGGGTATTTGGACCGCACTTTGGAGCAACTTAGTTTGGCCGGGGTGGAGGCGGTGATTTTTGATAAGGTGCAGGCCAATCCGCTGAAGGATACCGTGATGGAAGGGGCAGATGCTGCGCGTACCCACGCATGTGATTTTATTTTGGCTTTAGGAGGCGGCAGTTGCATGGATGCGGCTAAGGCTATGGCTATCATGGCTACGAATCCGGGAGATTTGTGGGACTATGTACTTTTTGGTACAGGTAAGAGGATGCCGGTGGAGGTGCCGCCATTACCTCTGGTGGCGATTACGACAACTGCAGGCACTGGTTCCGAGACAGATGGCGGCGGTGTGATTACGAACCCGGAAACGCAGGAGAAAACGGCGGTGTTCGATGGCTTACGTTTGTTCCCCCGTTTGGCAGTGGTGGATCCGGAGCTGATGTGTTCTGTGCCGCCTCGTTTCACAGCTTTCCAAGGGTTCGATGCCTTGTTCCATAGCACGGAGGGGTATATTTCCTCGAAGGCCAATTTAATGAGTGATATGGTGTCCATTACTGCGATTGAGAATGTGGGGCGATATTTGGCTGCTACGGTACAGAATGGGCAGGACCTTGCCGCCCGGGAGCGCGTGGCTTTCGGCAATTGGCTTTCGGGCATACAAATGGTGGTGGGTACTTGCACCAGCGAGCATTCTTTGGAGCATGCGCTTTCCGCATTTCATCAGGATTTACCGCATGGGGCAGGTCTCATTATGATATCTCGCGCTTATTACACCCATTTTATTCGCAAGGGAGCTTGCCCGGAGCGCTTTGTGCGGATGGCTCAGGCTTTGGGTATGCAGGATGCGGCGGAACCTATGGATTTTATTACGGCTCTGGTACGTTTGCAGGAGGCTTGCGGCGTGGCCGATTTGAAGATGAGTGATTATGGGATTTCTCCGGATGAGTTCGAAGCTACGGCTCAAAATGCTTTCTCTGCCATGGGCTTTTTATTTGGGGCGGATCCTTTGCCCCTCTCGGTGGAGGATTGTGTGGAGATTTACCGCGCCTCCTACAAATAATTTCGTTTTCCCTTGCGGATAACAAAGAAGCAGCATCTTTACCGGATGCTGCTTTTTGTTTTAATCCTTTTGGTGGGGGTGCGTTGCTTTTTGTAGGATTTCCCGCATTTCTTCGTACTGGTCTTTTTCTAAGATGCAGCGTCCCATATGTTTGTCTTGCTTTTTTTCTTTTCCTTCGCAGGCAAAGTCCCATTGGTGGCATGCGGCCATGATGTTTCCGTTTTCATCCAAGAATTCGATGAGGATGCTGTTGCTAAAGTTTGCTTTTTGGTCGCTTTGGTGGGTGGGAATGGTTTCTTCCGTGCTGCAAATGATGTCGCACAGAGACTCCGCGTCGTCTTCGTCCATGATGATGTTGTAGACGTTGGAGATGTTTTTAGTGGTTTTTACGGTGCGAAGTCGTACTTGTTCGCAGTTATCTGCCGCATAGCGGATTCCGGCAAGCCAACGTGTATTCACATCATCCGAAAACTTTTCCACTGGGGCATTTTGGCTTTGCTGTTGGCAGGCGGTAACCAGCAGGGCAGCGAGCAGGAGCAGGTGGGAGCGCATCATGCCTCTACTCTAACAGGAGTTTCTCCCGGCGTCAAGCAGAGAAAATCCGCCGATTCGTAAAGAATCGGCGGATTGTTGTAAGGCGTTTATTTTGTGGAGAATCAGAACTTGTAATTGTCCCCGTAGCCGTAGTGTTCTGCCACGTAGTCCACATCCTTATCACCACGGCCGGAGCAGTTTGCCAAAATGGCACCGCGCTTCATCTCGCGAGCTTTACGCATGGCAAAGGCAATGGCGTGGGAGCTTTCCAGAGCCGGGATGATGCCTTCGTAACGGGAGAGTTTGAAGAAGGCATCCACGGCTTCCTCGTCGCTTACAGTGTCGAATTTAACGCGACCAATATCGTGCAGGAAGGCGTGTTCCGGGCCTACGGAGGGATAATCCAACCCGCTGGCGATGGAGTATACCGGTGCGGGTTCTCCTTGGGCATCCTTCAGCATAATGCTGTTGAACCCATGCATAATGCCTTCCGTTCCATAGCTGATAGATGCGGAATGTTCTCCCAGTGTGGTGCCGCGCCCCAGCGGTTCTACGCCGTAAATTTCGACAGGGTCATCCAAGAAAGCCGGGAAGAGTCCCATGGCGTTGGAGCCGCCTCCCACGCAGGCACAGATGGCATCCGGCACATCGCCCTTCATTTCGATAAATTGCTCGCGGGCTTCGCTACCGATGACGTGTTGGAAATCGCGCACCATCATGGGGAAGGGGTGGGGACCAAGGACGGAGCCAATGCAGTAGATGGCGTTCTTGTAGTCGCGCTGGTAGGCTTCGAAGGCGGAATCCACGGCTTCCTTGAGAGTTTGTAGCCCGTGGGTAACGCACACGACATTGGCTCCGAGCATCTTCATGCGGGTAACATTGGGAGCTTGTTTGGCAATATCGACGGCGCCCATGTGGATTTCGCATTCCAGACCGAAGTATGCGGCAGCCGTGGCCAGAGCCACACCGTGCTGACCGGCTCCCGTTTCTGCGATGAGTTTCTTTTTGCCCATGAACTTGGCCAGCAACCCCTCACCCATGCAGTGGTTGAGCTTGTGGGCACCGGTGTGGTTCAAATCTTCTCGTTTGAGGTAGATTTGGGCTCCTCCGTTAAGTCGGGAAAGGCGTTCGCAGTGGTACACCGGAGTGGGGCGCCCTTGGAATTGCTTGCGAATGCGGCGCAACTCGTTAATGAATTGGGCGGAGTAACAGATGTCGTAGTATGCTGCGGTAATTTCCTTGAAGGCGGGCTCCAGTTCGGCAGGGAGGTAGGCCCCGCCAAAGCGTCCGTAGAAACCTTCGGCATCGGGATAATTGCGGAGATAGGTGCGGAAATCCATGTCGGCGGGCATCTTAGAGCATTTTGTCCCGTGGTGCAAGTGTTTTCCGTGGCTTGTGGTAGATTCTGTAAGATTCATATGTATAGAGAATAGGTATGGAGGTTAAAATAAAAAAGGCCTGTCGTAAGTTCGACAGGCCGGCGATTCGGTAGAGATGATGTTGGATTCCGAGTCTAATGCGCTGAGTCCCTTACGACTTTATCTGTTGTAAGGGCCACCACCATGAGGTATTGTGGAAGTTCATGCTCATTCGGGAACGAAAACCGTGCGGGAAGTATGCTGTGCCGGTACAGCAATGTCAAGAAAAATGATGCACGTTACGGAAGATTCCAGCGCTTGCGGTAGCGGGCATACTCCTTCCGGGGAAGAAGTATGTATACCGGGTGGCAATCTGCTCGCAAGCGGGCGATGATGGCTCTCAGGTGTGGCTCCGCCATGGCGGTACAGCCTGCAGTGGGGGCTTCTCCGTTCCTTCTCCATATGTGAAAGAAGATAGCGGTGCCTCCGCCGATGACGGGGCGCCCGGGCGTTTCCCAAGTGTTGTGACGTATGAGCAGTTTGATGCTGTGGGCATAGTCGGTTTGTCTCATTTGCTCATGCTTTTCCCATGGGGTGCTTGCAGGATGGTCTAAGCGTACATGGCGATTGTAGTGTTCCGGCATGCGTGGATCCGTGACCCAGAGGTCTGCCGGACCTACCTTTACGTAGGGAATACCGGCATGGTGGTGTACCGGGGTGGGATTTGTAACCCACAGCCCGCCCAGAGCAAAGATGCCTGCGGGGCTGCGGCCGTCTCCCTCTTTTTTGGTGGAGGCAAAGAAGGGGTTGCTGTGCAATCCAAGCCCCCAGATGCTGCCGTTTTTTCCCAAACGACCGGGAATGGGCCCCAGTACTCGTTCCCAGGTCCCTGCCGGTGTCTTTTCCACCAGAGATAGGTTGACATGGGAATCGTCCCAGCCTTGGGTAATGCCGATAATGGCTTGGGTGCATTTCTCCGGCACTTCCGCAGGGCTCAAGCCGGAGAACATGATGCTCAGAACGAGGATGGTACGCAGGAATCGTAGCATGGCAATGGTTGCTGTGTGCAGCATAGCACATGCTTTTTCGTTGGCAAGACTGTACGGTGTCAGCCATCTTGATGCCGGGGAGACTATTTGTCCTTCATAAATGCAAAAAAATGAAAAAATCTTTCTCTGGCATCTTGAATAATACATCTTGTTATGGTAGTATAGCAACATACCCGCATACGGTGTTATGGGATGACTGTACCCGTAGCGTGTGTGCCGATTCACTTCATTTCCTATACTATCTCATGTTAAGTTCTGCTCTGAATCCCGATCGCGCAACTCTCAATTTCCTGAACTCCTTTCCGGAGGAAGTCCGGAATACAGGGGAAAAGTTACAGAAAGATGGGGCTGTAACCCAGATTTTTGGTAACCACCTGTATATTCAGGGGCGTGTAGAGACCAAGGTTGGTGTATTCCGTACCAGCTTGCGTTTGCAGGGAAATCGCTGGTTTGGTTCCTGCACGGCGGAGGATGAGCGTGTTTCCGGTGCTTGCCTTATTGCTACCATGGTGGAGCGCATGTACCGCGGGGCTAATATGCCGGAAAGCCCGAATGAGCTGAACGAGATTCCGCTAACTGATTTGCTGGAGGAAAAACTGGGACGCGACCTTGATGACCGCGAGTGCGATTTCGTGACGAAGCTAGAGAAACGCTACCGCCGTTTTGCAATCGAGCAGGAAATCCATGACCATGATTTGGTACGCCTCAATCCCCGCTGGGAAATCTCCGGGTACGAGGCTTTGGAACTTTGGCCTTCCCCTCCCCGTAATATCTTGGAATTCTGGAATTACATTGCCTACGCTTTCACTAAAAAGCGCATTTCCTATCCGGATTTCATGAATGCGGTGACGGATTTGGAAAAGGTGCAGAAGCGCATTAGCGAGTGGGAGCGCGAAAAGGAGGTCGGCACGTGGTACGACCGCATCCAGAGCGTGAACGAACGCCCGCCCCAGCCGCCCCGCCACCCCTTGTACATGCGCTTGGTTTCCACCATCAACGAGGCTCGCTTTGAATACCGCTTTGAAGCCCGGGATGCGTGGACTCCTATTCGTGAACGTTCTCAACTGGATGCTTTGCTGGCCGAATTCCTGAATGGAGCCCTGAAGTGTGACCCGCAGACGGATATTTTGCTGAATGTACTGCGGGACTACGCTGAACGCCAGGATACTGTTATCCTCGATTTGGACGAGGAGGCTGCCTGCCGCGTCATGAATGTACTTTTCCATCAGCCTGCGCTTAAAGGTTATCTGGTTAATCTGGATGAGTGCTATTTCAAAGTGGTTCGCGAACCGCTCAAGTGGATTTGTATCGATGATCCCATTGTGCCGGATTGCTATGGCTTGCAGCTGGTAACTGCTGCCGGGGTGCATGTGACGCACTCAGTGCGCCAGTTGCCGGGGCAGGTGGAACTGTACCAATCCGATGAAACGGTGTTCCCCGGACCTCCCCGTTGGCTGGAAGGTACTGAGGTGGATCCCCGGTATTCCATTCCTAAGACGGTGATTGACAGCTTGGATGGTGTGGAGTTCCTGCGAAAGATTGGCGCCACTCTGCCTCCCAGCATGGAGGAGCGCGTGGTGGACATCGAGATGAAGCCCACATTCAAGATGCGCATTGTGCGCGGGCTGACGAGTGCTGATACGGAGCATGTGCTGCTGGAGGTAACGGCTCAGGATGACCCCGGGCGCCGCCGTGAACAGTTGGGTAAGGATGATTGGGAACTGTTGGAGCAAAAACCGGTTAAGGATAATACGCTGCTTCGCTTCATCCGCGATTACCTCTACCCCATTCCCGGTCTGCTGGAGGAGATGAACTTTACTTACGATACGCAGTGTGTGGCTTTCAAGAGTCGCATTACCAAGCAGTTCCCGGAGAAGTTCGCCGAATGGGCTAAGACGATTCCCTCTTCCATCAAGGTGGAAATGGATGGAAATCTGGAGTCCCTGCTGGCCGACCCCGTGGCAGCAGCAGTTCGCTTCGAGGTGATAAATCAGGAGATTGACTGGTTCGACCTCCGCGTGGTTATTGACGTGGAGGGCGTGACTCTGACTAAGGAGCAAATTCGCTCCCTTGTTTCCGCTCGTGGTGGCTATGTTCGCATGGATGATGGTCGCTGGATGCGACTTGAAATTAAACTGGACGATGCCCAGCGCGATGCGGTGACAAAGCTGGGCTTGGATCCCTTCGACCTTTCCGGCGAGACGCATCGCATGCATGCTCTTCAACTGGCGGATCCGCGTGCAGCAGAGGTGTTCGATCCGAAGGCTTGGCAGCGTATTAAGGAGCGCACGGCAGAAATTAAGATTGATGTGAAGCCCGATGTGCCCTCCGCCTTGCAGGCCACCCTCCGTCCGTACCAGATTGAAGGTTTCCACTTCCTGGCATATCTGGCCGTAAATGGTTTCGGTGGCATTCTGGCGGACGATATGGGTTTGGGTAAGACGATACAGTCGCTCACATACATGCTGTGGCTGCGAGAGGATTATGCCCGCCGCAATAAACAGGGACGCAAGAAGGTTGCAATTCCTCCCGTTCTGATTGTTTGCCCCAAGTCCGTGCTTGATGTGTGGGCCAGCGAGGCGGCTAAGTTTGCGCCCGGGGTACGCGTACTTGTTATCCGTAATAAGGAGCAGGCTGTGGTGGATACCATCCTCGCGGAGTACGATATGGTGGTTATAAACTATGCCCAGCTGCGTGTGTGCGGAGAGCAGATCAATGCCATTAAATGGCTGACGGTGATTCTGGATGAAGGCCAGCAGATTAAGAACCCCGATTCTAAGGCGGCAAAGGCTGCCCGCGATTTGACGGCCCATAATCGTTTGGTTCTTTCCGGTACGCCTATTGAAAACCGCTTGCTGGATATGTGGTCATTGATGGCCTTTGCCATGCCGGGTGTGTTGGGTAGCCGGGCTTATTTCAAAAAACGCTTCGATAAGCGCAAGGATTCCCAGAGCCAGAACCGTTTGGCGGCTCGCCTCAAACCCTTCCTGTTGCGCCGTACGAAACAACAGGTGGCCAAGGACCTTCCCCCGCGTACGGAGGAGGAAGTATATGCCAAGATGGAAGGCATTCAGCGCCAGTTGTACAAGTCTCAGCTGCGCCGTATTCAACAGGCTTTGCTTGGAGTGGATTCGGATGAGTCCGTGAAGAAGAATTCCTTTGCCATTCTTCAGGGGCTTATGCGCTTGCGCCAGATATGCTGCCACCCGGGATTGCTGAAACCGGAGTACAAGAAGGAGGAAAGTGCTAAGTTGAATGCTTTGTTCTACCTGCTCGACCAGCTGCGGGAGGAAGGGCACAAGGTACTGGTGTTCTCCCAGTTCGTTACGATGTTGGATATCATCAAGGAACGGTTGGAGTCGGAGAATCGCCCCTTCCATTACCTTACGGGTAAGACCCCCAATCGTAAGGAGGTTATTGAGAAGTTCCAGACGACCAAGGAACCGAGTGTGTTCTTGCTGTCCCTTAAGGCAGGTGGTGCCGGTTTGAACCTTACTTCCGCATCCTATGTGATTCTTTATGATCCGTGGTGGAACCCTGCTGTGGAAAGTCAGGCTATTGACCGTACACACCGAATTGGCCAGAAGAATAAGGTGATTGCTTACCGCCTTCTGACTCGCGATTCTGTGGAGGAGAAGATTCGTGTGCTCCAGCACCAGAAGAACCAGTTGGTCACTAATGTGCTGGGGGATGAAGGCTTTGCCTCCAGCTTGGATTTGAATGATTTGCAGTTTATTCTCGCCCATGGTGGGGAGGATAACGATGAGGAGCCCGTGGTGGAGGTGTAATACCTCTTCTATAGGTGAAAAAAAAGCCATGCAGCGTTCATCGCTGCATGGCTTTTTTGGGGATTAGATAAAAGAAAATGTCCTACTGTTTTAGAACCCATCGCCCGTGGGGGCCGGCGTGGGGGCTGGCTCTGCAGGTGTGTTGGGAGCAAGAGGATCCGGAATGGGAGCCGTGTTGTGTTCCACGATGGGAGCGTCAGCATCTCCTTCGGCCGTGGGAGTCGGAATATCAGCGGCGGCAGGCTGGGGCGTAGGCTGGGGAGCCGGTTGGGGCATAGCCTGAGGCTGAGCCAGCGGCTGGCGTGTTTGCGGATCCACCTCTACACCGTTGATGAACATGCGCGTAGTGGTTTGCCCGGTGGTAGAATCATAGTTGCGGGTCACTTCCACGCGTTGCATGTTGCCGGCGGCATCGCGAGTAATGGAGACGCTGGAGCTGCTGCCTCGCATTTGTGCGTAGTGCGTGGGCGCCAGAGAAAGCGGATTGCGGGCACCGCCAAGAGGAGCCACGCTGGTGGGCAGGGGGGCTGGCTGAGCCGTCGGCGCAGGAGCTGCCGTTGCAGCCGGAGCAGCTGCCGCAGCAGGGGCTGGGGCTGCCGGTGCGGGCGGAGTGGCGATTTGAGCGGTTTCTTCAGCCGTGGGGGCAGGGGCTTGTTCTTCCCCCATGGGGCGAACTGCCAAACGTGCGCATACGCGGATGGATTGTCCTTGCTGCCCATCCATGAGGTAGAGGTGGTCTACACGCATAATCGCTTCCTGCCCGGGCTGCATGGCGGCAATTTTATCGATGTTATCCGCGGGTTGGCCGGGGAGTTCATCGTTCATTGCAATGGTGAACTGCATGCCGGGCATGAGCTGGCCGTCCCCAAAGCGTACATAGCGGCGGTACGCCAGCGGCTCTACCACTTGGAATACGGCCACGCGAGCCAGCTCCGGCTTAGCTTGGGGATTTTGTGTAGCGGAAGGAACCGGGATATCCTGCTGACCTACGAGGCTGGCGCGCACGGTGTTAGAGGCCATCAGATCGCAGTTTCCCTGTACTTGGGCTTTATTGGCGCGAGCGGAGGAGAAGCCCAAGGAGATGATATCTGCCATGAGGGTCGGCGTCACCATTGCCAAGGCAATGGCCGTAAGGATGGAAGATGCGGTTTTCATTGCTTTGAAAGTTAAGACATCATAGATACGTACTCTGTTCAAGCTTTCTATCATGCTAGGATTGAAAAAAGAACAGATGCTTATAAAAGGAAGTCACCGTGGAGCCGAAGCTCCACGGTGCCCAACTACCCTATGAATCGGACCCTTTCGAGCCCGGGAACTCTTTTTACGTCCTGTTCCGTAGACGTGGTTATTCTACTCATTTATGGGGGGGGCGTCAAGTCAATATTTGTTATTCTCTCATTTTTTGGCTAGAAAAAGGGGATGCCGTCCGGGTTCTGTAAGCCAGATTCTGTCCTCCCGGCCAAAGCGGGGATGTGTGATCATTTTTCTCGCAGCCCAAAGGCTGTGCCCTGCATATGAGCAGGGTGCAACTAATACCCGGGAATCGTGATGGGCAGGGCTACCCTCTCCCTGTTTGTCTTGCATCGCGTGGGGTTTACCATGCCTCCATCGTTACCTTTGGAGCGGTGGGCTCTTACTCCACCTTTTCACCCTTACCCTTGCGGGCGGTTTGTTTTCTGCGGCACTTTCCGTCCACCCGGCATTGGCTCCGGGTGTCTCCCGCTTTCACGGGACACGCTGCCCTGAGATGTCCAGACTTTCCTCTACGAAGCAGATGCTTCGCAGCGATCACCCGAACCCGGACGGCAGGGGTAGGGTACACTGCTTACCGGCATTTGGCAAGCCAAAAGTAAGGCGGGAATGCCGTATTTTGTTTGATTTTGCGGGTCGCATCGTGTACAATCTTCTTCGTCTATGAAAAAGCGCGTTGTCATTCTTGGCTCTACCGGCAGTATAGGAACCAGTGCCCTCAAAGTGGCGCGGGATATCCCGGAGAGGATGGAGGTGGTAGCGCTGGCTGCACACAGCAGTGTGGAAAAACTGGCCGCGCAGGCTGGGGAATTTGGTGTGCAGCATGTATGTTTGTATGATGCGTCCCGAGTGGAGGATTTGCGGCGTTTGCTGCCGCCCGGTACAAAGGTGTATGCCGGGCAGGAAGGCCTTTGCGAGTTATCTACGCTGGCGGAGGCGGATATGGTACTGGTGTCCATTATCGGTACGGCGGGGTTAGCTCCGGCCTTGGCTGCGATAGAAGCCGGTAAGGATTTGGCTATTGCCTCCAAGGAAATTCTTGTAATGGCGGGGGAAGTGGTGATGAAACGTGCTGCGGCAAAGGGCATTAATGTACTGCCTGTGGATAGTGAGCATAATGCTATTTACCAGTGTTTGCAGGGAAACCATGGGGGGGCGGATGCCGTGAATCGGTTGATTCTTACGGCAAGTGGAGGTCCCTTCCGCAATACACCCAAAGAAAAATTGACCGAGGTTACTCTGGAGCAAGCACTCAAACACCCCACATGGCAGATGGGGCGTAAGATTACGATTGATAGTGCCACTCTTTTTAACAAAGGACTGGAAATGATTGAGGCTCGCTGGCTCTTCAACATCCCCATGGAGAGAGTGGATGTGGTTGTACATCCTCAGAGTATCGTCCATTCGCTTGTGGAGTATAAGGATGGCTCCATTTTAGCGCAGCTGAGCAGTAGTGATATGTGCTTCCCCATTCAATATGCGGTTACCTGGCCGGAGCGAATTCCCAACACCTTGCCGCATTTGGATTTAGCGCAAATCGCCAGTTTGCATTTTGAGGCTCCGCGTTGGGAGGATTTCCCGGCGTTGAATTTGGCTCGCCATGCCGGTTTGACCGGCGGCACGATGCCTGCCATGTACAATGCTGCTAATGAGGTGGCTGTGCAGGCTTTTGTGGAGGGGCGCCTTTCTTTCCCCGGTATCTGGCAAACGGTGGAAAAGGTGCTTGCTGCTTCTCGCCCCCGCGATTATGAGGGAAATTTAGGCATCATCCTGGAGGATGATGCCTGGGCTCGGGAAGAGGCTGAGAGGTATACCCACTGAGAGCGGCGTTTTTGCACTATACAGAGGATAGAATTTCTCTGTAGATGTCCATAATGCCGTTTCTCATGGCTTCGAGGCTGAATGTGTTTTGCCCGAGATTGCGTGCATAATCGCTCATTTCGAGACACTTGTCTCGGGATTGCGTAATGTTCAGTACCGCTTGGATGATTCCCTGCACATCCCGAGGTTCAACAACATATCCTGTTTTACCCTCTTGCACATATTGTTTGCACCCACAGTGACTGGATATTACTAATGGAACGCCCACTGTTAGTGCTTCTTTAGCTGCCGTGGGACCGGTATCCGCCAGACTGGGGTGTACGAGACACCATGCTTGGCTGAGAAGCGAGGCTACTTCTTCCCGGCTCTTTTTCCCAAGAGCAATCACGTTGGCGGGATACTCCGGATGCTGCTCGGGGGAGACTCCTGCAAGTAAAAGCTTAACGTGCGATAATTCCGGCGAGGAAAATGCTGCTACGGCAGTTTGGATATTTTTGATTTGGGAATCAGAGCCACAGTATAGGCAGGTAGGAGATGGGGCCAGATTTCTTTGGATTCGGAAGAACTGTTCCTCTACGGCATAATCCCAAATTTTGATATCAGGACGGGGCGCCGTGTCGCATACTCTTTCTGCTGCCCATTGGGATTCGGTGGTAATAAAGTTTGCTTTCCGGAGTACCTGCGGTTCATAATATCGGTGTATGGAAAAGAACTTGCCCATGGGGGCGTATTCCACACACGCATTCAAAAGCCCTTGTACCGAGTGGAGCCATTTACCCTTGAAATCCTTGCCACATAATCCATAGCAATCCTCGGTTCCCCATGTGTGAACTAAATCCGGCTGGATTTTTCTCAACTCTCTGGCTGTGACATATCGGTCATGTGCATACATGGTGTACAGACCAATCATCAATCTCGCTTTGGGTAGGACATGGAAATGCTGCCCCTGTTCTTCAAAGTGTATAGCCCTAGGTATGTATTTGTTTTGTGTAATCCAATGGATTTCGTAAATGTCCTGCATCTGTAATGCTTTGTGAAAAGCGTACAGCCATGGCATGTCGTGGACTTGGTTCCGGGGAATTTCCGGACGTATATTCCAGACGGCTATGTTGGACAATATGGCAATTTTGGGCTTCATGGAAATCTATAAAAAGCTGCTCCAGAAATTCTCTGGAGCAGCTGTAAAACAAGATTTCTTAGTTGTTGTTTACGCGGGCGAACTGCTTGAGCCGCAGGCCGTTGAGGTGGATGAAGCCGCTGGCATCATCCTGATTGTAGTCCTCCTCCGTGTAGTCGGCTTCCATGGTGGCCATGGCGTAGCTGTACAGGCTGTTCGGGCTGCGGCGACCTGCATACATTACATTGCCCTTGTAGAGTTTGAGGCGTACTTCGCCATTGACTGTTTCCTGCGTTTTGGTAACAAGGGCTTGGATGGCTTCGCGCTCGGGCGCGAACCAGAAGCCGTTGTACACCATGGCGGCGTAGTCCGGGATGAGGGAGTCGCGCACCTTCTGAGCTTCGCGGTCCATGGTAATAGTCTCGATATCGCGGTGGGCAGCCAGCAGGATGGTGCCGCCGGGAGTTTCGTAAATGCCACGGCTCTTCATGCCTACAAAGCGGTTCTCGATAATGTCCACACGACCGATTCCGTGTTTGCCGCCCAAGTAGTTCAGCACGAGCATCACGCCCAGCGGGTCGAGCAGGGTGTAGCCATCCTTCTCGCCAAGGGGCTGCGTGCCCACTTTGGCAATAATGTCAGCCAAATCATCCGTTTGCAGACCGATGATGTTACCCTTCTCAAAAAGGCATTGCAGGTATTGGGGGGTATCCGGGGCATCCTCCGGGGCAGAGGAGAGTACATACATGCCTCGGTCCTCTTCCTTGGTGGCATCGTACCAAGTATCTTCCAGAATGCCGGCTTCGTAGGAAATGTGCAGCAAATTGCGATCCATGGAATAGGGCTTCTTCATGCTCTGGCGGATGGGGATGCCATGCTCCTCGGCGTATTTAATCATTTCTGCACGGCCGGGGAACTGGTCGCGCCACTCTTTCATGCGCCAGGGGGCGATTACCTGGAGTTTGGGAGCCAGAGCATTGATGGAAAGCTCGAAACGTACTTGGTCGTTCCCCTTACCGGTGGCACCATGGGCAATGGCATCAGCTCCTTCTGCGAGTGCCACGTCCACCATGGCCTTGGAAATGCAGGGGCGCGCAATGGAGGTGCCCAGCAGGTAACGCCCTTCGTACACGGCATTTGCTTGGAACATGGGGAAGATGTAGTTGGCTGCAAAGTCGGCCTTCAAATCACCGATAATGCATTTGGATGCACCTGTGGCGAGAGCCTTTTCAATGACACCATCCAATTCCTCTGCCTGACCTACATCAGCACAATAGGCGATGATTTCAGCATTATACTTCTCCTTGAGCCACACCAGAAGCACAGATGTGTCAAGACCACCGGAGTATGCGAGTACGATTTTCATTATTGTGGAAGATACATCAGCGGTTGGAGCTGTGTACTGCCACAGTATACAGCGAGTCGCTCATTCTTGAAAGCAAAATATCCGCCATGTGGTGCAAAAAAGCAGTTCCTGACTTTTTTCTTGTATAGTAAGGAAAAAAATGGTAGAAGTACCGAAAGATTTTTTTTTTGAAATAGGTATTTATGAGTATGATGAAATCCCGATATTTGCTTCCTCTACTGGCGTTGTGTATGGCAGATGCATCTGCTGCTCAGCGGGAAACGTTTGATTTTGGCTGGAAATTTAAGTATTTTGGTGCTCATGATCCGGCAGAGGAAGGTTCCCCTGCTTATTCTGACGGACATCAGGGTACGCATGCCGCATCTCTTGCTGTGGATGGGAATTTGATGACTCGTTGGTGCGCTCCGAATCAAGCCCCCGGGCATACTTTTGTGGTACGACCCGGATTTAAGGATCCTGTGAAGTTGTTGGTTATTTATTGGGAGATGCGAAATAATTTCGATGTTGAGGCGGAGATTTACAGCAATGGCGCGAAAGAAGTGCGGCGTTTTCGCGTGGGGCATCAGGCTGCTACCGTAATCAATACCGGGGGGAAACCGTTGGATGTGCTTAAGCTGACGGTGCGCGGCACTCATATTCGCCAGTGGGCAAGCATTCGAGAGGTGATGTTTACAGGTGTGAACGATGAGGCTCTTTACGTGCAGCGCGGGGATGATGCTTATGTGCCGGCTCGCCCCGGATACAGCGAAAAGGGATTCAAGGAAGTACAGCTGCCTCATGACTGGGCTGTGGAAAGCCCATTCCTGATGAAAGAGCCCAATGAAACCGGCAAGTTGCCATGGAACGGGTGGGGGTGGTATCGAAAGCATTTTGCCGTGCCTGCGGATTTTGATTCGGCTAAGGAGCGTTATTATTTGGACTTTGACGGTGTAATGTCGTGCCCAAAGGTGTATGTGAATGGTCAATTTGCCGGTGAATGGGCATATGGCTACAATTCTTTCCGGGTAGATATCACACCCTTCCTTAAGGCCGGGGAGGAGAATTTGGTAGCCGTTATGGCCAGCAATTTGCCGCTTTCCACACGTTGGTACCCGGGGGCAGGTATTTATCGCCATGTCTGGCTCGAAAAGACAGGCCCCATACATCTGGCTCAGTGGCCGGTGTATGTGACTACGCCGGAAATTACGAAGGACTATGCCTTAGTTCGCGTGCAGACTACGATTTGCAACACCGGGGACGAACCGGCGGAAATCACCGTGCAGCAGGAGCTGGAGGGAATTAAGGCGGAGTCTACCACCATCACCCTTGCCCCGCATACGGAAGGTACTGTGGAGCAGGAAATTCGCATTCCTGCGCCGCGCCTTTGGAGCTGTGAAAATCCGCAGCTTTATGCCGTGAATACCACCATGCTGGTGAATGGGAAAACCGCAGATGAAAAGCAGACGAGCTTTGGTGTGCGCCAAGTGGAGTGGCGCAAGGATGGCTTCTACCTCAATGGGGAAAAAGTTCGCCTCAAAGGTGTATGCGAACACCACGATTTAGGCGCTCTGGGTGCGGCATTCCACGCTCGCGGTTACGAGCGTAAGATTGAGAAATTGAAGGAGATGGGGTGTAACTCTATCCGTATGACTCATAACCCTCCCGCGCCGGAAGTGTTGGATTTGTGCGATAAACATGGTATTCTTGTCATCGATGAGCTTTTTGACATTTGGAAGAACCAGAAGTATGACAAGGTGAACGGATACCACCTCTACTGGCCGAAATGGTGGCAGAAAGATGTGAGCAACTTTGTGCGGAGAGATCGCAACCATCCCTGCATTATTGCATGGAGTGGCGGTAATGAAGTGCCGGAGCAGGGGCATTCCCGTATGGAGCGCCGTCTGGAGGGGCAGGCTATCTCCTCTGCTTTGAGAGACGAGTTCCGTAAGTACGATACGACCCGCCCTTACACGGTGGGGTGTAACGATATGAGCGCTTTTACCTCCGGATTTTCGGAAACAATGGATGTGTATGGCTTTAATTACAAGCCGCATCTGTATGCTAAGTTCCGGCAGAAACATCCGATGATGCCTTATTACGGTTCAGAAACCTGCTCTACGGTGAGTACTCGCGACACTTATTTCTTCCCAATGGGGTGGAAGGTGGGAGATGGTGCCCGCTATTTTCAGGTTAGCTCGTATGCTCTTTCGTCCACAGGCTGGGGCTGCAGCCCGGATATCGAGATGAATGCTCACACCAAAGCGCCGGATTTGGCCGGTGAATATGTGTGGACCGGGTTTGACTATCTGGGAGAACCCACGCCCTATAATCAGGATGCTTCCAACATTGGCAACTTTATAGGCGCATCTGCGGAGGAGAAAGCTAAAGCCATGGAGCAGCTGCGGGCAATGGGCAATAAGGCTCCCAGCCGTAGTTCGTACTTCGGTCTTATCGATTTGGCCGGCTTCCCCAAGGATGTGTATTACCTCTATCAGAGCCAGTGGAACCCGGAAAAGAAGTTTGCACACATTCTCCCCCATTGGAACTGGGCCGGGCGAGAAGGCCAGAATACCCCCGTTATGGTATTTACCTCCGGAGACGAGGCGGAACTCTTCATCAATGGCAAGAGCCAAGGTGTTCGCCGTCGTGGAGAGGGCGGCACCTTCGTGCAAAAGGATAAGAGTTTGGCCGTAAGTAAGAACCAATACCGCTTTGTCTGGGAGGATGTGGTGTACGAGCCGGGGGTTGTTGAGGTAGTTGTCCGCAAGAACGGACAGCCGTGGGCTACGGCTAAGCGTGTTACCACCGGAGAATCCGCTGCTGTGAGTGCTCAGGTGGATCGGCAAACGATTTTGGGCGATGCACGTGATATTGCCCACCTGGAGTTGGCTCTTACCGATGCTTCCGGTAACGTGGTGCCCACGGATAGCCGCAAAGTGGAGTTCTCTATCGAAGGTCCCGCAGATTTGGTCGGCTTCTGCAATGGTAATCCCATAGATCACACCTGTTTGCAGTCTCTGAATCAGCACTTCTTCAATGGGCGTATTTTGGCCATCGTGCGTGGCAAACGCGGTGCCCATGGTACTGCAACGGTGACGATTAAAGCAGAGGGCTTGCCGGAGAAGAAACTTCCTGTTTTCGTGGTGCAGCCCACGAAAGAGCAGATGAAGAAGTAAGGCCATTTGCTCGTAGCCTGTCTTTATAGCCACCCGCCGCTTACGGCGGGTGGTTTTTTTCTTGTCCTCCCATAGGCAAAATGGTAGAGTATGCATAATATTGGTAGCATCCTGTTTTGTTTATGAAGAAAAGCCAGATTTTCTCTCTTTTGCTTCTGCTGGTATTTTGCATGGAGTGCGCGTATGCGGCACAGCGAGAAACGTTTGATTTCGGGTGGAAATTCAAATATTACAAGTACTCATCCCCGGGAAATACGGAGGAGCCTGCACAGCCGGAATTTGATGATTCGGATTACAGGCTTGTTCAGTTGCCCCACGATTGGGCTATTGAGAGCCCCTTCCTGATGAGTGAGCCTAACGAAACGGGTAAGCTCCCATGGAACGGCATAGGCTGGTATCGCAAGTTGTTCGATGTACCTGCGGAATTTGATGCGGAGGCAGAGCGCTATTACCTCGATTTCGAGGGCGTCATGTCATGCCCCAAAGTGTATGTGAATGGTAAGTTCGCCGGGGAATGGGCCTACGGCTACAATTCTTTCCGCGTGGATATTACTCCTTTTCTGCTGCCGGGAAAGAAGAATTTAGTGGCAGTGCAGGCCAGTAACAAACCAAGTTCTACGCGCTGGTATCCCGGGGCGGGGATTTATCGTCATGTTTGGCTGGAGAAAACGGGGGCTGTTCACCTCGCCCAATGGCCCACCTACGTCACAACTCCCAGCGTAAGCAAGGCTGTGGCAACGGTTAAGGTGGAAACCACGTTGGAAAATACCGGCAAGAAAACAGTGGAGCTGGTGGTAAGCCAAAAGGTGGGCAAGTACAAGGCCAAACCTGTTAAACTGAAGCTTCGCCCGGGCAAGTCCCGCACTGTACGCCAGATTCTCAAAATCAATAAACCCCGCTTGTGGAGCTGCGAACGACCATATCTGTATAACTTGGTTACAACGGTAACTCACGGGGAAGAGGAAATCGATTCTCACGAAACGTCTTTCGGCGTGCGCGAAGTGGAGTGGCGCAAGGAAGGTTTCTTCCTGAATGGTAAGCGTGTGCAGTTGAAAGGCGTTTGCGAACACCACGACCTTGGCGCACTCGGTGCGGCCTTCCATGCTCGCGGCTATGAGCGCAAGATTGAAAAGCTCAAAGAAATGGGGTGCAACTCTATCCGTATGACTCATAATCCCCCTGCACCTGAGGTGCTGGATTTGTGCGATAAGCATGGTATCTTGGTGATAGATGAGTTGTTCGATATTTGGAAATTCCAAAAATATGATAAGGTGAACGGATACCATCGTTTTTGGCCTAAATGGTGGCAGAAGGACGTGCGTAACTTCGTGCTGAGAGACCGCAACCACCCCTGCATTATTGCATGGAGTGGCGGTAATGAAATCCCGGAGCAGGGAAATCGTGATGAAGCGCGCCATAAGGAGGGGCATGCTGTGGGTGCCGCTCTGCGTGATGAGTTTAAGAAATACGACCTCACTCGCCCTTATACGGTGGGCTGCAACGATGGTGGTGCCTATCGGAATGGCTTCGCCAATACGATGGATGTGTATGGCTTTAACTATAAGCCGAGTACATACCCACACTTTCGGCAAGTGCATCCGAAGATGCCTTACTATGCCTCGGAAACATGTTCATGCGTGAGTACTCGCGATACTTATTTCTTCCCGCTGGGGTGGGGTGTAGGGGATGGGGCTCGTTATTTTCAGGTAAGCTCCTATGGTTTATCTGCACCGGGCTGGGGCTATTGTCCGGATGCGGAAATGTTGGCGCATACGAAAGCTCCGGATGTGGCGGGTGAATACGTGTGGACGGGGTTTGACTACATCGGGGAACCCACTCCGTACAATCAGGATGCTTCCAATATCGGTAACTTCATCGGTGTATCCGAGGAGGAGAAGGCCAAAGCCATGCAAAAGCTGAAGGAAATGGGTAATAAGGCTCCCAGCCGCAGTTCCTACTTTGGACTTATCGACCTTGCCGGTTTCCCCAAGGATATTTACTACCTGTATAAGAGCCAGTGGAATCCGAATAAAAAGTTTGCACATATACTTCCCCATTGGAATTGGAAGGGGAGAGAGGGAGAGGTAACTCCCATTATGGTATATACCTCCGGGGATGAGGCGGAGCTTTTCATCAATGGCAAAAGCCAGGGAGTGCGCCGCAGGGGGGCGGGGGATACCTTTTCTCAGGGCGGGCAAACCATCAGTAAAAACCTATACCGCTTTACTTGGGAAGAAACGGTTTACACCCCCGGTACCGTGAAGGTGGTGGTGAAGAAGAATGGTCGGCGCTGGGCTACGGCTCAGCGCGTTACAACGGGTTCTTCTGCCAAGGTAAAGGCGGAGGTGGATCGTAGCGAAATTCTGGGGGATGCCCGCGACCTGTCCCATATCGAACTGTCCTTAGTGGATAAGAAGGGCAATGTGGTACCCACGGATAGTCGTAAGGTTTCTTTTTCTATTGAGGGGCCTGCAGAGCTGGTGGGATTTTGCAATGGCAATCCCATTGATCATACCTGCATGAAGGATATGGCACAGAGCTTCTTTAATGGGCGAATTCTGGCGATTGTTCGCGCCAAACGCGGAGAATCCGGGGACGCGGTCGTCACAATTAAGGCGGAGGGACTTCCCAGAATCACTGTTCCTGTTAGCGTGAAGGAAGCCAGTGCGGAGCAGCTGCTGCGTTAATCCATTATTTCCAATTTGCCCCAAGCAAACATCCTAAGGCAAAGACTGCCGGGCGAAAGCCTTTTTTCGGAGTCAGAACCTCGGCTTCGGGGAATTGGCGTGCCAGTGTGTCCTTCGGATTCACAAGTACCGCATGGGCAGAGATGGCAAGCATGGGCAAGTCTGCTGCACTATCGGTGTAGCAAATATCGGCTCGGTTTATCTGGAGTTGCTGCCGGAGGCGAATCAATTTGTTATGCCCTTTGTTATTCCCGGGGGCGGGAATGGCTGGCATGAGAGGCACTCTGCTTCCCAGAGTAGTAGGCGTGCCGATGGTGTGAGTAAATCCCAGTGCGTTACCCACCATCTGCGTCCACCAATCCGGAGAGGCGGAGCAAAGCACTGTGGTATCCTGTGCCGCTTGGTGTTGGCGCAGTTTATTCAGCACGCAGGGATAGAGCGCCGGAAGAATTTCCTGCTCTACAAATTGGCGGCATTCTTGCAATAACTCCTCCTTAGGCATCCTCCACGCATAGGCTAGGAAGGCTCTCTTCATGCACTCCGTGTTAATGATGTGCAAACCCCGAAGGATACCCATGGGAAGCAGCCAGAGAAGGTATAGCCGCCGCCAGCCATGCCGCTTCAGAATCCACCTTGCAAATCGCAGTTGGGAATCTCCGGCAAACAGAGTTCCATCCATGTCAAATAAAGCCGTCATACATCGTACCCTCTACGGCGCAGACGCCACCGCCAAATTGTCATAATAAGAGCACCCATGAGCAGACCTCCCAGATGACCGGCTTCGCCGCCGGCATTGGTTACGTTGAAAAGAATTGCTGCTGCTGCAATGCCGAGAATAATGAGAGCAAAAGTACGCATCCGCAGAGTGACGGGCGGGAAAAGCAGGGAAATGCGAGCATCCGGGTACATGAAGGCGCAAGCCACCATCACACCGTAAATGGAGGCGGAAGCTCCCACCAGCGGAATCATCTGCCATGTTTCCACAGTACCGTTATATCCGGCAAAGGCGGCTAATTGGTTACAAATGGCAATATTCTGTATTGTATTGGGAATAGAAGTGTAGAGGTTCATCTCCGCGAGCGCGGAGGAGCAGAGGGCTCCTGCTATACCACACACGGCGTAAAAGAGCAAAAAGCGGCGGGGGCCCATGGCGTGCTCCACCGCCGGACCAAAGAAGTAGAGAGCCCACATGTTGAAGAAAATGTGTCCCAAATTGGCATGGACAAACTGGTAGGTCACAAGCCGCCAGAGCTGCCCTTCCATAAAGCAGGTAAACCAGCTGTATGCACAAAGAATATCAAAAATGGGAGTTTTATCCGCTCCGGGGAAAGGAATGCCCAGCAGGGCATCCTTTTGCACCATGAGCCCCACCACAAAGACAACGACGTTGACAATGATGAGGGCTTGGGTAACGGTGAGGCGGCGTTCGTTCATATAAAGAATTCAGATGTTGGAGGGATACATCCTGTTCAAGAAAGAGTCTTGGCAATGGTGTCAATCTCGGCATCAGTCAGGTGGTGTTCCATAAGGCATGCCACCTCATCAGCTCGTTCCGGGCTGAGCCCTGCTTTTTCTCGCAGGAAGCGCATGAGGGTTTGGTGGGCTCGGATAACGCTTTCTGCGTGTAATTTTCCTTTCTCCGTGAGGATAATGGGAGCGTAAGGCTTGTAGTCCACATATCCGGCCTCTGCCAGTTGGTGAACGGCAGCCGTTACGCTTGGCTTCTTCACGTTGAGCATTTGGGCCACATCGCTCACTAGAGCTTGACCATGTATTTTGCAGAGAGTACCGATAGCTTCTAAATAGTCCTCTGCACTACGGCTAAGTCTATTCTGAGGGTAGGGGGAATTCATGGATTTATTTTTTTGCGGAGTGTAGCCACACATTCCAAATGTTTGGTTTGGGGGAACAAATCAAAGGGTTGAACCTCTACCACCTCGTAGCCGGCTTTATCAAATTCTGCTAAATCTCGAATTTGTGTGGCCGGGTTGCAGGAAACATAAACCACACGAGCAGGGCCAAAGGCAAAGAGCTGGTTGAGGAAAGCCATATCACAGCCCTTGCGGGGCGGGTCAATCACCACTGCACTTTCCTTTGCCGGGAAATCCACCTGCTCAAAAATGGCCTCTGCGCTGGCCGCCAAGAAAGAAGCATGGGTAATACCGTTGCTCCTGGCGTTAGCTCTGGCCCAGTCGGCACTTGTTTCACTTACTTCCACCCCCAGCACTTTTTCAAAGTGGGGCGCAAGGGTGAGTGCAAAGAGCCCGCTGCCACAGTACGCATCCACCAAGTAGCGAGCGCCTTCGGCGCAGGCTTGGCGAGCCACATAGCCGGTAAACTCGGGCAAAATATAAGGATTATTTTGGAAGAAATCCCCCGCGAGGAAATTGAACGTGAGCTCGCCTACATTCTCGGTGCATACTGCATTGTTATTAGTGATGACGCTGCCCTCACTCACACGCATAAGCAGGGTGGCACCGCGCTTGTATTGTGCGGCTGCTTGCTGTACGGATTTACGAAGCAGAGGAAGTGCTAAGTTAATTTCCTCCATGGCGATGGGGCATTGCTTCACATCGCACACCTCGCTGCGAGAACCCGTTCTCAGGAAGCCGATATTCCCCATTTTGGCATCCTTGGGCTTGTGGAAATGAGGGGTAATTTTAGAGCGGTATCCGTAGGTGCGCGGGGAGGCGATAGCGGGGCGCACGGGAAGTTCTAATCCCGCTTGCAGTCGCAAAAGGTCGGCCACTTGCGCCGTTTTCCATTCCAGTTGGGAAGCATAGTCCAAATGCTGGTATTGGCAGCCTCCGCAATAGCCGAATACCGGGCATTGCGGGGTGACTCTGTGTGGGGATGGGGTGAGAACCTCCAGCAAATCTGCATGCGAGCAGTTTTTCTCGTTCTTATAGATGCGAACCTTCACCCTTTCCCCGGGCAGAGAAAAAGGCACAAAGACAACCCAATTATCCACCCGGCCTACACCATGCCCCTGATTTGAGAGATTCTCAATCTCAAGTTCAATTTCCTGATGGTAGGCGAACGGCGTGGGCACAAATTTACGAGGTGGTGTATCCATGGGCGGGGTTTAGTTTTGGTGCAGCAATTTTCCGTCGATATTCATGGGCAATGAGTTCGGCATTTCCGGGGAGCGCAGTCCCCGCAATTCCACGCTGTTGGGCTGGGGTGCTTCAGCATCGTGAGTGCTTGAAGCTTCCTCCGGGCGCATATACGCACGGAGGAGCGGACGCCCATTGCCCGGAAGCGGAGCCTCTGTTTCTGGTTTTGAAATGTGTTTCGTATTTGGTTGAGAGGTGGCCGGTGTGTTTAACAGTTGCAAGGCTGCCTTGCTTTGTTCTTCTGTGGGGCTTATGGTAGCAGGTTCTTGGGCTGAGGCCTCAGGCTGCAACTTGCGCCGTGTAGAGAGCAGCGCGGGAACTTCCGGTTGGTTTTGAGTGGCAATACCTTCTTCCTGCGGCTTTTCCTCCGGTGCAGGGGCTTCTACTTCCGGCTGTTTTTGGGTGGCAATACCTTCTTCCTGCGGCTTTTCCTCCGGTGCAGGGGCTTCTACTTCCGGTTGGTTTTGGGAAATAAGGCTTTGCTCCTCCTGCACAGGTGTTTGTGCATCATCCTCTGTGGGTGATGTGACGATTGGTTGATTTTGGGAAATATAAGCAGCATCGGCAGCCTTCCATTGTCTTTGGAATGCGTCCATAGCGGTAAGCTCCTCTGCCGTGTTTGATTGATGAATCGGAGCTGTTGCACACGAGCAAACGAGTGCTAATACGGAGCAGAGACTGCCCTTTAGGATAAAATCTTTCATGCTGCACTCATCCTAGCATGCCCCCTGAACTTGGTCAAGCAGGAGTCGCGTATGTGCCAAGCCGCATTATGTTTCTTTTACGCCTTCTTCTTCTTTTTTTTCTTCTTCTTGTCCTTTTCCAAGGCGCACTTACCCTCAAGAACAATAACTTCAAAGGGTTTAAGGGTAATTTCTATGCTCTTGTCCACGCTGATGTCTTCGCCGATAAGACCGAGAAGTGTTCGTTGGTCGCTGAATGAGTTGCGGAAAGCCACTTTGCATTTCACTCCCGGAGGTACATCCAGAATTTCCCGTAGGCTACTGTGCAGGGGTTTCTCCTCGTCGTCGGAATTGCGGCGTATCCATCGAATTGCCGCTGGCCGTTTTCATTCCTCCGAATACGACTCCGCTCCCACTTTTGCGGAATGTAGCAGTGAAGAGCTTGTTTCCAATGGTGCCGATACCATTGGATACCTGCGCTTCTGCTTTGCCGGGATGTTTGCCGGGGAATTCGACAGCGGCTTGCAGGGTGCTGATTGGCAGTGCGGAAGCCAGAAAAATGTGAGAAAATTTCATATTCTTATTCGTACGCTTCTAGCAAATTAAGTTGTATTTGCAATCGTAAAGCTTTCTCATTTAAAAGAAGAAGCACCCTCCCAACAGAGAGGGTGCTTCTTCGTTGTTGAAACTCAACAAAAGGTTTTATTTCTTTTTGATGGTGTAATCTTTCCAATTAAGGATGTGAGCCCCCGGTCCTTCGTGGAGACGGTCTCCATCCTTGGAAACGATAATGATACGCGGAATGGTGGGTGGTGGTGTAAAAGCAGGCAGTTTGGCAACGTCCGGGCTCATTATCCAGAGCAGCGGAAATTCGGCATTGTATTTTTTCACATAGGCTTTTGCTGCATTTTCTGTGCGGTCGCATCCCAGCAGGATGATTTCTACCTTGTGCTTTTTCATCTCCGGATATGCTTTGACAATATCAGGCATAATCATGCGGCAGGGTCTGCACCAGCTGGCAGAGGAGAGGTAGATGTAATAATCCGCCCCTAAATCGGGTTGAGCATTAAGGAAATCGATATCCTTAATCACCTGAGAAACTGCGGGCTGCTTCGGGGCAATTTGAGCAATTTCTTTTTCAGCCTTGTTTTTTGTATTTGCTACCGCATTAGAGGTTTTGCCTTTTGTGCCGGAGACGAGGCTCTCACCGGCGGCAATAGTATCCTTCATGACTTGATCGGCCTCGTTAACAAAGTCGTTAAAGGAGGGTGTTTGGGCGAAGTTGAGACCGGCTGTGGCGGATGCCAGTACCCCAATGGTGAAAATAAAATTCTTCATAACGGCTATGAATTTATCACACATCTGAGTTCGAGTCAAGCTCAGGCAAAAAATGAGCAGAAGGGCGGAATCTGAGGTGTTTTTTGGGGGGCAGGTTTTGGATGCATCCGGTGGCAAGGTTGTATCCTCTGCGGGCATTGCTCCTCTCTGTATGGAAGGTGCCAAAGTGGGCAATATACAATTTTTTGTCCTCTTTCACCGCAGCGAGTACGGACGCAAGCACCGCCTCCACTGCTGCGGAGGCGGTGTTGCGGGTTGCTCCGGGGCCCATATAACGCTGCACCCGGGCTATGAGTTGCTTCTTGTTCACTTCTTAGTAAGGGCATCACGAATTTCCCGCAGCAGCAGGATGTCCTCCGGCGTGGGTGCCGGGGCAGGAGGGGGCGGTGCCGGCTCTTCTTTCTTAGCCCGAAGTTTACACACAAGGCGTACTGCCCAGAAAATTGTAAGCGCGATAATGAGAAAATCCAGTACCGTTTGGCAGAATACACCATATTTAATCACTGGAGCCCCTTTCTCTGTGCTGAGAGCATAGCTCATTTCCGCCAGGTTTTTGGTATCCCCGGTAAGCATGGATATGGCGGGCATAATGATATCCTTCACTAAGGAGGTGACAATTTTGCCGAACGCTCCGCCAATGATGACACCAATGGCCATATCGACCACGTTTCCTTTGAGTGCGAATTTCTTAAATTCGTCAATCCATGCCGGTTTGATTTTCTTAATCATATTGAATATTGAATGGGTTAGATTTTCTTGAAAGCTTTGGTGCCCCACTCTTGGCAGGTCCAAGTAATGCCGTCCTCCGAAGTGAAGATACATACACCCCCCGTGGCCACTTTGATATCGTATTCTGCACAGAAGGCGGCATAATCTCCGGTGATGACCGGGGCGAAGCGAATCGTGCCGTTGGAGGATACGCAGAGCATAATATCGCCCTCATTTACCTCGGCGGCCAAGCTCATCCAGTTATCGCGGATTTGCTGCACATCTACCTTCCAGCCCGGGGGTACTGTGGCATCTGCGTTCCACTGCTCAATAATTGCCTCGCCCTTGGCATCCAGTTCCTCTGCGCTAAGTGTGGTAGGGTCAATGCCTTCTTGCTGTGCGGCCAAAGCCCCTAAGCGGGCTTTCACCTGCTCCTCCGTTTTGTTTTCATCCGGACCGTAATCCACCTCGATGAAGCGGTGGTCCGGCTCCACGGGGCAGGAGCATCCGGCGGCTTCTGCGGCTAGGGCGGCTGTACCCATAGTGCGCTTGAGCGGAGCGGCCAGAATGCGGGTGGGAACCAGTCCCAGTTTTTTGAGATACAGGCCGATGCCGCGTCCGCGCTCCTCTTCTACAAGGGGGAGATCCGTGTGGCAACCGACTCGGGTGGGAGTTTCACCCTTGGCAAAGGTGTTCCCATGACGTGCTATGATGAGTGTTTTCATGATGGTGGTGGCGTAATGAATTGTGTGGAAAAAGCTTAGGCTAAATCCTCCTCGATGCGGAGATTGTTCACAATGTATTGGCGGCGGTCATCTGTATTATCGCCCATATAGAAACGGAGGATTTCCTTAAGATTGTGGGCATTTTCCAGTGTTACTTCCTCCAGGCGTATGTCATCTCCAATGAAGTTTTTAAATTCTGCCGGGGAGATTTCGCCCAATCCTTTGAATCGTGTTATTTCCGGATTTTTGCCCAGCTCGCGAACGGCGTGGTCTCGCTCCAGCTCGGAGTAGCAGTAGAGGGTTTTCTGTTTATTACGTACGCGGAAGAGCGGTGTTTGCAAGATGTACAAATGCCCTTCGCGGATAAGATCCGGGAAGTATTGGATGAAGAAGGTGAGCAGTAGCAGTCGGATGTGCATGCCATCCACATCCGCATCCGTTGCGATGATGACTTTGTTGTAGCGCAAATCATCCATGCTGCGGTCAATATTGAGCGCAAGGTGCAGAAAATCCAATTCTTCGTTGCGTTTTTCTTCGAAGAGGGCAGCACGGTTCATCCCAAAGCTATTGGCCGGCTTTCCGCGCAGGGAGAACACTGCTTGCGTTTCCGCATCGCGTGCCGTGGTGATGGAGCCGGAGGCGGAATCGCCCTCCGTGATAAAGAGCATGGTGTCCTTAGCTCGTTTGTGCTTGGTGTCGAAATGTACGCGGCAATCGCGCAGCTTGCGGGTGTGAATTTTTGCTTTTTTAGCGCGTTCTTTGGCCACTTTACCGGTTACTCCGGCCACTTCCTTACGCGTCTTTTCGCTCTCTTTAATTTTTTCCTCCATGGCCTCCCCGATTTCCGGGTGGCGGTGCAGGTAGTTGTCCAATTCCCGGGTAAGGAAATTCAGCACAAAGGTGCGGATGGTTTCTTTACCGGGTCCCATGGTGTTACTGCCCAACTTTGTTTTGGTTTGGGATTCAAACACCGGCTCGATGACTTTGATGCTGATGGCAGCCTGGATGCCGGAGCGTATGTCGGAGCCTTCGTAAGTTTTTTTGAAATAGCCTTGGAGGGTTTTGACGATGGCTTCTCGGAAGGCTGCTTGGTGGGTTCCTCCCATGGTGGTGTGCTGGCCGTTCACAAAGGAGTAGTAAGATTCTCCGAACTCGTCCCCATGGGTAATGGATACTTCGATATCGTCCCCGCTCAGGTGAATGGGGGCGTAAAGCGGTTCTTCCTTCATTTCCTCTTTCAGCAGGTCGAGCAAGCCATTACGGGAGGAAATGTTACGCCCATTCAGATTGATGATGAGTCCGGTGTTCAGGTAGCAATAGTAGCGGCACATGCGCTCCACAAACTGCATGTTGAATGTGGCATCCGCCGCGAAAATGCTGCGGTCTACCATAAAGGCCACTCGTGTGCCGTCCGGCTGGTCAGTATTCTCTGTGCAGTCCGAGCCCGGCACTATTTCCCCTTGGCGGAAGAGGATACGCCGGGTTTGCCCTTCGCGGTAGGCTTGTATTTCAAATGTTTCCGAGAGGGCGTTGACGGCTTTGATGCCCACACCATTGAGCCCTACGGATTTTTTGAATGCCTCGCCATCGTACTTGCCGCCGGTGTTGATTTTGGCGGCGCATTCATACAGTTTCCCCAGCGGAATGCCACGCCCGTAATCCCGAATTTCACAGAGCCCCTCCTTGGTAATGGTGATGAGGATTTTCTTACCTACGCCCATGACGAATTCATCGATGGAATTATCCACTACTTCCTTAAGCAGCACGTACAAGCCATCGTCCGGCATGGAGCCATCGCCCAGTTTGCCAATGTACATGCCCGGGCGCAGGCGGATGTGTTCCCGCCAGTCCAGCGTTTGAATGTCGTCCTCCGTATACTCGCCTTCCATGGAATGTTGCTATATTACATGAAACTTAATGGTGTTGCAAGCCTGAAAGAATGAAAGCCCGCCGGGAGGCGGGCTTTCGGGTGCGGAAAAGCAGTAGGGAATTATTCATTTTCCTCGGCGGCCAAACGTTCGTAGGCCAGCACTTCGTCCGGGTCTTCTCCGTGGTGGGCTTTTTCAACCTTGGAGCGGAAGAGTTTCATGATAAATACAAATGCAGGCGGGATGAAGAAGACGCCCACTGCTGTGGCAATGCTCATGCCGATGACTACCACCACGCCGATGGAGTTGCGCGCCAGCGCACCGGACCCCTCCGCAGTGACTAATGGTACGCAGCCCAGAATGAATGCGAAGGAGGTCATCAGAATCGGGCGCAGGCGCATACGTGCTGCAATAACGGCCGCCTCCATCAGACTCTTACCGCGCTCCATTTGCAGCACGGCGAATTCTACAATGAGAATGGCATTCTTAGCTGCCAGCCCTACCAGCATTACCAGACCAATCTGTGCATAGAGGTTAAGATCCATGCCAAACATCCACAGCCCGAGGAAGGCTCCCAGCACAGCTACCGGTACGGAAAGGAAAATGGCCAAGGGCAGGGTCCATTTCTCATACAGAGCGGCCATGATGAGGAAGGCAAATATGCCGGAGAGGGTGAAGATGGCGCCCAGTCCCAAGCCATCCTGAACCTTCTTCTCCTGGAAGCTCATGTCGATGTATTCCATGGCGAACTTGGTGGTATCCATAGTTTGGGCGAAAACTTCTTCCACTGCGGCCATTGCCTGAGCGGTGGAATAGCCCTCTGCGGGAGTAACGGAGATTCGGCCGGAGTTGTAGTTGTTCACATGGTATACGAATTCCGTATCTGCAATGTCCTTAATGGTGGTGAGTGTGCTCATCGGCACGGATTCACCCTTGGAGTTGGTTACATAGAAGTTGGCAATTTGGTCTGTGTTGGCACGGCTGCGGCCCTGAGCCTGCAAGTATACTTGCCACTGCTGACCGAATTGCGTGTAATAGTTCACAAAGCTGGAGCCGTTGAAGCATTGCAGCAGGGCATTAGCCGCTGAGTAATCCACGCCCTGGGCCAAGCACTTGTCCTTATCAATGGCGATGCTTTTTTGCGGCACCTGCGGCAGCATCATGTCGGAAGCCTTTGCTATGGCCGGGTGCTTCATCAGCTCGCGTTCCAGGCGTACCACCTGCTCGTAGAGAGCTGCTACGCCCTGGCCTTCGAGGTCTTCCAGCACAAAGGAAATATCATTGCCTGTACCTACACCGGGAATGGCCGGCGGGCTTACAAGGAAGGAGACACCATCCACGCCGCTCATGGCCAGTTTGGCAGAAATGCGTTTCTGCACATCATCAGCTGTCGGAATTTCTCCATTTTCCATCACCGGGCGGTCTGCATAAGGCTTGAGGCAGCAGAAGAAGGAAATGGCGTTCGTGGTTTGCACGCCGATGATGATGTTCATACCGATGATGGAAACACCAAATTCCGTAGTAGGGTCGGAGAGGATGACGTTTTCCACGGTTTTCACCTGCTCGGTGAGGCGTTGCAGGGAAACACCCGGTTTCATAATGACACCGCCCAGCAGGAAGCCTTGGTCCTCCGAGGGGAGGAATCCGCCGGGGACCTGCTTTGCTACCGGAATAATAGCGGCACACAGCAGTGCCAGTCCACCCATGGCTATGACGAGGTGGCGGCAGAGGAATCCGCACATTTTGGCAAATACCTCCGCTACGGCATCGTAGCTTTTGTTGAAGAGGTTGTAAAGAGGAGTTAGTAGAGATTTGTGCTCTGCTTTAGGTTTGAGCATCAACGCCGATAAGGCCGGAGAAAGGGTAAGTGCGTTGAATGCGGAGATGAGCATGGAAATAGCAATCGTAACAGCAAACTGCTGGAAGAGGGTGCCGGTGATGCCCGGAAGAAGCACGGAGGGAAGGAACACGGCCGCGAGTACGAGGGCAATGGCCACCACTGGACCGCTTACCTCCTTCATGGCGGCAAAGGTAGCTTGGCGCGGCGTCATGCCTTTTTCCATGTGCGATTCCACGGCTTCCACCACCACGATAGCATCGTCCACTACGAGACCAATGGCCAGTACCATGCCCAGAAGGCAAATCGTGTTGAGTGTGAAGCCCAGTACCGGGAAGAAGCAGAAAGTCGTTATGAGGGATACCGGTACGGCAATCAGCGGAATGAGTGTGGCACGCCACCCTTGCAGGAATACGAATACCACAATGGCCACCAGCACAAGTGCCTCTACCAGTGTGTGAATAATCTCCGTGATGGAATCTCGCACGGTGGTAGTGGTATCCAGTGCCACAAAACCGCGCATGCCTTCCGGCATTACTTTTTCTTTTTCTGCAAAGAGTTTTTTGAGGTTATTCACGGTTTCGATAGCATTGGAATTAGCCGCCTGATATACGGCCAAAACGGTGCCGGGGCGCCCATTGACGCGACCCGCCAGAGAGTAACTCTGGGAGCCAAGTTCAAATTGGGCAATATCCCGCAGACGCACGGCCTGAGTGCCCTGCTGGCGTACGATGATGTCCCCGAATTCCTCCACGGATTCCACGCGGCCTTTGTTGCGGATAGTGTAGGTGAATTCCTGCCCATCCGGCATGGGTTCTGCACCCACTGCACCACCGGGATTAATGGCATTTTGGGTGCTCACGGCATTATACACCTCGCTTACGGAAATGCCTTTTTGAGCCATTTTTTCCGTGTCCAGCCAGATGCGGACGGAGAATCGCCCGCCGAAGACCATCACATCGCCCACGCCTTTGACTCGCTTAACCGGGTCCACTAGGTTCAGGTAGGCATAGCCTGTAAGAGCCGTGGGTTTGAAGAAACCTTCCGGGGAATCGAGTGCATACAGCATGAGCGGCAGACCGGAGGACTGCTTGATGGTGATGCCCATTTGCGATACGGTGGTGGGAAGCTGGCTGGTTGCCTGGCTGTATCGCATGTAGGTATTCTGTTGGTTGGTATTCGCGTTGGAACCCGCCTCGAAAACAACGTTGATACTGCATGAGCCATTGTTACTGGAGGTGGAGTTCATGTAATCCATCTTTTCAATGCCGGAGAGCTGCAGCTCAATGGGTGTGGCGACGGCATCCGCCACTTCCTGAGCATTAGCACCGGGGTATGTGGCACTCATCTGGATGGTGACCGGGGTAATATCCGGGTACTGCGAGATGGGCAGAGCCATCATGCAGATGATGCCCAGCAGCGTGGTCACGATGGAGATAACGCCGGCAATGATGGGGTGTTTAATGAAAAACGGGGACATATGCGGTGTATTTGTTGATTGTGAATAGCTTACTTGGCATTATTCGTGGATTCCGGCTGCGCGGTAACGGAGGGTTCCACCGTCTTGGTGGGTGTGTAGATAAAGGGAGTGGGAGTCAGTTTGTTGACATCGGCTCCGGCGGCAGAGTTTGCTGCGAAGCTCTGGGCTGCCATCAAGGAGCCTTCCACCACCACAGGGGTGTTGGCAGGATTCTCGAAGCCCATGCCTTTCAGTACCATTTCCATCACGCTGTTGCAACCTTGCCCTCGGGCGATGAGGTCTAGCTCATCCTGAGCCTCGGCCATTTTGAGAGCCATGGCGCGGAAGGTGCGGGCAGCATTGTAGCGCAGCAGCAGCTCGCCCCAGTTTGCAGCCCCGGAGTTCGCCAAATCTTCTTCTGTAAGGGATGTGCCTTGTTGCTTCTCCAGCAGTTCTTTATAGCTGGATACACCGGCTTGCCGGAGGAGGAATTCTCCCCAATCTTTCACTTTTGCGCCCCCCAGCACAAGAGCTTCCAGACTGGGTGCCTTTGCCTTGGCCAGCATGAGGGCGCCCACAGAGGCTCGATCTGCATCGATAACCTGCATGGGTTGCACGATTTCCTTGCCGTCCGGGTTTGCAACGGGGATGGTGACAAGTGGCCCCTTGGTAATAGGGAGCATGGCCGGTGTGTTATCCGGTTTCAGCAGGATAACCAAATCCATCCCTTTGGCATTGAGCGGTGCGCGTGCCGGGACAAGGCATGCATGCCGGATGGGCGTCAAATCGGCACGAACCCGCACGGGCATGCCGCTGCGAAGCTCTGCGTCCGCATTGTCCACCTGCCCGATGACTTTGAGCGTGCCGGTAGTGGTGTTGATGGAGTTGTCTGCGGTGATAACGCGACCAAGGTGCGGGTAAACGGCTCCGTTTTCGAGGATGATTTCAAATTCCCCCTTTTGGTCCTGTTTGCCTGCGGCTACTTTTTGGCGGTAGGTGGCAATACCGGCCAGAGTGGCTTTACCACTCATATCAAAATCCACACGCATGGGGTGGACGGAGGAGAGCGTAACCAGTGGTTGGGCATCTTCCGGGCTCACCAGAGCACCGATGGAGGGCTTGCGAATACCGATTCTGCCATCGAAGGGTGCGGTGATGGTGGTGTAGCTCAGGTTGATTTTAGCTTGCTTAACGGCAGCTTCGCTTTGTGCCACAGCGGCTTTAGCTTTTCTCAAATCCGCTTCACTTGTTTCGACGGCGGTGGCGGCGTCTGTTACGGTTTTGTCGGAAATGGCTCCCGGTGTGGCAGTGCTGAGCTTTCGGTATCGCTCGTAGTTAATTCGGCTCATTTCCAGCTGTGCGGCGGCTTGTTCCTTTGAGGCTTCTGCCGCAGCAAGGTTGGCAAGTGCCTTATCTAAATCTGCTTTGTAAGGGGCAGGGTCAATTTGGAAGAGTATATCCCCCTTCTTTACCAATGCTCCATCCTTAAAGTTTTGGCTAATGAGGAATCCGCTCACTCGGGGGCGAATGTCTGTTTCTTCCACCCCGCGCAGGTGTCCGTACCAAGTTTCCTGCACGGAGACATCCTGCTGGAGCATGTTACGAACTTTAACCGGGAAGGGGGGCAGGGTGGCTTTTGCCGTGGATGCTTGCACGGAGCCGGCTTGCTGTTGTTTTGCTTGGGCAGCGGCTACTGCGGGCAGAGGCGCCGGGCGGAAGGAAAAAGCCTCCGTTTTGATAGTGCCGGGGGTGGCATCCTGGGGTAAACGGCTATTGGCGGAGGAGGTTGTAACCGCAAACATACTGTTTTCACGGTCCGTTACGATGAGTGCCTCTTCCGGGGATTCTATGCCGAATGCTTTGAGGCGCTCTGCAAGGGGAATATCGTAATCCTGCACGGATACCAATGTTTGCTCGGAGTTAAAGCCATCGGCCTCCGTTACTGTTACGGTGTATTCCCCTCCCACATTCACCGGCACCATGTGGGGGATGTTTTTCTTATCCACCACAACGATAAAGCTGTTAAGCAGTACGGTGCGGATGGCATCCTTGTGTACCAGAAAGGCAGGCTTGGTTTTTAACGGCACTCGTACGCGCACGGGCATGCCGGCGCGGAGCAGGCGGGAAGGGTTGGGAATGGCGCCTTCAATATTCAGCAGTCCGGAGTCCGTGAGTTGGCTTTCCATGGAGACGATGCGCCCGGGATGTTCGTATTGGCTGCCGTCTTCCATAACCAGTTCAAAGGAAGAATGCTCGCCGGTTTGTTTGCCGATGTTGCTGCTGACAAGGTAGTTCCCGCTAATGGAAAAATCCACGCGGATGGGGTCTACCAAGGCTATGTTGGTCAGCACGGTGGCCGGGCTTACTAATTCTCCTTGGGAAGCCTTTGCCGCACCTACGATGCCATCATAAGGTGCGCGAATGATGGTGTAGTCTAAGTTGATTTGTGCGTTGTTAACGGCGGCTTTGTTTTGCTCCACATTGGCTTTGCAGACATCCACCTGAGCCTTGGCCATTTTCTGGGTTTGCTGGGCATCGGTGAGGTCTTTTTCGGACACGGCACTTGTTTTGACGAGTTGGCTGTATCTCGCCACGTCCATATCCGCTTTTTTAGCGGAGGCTTCCGCAGCAATGAGTGCGGCTTCTGCTGCCTGAAGGTTTGCTTTAGCTCGTTCCAGTTCTGCGGCATAAAGCTCCGGGTCGATTCGGAAGAGAATATCACCGGCTTTGACGTGGGTGCCATCTTTGTATTCTTGGGAAATGAGGAAGCCGGAAATACGGGGCCGGATGTCCGTATCCTGTTGTCCGCGCAGGTAGCCGAACCACTCTCCGTAGTCCGTAACTTCCTGCCGGATAAGCGGGAATACTTTGATGGAGGGGGTGGCTGCCTGAGTGGTGGCGGTATCGGCGCTGCTGTCGGTGCAGGCTACCATGGTGAGCCCCATGGTGCCGATGCCTAGTGCTAGGGCAATTAGTGTAGTTTTGCTCATATGTATAAGGGGGGGGATATGCGTTAACTGCAAGAACGCAGGAGGATGAAGATGGCTACGATGATGAAGAGGATGGGAATAGCGCCGATGGATTCTTGCGGTTGCTCTTTTCCTTCTTCCTCTGTTGCTTCCGGGGTGTGTTCTGTCGATTGGGGGTATTCTTCCCACTGCACGGATGTCGATTGGTTTTCCTCCGGGATACGAGTAACCAAAGGCGGAGGTTGCGGGCGCTTGTATGCCGGATTCGTTTCCTCCGGGGTAATCGGTGTTGGGGAGACCCCGGGCAAGGTTGTGTTGTATTCTGCGGCGAAGGCTTGCACACGCTGCTCCTGCTCCCGAATCATTTGGTGTAACTTTGTTACCAATTGTGCCGACATTTCATCCAGAGCTTTTCTTTGAGCCTCTGTACCGGCTTCCGGGGCGGGACTTTGGGGAGAACTGGACATAGCAGGCAGGGCAGTGCTTACAGAAGGGTCTTTTGGTCCTCGGGGGTGGCACCGGGGAGAACCTCGCCATTGTTTCGCATGGCATTCAGCACGGCGGCTACGAGTTTTTGCCGGTCGCTGCGGGCGGATGCTGCCATTTGCAGGAAATCTGCCGGGTGAATGTTGCCATGGGTTTTCAAAAACTCCAAGTCCTTCTCATCGCCATACATCAAATCCGAATCCAATATGCCGAAGAGCTTGGCTTCCGCTTTGCGGATAATGCGCGGAAGATAGGCAATTTCCTGAAATTCCTCGTTTTCTGCTGGTAAATCTCCGGCGCGGAGCGGTTTAGCATTGCCGGACATTCCACGCTGTGCCGTAAGGAAGAAGGAGCGGCGTACGGAGGCTATGAGCAGTGCCGTGCTGGGGGTTGGGGCTCCTTTGGTGACGTATTCACGCACATAGCCGTGCATTTCTGCAGGTTGGTAACCAATGCTTTTCAGAAAGACCTGTTCTTCCGGTAGGTAGAAGCGTTCCGGGGCGGACTGAGGGCTGGAGATATAGCGCTCTGCTGCTTCCCGGAAGAGACTCATGAAGTGGTCGTTCCATTCCATGCGCGAAAGTATAGGCAATGTCTTATGCCCTTGCAAGCTGAAAACACGTTCACAGGAGTTAAAAAATCGTGTTATTCCGCAGGCTGGGATGGCTCGCTGTTTTCTTGCGCTCGTAAATAGCCAATTTCTTTTTTAAGTGCCCCCCCTACACGGTGTTTTGCAAGGTAGACTTGGGCGATGCTTACTCCCAGCTTTTGGCGCACTTCGTTGGCACTCATCCCGCGTAGCACGTTGTAATCAAAAATCTGGAATTGCTTGGGAGCCACTTTCATTTTGACGCGTTCTAAAGCGGCTTTCATCAGATTCTCTTGCCACTCTCGTTCCCATAAGGCATCAAAATCGGTGCCCCCGGCGTCCGCTATGTTTTCCAAGACGGCATGGCTGTCCTCGGTTGTTTTGTTTTTGTTGCGGTGCCGGAATTGGTCGTTAATGCGCCAGCGGGTTACATTCCACAGCCACATCTTGAAGGAGCCGCGTTCCGGGTCGTAACTACCCTTAAGGCTTTGCTTGGCTATGGTCAGAATGGTTTCCTGCACCACGTCCCAGGCTTCGTCCTCCCGCAGTCCGGCTTGTATAGCTACGGAGTATATCAAACGCCAGTAGGTGCGGTAAAACTCATCCCAGCTCCGCTGGTCCCTCCAGTCCCCCAGGCGCATGATGAGACTGCGCCGCGTACGCGCGGCAAGCTGTTCCAGCTCGCCGTCCGTGGGCGGGGGATTGGTGGAGGGGGTGTGCATGTGTACATACAGGCTAGCATATTTCTTTCTCATTCGCAAGCCTGTAGCTCCGAATTATGGCTTTTTATAGAATTATCATATATAAATTGTAGGAAAAAAGTGTGTCTTGTTGGATTTTTTTTGTTGCCTTGGTAGGGAGTCCTTGTTACTCTGGAGCTAAGGAAGGGCGGGGAGTCGCCATCCGAAGATAATTCAACCCATAGAAAAGGAGACGATGATGATGAAAAAAATACTGGTAGCCATAGTAATAGCCGGGTGCGGTGTTGCCGCCGCGCAGCAGCCCGATGTAAATGCAGCCAATAGAGAGGGCGAGACGCCTTTGATGCATGCTGCCGAGTGGGGGGATGTAGCCACAGTAAAACGTTTACTTGCCGCCGGAGCATCGGTCAATATGCAGGATAATGATGGTTCTACTGCGCTGATGGAGGCTGCGGAAAAAGGTCGTGCCGAGATTGTGCGCTTGCTTCTTGCGGCCGGGGCAAATGTGAACCAGCAGGATGAGGATGGTGAGACGGCTTTGATTCAGGCGGCTGATAGCCGTAGCGTGGAAACGGTAAAACTCCTGCTTGCCGCCGGGGCAAATGTGAACCAGCAGGACGATGATGGGAACACGGCGCTCATGGAGGCTGCCGATAATGGCGATGTGGAGGTGGTGAAGCTTCTGCTTGCCGCCGGAGCCGAGGTAAATGCCCGCGATGATGATGGGGAAACTGCGCTCATGAAAGCCCGGGAGGAAGGGCATATGGAGGTGGCTCGCATGTTGCAGGCTGCCGGTGCGCGCTAAAAATAATCCCTACACCAAAAACGAGCAGTGGAAGAGATTCCGCTGCTCGTTTTTTTGGGGGGGAAAAGAGGAACTTTGCTTAAAGGCGGATAATGTAGTTATCTTTGCGGGGTTTAGCCGGGGCTATGCCACCTTCTGCGGGATAGCCCAGAATGCAAATGGCCAGCCCGGCCATTTGGGGTTCCAGCCCCCAGGATTCGAGGATGCCGGCGGCTCCGGGCAGCTCGAACATTTGGCGGCCACGGTTAATCCAGCAGGAACCAAGTCCCACAGCGTGGGCGGCATTCAACAGGTTGGCCATTACCATGCAGGCGTCTTCGTGCCCGGTGGGATTGGCGGTGTCCTCGAACACCACAATAGCTGTGGGAGCCCCATAAAAGGGATCCCGGGTGGTGCCCATCACCTCGGCATTGAGGGCTGAGAGCTTCCGAATGAGTGCCGGCTCTTGCACTACGACCATGCGGGGGGATTGGGAGCCATGGCCGGTGGGGGCATAGGTGCCTACTTCCAGCACGGCCTGCAAATCTTCCTCCGCCACTTGTCTGGCTTCGTATTTGCGGCAGCTGCGGCGTTCTTTCAGGTCAATAAGGGTTTCTTTCATGATGGGGTTATTCTTCTCCGGAAGGAGAGTTCTCTTCTTCAGTTGTTTCTGTCTTCTTGCTGCCGCCGGTTTGTTCGTCCAGCCAAGCTTGCGCGGCGGAGGCCGAGCCGCTGGTAATCACTTTGCCCGTACCATCTACAATGGTGACGTTAGGCGTGCTGCTATTGAGGGAATACCCGGGGAGTGTTTCTCCCAGCATTTTATCTGAGGCCATAATGGCTCCGATTTTATTTCTTCTTCTCTTCAGGAATTCGTTGGTTTCTTCCTTGGTGGCAGTGTGGCAGATGAGGAGGATTCCGGCTCCGGCGCGTTTGTAGTCCTTCTGTTTTTTATTAAGTTCATCTACAAAATCATTGCTTTCCGTGCTGAGGGAATCAACCTGGGCATACATGAAGTACTTGCCGTTGCCTACTTTGCCGTCCAGCAAATCCAAGTCTTTGATTGCTTTGATGACGGCACGTTTATCGGCTTTTTTCTTTTTTTTCTTTTTGTCTTTATCATCCTCGTCCTCGCCGGATTTTTTCTTCTTCTTAGCATTGCGCTTGGCTTCGCGTTCCAGTTTGCGTTGTTCGCGCTTGGAGAGCCCCTCCCCGGAGTCCTGAGCCATTACTGCAGGCAGCCCTGTTACCAAAACAGAAAGGGAGAGAGAGATTGAGAAAAGAATACGTTTCATCATATAGGCAGGTATTTTATCAGTTATGAAAGGTGGGGTCAAGGCTTTACTTGGTGGGATATTTTTGGGTGAGACATATTTCCGCCACGCTGGCCAGAGTATCGGAAAAGCGATAGGGGTAAGGGATTCCTTGGTAGGGATCCGGGCGGTAGGTTGCCCATTGGGTAAGGGTGTCTGCCATGGCTGCGGCATCTCCGGGGTTAACTTTTCCCTCCGGGAGGAAGGCTTCCAGTAGTTCTCCCACAGCTCCGTGGTCGTATCCGGCAAGGGGGCGACCAAGGGAAAGAGCTTCCAGTGCAGCTTGGTGATGGCATGCGGGGCGTGGCGCCAGAGAGAGGCATATATCGCATGCACACATGATGTCCCTCAAATCTCCCCGCGTTCCTAGCCATGTAATCTGGGATGTAAGCCGGGCTGCTTTGAAGTCCCGCCGTAATTGGTGGATGTAGTGGGCATCGGCTGTTGTGGTATCCCCCACGATGTAAACGTGCGTCTGGATGCCGGCTTTGTGAAGAATAGGGAGTATGGTTGCCAAATCTTCCAATCCGCTGGAGGGTGAGAGGCGGCAGGGAATGCAGAGGGTGAGTGTCCCCGGGGAGTAGGGGTGTTTCCTCCTCCATTCCTCCAGCCAGACTTCCGCCGGCTTGTAGGTCGGATAGCAAAGGGCCGTGTTAATTCCCAGTGGTATGACGCTGATGCGGAGGCTCTCACCATTTACGCCGCAGTGGTGCCGCAGAACTTCCCGCATGTGTCGGGTGGGAACAATTAAGGTGTGGCACAGTTGCAAAGCCTCAGGGTTCCCTTGCAGGGAGCTATGATTTGCCAGAATACCAATGATGTTGGCTTGCTGGTGCCCCGGCAGAGATTTGAGGCATTGGTGGGCTAATTCAATGCTGCGTAGGTCATAAGCAAGGATGACATCCGGCAGGGTTTTGTCCAGCCATTGCAGGAGTTGGTTTTTGTGTCTTCGGGTCGGGAAGGATTTGTCTGCGGTAAAGATGCCGTGTTGCACTTGGGCGGACACCATGCGCCCAACGAGTGAGTTGGAGGGGGAGAGTACAGTGTTTTCCAGAGTATGATGAAACTGCAACCCGCTGGCCAAATCCGCCGCCAGCTGGCTGGTGCTGCCCGGGTGTAAATACGGGCTGATGTGCAGCAGCATCATACTCCGGGCTTGAGTTTGCGGTACAAATCCAAATGGGCCTTAATCATGTTTTCCCGCCGATAGGGCGGTGGTACGGAAGGCTGGGGCGTGGGGCAACCATACTGGTACCATTCGGCCAGCTTATCTGCCATAGCTTCCGCTTGGCATGCCGGTACCATGCCTTGGGGCAGGAAGAGTTCGAGCTGCTCGCCCACACCGCCGTGTTCATAGCCTGCCACCGGGCGCCCCAGGGAGAGTGCGTCCAATGTGGTTTTGCCAAAGGATTCCGGCTGGAGGGTGAGGGAGAGCGTCACATCGCACACGCAGAGGATATCTCTTAAATCCGTGCGGTGCCCTGTCCATGTAACATAGGATTCCATGCCTTTCTCCTTGAGGGCTGCAACGACTTCGTCCCGGAAGGATTCTTTGCCTTTTTTGGTTTCCCCTACGATGACGGCATGCGCCGGAATGCCCTTGCGATGCAGATTTTCCAAAATAATCGGCAGGTGCGTTGCTCCTTTAAGCCGCGTAATGCGCCCGGGCAAGCAGAGGGTGTACCTGTCCTCCAGCTCCGGATGCGCCTTTCTCCAAGAAGCCAGCCATTCTTTAGTGGGCTGATATTCCGGGAAATGCTGGGTGGTATCTACGGAATTCGGGATGACTACGATGCTTTCTTGCGGAGTTTGCGTGTAGTTTTCCAGAATATGCTCTCGCATGCATCGGGAAACAGCGATAACGGCATCTCCCTTAGCCATGATAGCCGAGTAGGCATTCACAGAGTGGAAGCCGTGAAAGCTGGTGACGATGGCTGGCCGTTCCTTTGCTTTCAGCCTGCGGCAGGCCAGATAGCCCACCCATGCCGGAACGCGGGAGTGAAGATGCAGAATATCCGGTTTCTCCTCCCGCAGGAGCTTGGCCATGCGGCCGATTTGCAGGAGGGTTTTGAGGCTTTTCTTGCCTACGGAGCTTGTGATGTGCCGGGCTCCTGTGGCCTCAATAGCCGGAACCATGCTTCCCCCGGCGGAAACAACTACATTTTCTGTATGATGGGCGCAGAGCCCTTCGCAAAGCTCTAAAACCACTTGTTCCACGCCTCCCGAGGAGAGGGAGGGTAACATGTGCATGATTTTCATGACAGTAATTTGGGGAAGTGTTCCAGAATGTAGGCGGCAGCCCGGGCGGCTTCGTTGAGGGGCTCCTTGGCTTGGGGTATGGTATGCGTCTTGGCCCATTCAGTAAACCGGCACACGCTTCCGTCGCTGATAAGCATGTTGAGCCCTCGCGCAATGCGGGAGGAATCCGGCTTGTGGGGGCCTTCCTTGGGGGGCATTTCCAGAATGCCCACGGGTGCACCGCTAGAAAGCGCCTCGTATACCATGGAAACGCTGTCCTGCGTTACCCACACTTCTTTCGCTTTGGAAAGATGCTCGGCCACCCAGCCGGGGGCGGTTTCCTCCACAGGCACTACACGGATGCTCGGGCAGGCTTTGCTGACATCTGCTACAAAATCCGCCGGGGTTCGGCGGGAAGTGGTCAGCACCATGGGGGTGGTGGAGACACTGGTAATGCTGGAAAGTTGGGTTAGCACTTCCTCCTCATCCCACTTGTAACTTTTGCTGGGACCACCGATGAGGATGAGCGTTTCGGTCTTGGGGACATCCGGTTGGGGGTGAATGCCGTTAATTGCCCCATTAGTGGGGAAAATTTTGGCGTTCCCTAGGAAGCCATCGGGAAGATCATGCCGGGGGGTAATGCATAAGTCAAACATACCGGCCGGTAGGCTGGGGCGCATGCAGACCATGCAGGGACAGGCATAATGCCGGGCTACGCTCAGTGCTGCCAAATGGGTGCTATGGCCTGCACAAAGCACTAAATCCGGCCGGGGAAGCCCGGATTCACCTTTGTAAAAGAGCTTGGAAAACCACCCGAGGGAGGAGATGTTCAGCTCGTGGCAACGGAACTCTTTACCGGGATGTTTTTGGGCAAGCTGTTCCTCAATGGCGTAGGCCAAGCCTCTCGTCTGAGAGAGATGTCCGTTTTTACCATCACTGATAATGTAGATAACCATGGGTGCAGATAAAGGGGGATTTATTGAAGGGGAAGTGTAACCGTACCACAAATAGTTTGCCCAAGAAGAGGCGTGTTAATTGTGCCGCTGGGAAGAGAGGCTGCGGAGATAGTTCCGGTGGTTTGGGGGTCGAATAAGAGCAGGGGGATGCCATCCGGCTCTTCCTCGTCTATCTCCGGCCCGGCAATACGGCAGGGATTTAGGCAACAGGTACGTACCAATTCTTCCCAAGTGAGTTTCCCGGTGGCTACCAGCTTGCTGTACAACTGGGGGAGGAAGTAGTCCAAAGCCGTCATCCCCTGCGGAGCTGTGGAGAAATCCTGCTTCTTATCAAAAGGCGGGCATGGGGTGTGGTCGGAAACGATGCAATCGATGGTGCCATCCTTCAGGCCGGCCAGCAGGGCGTCTGCATCTGCTTGTTCACGCAGCGGGGGGACGGTTTTAAAGTTGGTGTCATAATCACCTATGTTCTCGTGGGTATAGATAAGGTGGTGCAAGGCAACTTCTGCTGTGATGCGGCAGCCGGCGGCTTTCGCTCTGCGGATGCTTTCCACTCCCTTGGCGGTGCTGACGGTTTGGATGTGCAGCGCAGCCCCGGCGTCCTGTGCTAAGCGGATGATGGTTTCTATGCCGATTTCTTCCGCACAGGGTGGGGTGGAGCGCAGACCGAGTTTGTAGGCCGTTGTACCGGGATGGATGCAGGTGCCTGCAGAAAGAGCCGGCACATCCCCGCGAATAGCAAAGGTGAGTCCCAGTTCTGCTGCATACTTCATGGCTCTGTGCAGCATGAGGAGGTCGGTAGGGGGCGCTCCGCCATCGCTCAGAATAGAGACTCCGCGCGCGGCCAAGGTGTTGTAAGGGGCCTGCTGCGTGCCCTCCATGCCCAGAGAGATGCATCCTGCCGGGAACATCTCTGCCGCAGAGCGTTGCGAAACAGCATCTTGGAAGCTGTCGAGCGTGGCTGCATTGTCGAAGACAAATCCCGCCGTAGGCATGACGAGCATACCCCACACGCCGCCTTGAATGGCTGCCTGCCCGGTGCGGCTTACGGATTCGCGCTTGCTGCGGCCGGCAATTTCCACCTTGGCGTGCATATCGAACAAGGCGGGGAGGAAGAGTTTGCCCGTGGCATCAATCACACGGGTTGCCCCGGTGGGAATGGACATCTTGCCGGAGGGGTATACTTTAGCGTCCCGGATAGTGATGCCGCCCAGCTCAGCCACGCAGTGGCTGCTGCCCGGGGTAAGCCTCAAATCAAACACCTCCCCGGTGGGAGCCCATGTGGCATTCAAAATGTAGGTGCTGGTCATAACGACAGTGTGGAGGGATGGAGATAGGAAAGGATGCTCATGCGGGCGGCAACACCGTTTTCCACTTGGTTGCATACGAGGTTGTTACGGTAGTCCATGGCAGCATCGCAAAGCTCTACTCCACGGTTTACGGGACCGGGGTGCATAATGCAAGCATCCATGGCATCCAGACGGAGAAGCCGCTCTTCCGTTACGCCGAAGGCTTGGTGGTAATCCGCCGCAGGGAAGAAGGGGGAATCCATGCGTTCGTTTTGCACACGTAGCAGGTACACAACGTCCGGGTGCCACTCAAACACTGTGTCCCAATCCGTGAAACGGGGAATGCCGGTGTGCGCCGTGGTGGGAACCAGAGAGCCCGGCCCCATATAGGCCACGCTTGCTCCCAGCCTTTGCATCATCAAGCTGGTGGAACGCGCTACACGGCTGTGCAGGATATCCCCTACGATGACGATGCGTTTGCCCGCCAAGGAATCGAATTTTTCCCGCAGGGTAAAGGCGTCCAAGAATGCTTGGCTGGGGTGTGCGTGTGCCCCATCCCCGGCGTTGATAACGGAAGCCTTGCAGTGCTTGGCAATAACTCCGGGGATGCCGCTGTTCTTATGGCGCACAATGATGTAATCCATGTGCATGCTCATAAGCGTATCAATAGTATCGTGTACGCTTTCTCCTTTTACCACGGAGGACGTGGCTACGGAGAAGGTGGTCACATCGGCACTGAGTTTTCGCGCCGCTAATTCGAAGGAGGAACGAGTGCGGGTGCTGGGCTCGTAAAAGAGGGTTAGTACGGAACGTCCTGCCAGCACATTACTGTTTTGTCTGCCCGTAAAGATGGCCTTCATCTCGGCGGTGCGGTCCAGAATGCTGTGGATATCCTCATCGCTCAGGGCTTCAATGGTCAGTAAATCTTTGGGGGTGTTCATGGAAGAGAGGGAGGAATTCAAACGCTGTGAGGCGGGTTATTCTGCCAGCTGGATAATGCGGTGTGCCGCCATGGCTGCATTAATCGGGGTTTTTTTGTGCAGCCCCACCGTGGTGGCCGGTACTCCACCCGGCAGCTGGGAAATGGCCAGAAGCGCATCCACCCCATTGAGCGGACCACAGGGAACAGGAACCCCGATAACAGGCAGCTTAGTATTCATCACTACCACCCCGGGGAGCGCAGCAGAAAGCCCTGCTACGCAAAGAAGTACAGCTTTGGTGTTGCTCTTCTCAAGTTCTTCCAAATAAGAGATGAGGGCGGGTAAATCTCGGTGCGCGGAGTAGATAACTTCCTCGTGTTCCACGTTTTGTTCTTGGAAGTATGTGCGTGCCGGTTCCATGAAGGGAAGGTCGCTCTTGCTGCCGTAGATGGTGATAACTTTCATGCTACCGCATAGTGTAGCATGTGGGGGGCAGGCAGGCAAGCAAAAAGCATGTTTCCGCAGGGTATCAATACAGCGGAACAGGGTTAAACATTTAAGAATTGTTTTTGTGCTTGGAAATGTGGAGTTTATGTGTCATGTGTACCCCCGAGGTTTTGGCGATGACAGCTATCCGTTCTCTATTCAAGTCTTTGTGTGTTGCCATAGTGTTATCTGCGGCTGCGGTTTCTTGTTTGCCCATTTCCGCAAAATTGTGGCTTGGCACCAAGAGGAAGCCACTGAAGAGGTGGATGCCAAGAATGGTGATTACCGCAGCGCGTACTTCTCAGATTGAGCCTTTCAGGCATCAAAGCGTTGCTGGATGAGAACGTTGAAGTGGTCTCCGGCTCCGGGGACGGCGATGAGGTGTCTGTCCGCCGCAGAGGCGGGGTCTGCCAGAGCTTTCAGGTAATCGTGCTGGCTGGTATATTGGATAACATCCCCCACGCAGCGCTTGGCTAATTCCTGCAAGTCCGTAAAGTTGACATCGGCGGTAATATCGCAATGCCCGGCTAGTGCGGGTAACTCCTCCACAGAGAGGAGCTGGTGCGCTTTGTATCCCCGCAGGGTGCCTTGAGGGCGGCGGTGGTAGAGCGTTTCATTGAGTTCTCCGTAGTCGATGGTCACAAAGCAGCCGCAGTGCCAGTGTTGTTGCCAGTTGGCATACCATTTGTGGTAGCTCTCGTGTACTTCGATAATTTGCCCTTCTTTGGCCCAGCGGGTAAAGGCAGAGGAAGCCGGAAGGGGGCGCCGAGCCGCTGCGCGGATAATTCGCCCCTCTTCCACCGCGAAGCCCAGTTCTAGCCATTCTTGCTTCTGGTACACAAACTGGCGAGCCGGGAAGGCATCCGGCAGTTCATTGCAGAAGATGAAGGCGCGTCCTCGGGCATGCTTCAATGCGGCTTCCATTTCCGGGTACACACGCACAAAATTTCCTCCTACCATTTGTTGTAAGGAGCGCAGTGCGCGAGCGCGGTCCACCATGTAGTAGCGTGCTTGCATGCGGCCGAAGAAGCCCAGAGTACGCGCAATGCCCATGGCGAGGTCGCCATTGCCTCCGCCAATTTCGATAAAGGGAAGGCGGCAGCCTGCGGCATCGCAGGCTTGTTTCCACTGTTGCACAAGCCTGCGGGCAAGCAGGTCGCTCATGGTGGCGGTGGTGGAGAAATCCCCCCGGAAGCCGATATTTGTGATATTGCTGTTGTAATACCCGCCCAAATCATCGTACAGAGCCAGCTCCATGAATTCCTCTGTGGAAATCCAGTTGCCGTGAGCCAGAATATGGGGAGCAAGATTCATGGATTCGGGAGGGGGGCGGAATGCTTACTCCTTTACATCTCAAAGGGAAAGCTCCAGCATGCGCAGTAGGGGCTTTTCCGCTTTCTGCCGCAGGGATGCTTCCACCTTTACTTCGGGCTGCATATCCCGCAGACAGTTGCGGAGTTTTTCCAAGGTGTTGAGCTTCATGTATTCGCATTCTGCACAGGAGCATTGGCCCATGGTGACGGGAATGAATTCCTTGCCGGGAACCAGCTTTCGGAGGCGGTGCAGAATGCCTGTTTCCGTGACGATGATGAAGCTATTGCCGGCACTTTCTCGGCAGTAGGGAATCATCTTTTCCGTGGAGCAAATGTGGTCGGCCAGCAGACGGATGGGTTCTTGGCACTCGGGGTGGCACACAACGGCTGCTTGCGGGTATTTTTCCTTCATGGCCAGAATTTGGTCCCTCGTAAAGCGTTCGTGAACATGGCAGGCTCCATTCCAGAGTACCATTTCCCGCCCGGTGCGGGCGGCCGTCCATGCCCCAAGGTTACGATCTGGCACAAAGAGGATGGGGCGATTCGTAGGTGCTGTTTCAATAATGCGTTGGGAGTTACCACTGGTTACTATCACGTCTGCCAGAGCCTTTACTCCAATGGAGCAGTTTACATAAGCCACCACGTAGTAATTCTTGTCCCTGTTTTTTTGCAGGAAATCGGCTAACTCCTCCGCCGGGCAGGAAGCTTCCAGCGAGCAGGCTGCATTTAAATCCGGGAGCAGTACTTTGCGCGTGGGGTTGAGAATGCAGGCTGTTTCTGCCATAAAATGCACACCGCAGAAAACGATGGTATCGCATTCTGCCTCCTGAGCTTTGCGGGCCAAGGCCAGAGAGTCCCCCACAAAGTCGGCAATATCCTGAATTTCCGGCCGCTGGTAACTATGCGCCAGAATGATGGCGTTGCGTTCTTTCTTAAGTTGCAGAATTTGCTCTTTCAGGCCTGCGTTGTTGGACATGGAGTGAGCGTACCACCCCTATACTGCCAAGTCAACGCCAAACTGTGCCTTCCCCGGGCTGCGGCTCGAATAAAAACGGGCATGTGATGCGCCTATATTTGCATGAGAGCAATATGGTGTAGTTTGCTGTTATATGGTGCCGGAATCGTATATGCGGATGTGGTACTGAATGTGGGCGTGGGAGTTCCCTTGCCGCCACCTGTTCCTGTGGTGCCGGTGTGCCCGCAAGTTTTACCGCCTCCTCCTCCGCCTGTTCCCGTGTGTTCGCCGCGCTGTGCCTATCCGTGCCCGCCCTATGTCCATCGGCATCGGCACCATTGCCATCCCCCGGTTCCGCCTCCTCCGCGCCGCCATCACAGGGGGGGGCATAGACCGCAAGGTCCGCATTCGGGGCATCATCGCCATCGGCGGTGAGTGTTGCCGCAATTCGCCCTTGCACGCCGGGAGGGGCTGCGATAGAATCCCTGCATGAGGACTCTCCGAATCGGTACACGTGGCAGTGAGCTGGCTTTGGCTCAAACCCGTTTGGCCATAGCAGCTTTGCAGCAGGTGCATCCCGGCTTGCAGTGTGAATATATTGTGATTTCCACACCGGGGGACCAACGTACGGATATTCCGCTGCATCAGGTTAATGCTGCCACGGGAACCGGGGATAAGGGGGTATTCATCGCAACGATTGAGGAGGCCCTTGCTGCGGGAGAGATTGATTGCGCCGTGCATAGTTTAAAGGATATGCCGGGGGTGCTGGATGCTCGTTTTTGCTTGGCCGCCGTATTGCCCCGGGAGGATATTCGGGATGCTCTGGTGTACAAGCCGGGGGTGGAGTGGGCTGCCGGTGCTACTGTGGCTACGGGGAGTGTACGCCGTATGCATTTGGTGCATAGCCGCTGGCAGGGGCTTGTGGATACGGTGCCGGTGCGTGGGAATGTGGCTACACGTTTGCGGAAGCTGGTGGAAAACCCGGAGGTGCAGGGTACGCTGTTGGCTCGTGCCGGATTGAATCGTTTGGGATATGGTCGTGAGGAAATCGTGGTGGATGGCTGTCGCCTAGGGGTGGAAATCCTGTCTCCGGATGAATTTGCGCCAGCTTTGGGGCAGGGTGCCATTGCGCTGGAAACGCGCCGGGATGATGCCGAGGCATGTGCTTTGGTTTCGGCGGTAAATGATGTGCCGACCTCGCTTTGCATTCGGTGTGAGCGGGAGTTTTTGCGTTTGTTGCAGGCGGATTGTTCGGTGCCTGTTGGGGGCTATGCTCTTTGTACCCCGGAGGGCGGGATTTCCTTATCTGTGGTGTATTACCGCCGCCCGGGAGATTGCCTTCGCGTGCAAGTGGCGGGGGGGAGTGGGGAGCCGCCGGAGTCCGTGGCGGCTCGCGCTCACGCCGTTTTGCAGCAGCAGCTGTAATTTTTTACAGGACGAGTGCCATAATGAGCATACCTGCTGCCACTCCGTAAATGGAAAGGTGGTGGTGTCCCCAGCGTTCTGCCATAGGCAAAAGTTCATCAAAGGAAATGTAAACCATAATGCCCGCCACTCCGGCAAAGAGGGTGGCTAGGAGTGTGGGGCTCAGGAAGGGGAGCAGAATGAGCATGGCTACCAGTGCGCCCAGCGGTTCTGCTAAGCCGGAAAGTGTGGCCCAGCCAAAGGCTTTGCGGCGGTTGCCGGTGCCATACAGCAGGGGCAGAGCCACGGCCATTCCTTCCGGAATGTTATGAATGGCGACGGCCAGTGCTACGGATGTGGCAATTTCCGGGGAATCGAAGGCTGCGGCTACTGTAGCGATTCCTTCCGGAAAGTTGTGGATGGCGATGGCCAGTGTGAATAGCAGTGCGGAGCGGCGGATGCCGGCGGAGCCGGAAAACTGGCCGGGGGCGTGTTCCATTTGCAGCAGTCCGGCTTCGCGTACCTCGTGTGGGTTTTCATCTTCGGGGATGCAGCGGTCAATCAAACAGGCTAAGGCCATTCCTGCAAAAAATGAAAGCGTGCCGGGCCATGTGGCTTGCCCGTTTTTCTCCAGCATGTGTGTGGCTTCCGGCATGAGTTCCATGAAGGAAATGTACACCATTACCCCTGCGCTGGCACCCAAGGCAAAGGTGAGGAAACGTGTGTCCGAGCGTTTTAAAAACAGGGCTGCTGCTGCACCGATGCCGGTGCTTAACCCGGCCAAGAGGGACATGCCGCCACCCAGTAGTAGCTCCTGTGATATGCCGTTGAGCATGGTGGTCTTAAAGTATCAGCATACAATCGCCGTATGAGAAGAAGCGGTAACGCAGCTCCACGGCTTGGCGGTATGCCTCCATAATGAGTTCTTTACCGGCAAAGGCACATACGAGCATGATGAGGGTACTCTGCGGCAGGTGGAAGTTTGTTAGCAGGGCATTTGTTACTTTGTACTCGTAGCCGGGGTAGATAAAGATGTCTGTATCTCCGCAGCCGGGGGGCAGGGGGCGCCCATGGCGTGTGGCCAGTGTTTCCAGGACGCGTACACTGGTAGTTCCCACGGCGATGACTCTTTGTGCTGCTTCGATGGCTGCGGCAGTGGCTTCCGGCATGCAAAAGCTCTCCCGGTGCATGTGGTGGTCCTCCACTTGTTCTACCTTGACGGGGCGGAATGTGCCCACGCCCACATGGAGGGTTACAAAGCTGTGGGGAATAGCTTGGAGGATGCTCGGGGTAAAATGCAGACCTGCCGTGGGAGCGGCAATGGCACCCTCGTGGGCGGCGTAAATGGTTTGGTAGCGTTCTTTATCGCTGGGGTCGCTCTCTCGATTCATGTAATGGGGGAGTGCGAGGCGCCCGTGGGTATCCTCGTCCACCATTTTATCCCAGCGAATGTAACGGTACCCTTCATCATCTATGGATTCGACTGTTCCTGTGGCATCGCCTACCTGTACAGTGCGCCCGATTTTCATTTTTTTACCGGGGCGTACAAGGCACTTCCATACCAATTCCTGAGCCAGCCCCGCCCGCACGAGTTCGATGCTTCCATCGTTGCTGAAGTAGCGCGCGGGAACCACCTTTGTATCGTTCAATACAAAGTGATCCCCCGGGCGCACATATTCCAAAATGTCGGAGAAGTGCCGGTGTTCAATAAGTCCTGTATCCCGGTGTACCACCAGCATGCGGCTGGCAGAACGCTCCGGCAGGGGGCGGTCGGCAATCAGTTCTTCCGGCAGGATATAGTCGAAATCGGTGGTGCGCATGGTGGCGGAGCAGCAGAATCAGCAGGGGAATATCTCAATGCGGCGCAGCACTTCCTCGCGGCCGAGCGTCTGCATGACCACATCGATACCGGGCCCCGCGTGGCAGCCGGTCAGCGCCATACGCAGGGGGAACATCATGGCTCCCACCTTGACTCCGTGTGCTTTGGTCATGGGTTTTACCAGCTGCATGGCAGCTTCGCCGTTCCATTCCGGCAGCTCGCGTGCGGCTGCGGCAAAGAGTTTGAGCATTTCCCCGGCATTTTCCTGCAGCTTGGCCATGGATTCCTCCTCGTATTCCAGAACTTGCAGCCACTTTACCCATGCCGGAACTTCACTGAGCAGTTGCACCTTAGTTTGGACGGCCGGGATGAGAGCCCGCAGCTGGGCTGTATCCTCCAACCCGGCTTGCAGACAGAAAGGCAGGGAAAGCTCCACAAACTTTTCCGGAGCCAGGCGCATAATGTGCTGCTGGTTCATCCACTTGCATTTGGTGATGTCGAACTTGGCGGCGGCGCGGTTTACGTTTTCCAGCGAGAAAAGCCGGATGAGTTCTTCCTTGGAGAAAACCTCCTCATCACTCTTGGGACTCCAGCCCAGCAAGGCGATAAAGTTGACCACGGCGTCCGGCAGGAAGCCCTCCTCCGGGTAGTTGCCCAGCTGGGCACCTACATCACGTTTGCTCATCTTGGAACCATCCGGGTTTTGGATGAGCGGGATGTGGGCATACACCGGAGGTTCCACTCCAAAGGCATCGAAAAGCTGCAAGTGCTTAAAGGTGTTCATGATGTGGTCCTCTCCGCGGATGACGTGGGTGATTTTCATCTCGATGTCATCCACCACGTTTACCAGATGGAAGATATAGGAACCATCCGTGCGTTTAACTACCATGTCCGGCGTGTTGTCCACGTTGTTGTAATCCACGGAAATATCGCCGCAAACCATGTCATGCAAGGTCATGACTCCCTCACGCTTGAAGCGGAAGCGCCACACGGTGCCTTCGCTTGTGCCGGGGATTTCATCGCCGTTTTTATCGCGTTTGTTGGGCGCCGGGCACTCGTACACGCGGCCCATGTCTACGAGCTTTTGGAAGTAGCGGTCGTATATATCCTTGCGCTGGCTTTGGAAGTATGGGGCATAATTGCCGCCTTTGCCCTCGCCTTCGTCCCAGTCCAGCCCCAGCCAGCTCATGCCGGTAAAGATGGCCTTCATGGCGTCTTCCACATGGCGCTCCTGGTCCGTATCCTCTATGCGGAGGACAAAGGTACCCCCCATTTTACGGGTAAAGAGGTAGTTAAACAGAGCGGTGCGGGCTCCCCCGATGTGCAGGTAACCGGTGGGGGAGGGGGCAAAGCGTGTGCGTACAGGCGTAGACATGCGCGCCTTATACACCCAATGCCGTTTTTTTTCAAGCGCAATCCGAGCAAAATGCTGACAGCAGAACCCGGTTTAGCTTTCACCCCGCAGGGTAATGAGGGTGATTTCTGCCGGGGTGTTCAGTCTTATGGCCATACCTGTCCAAAGGCTTGTGCCGTTGGAAACGTAGAGCCGTGCATCTCCGTGTTGGTATAATCCGGAAACGTAGCCGCCGTTAAAGAGCGCCACAAGCTGGCGCAGCCCCGGAGCCATGCCGCCGTGCGTGTGCCCGGAGATTTGCAGGTCCACTCCGCAGAGAACGGCGTAGGGGAAGAGCTTGGGCTGGTGGGCAAGGAGGATGCGGGGCAAATGTTCCGGAGCGTTTTCCAAAGCTCGCACGGCACTTGGCAGAGTGTAGCCCGCTCTCCGGGCGGCCGGGTCTGTTACACCGGCAAGAACCAGTTGCCCTCCGCAGGTGAGGATGTGTTCATTATCCAGAAAGCGAATGCCTATTCCTTGCAGGTAGGCTTTCCAATCCCCATAGCCGGAGAAGTAATCGTGATTCCCGGCCACGGCATAGGTGCCATAGCCGGATTGCAGGTGTGCCAGTGGTGCCAGCACCGGAGCCAGACGCTCCACTCCACCGTCCACAAAATCGCCGCAGATGAGGATGAGATCCGGCTTGAGGGCGTTGGTTCGCTGTACGATTTCCCGGAAAAAAGCAGCGGATTTTGTGCTGTCCGCATGCAAATCGCTCAGTACGGCAAGACGAAGGGGCTTGTTCCGGGCTGGGAGTTTGGGCAGGGAGATGTCCATATAGCGCACTTCCGGAAGCTGTACGGCCCGGTACACGCCATATCCCACGCTTCCCAAAAGAAAGACGAGAAGCGCAAGGTTTACTAGGTTCCGAATACGGCCGCTCGGAAATGTCATCTTTCTCTTGCATGCCCATGCCGGTAGCCGGATAAGAATATAAAAGATATCCAGCAGAAGCAGGCAGAAGCAGTAGAATATCAAACCGGTGTGCAGCCATACGCCCGGTAGTACAACCCAACTCGGTAAGTTCGGTGAAAATAGGCTTTTCCCCTCCCACAAATACAAAAGATGAAACTTAAAGGCGATGATTACAAGAAGAATGCCCAGCAATACTTTAATGCCCTTGCTGCATGGTAGGGGAAGCACAGCCCGCAGATATACATAGCTGCTCAGAAAAAGGCAGAAAAGAGTGAGGATGGTGAGCATGGTTGTCGCGGAACGGAGTCTAATGCTTTGTTTCTGTCCTGTCAAGTCCTTGACACGGATTATATTCTGTGCTAGCATGATGCTGTTATGGAACGAGTCGAACAAGCATTGGCTACCTTCCGGCAGCCTCCGTACATGTATAATTGTGCCCAGACGATTTGTGCAGCTTTCGGGCGGGATGATTTGGTGGAAGCAATGGCGGCGTGCGGCGGAGGACGCGCCCCGGAGGGCACTTGCGGAGCTTTGTATGGTGCACAGCAAGTGGCTCCGCAATTGTCTACTGTGCTGGCCGAGTCGTTTTGTGCTACCCATGGGGCGACTACTTGCCGCCAGCTCAAGGGGGAAAACCGCGTGCCTTGCCAGCAGTGTGTGCGACTGGCGGCGGAACTACTGGTGCAGAATCTTAATTGAATTATGGCCGGAAGGCCACAGAAATCTGTTGCCAACATCCGAGAAAGAGAGTATACTGGACGCACATGGTAGAGCATCTTTTGTATATTGCAGCCGCTTACCTGATTGGTTCTGTGCCGTTTGGCTATATAGCCGGGCGCCTCAATGGTATTGACTTGCGGGAACATGGCTCCGGAAACATCGGTGCCACGAATGCGGTGCGCGTTTTAGGCAAGAAATGGGGGATTCCCGTTTTTGCGATGGATTTTCTCAAAGGGTTCCTGCCCTTGCTTTATGTGAAAAACCAGCTGGGAGGCGATGCCACCATTTTTAATCCGGAGCAAATGGGATGGATGCTGGGGGTGTTTTTTGCGTTGATTCTGGGGCACACATATACCTGTTTTCTTGGGTTTAAGGGAGGTAAAGGGGTGGCTACCACCGGCGGCTGCCTGATAGCGCTTTCCCCCATTATCGGGGTATCTGCCTTGTCGGCATGGATTCTGAGCATGATATGCACGCGCTATGTTTCACTTTCCAGCATGCTGGCCGGTGTGGCGATGCTGCTTGCCGCCGGGTATGAGTACGGTGTAGCGGATGGTGCTTTTTCCCGTGCGGATTATTTGCTCCTGCTGGTTCTGTTCATCATTTTTGTGCTGGTGGTCTATTTGCACCGTGCGAACATAGTTCGCCTATACCGGGGCACGGAACCTAAGGCTTTTTCTAAAAAATAATTTTTCTCTCTCATATTATGGAACGTTCGTTTAAGAAAACTGCTGTGATTGGTGCGGGTGCATGGGGTACGGCTCTTGCCTTTACCGCCGCTCAGAATGGCAACGAGGTGGTGCTTTGGACTTATCTTGAATCCGAGGCGGCTACCATTCGCGAAACGCGCCACAGTCTTGTGGCCATTGAGGGGGCTAAACCGCTTCCGCCGCATGTGAAGGTGACGAGTGATTGGGCGGATGTGGCCGGTTCCGATCTCGTTATCGTGGTGGTGCCCAGTGTGGTGCTTCGCAATGTGGCTCAGAATTTGGCCATGGTAGGTTTGTCTCCGGATGCGGTGATTCTGAGCTGCACCAAGGGTATCGAGAAGGACACAAACCTGTTAATGAGCGAGATTCTTGCCAGTGTGGTGCCTTATCCTGTGGGGGCGCTCTCCGGTCCGAATCATGCGGAAGACATCGTACTGGGACTTCCCAGCCTGACGTTGATCGGATTCGAGGATATTGAGATTGCCACAGCTGTGCAGAAGTACATGAGCACGGATTTCCTGCGTATTTACACGACTACGGATGTGGTGAGCATGCAATTGGGTGGTGCCGTTAAGAATGTTTTTGCTCTGGCAAGCGGCATTTGTGCAGGTATGGGGCTGGGAGATAATGCCCGGGCAGCCTTGGCTACTCGCGGCTTGGGAGAGATGACCCGCATTGGTATGGCTCGCGGAGGGCGCATGGATACATTCATGGGGCTTTCCGGCATGGGGGATTTGGTGGTAACCTGCTATTCCGAGCATAGCCGGAACCTGACGGCCGGGCGCATGATTGCTGCCGGAGTGCCGATGGATGAGTGCCAGAAGCGCATTGGCCAAGTGGTGGAGGGAATTCCCAATACGCTTTCTACGTACCAGCTTGCACGTCGCTTAGGCGTACGCACTCCTATTACGGATGCCATGTACGAAATCCTCTACAATGGTAAGCCGGCTAAGCAGGCTTTGCAAGAGCTGATGCAGCGCGATTTGCGCGAAGAAAATGTTAGTGTTTGATGTTTCCCGGGTAGATTTTGTTCCTCCGGTTACGTTCTTCATGTGCAGGAGAGATAGACCATGGAACAGTACCCCCCGGAAAACCTGTGGCTGGCAGAGGCGTGGCTTCCCCACCGGGAACGCCTGCTGCAGCTGCTGAGCTATAAGATGCCTTCCGTTTTGCAACGCCGCTTGAGTGCGGAGGATTTGTTGCAGGAAACGTATTTGGCTTGCGGTAAGCGCATGGCTTTTCTCCGGGCAGAGCCGGAGGTGCCTCTTTATGTGAAATTCCGCCGGGTGGCTTTACAGACTTTGGCGGATATGGAACGCCGCCACTTGGGTGCCGGTATGCGGGATGCTATGAAGGAGTGCAGCCCGGAGGCCGGTGCAGAAGTGGACGCCTGGGCTCATTTTGCGGATACTATTTCCAGTCCTCGTACGCATTTGGAAAAATTGGAACGCCAAGCTATGGCTCGGCGTGTGCTGGCAGCATTGAGTGCGCGTGATAGGGAAATTCTGGAGTTACGCCATTTTGAGGAGTTGAGCAATGCGGAATGTGCGGCTGTACTCGGAATTGAACCCAAGGCTGCAAGTATTCGCTATGTGCGTGCCTTGAAACGCTTTCAGGAGTTGGTTTGCCTTGAGAATCCCTATGCCTGATTCCGCGGAAAAACATCCGCCTGCCGATTCGGAGGAGAAGGTGGCCGAGCTCGCCGAGCTTTTTCTGGACATGCTTCGCCGGGGGGAATCTGTGTCCGTGGAGGATTTTGCTGCACTGCACGAGGATTGCAGCGCTGATTTGCGGGAGCTTTTGCCTGCATTGGTCGCTATGGAAGGCTTGGGACAGTCTACGAGGCCGACTAGTGCCACCACTGCGGCTTTTCCGGAGTTTTTGGGGGGCTATCGATTGCTGGAGCGTATAGGCTCCGGCGGCATGGGAACGGTTTTCCGAGCTATGCAGGAGTCTCTGCATCGGGAAGTTGCTGTTAAAATTCTTTCCCCTTCGTGGAATGCGGATAGCCGCCATTGTGAGGCTTTTGAAAATGAGTCTCGCGTGATTGCCGGCTTGCGCCATACGAATATTGTGGAGGTATTCGGAGCCGGGCAAGAGGGGGATTATCGCTATTATGTGATGAGCCTTGTCCATGGACAAGGGGTGACGCCCTCCTGTATTCGCAAGGCTTTTCCGGGTCTGCCGATGGAGGAAGCGATTGCCCGCGTGGGCCTGCAGGCGGCGGACGCCTTGGCTTATGCTCATTCTTGCGGTGTTTTACATAGGGATGTGAAACCCGGGAATCTCCTTTTATCGGGGGATGGAGTGCTTTCCGTAGGGGATTTTGGTTTGGCTACGGTGCTGAATAACGGAGAGGCTGCTCCTCTGGTGACGCAGAGCCACGATGGTACGCTCCGTTATATGGCACCGGAACGCCTGATGCAGGGAATCAATTCTTTTGCGGGCGACCAATATAGCCTTGGGGTGACGCTGTATGAGCTGCTGACGAATCGCCCCGCTTTCCGAGAGTCGGAACCGGGTACTCTCATCCATCGTATTTGCCACCATCCTTTGCCGCCGCTTAAAAACGAAGGGGAGCTGGGAGCCATTATCAATAAGAGCATTTCCTATGCCCCGGAGGAGCGCTATGTATCCATGGCCGCCATGGCGGAGGATTTGCGCCGCTACCTGAGGGGCATACCCGTGCAGGCCCGGCCTGCCTCGCAGTTGCGGCGGTATAGCATGTGGGTACGGCGCCATCCGGCTTTGGCATTATGGAGCCATGCGGCTGTATTGCTGGTGTTGTTACTGTGGGCCAGCATTAGTGTAGGCTATGTGAAAGTGCATCGCTCTTTGGTAAGCGAGAATGAGCAGAGGCTCTTAGCGGAGCATAATGCTCGTATTGCAGAATCTTCCCTCCGCCGGATTTTTGATAGTATGATTAACCGCCACGGGGAGGGGCATTCTCTCTGGCAACCCACGCAGGCGGATGTGCGGCTGTTGCAGGAGCTGATGCCTTATTATGAGGCCATCTCCGCCCAAGCGGAGGAGGGGGACGATAAGATGGCATCCGCCAGCCGTACTCTGGCTACTATTGCTCTCCGCTCCGGGGATGCGGTTACGGCGGAATTGTATTTCTCCCGCGCATTGGAGCTGCTGGAGGCGGATTCCTTGGACGCTGCTCGGGTGATAAATGGCTTGGCCATGGCTTTGCTTATGCAGGACGATGCTTCTAAGCGTACGCGGGCGCAGGAGCTTCTTCTGGACTTTATGAGCCGAGCGGATAAGCAGGAGCCGTTTGAATTGCGCTTAGAGCGTGTGCTTGCACTACGCATGCTGGGGCAGGGGAATATATGGATGCAGCATCGTTTACCCGCCCCGAAACACCCCAAGAAACGAGCGGGACAGCAGGAGCGCAGGCAATCTTTGGAACAGGCGGCCAAATTGATGCGTTCTCTGCTGGAGGAAAATCCCGCGCACAGGCAGGCTAGGCATATGTATGTGGATATGTTGCTGAGGGTTCCGTATGGCTCCGTACGCCGGATGTTGTTGCCGGAGGGAGGCTCTGCTCAGGAGTTGGTGGAGCAGTACCTCCGGGAGGAACCTAACGATGCCGTGTTCCGCCGTGCTTATGTGGAGCTGTCTCTTGCGCCGCCGCGGGCTCGCTCCCGGCGGAATGCTTCCGAATCCTTGGAGCAGTTCCGGCAAGCTGCCTCTTATGCCCGGGAGCTTTTGGCGGATTCCCCGGGAAATTCCGAGCTTTTAATGCTCTACATTGCTTCCCGGGATCGCTACACCTCGGCCCTTTCCCGGTATGGGTACGAGGAGGATGCTGCTCTGGAAAACGAGCAAACATTGGGGGTGCTGGCTTTGCTGACCAGCCGAGCGGATTTTACCCCGGAAATGCGAGAACGATTGGCGCTCCTAGTGGCTATGCATCCCCATGCAGAGCAAGACCGCTCCCAGCAGGAAGCGGAAATTCGCCTGCTCCTGCAAAGTATGGATGAGCAGCGCCTTCTGGAATTGCGGGACCGCATGCGGGAGATGCGGGAACGCAGAGCTCGCTTCCACCGAAATAGAAGAAACCACCTGCAGCACTCAGGTGAATCAACCCTTAAGAACTGAAATCGATGCAGGCGCGCCGCAGTGCGGTGTCAGCACTTTGCCGGTCCATATGCCGGAAATGCAGTTTCGGTTTCACGCTTAGCCGTTGCAGTTTGATGCCTATGTTGTAACGAATTCGCTTTTCAAGCCGCTCTGTCCAAAAATCGCCGAAAAGGTAAATTTGTTCCGGAGCCATGCAGCAGGTGAGAGATTGCAGCAAGAGTGCCACCATTTCCTCCACCTGCGTGTGGTCATCATAATCCACCCGCTCCCAGGGGACAAGGGCGGGGAGAAGATGCAGCACCCCGCATTCCAGAATCTTTCCTCCTTGGTAATGGGCTCCCTGTGGGTTTTTCCCTTGCCGAAAATGCAGGGCGAGGCTTTTTTCCTTCCTTGGGCATAGGGCTGCTGCTGTGCTAATGTGTTGTACCGGGCATTTGTACCGTTCTCTCAAATGTTCCTTCAGTGCCTGCTCCCATTCCACTCCTCCGCTCGGTAGCGTGAGACATATGCCATGCAGCCGGAGGTCTTTTTTCCTCTCTATCCAAGCATCCAGACTTTCCTTGTGCAGCAGGGTAAAACGCGCACTTTCTTTCCCGAGCAGCCTCCCTTCCATATCCAGCCATTCCAGCCGCCCCGCTAAAAAATGGGGAGGCTCGCTCTCCGCCTGAAAATGAGCTACCATTCCATACCCCGCTTGGTAGGTGTATACCCGGCTCGGGCGCCCTCCTCGGGAGGGCTTTTCCCCGGTTGCTTTGAGCATTCCCTTCCGGCTTAATCGAGATACTAAGGCGTTTATCCGTACCAAGCTGATGCCTAATGCTCTCGCCAACTCCGGGCGGGTGGCACTCCCCTTTGCTTTCATGTAGCGCAGTATGCGTTTCTCTGTGCGTTCCTGAGTCAACTTAATAAATAGGGTTAATAAAGTATAGCTTTTTTGGGAAGGTTTGCAAGAATAAAATATAAAGTAATGGTTTATAGTGGGTTATGTGGTGCGTTGAAAGCCGGGGGAAGGTGCTACTCCGCAGCAAAGACTCGACAGAGGCGCTGGATTTTGATATTCTAAAGCAGACCACACAAAACAGAAACCATGAAATACATCTTTGTAACAGGCGGTGTTGTATCCTCTCTCGGTAAGGGGCTTGCAGCAGCATCCATCGGGACGCTGCTGGAGCATTGCGGTCTGGAAGTGACCATGCAGAAATTTGACCCCTATTTGAACATCGACCCTGGTACCATGAGCCCCTACCAGCATGGTGAGGTTTATGTGCTGAACGATGGTGCGGAAACGGATTTGGACTTGGGGCATTACGAGCGCTTTGTTCACTGCCAACTGTCCCGCCTGAATAACCTGACCAGTGGTAAGGTGTTTGAGCATGTGCTGGAAAAGGAGCGCCGTGGTGATTACCTCGGCAAGACGGTACAGTATATTCCGCATGTGACGGATGAGATTAAACAGCGCTTGTACGACCTGACGGAAAAGAACAAGGAGTGCGATGTCATCATCACGGAAATCGGTGGTACCGTGGGCGATATTGAGGGCTTCCTCTTCTTGGAAGCCTTGCGCCAGTTTGCGCTGGAAGTAGGGCGCCATAACTGCTGTTTCATCCATGTAACACTTTTGCCTTACATTAAAGCCGCAGGAGAAACAAAGACCAAACCCACGCAGCAGAGTGTGGCTAAATTGCGGGAAATCGGTATCCAGCCGGATATGATTGTTTGCCGCACGGAGATGGATAATCTGACGGAGGATGAGAAACGCAAGATTGCAATGTTCTGCAACGTTCCCGCCAGCAATGTGGTGGCCTTCTGCGATGTGAAGCACTCCATTTACGAATGCCCGATAGATTTGGGGCGCGACCGCGTGGATCGCATCGTGACTCAGGTGCTGGGTATTACCGTGCCTAAGCCCAAGATGGATGATTGGCAGAAATTCGTGGGGCGAGTGATTCACCCCTCCCACAGTGTACGCATTGCCGTGGTGGGCAAATATATATCCTTGCAGGATGCGTATAAATCAATTTACGAGAGTTTTACCCATGCCGGAGCTGCGAACGATTGCCGCGTGGAAGTGGTGCGAGTGGATGCCGAAGCTCTGGAAGCGGGCGATTGTGCTACGATGATTGGCAAGGTAGACGGCATTTTGGTGCCGGGTGGTTTTGGCGATCGCGGTGTGGAAGGCAAGATTAAGGCCGTGCAATATGCTCGCGAGAATAATATCCCCTTCTTGGGTATTTGCCTTGGCATGCAGGTAGCTGTTATCGAATATGCGCGAAACGTACTGGGACATGCGGATGCTAACTCCTCCGAATTCAACAAGGAAAGCAGCGCCCCCGTCATCTGCCTGCAAGAGGAGCAGAAGCACATTGAGAACATGGGAGCCACCATGCGCTTGGGTGCTTACCCCGCCCATGTGACCGCGGGTACTCTTTGCAGCCGTTTGTACGAGGGCAAGGAGATTATCTCCGAACGCCACCGCCACCGTTATGAGTTTAACGCCGCTTATCGCGAAGAAGTGGAGAAAGCCGGCTTGGTAATCTCCGCCGTGAACGATGAGCATGGTTTGGTGGAAGTGGTGGAACTTCCCTCACATCCCTTCTTCATTGCCTGCCAATACCACCCCGAATTCCAGAGCCGCCCGAATGCTCCGCACCCGCTCTTCTCCGGGCTGGTCGCTGCGGCGTTGGAAGGAAAGCAGGGCTAAAGGATAAGGCTCTGATACATTCACCCATTCCCTACCGGCGGCAGGCTTTCGGATTGTCTGCCGTCGGCATTTTTCCCTTTCCATGTACGCAGATTTTCTCGTTGTCATAGCCTATTTTTGTGCAATTTTCGCCATCGGACTTTATGCCGGGCGAAAGCAGGACAGCTTGGAGAGCTATGCCTTGGGTAATCGCAGCATGCCTTGGTGGGCTATTTTAGCCTCCATCATTGCTGCGGAGATTAGTGCCGCCACCTTCCTCGGGACTCCGGGGGAGGGCTTTGCTCTGCGCAATTTTACCTATGTTCAGTTGGGAATAGGCACTTTGCTGGGGCGCATCATCGTGGGGCGTCTATTTCTTAAGCCGTATTACCATTATAATGTTATATCCATCTATGAGTATTTGGAGAAACGTTTTGGTGTTACAACGCGCCGCTGGGCAAGCATCACCTTCCTTATCAGCCGCGTATTAGCCAGCGGAACCCGTCTTTTTTTTGCGGGTATTTTGCTGGTCATCGCCTACATGTTTGCCACGGGAAACGAGGTAGCCACCCCGGCAGAAACCGTGGTAATTTACCTGCTTGCGCTCACCTTCATCACCATTGTGACTGCCATATACACCACCTTGGGTGGCTTGAAAGCCGTGGTGTGGACGGATGTGTTGCAGGCCTCTATTTTAGCTGTTTCGGTGGTGACTACGCTTGTGCTGCTCTTCGTCAGCATCAAGGGGGATGGCAGCGTGGGAGAGGCATGGGCTACGATTTGCCGCACGCTGGGGGATACTTCCTATAACCCCTGCGGAGTTAAGAATTTGCAGCCGGGAAAGGTGTTTGATTTCGGCCTCACGGGGAAGGGTTTTGTGGAAGATGTTCGCAATATCCTGGGAAGTGAATATACCCTGTGGACAGCCTTTTTGGGAGCCACTTTCCTCACGATGGCAACCCATGGCACGGATCAGGATATGGTGCAGCGCATGCTGGCGGCCAAGGACAGCCGAACCGGTACTCGTGCGGTAATTCTTTCCGGTGTGTTGGATATACCCATTGTACTCGTTTTCCTTTCCTGTGGCATGCTGTTGTTTGTCTACTTTAGCGTAAATGGGATTACCCCCCCCGCAAAGCAGATAGAAATTTTCCCCTATTTTATCATCCATTACCTTCCTGCGGGCATTCGCGGTCTGCTGGTGGCAGCCTTGTTGGCCACGGCTATGGGCTCTCTCTCCACGGCGTTGAATGCACTGGCCACCACTGCTACGCGAGATTGGTATCGGGATGTATTTAATCCCCGTGCTACGGAGCGGCAAATGCTGCGTGCCGTGCGTTGGTTAACTGTCCTCTTTGCAGCGTTGCTCATTGTGGTGGGCGCTATAACGGCTTGGTACAGCGTAATGGACCCCACAGTACGTATTCTCCCGATTGCGCTGGGAATTTTCGGCTATACCTATGGCTCTTTGCTGGGTGTATTTCTCCTTGGCATGCTGACTCGTAATCGCGGAAACGATTGGGGGAATGTGCTGGCTATGCTGGCCGGATTTGCCGTGGTGGCGTTTTTGGAGATTTGCGGTCGCCAAGAAATTATTCCGGCCATAGCTTTCCCCTGGCGTGTCACGATTGGTACATTAGTTACTTTTGTGGTAGGCTGTTGTTTCAGAACCCCCGATTCCTCTCAATCATGAACGAATGGACGATATCTCAGGAGGCCCTTAGTGCGGCCATCATTGCTCAGAATTCAATGTCTCCCTGCGATGGTATTGTGATGACTCGCAGCGGAGAGGTCAAACCGGGTTACATGGCGGATGCGGATACGCTATGCATGCTGATACCGGCCGGTGTGCTGGCTCGCCAGCTTACGGCGGATGGTCTTTCCTCCTATACGGGCAAGGAGCTGAAAAAATGGGCCGATGCCTACGATTTGGCTCCCTTGCAGGCGCTGGTGGAGCAGGCACTGAAAAAAGATTGCTGAAAAAAGAAAAGCCCCCGGTATCGGGGGCTTTTCTTTAATGATGAGTATAAGCGGGAACTCAGCCTTGCTGCTCGTTGAGCGCTTGGTTGATGAGTTCTTGAATTTCCTCCGCCTTTTTCTTGAGGGCGTTAAGCTCTTTAAAGGCTTCCGGCAGGCGGCGGATGGCGGCAAATTGCTTGCGAGCCTCGCCAAAGGGTACTGCAGGGGCGCCCCAGTATACCTTACCCCCTTCCAAATCCGCAATCACACCCGAACGGGCTGCCATTACGGCCTTATCTCCAATCTTGATGTGACCTGTGATGCCCACCTGTGCGGCCACCGTCACATAATCACCAATCTTGGTACTTCCGGCCACACCGCTTTGGGCACACATTACTGTGTGTTTGCCCACTACGCAGTTGTGGCCGATTTGGATTTGGTTGTCAATTTTAGTGCCTTCTCCGATGATGGTACGGCCAAAGCGGGCGCGGTCAATCGTGGTGTTAGCTCCGATGTCCACATGGTCCTCAATGACAACGATACCCACTTGATCCACCGTATCGTAGCGGCCGGTTTCCTTGTTAAGGAGGAAGCCAAAGCCATCTGCGCCGATAACGGCTCCGGGCTGGATAACAACATTGTTGCCGATGATGCAGCGTTCGCGTACGACAACACGTGCGTAGAACTTGCAATCGCGGCCGATGGTAACTGCTTTGTTGATGACGCAGCCGGGACCAATGTCCGAGCCATCGCCAATTTCCACATCGGCCTCAATAACGGCTCCTGCTGCGATGCGAACTTTATCCGGATTCAGCTTTGCACTGGGATCCACCACGGCAGTGGGGTGAATGCCGGGGGTGAAATCCGTAGCCGCCTTCATGAAGTGTTCCACCAAGGCGTTGAAGGCCAGAGAGGGATTCTCCACCTCCACAAAGGCCACTCCTTCCGGGTATTCAGGAAGAGCCGGGGGTACTAGTACAACTCCGGCTTTGGTGCCGAGGAAGTCATTAAAATACTTCTCGTTACCGAGGAAGGAAGCATCACCGGAGCAGGCATCTGCCAAAGTATTGACTCCGGAGATGCTAATCTCCGGAGTCTCTTTGATGAGCTTGCCTCCGGTGAGCCGTGCAATGTCTGAGAGAGAAAGATTCATGGCTGGCTCTAATCGGGGGGATAAAGGTGGGGTGGGAATCGGGGCAACTCCCGATTCCCGGTGAAGTTTACTTGGCCTGATCGTCCTTCTTCGGCCCGTACAGGCGCTGAAGTTCAGCATCGGGGTCGAAGCCCTTGGGGGCGCCGGCATTGAGCTGCTTGAGTACCTCGGGCGTCATGTCGTAGTCCTTTTTGATGTAGGGGAACACCTGCGTGCCAATGCCAATCTGGGGCTGGGGAGAGAGGGCACCGGCATCCAGCACGATGTCTGCATTGCTTTGCTGAGCCACGGTATTGATGGCGTTGCGTACATCCTCAACAAGCAGGCGCATTTCGCGGTTGCGAAGCTCGCGGAAGGCCACTTCGCGGCGCTGTACGAAATCGCGCAATTCCTGCTCGGCGGCTTTCAGCTCGTTGCCCTTGGCCTGGTACTGCTCGCGGAGCTTGGAAACGGCGGCATCGGAGAGGCTGGAGTCGTACTTGTTCTTAATCTTTTCCAGTTCCCCCTGAATGGCGCGGAGCTTGTCCTCACGAACTTTCACATCGGCCTTAATGGTGCCGAGCTGCTTCTGCAGGGCTGTTTCCGTATCGAATCGTTTGTAGAACTTGGTGTAGAGTTCCTGAACGTTGACGGAGACAACCTTCATTTCAGCTTGAGCAGTGGCGGCAAAGGCGCAAAGAGACAGGATAGCGGTGGTAATAATGGGGAACTTCATAATAAAGTGAGGTTTGATACCGCACCATTTTACCCTGAGTTCAAATCAAGTCAAGCAAACTATGCGTCACTTTTTTTGAAAATATCCCTTATGTCATAGAGCCATGCTTTTTCCTGTTTGACAGGGGGACTCCCGGGGATGTATCATGTGTGCATGCAGAAGCGCATCGGAATCTATGCAGGAAGTTTCGATCCTCCCACCAATGGGCACCTGTGGATGATACGCCGCGGGGCCGCTATTTTCGATGAATTAGTGGTGGTGCTGGCGGTGAATCCGGAAAAGCGGGGCTTCCTTCCGCCGGAACAACGGCGCTTGCTGATGGAGACTCTCCTGCGGGAAATGCCGGCGCACGTGCGGATGGCAGAGGTGCCGCAGGGTTTTTTAGTGGATTATGCCCGTAGTGTGGGTGCCACGCACCTGCTGCGGGGGATTCGCAATACAGTCGATTTTGAGTACGAGAAGACCATGGCGCGCATGAATGCGCGCATGGAGCCGGAGATAGAGACTCTGTTTTTGGTGCCGCCATCAGAATTAGAGGAAGTATCCTCCACCTTGGTGCGTGGTTTTATAGGGCAGCCCGGGTGGGAGCGTTGGGTGCGTGCCTGCGTGCCCTCCTGCGTTTATGAGTCCGTATCATCCCTTGCAAACAAGGAGAAATAAGAATGATATATTGGGATAATAATGCCACTACACCGGTGGCAGAGGAGGTGCTGGAGGCCATGCTCCCTTTTCTTAGGGAGCAGTTTTACAATCCGTCTGCCGCTTATCGGCAGGCGAAAGCTGTGCGCCGAGCCTTGGATGAGGCGCGGGAACAAGTCGCGGCACTTATCGGTGTACATGCAGGGGAAATTTTCTTTACCTCCGGTGGAACGGAGGCCACTAATACGGCGTTATCTCAATTTCGGCGGGTGCTTGTCCCTGCCACGGAGCATCCGGCTACGTTGCGTGCGGCCGGGGAGAAGGGCTTAATCTGCGGCGTGCTGGCTAATGGTCAGGTGGATTTGCCCCAATGGAAGGAATGCTTGCCGGGCTGCGATGGTGCCAGTTTTGCTTGGGCTAATCACGAGACGGGCGTACTCCAGCCGGGGCGTTCTCTGGCGCAGGCTGCACAGGAGGCAGGAGCCCGGGTACATGTAGACTTGGTGCAGGCGGCGGGTAAGATACCCCTTTGTTTGGCGGATGTTCCGGTTTCTTTTGCCTCTCTTTCCGCCCATAAACTGCATGGTCCCAAAGGGGTGGGGGCATTGTACATCCGCACGGGGACGGAGTTTCGCCCCTGTATGTTGGGTGGCTCTCAGGAGGATTATAGGCGTGCGGGTACGGAAAATGTGGCGGGCATTGTGGGCTTTGGCAAGGCAGCCGCGCTGGCTTTGCAAGCGCAGGAGCTCTATGCACATCTGGCGAGCCTACGGCAGAATTTTGTAGAAATGCTGCGGGGAGCCGGTATTGTAGTGGTGGAGAATGCCGCATCTGCTTCTCGGCTTCCGCATGTGCTGAATATGCGGATTCCGGGCTGCACTGCGGAATCACTTTTCCTGCTGTTGGAACCGGCCGGTCTTATTTGCTCTGCGGGCTCTGCCTGCACAAGCGCGGAGCCGGAGCCCAGCCATGTTTTGCGCGCCATGGGCATGCCGGATGTTCATATACGGGAGAGCTTGCGGCTTTCTTTAAGTCGCCTCACTACGGCACAGGAGGTGGAGGAGGCCGCACAATTATTTATTCAGGCTGTTCGGAAACTGCGTTCCGTTCAATCTTCGATAACGGGGCCGGTGGTGGTTTACCGCTAATGTGCTTACATGGACTTAAGCGGAGACTGGAGGGCGCTCCTTTGCTCATTCCCCTGTTGGTTGTGGTGGGAGTCATCTTGGCTCCTGCGGGGTATGGGTTAGCGGGGTGTGCCTTTCTTTTGGGTGGCGTGTGCCGTTTATGGCGCACGCTGGTTTGTGCTTTGTTATGCGGGGCTGTATCGTGGCTTTATTTGGATGTGCAGGCGGAGCAGGGGCGGGCATTTTGCCGCAAGGCCGAGCAGGAAAATGTTTTACAGATGGAGGGAATGGTGGCTCAGGTCTTGGAACGGGGCTTTATTTTAGATAAGGGCTGGTGCCGAGAGCGGGTGATGATTCGGGGAAAGAACATACTGTACACCCCGGGAGATTATGTGTGCATCGTGGCGCAGTGGAAGGAGCCGGAGCCAAGCCCTCCCACCGGTTGTTTTGATGAACAGCGCTGGCTGCGGAGCCTTGGCGTGGTTGCTGCTCTCTATTACATCAGCGGAGAGCAGTTGGGGCGCCCTTTGTGGAGTGTGGCCGGATTGCGCCAATGGGGAAACCGTATGCGTTTTGAGCTGAGCCGCCGCCTGATGCCTCCGGGTACGGAATCGGATGCTGCTCGCCAGATTTTATGCGCTCTTGTTCTGGGGGATAAAAGCAGTGCGGAGGATTCCACAATGGAGGGATTCCGCCGTAGTGGTACGCTGCATGCCTTTGCGGTAAGCGGTATGCATGTGGCCTTGGTGGGGGGAATGCTCTGGTATCTATTTCGCCGGCTGCATGTGCATCCCGCTTATTCCCGCTGGCTGGTATTGCTTATCATAGGTGTTTATGTGGTGATGACGGGGTGTTCTGTTCCGGCCGTCCGCTCTTACCTCATCTTGGCAGTGCTGATGCTGGGTACTATTTTCCGGCGGCGTGTTACGTGGGTAAATACGCTTAGCTTTGCGGCTCTGCTTATTCTATTATGGGCACCGAATCAGCTGTTTAATGCCGGTTTTCAACTTTCGTTTTCGGCATATGCTGCGATATGCCTTACCATGAGGTATGGCATGGATGAGTCTTCTTGGCTTGGGCCGGATAGTTATATCCCCCGTGCGTTCTATACGCGATGGGAACGCCGTCTCAGCATGGCGGATTATTCCCTGCGCTGTGTGATTCTGGTATCCGTGAGTGCTTGGCTGGTTACCGTACCCATCACCTTGCTCAGTTTCCACACGGCGAACACAAACAGCATACTGACGAACTTGGCTATTACTCCCCTTCTGCCGGTGGTGATGAGCAGTGGTTTGATTTTGCTGTTGGTGAGCGGCATTCCGTGGGTGGGTGCGGTGGCGGAATGGGTGGCTTGCCGTTCGGCCGAGATGTTATTGACCGTAGCCGCATGGTTTGGAAATCTGCCTTATGCTTACCTGCCCGCAGAAAGACCGGCTGCTGCAGAATGCCTTGTGGTGCAGGGAACGGGCTATGGGGAGAGTTTCACCATGCTGGGCAATCCCGGCGTGCTGGTAAACAGTGGCTCCGAGAGTGCTGCACGTTTTAGCACGGAGCCCATCCTCTTCCATGGAGGCTTTACTCCGGCGGTCCTGTTTTGCCCAAGGGATACCGTGGCTTCTGCGGGTGGTGCGGAGCTTTTGCTGCAGCGCTGGCCGGCACTGGAGGTGCTGCGGGGAACCCGCCTCCCTGCGGAGGGGGTACGCATCCGTACCCAAGCCGGAATGTATACCTTCTACCCTGCGCCGGCGGACATTCCCTCGCGAAATTCTGCTAATCTTTGCGGAATTGTGCTGTGGGAATATGCCGGGAGGCGTGTTTTGTACGTGGGGGATGCTTCCTATCTATCGTACGCTGCGCTGCCGCAGGAGGCCAAGAATGCACACACGCTTATTCTGGGGAAAAATCCTGTACTGCCTGTGTTCGATGCCGAGGAACTTTCCTTCCCGGGTGGTGTTCGGAGGATTATTTTGCTGCCCTCTGCTGCGGAACTCCCGCTGAATCGGATGTCTCTGCCGCCCGGAGTGTGCGTCATCAGGGTAGGAGAACGGGAACACCGACGCTTTTAGCGCCCGGTGTTTACCAGCCCCCGCAGCAGTAACTCGGCGTTGTTCTGGGTCTTGGATATGTTGTGCAGCAGGAGCTGTAATCCTTCCCAGCCGGGCAGAGCCGCCAGCTGGCGGCGTACTTGCAGAATACGTGTCATCTCGTCCGGGTGGTACAATCGGTCATCATTTCGGGTGCCGCTTTGGGGAATAGAAATGGCCGGGTAAATACGGCGTTCCGACAGTTCTCTATCCAGCCGGATTTCCATATTGCCCGTTCCCTTAAATTCCTCGAAGATGATTTCATCCATCCGGGATTCCGTTTCCACCAAACAGGTGGCGATAATCGTCAGGCTGCCGCCTTCTTCCACATTGCGTGCGGCTCCGAAGAATTTACGGGGTTTCTCCAGTGCTTGAGAGCCTAAGCCGCCGGACATAGTGCGCCCTCCGCTCTGGTTGGCATTATAGCCACGCGCCAGACGGGTGAGCGAATCCAGCATGATGATGACATCCTTTCCGCGTTCCACTAGGCGGCGGGCTCGCTCCAAAACCAAATCGCTAAGCTGGGCATGGCGTTTGGAGGGTTCATCGAAGGTGGAGGCATAGACGGGTACATCCACTGTTTCCTCAAAATCGGTCACCTCTTCCGGGCGTTCATCCAGCAGCAGCACCAGTAGCTCTGCCTTCGGATAATTGGCTCGCAGGCTTTTGGCCATAGTTTTGAGCAGCACTGTTTTGCCGCCTCGCGGTGGTGCTACCACGAGGGCTCGCTGCCCTTTGCCCAATGGGGTAATGAGGTCCAGCACCCGCATGGCCGGGAATTTGAGGTCCGGATTCTCCAGCATCAATCTCTCCCGGGGAATGAGGGCGGTGAGGCGCTCAAAGTCCTGCGGTGCAGAATATTCTCCTGCCGGCACGCCCTCAATTTCCAGAATGGCATCAGCCGTGAGTCCGGTATTTCCTTTGCCGTTTTTCTTGCGGAGGCGCACTTGCAGGGCATTGCCCGGGCGTATGCCGTATTGGCGAATAAGCTCTTGGGGGATTTTGGGGTCGTCCTCTCCCGGGCGGAAACTGCGGGAAGCATCCCGGAGAAAACCTTGGGCATCCAGCACCCCATGGAGGATGGCACTGCTGCCTTCCTGCAGATAAGTCCCCACCAGCTCTGCCACCAGTTGGGCTCTGGGCAGGCTATCGGTGCCGCGTTTACCAACGGCGGCGGCTTCTTTTTGTAAATCGTTCAGAGGCAGAGCGCGGAGTGCGTTCATATCGTATACACGGGAACGCGCGTGCATGGCCTTTGCCTCTGCGGCCAGTTCCGTATTGTAAAAAAGCTCCACCTGTCGGAGCAGGAAAGCCATGTCCCCCTCGTTCCAGAACACAACATCTGCCTTATCCACCTTCTGCTGGGTGGGAAGCTGGGCTTGCAGCATGGCCGTGGCTTGTTCTTGGGGAATGCCATCGCGCTTTTGCAGCCTTTCCAACTGGGTGGATTCCGTTGTGGCCACCACGCAGATGGTGTGTGCGGAAAAGTCCACCGGACTCTCGTAATAGAGGGGAATATCCACCAAGAAGCAATGCACATCTCCGCGTTGCCGAGCTTTAGCCTGTGCCTCTGCACACATTTGAGCCACCTTGGGATGCACAACCTCATTGAGTTTAGCACGTCCATTGGCATCCTCGCGCACGATACAGCGGAGGAAATCCTTATTCACGCTGCCATCCTCGCACAGGGCTTCGGCTCCGAAAGCTGCTACCAAATCCCGGGAGAGTTTGCCCTTCTCCTGCAATTCTGCCACGGCGGCATCGCAGTCAAAAACTTCCACACCGGCTCCCCCCAATTCCGTCAGCATTCCAATTACGGTGGACTTGCCGGATGCGATGCCTCCTGTTACAACGATGACTTTCATCGCGCGTATTCTAGCATGCGGGTTTGTATTCATCAAGCCGAAAGAGCGTTCGCTTTTTTCGTCAGTTCGGGGCAGGGGGAAAGAATGGACGTTGCTTTGTCTTGCCGCATATGTTATGTTCTCGACATGGAATCCTCTCCGAAACGCCTGACTGAGTCTTTAGGAGGAAAGCTGGCTGCTTTCCTCCTCTCCATCCTGTGGATTGCCTCCATGGGGATGACGGATGGAACGGCATACAGCTCTTTCCCGGTAAGTGCAGGAATGGTATTGGTTGCCCTGTGCTTGCTCGCCTGCATTGTTCGGGGAAACAAATTGCTGAAAATGCGTTGGCTGGGGTGGTTTTCCTTGGCTGCCGGCGGATATTTCCTTGTTCGCAGTGGGTTGAGCTATTCCCGCGTGGAAGCCGGGCGGGAGATGGTACTGGTACTTTGGTGCGCTGTGTATTATATGGCCGGGGTCTATGTGGCTCGGGCAGATGATTGGAAATGGCTGCTGCGTTTGGTGGGCGTGGCGGCTTTGCTGAATATCCTTTTCTTTTTCCTGATGCAGCAGCCTTGGGCACCCATAGAGTGGACGGGGCGTCCGGCGGAAGGCTTGTCCTATACCAATTCCCGCCCGGTAGGGCTGTTAGTGTATAAGAACTGTGCCAGTGCCTTGTTTGTGGTACTGGGAATGCTTCTTGTGCTTTCTGCGTGCTGGCAGAAGGAAAGAACGCGGCTATCCCGCGGTTTAGGTGTGGTGGTGGGCGTAGCGGCCTTGGTGCTGGCCTTCTTTTGCCGCTCTCGCGTTCCCTTCCTGCTGGTACCGCTTTCTCTTTTGATCGGGTGGGGGCTGCATATGGTTTTGCGCTCGTACGAGGGGAAACGCCTTTCTGCCTTTTCGTATGTGCTGATGGCTTGCATGCTGGTAGCCTTGGGCTGTGCCGTATGGGGGTGGCTTTTTGGAGGCCTTACGCGCTTCTTTGTCGAAGATGTCGATTCCCACCTGCGCTACCACATATGGAAGTTTATCTGCCGCCAGCTTCCGGATGCCGGTTTGATAGGCTTTGGTACCGGAGCTTCCCAGTGGGAAATTGTTCCCTACTTCGATGAGTGGGCTACCCCGAATTACGCCCATAACGAATACCTCCAGGCATGGATGGATTACGGCCTAGTGGGGGTGGGGCTGGTGGTGACCATCCTTTTAGCGCATGTTATAGCCGCATGGGGCACCTTATCCGCCGAGCCGGCAGGTGCGGAAAATCGCCGTCGTTCCGGCCTTGCATTGTTGGTGCTGGCATGCATGGCGGCTTATGCCTGCACGGATTTCCCATGGCATTCTTTCCCCTTAGCCGGTATGACTGCCTTTGCCTGCGGGGTACTCGCTTCCCCCTATGCACATGAGCGGGGGAACCTTTTTAGCTTCAAAAATTGGGCTCCCTCCGCATCGGGGAATGTGGTTCGCATTCAGGCGCAGGGGCTGTGCGGCCGTATCGTGCTGGCTTTGCTGTGCCTGTCCACTGTGTTTTTGGCGTACCGGGGCGCCATGAAACACTATCTCCCCTGGTGGCAGCAATGGGAATTGAACCGCCTTATTTCCGTTGGCGGGGAGGAGAATATCCGGAAAGCCCGGCAAATCCTCCGCGATGTGGCGGAACTTTACAGCTGCGCCACCCTGCCGAATCGGTATATGTGCTTGCCCCATATGAACGAAAAACTCTTCCCCGAGCAGCAAAAAATGCTGGAACTTGCCGTGCAGGCTAATCCCAGACAATTTTTTGCCCTCGCCACTCTCGCTAATCTGTATTCGCTGAACGGAAAATATGAAGAGGCCGATGAACTGCTGCGCCGTTCCTATCCCGGGGATGGTATGAAGGATAGCTGCCTGTTTGATTGGTCCACGGTGTACGCCCTCAATCTTTTGGATTGGGCTACCCACTGCATGCAGAAGGGCGAGCATTCCAAGGCTCTATCCCTCATCGACTACGCGATGAATATGCACCAGTATTGCAGGGTGGAGTATACTATCGCGTTCCGGTATGTGGGGGGATTGTCCGAATACCAGCGTTCCCTTAACAAAGGCCTGCAGGAACTCAGAATTGCAAGAGTGCTGGATGCCCGCCTCCTGCGTAACCTCGGCATCCGCCCGGATCACTCCTGGCAGAAACCCTATTCCCCCGGCGGTAAACCCGCTCTTTACCAGCGCTGGGCCGGAGAAAATGCCCCCAAAAAGCCGGGACGCTTCATTTTATAAGCACCTTTGCGAAAAAAATACACCATGCGCTTCTTTTCCGCTTGCAAAAATCAAAAAAAATGGCAATATAGAGGAAATCCGCAATGGCGGGTATAGACTTTACTGACGTTATGAGTACACCTCCTCTTCCTCCCACGCCGCCCCGTCCCGTTCCTGTTCCTCCTGCTGCCCCCGGAGCCCCGCGCCCGGTGCCCCCTGTGGCACCCGGAGCCCCGCGTCCTGCGGCTCCCACGGTTCCCATGCCGCCGACGGCTCCGCGCCCTGCGGCTCCCGTACCTCCTTCTGCTCCTAAGCCTGCGGCCACTGTGCCCTTGGCTCCGCGTCCTGCTGCTCCTGCGGCTCCTGCTGCTCCTGCGGCTCCCGGTGCGCCTGCCGCTCCCAAGCCTGCCGCTCCGCGCCTGACGCCGACCATGCCTTTGCAGGTGCCCACTCGTCCCTCTGCGCCCAAGCCTGCTGCTCCCAAGCCCGCAGCTCCCGCAGCGGAGGAAGGCGCTCCCGCCATGCCTGCGGCCACTGTACCCTTGGCTAACTCTCCTGCCAAATCTCCCAAGCCCGCCGGTTTCTCCAAGCCCTCCAAGCTCAAGAAGAAGAAGGTGGAAGAACCCCTCCCCGAGGAAGAAGAGGAGAAGAAGGATCACCCCACGCTTCTCGTCTGCGCGGTGATTGCCGCCGTCATCATGCTCGTCTTTGGCTGGCAGCAGTACTCCATCGACCAGACCTTCGGCCGAGTTTCCGAACCGCTGACCGGCTGGGTCTCCGATGGTTCCTCCGATGCCGGTGCTTCCGAGGACTACTCCGAGGAGGAGACCGAGGAAGAATCTGCTGACGAAGAAGAAGAGTAATTTTTTCAACGTTGACCTCCGGCGCCGCGTCAAACCCACACCATGGCATTAACCTTTACAGACGCTAATTTCGAGGAAGAAGTTCTGCAATCTCCCATTCCGGTGCTTGTGGACTTCTGGGCTCCTTGGTGTGGTCCCTGCAAAGCGATTTCCCCCCTTGTGGATCAAATTGCAGTGGAAATGGCAGGCCGGGCAAAAGTGGGCAAGGTGAACGTGGATGAGGATGCCACACAGAATCTCTGTGCTCGGTACAACATCCGCTCCATTCCCACCTTGCTCTTTATCCGCAATGGGCAAGTGGTGGAAACCTTGGTAGGTGCAAGCTCCAAGGATAACATCCTTTCCCATCTGAAAGCCTGCCTCTAAGCTCGCTCCCCCGGAATACGCATACCCCCCCTTATACCAAACGCCACCGGTAAGAGCATCTTCCCGGTGGCGTTTTTTCCGAAGCTCAACATCATAACATCCGAAAAACATATGGCACTTAAAGAAGTAACAGAAAGCACGTTCGAAGCAGAAGTTCTCCAGTCCCCCATCCCCGTTCTGGTGGATTTCTGGGCCACCTGGTGCGGCACCTGCAAGATGATGATGCCTGCCGTGGAGCAGGTGGCTGCCACGCTGGCCGGAGAAGCCAAGGTGGTTAAAGTGGATGCCGGCTCCCCCGCCGGGCAAGCCCTTGCCATCCGTTACAACGTCCGCTCCTTGCCCACGCTCATCGTCTTTAAAAACGGCGAGGCAACCAACTCCATCACCGGCATGACCACCAAGGACAAACTCATTGCCGCTGTGCGGGCATAAGCTCCTCCTGTGTGGATTCTTTTTCAAAGGGAAGCTCCCCATCCCGGGAGCTTCCCTTTTCTTTGATAACAAAAATCCCCATCCAGCAAACGCAGGATGGGGATTGATAGAATAGTTGGTCCTTTTTCAGACTCAGCCCCTCCGGCGGCGGGAGGCAAGCGCCGCCAGTGCCAGCAGGCTCAGCGTCGCCGTGGAAGGCTCAGGAATCGTCGGCAGAGCAAAGCTCGCCACATTGCCCTCCGTACCCTCATAGGTGGCACCGTCCATGCTCAGCGTCAGATTGCTGTAATCCTCATCCGCATCGCTGCCGAAATCCAGCTCCACTCCCGTGTACCCGGCGGCCACCAAAGCCTCCGTATCCACGTCGAATGTTAAATCACCCTCCACTGTGCATTGGAACAGATGGCTCAAATCCACACGGTAAATGGCGCCCTCCCCTGCCTCCGGCAGAGTAATGCGTAAAGTAGCATCGGAAAGGATAATACTCCCCCCCGTACCCACGGAGAAGGAGCAATCCGTATCGAAGCTCACATTCGTCAGCGTCAGCGTAGCCAGTGCTGCGGAGAAATGCACATTCTCCATCGCTACCCCGGTAATGCCGTAAATCTCCCCGGCACCCTCCATCCACACATCCTGCATGCGGGCGGATTCGCCATTGCCGCTCACCTGGCCGGAAATCAGGCTCACCCCTTCCAGCGAAGCCGCAGTAGCACCGGATTTCAAGCTCAAGCCCCCATCCAGAGCAGCCGTGCCGCTCACACTCATGGCGGCCCCATCATTCAGCACCACATTGCCGCTAATAGTGCTGCTGCCTGTCACCTCCAGTGCCGTGCCGGAGGCGAAGCTCAGGTTATAGCCCTTGTGGTTCAGCGTGGCATCCTTCACCCGCACCGTGGCTTCCGAGCCCTCATGAACAGTGATACCTTGTCCTTGATACACCGCGCCATCCTCCACACGCAGGCGCCCGCCGTACAGATTCGTCATCGCAAGCACCTCCGTGGTGCGGGAATTCAGAATCTCCTCCGCCGTGCCGGCACTCTCCTTAGCCGCCAGCAAATCCGCTTCCGTGGTAGCACCGGTAAAGAGAATATCGCCCTTCTGCTTCAGACCATCGTAATCGGCATTCAACTCCACGCTGCTGCTGCTATACATGGTATCCCGGAAAATGATGCTCTTCCCCTCCGCTGCGGAAAGGGAAACTGAACCATAGGCATAAATGCTTCTCAGACGATAAGTAGAGCCGGATTTCTCCACATTGCCCGCAAATTCCACGGAATCATTGTTGCGGATGGACAGAGTGCCGTTAGAATGAATCGCGCCGCCGTAGAAAGAAGCCGTGTTCCCGGTGAAGGTCACCGTGCCGTTGTTGCTCAGCGTCGTGTATCCATAAATCGCGCCGCCGTAGGAGTAAGCCCTGTTCCCGCTGAAAGTGACCGTGTCGTTGTCGCTCAGCGTGATGGTGTCCCCATAAATCGCGCCGCCTCTGCCGTTGGAGCCAGCCGTGTTCCCGCTGAAGGTCACTGTGCCGTTGTTGCTCAGCGTGATGGTGCTGTAGCTCCCCCCATAAATCGCGCCGCCGGAGCCGTAGGAAGCCGTGTTCCCGCTGAAGGTCACTGTGCCGTTGTTGCTCAGCGTGATGGTGCTGGAGGAGCCTCCATAAATCGTGCCGCCGTATCTGTAGGAGGAGTCGACCGCCGTATTCCCACTGAACTCCACCTCGCCGTTGTTGCTCAGCGTAATGGTGCTGGAGGAGCCTCCATAAATCGCGCCGCCGGAGCCGCCGGAGAAAGCCTCGTTCTCGCTGAAGCTCACCGTGTCGTTGTTACTCAGCGTGATGGTGCTATAGTCGCCCCCATAAATCGCGCCGCCGTAGAAGCCAGCCGAGTTCCCGCTGAAGCTCACCTCGCCGTTGTCGCTCAACGTGATGGTGCTGTAGCTGCCTCCATAAATCGCGCCGCCGTATCTGTAGGAGGAGTCGACCGCCGTATTCCCACTGAACTCCACCTCGCCGTTGTTGCTCAGCGTGATGGTGCTGTCCTCGCCCCCATAAATCGCGCCGCCGAAGGCTTGGCGGTTGCCGACCGCCGTATTCCCACTGAACTCCACCTCGCCGTTGTTGCTCAGCGTGATGGTGCTGTCCTCGCCCCCATAAATCGCGCCGCCG
>JAFXCP010000036.1 GCA_017521405.1 Akkermansia sp. | reverse complement strand
TTGCGGCTCTTACATGGTGCTGGGTTTTCTGGTGATGAGCGGGTTTTTGCTGGGTGTTCACTTTGAAAGGATAAGCGCTTTGGATGCTCTGCGTTTTTACAGCAGTAAGGTAAAACGTTTGCTGCCGCTTTTCGTGGTGGCATTAGCCATAGGTGTGGGCGTACGGTGGGCTTTGTGCATTGTTAACCCGGGGACCTCGGGGATGCTGCCGGCATATAGTTCGGAGGGATGGGGGAATTTTAATCCGGCTATCTTTGTTGCGTATTACAATGCGCCTTTGTGGTACATGGTGATAGAGTTTTTCATGCTCTTATGTGCGCCTTTCTTGTTTTGGGCGTACAAGGGGAGGTGGGCTTTGTATGTTGTCTTGGCCTTTTCCGTGCTGACGGCATGGTTTTTGTATAGCCAGGTGCCTTATAGCTCGGACCATGGGAGCGGCTTGTATTATTCTCCCATTGCTCGCCTGTGGCAGTTTGTGGCCGGGTTATGTGCGGCAAAGCTTATGAGCCGATGCAGCGGTGGTGAACATCCGATACGCCATCGGGTGGCTAATGCCGCATGCGTGCTTTTTGCAGGGTTGTTCCTTGCGGGGGCTTGGTGGACAATGTCTGTAAAACAGGCGGCGGAATTGCATTTTTGGAATTATACATTCGATTTTGATTGCCTTGTGGTGCTGCTGTATGCGGTATTGGTTCCTTTGTTGTACAGCCGCACATGGAAGATGGGGGGTAAGCCTTCCTCCGTATTGGCATGGCTTGCTCTATTGACGTATCCTGTTTATTTGTTGCACGTTCCGTTCTACATTGCCATTACCGGGGTGTGGAAGCGGATTTTTACGGACGTGGATTTCATTTGTGTAGGGCTTGTGGTTGTTGTGACCATGGTGGCCGGTGCGCTGCTTCTACAGCTTCAGAAAAAACTCATCGACTAGGGAGGAGTGGGACGTTGAATCGTCGCCTTAAAAGATGCAGGGCATTTATTTCCTGCATGACTTTGGGGAACCTGCCGAATGGAGAATTCCCGCCGGCTTTCTCTCCTCGCAAATCGGCAGGGGAAACGCTGGTGATGCGCTAAGGAGCAAGTGTGCAGATTCCGTCCCCCGGGCAAGGTGCTTCTCCTTGACTTTTGGGGAAGTATGGTCTATCATTTGCCCATGGAAACGCATGTGCTGGAGGTGGATTCTCTGGAGGATTGTCGGAAGATTTACAAGGAGGCGGCCGCTGTGCTGGCCGATGGCGGTTTGGTGGCCATCCCTACGGAGACGGTGTATGGTTTAGGGGCAGATGCCTTTAACCCGGATGCTGTGGCGCAGGTGTTTGCCGTTAAAGAGCGCCCTGCATTTGACCCTCTTATTTGCCACCTTTCTCATGCGCGGGAGCTGGCGGAGATAACGGAGATTCCGGCGGAGTTGAAATCGCTGGTCGATAAGCTTGCAAAGGAGTTTTGGCCGGGACCGATGACACTTGTTCTCCCTCGCAAGAGTAGTATTCCGGATATTGTGACCAGTGGCTTGCCTACGGTGGCCTGCCGTGTGCCCTCGCACGAGGTAATGCGTGGGGTGGTGCGTGCTTTGGGGCATCCGGTGGCGGCTCCCAGTGCCAATCGTTTTGGTCATATTTCTCCCACTAGTGCCCCGGCAGTGGTGAAGGAGTTGGGCGGGCGCATTCCGCTTGTGCTGGATGCCGGAGCCTGTTCCGAAGGCTTGGAGAGTACCATTTTGGAGCCATGCTTGGACGAGAAGGGAAATCCTGCGGTGCGAGTGCTGAGGGAAGGTCCGGTAACGCGGGAAAAACTGCGTAAAATTTGCCGTGTGCTTAAACCTGTTCGCGGGGCAGTTCCGGCAGTGGCTCCCCATGCTCCCGGGATGCTTAAGAGCCATTATGCCCCCACCAAGCCTCTGTTGTTGCAGGATGCTCGTACTCCCTTCGAGCCGGAGGAGGGAGTGGCCTATGGGCTGATAAGTTACCAGGGAGATTCTCTGCTGGCGGAGCAGGATTGCTGGGCGGAGGTAATGCCGCTTTCCCCGGGGAGCGGGCGTTTGGCGGAGGCTGCCGTGCGTTTGTTTGCGGTGATGCGAGCCATGGACGAATGCGAGGCGGTGCAGGTAATTGTGGCGGAAAAATTGCCGGAGACGGGACTTGGCTGTGCTATGATGGACCGTTTGAAACGTGCCGCAGCACGCTGTGAGGATGGGGAGCTATGAAGCGCCTTTTCCAGAAGTTCACGATAGGGGTTGTTCTACATGTGGTGTATGCGGCTCTGGTGGAGCTGTATCGCTTGGACTCCCGCGCCCGAAAAGAAATGGATGCCCTGCCGGAGGGCATGAGCTATTCTATCACGACGGGGCATAAAGCTCCTGTCCTGAATGTGCAGTGGCAGCAGGGGAAACTCTCTTCTTTGGTGCAGCTTGCGGAGCCTGTGTGTTCCTTACGGATTAAATCGCTGGCGCATTCCTTCCGTTTATTTACCGGGCAAATGGGGCTGGCTCAGGCTTATGCTTGCCATGCTTTTTCGATGAGGGGCGAGATTGCGGACGTGATGAAGTTGGCTCGCTTGGTGAATCTGGTGGAGGGCTATCTTTTCCCTCCTGTAATTACACGCCGCATTTTGGTGGAGATTCCGCCCTTGCAGGTAAGTTCCCTGCGGGTGTATGCCGCCATCCTTTGCGGCTTCCTTAGCGGCAGATATAAATCATTATGAATGCTTATTTTGAGTTTCATAACTCCGTGAAACTGCTTTGCGGAGAACTTTCGTTGGAAAGGATAGCGATTGAGTTGGAGCATTTGGGCGGTCGCGCACCTATGTTGCTTTCGGATGCTGTGTTGGAGAAAATAGGCACTTTAGGTATCGTGCGGCAGGCCATGGAGGCAGAAGGGTGCCGTGCGGCTTGTACTTATACGGATATACCGGTGGATTCCTCCCTGCGCGTAGTGAACGAAATTGCGGCTTTGTACCGCCGTTCCGGGTGCGATTCCATTGTGGCTGTGGGGGGTGGTTCTGTGATTGATACTGCTAAGGGGGTGCGCTTGGTATTGTCTCAGGATACGGATGATATTTTGGCCATTGGCGGGGTGGAAAATCTCTCGTGGAATCGACATGTGCCTTTTGTGGTGGTTCCCACTACGGCCGGCACCGGCTCGGAATGCACGGGGGTGGCTGTTATCCGCAACGAGGCCAACGGGGTGAAGATGGAATTCCTTTCCCATTACGTGCAACCGGAAGTGGCCGTGATTGACCCCCGGATGACAGCCGGGCTACCGCCTAAAGCCACCGCCGGTACCGGAATGGATGCACTTTGCCATGCTGTGGAGGCTTGCACTTGTTTGCAGGCAAATCCGCTGAGTCAGGCTTATGGTACTGCCGCCATTCGTATGATTGCGGAGCATTTGGAACTAGCCACGAAGGATGGTTCTAACCGCGATGCCCGCTTTGCCATGGCTCTTGCTTCCACAATGGCCGGAATTGCCTTTTCTAATTCCATGGTGGGTGCCGTGCATGCCATTGGGCATGCGTTGGGCGGCGTTTGTAAGGTGCCGCATGCCGTGGCGATGACGATTCTGTTACCCCATGTGATGCGTTTTAACTTGGAAAAATGCCGGGATTCCTATGCTGCCCTACTGCCTTATTTAGTGGGAATGGAGCAGGCTATGGTCACTCCGGCGGAGCAGCGTGCACAGGCATCCATAGATGCGGTAGCTGCATTGGCCCGGCGTTTGAAGTCGATATGTGGTTTGCCACTTACGTTACAGGAGGTAGGGGTAAGCCGCGAAGATTTTGAGCATGTGGCGCAGGTGGCTGTGAACGATGGAGCCCTCATTGTGAATCCCCGGGCTGCCGATGAGCAGCAAATTATCGGTATTCTTAACGCCGCATTCTGATTTTTCTATTATATGCACGATACCATTGCTGCACAGCGCCGTTACTTCCTTTCCCACGCCACTCTGGAGGTGGAGTTCCGCCTTAAAGCTCTTTCCTGCCTGAGAAAGGCTATTTTGAAATGGGAACCACGGCTGGCAGAGGCATTAAAGGCAGATTTAGGGAAATCCTCCACGGAGTCCTACATGAGCGAAATCGGCATGGTGCTGACCGGATTGCGGGATGTGCGTCGTCATTTACGTCGCTGGGCTCGCGGCTACCGTGTGATGGCACCGCCGGCACAATTCCCCTCCACCTGTCGCGTTGTGCCGGAGCCATACGGAGTAAGCCTTGTCATCAGCCCATGGAATTATCCCGTTTTACTGGCTCTGGATCCGCTGGTGGGAGCACTTGCTGCCGGAAATACCTGTGTGCTTAAACCTTCGGAGTTGGCACCCGCCACGGCGGAGGTGCTTGGTCAAATGCTGGCGGAAACATTTCCGCCGGAATATGTGGCCGTGGTGCAGGGCGGGGTGGAAGTGAGCAACGCTTTGCTGGCAGAGAGCTTCGATTACATCTTCTTTACGGGTAGTCCCCGGGTGGGGCATATTGTGATGGAGGCCGCTGCCCGGCATCTCACACCCCTTACGCTGGAATTGGGGGGGAAGAGCCCTTGCATCGTTGATGAAACGGCAGACGTGCGCATGGCGGCGCGGCGCATCGCTTTCGGCAAGGTTCTCAATGTGGGGCAAACTTGTGTGGCTCCGGATTACGCTTTGGTGCATATTAACTGCAAGGGTGCTTTTATCAATGCTTTCCGGGAGGAGGTGGAGCAAATGCTGGGGGAGGAACCCCTGAAAAATCCGAATTATCCCTGCATTATCAATGAGCGCCATTTTGAGCGAATAGCCCATTTAATGAAAGTGGGTGTTGCCATGGTGGGCGGAAAAACGGATGCCGCTACACGCCGCATAGAGCCTACATTGCTGGTAGATGTGCCGGAGGACGCTCCTTGCATGCAGGAGGAAATTTTTGGTCCCTTGCTTCCTGTGATTACCTATGAATCCATTGAGGAGGTGGAGAATTTTATCCTCTCTCGCCCCAAGCCTCTGGCTTGTTATATATTTACCGGTAATCGTATGCTGGAGAAACGCCTGCTGAAGCACCTCTCCTTTGGTGGCGGTTGTGTGAACGATACTATTATCCACCTTGCCGTGCCCGGTCTGCCCTTTGGTGGCGTGGGAAATAGCGGCATGGGGGCATACCATGGTAAGGCCAGTTTTGATACGTTCTCCCATAAGAAATCGGTACTTCGCAAGGGAACATGGCTGGATCTCCCCTTCCGTTACCAGCCTTTCACTCGCTTCAAGGAGCTGATTCTTCGGCTTTTCCTACGTTAATTGAACAAACGCAAATCCCCCGCATCTGCATTGAGATGCGGGGGCTTTGTTATTGAAAAAGAGGAATTATGGCTGATGGGAGAGAGTGATTTTCCCCCATGAAGAGCGTTTATCCGGAGGATTGGCAAAGGTAAGCATGATGCGCGGAGCTTTCATATCCGTTGGGGCTGTTACTTTGTATACCTCGTTCTTGGTATGGCTTGCGATGCCAGCCCTCTTATCGCTGGATACGAGAGTATCGCCATCGTATAATGCCACCTCTGCTATTTCCAGGCAATCTCGCCCGGTAATAATGGCAAAGGTAATGCTGTATGTTCCCTTGGGACCCAGCGTGAAATTGCCCTTCAATTCCATGGGAATGCGCCGGCCGGGGATGCGATCCGGATTCCATCCTTCCTCAATGGTGAAATCCTGCACCCAATCCCGTGCTACTATATCCGCCGAACGCCCTAATTTAGACGCCGGGTCAAGAGCCTTCATCGTAGCGGCTAGGCGCGTAATGAAAGGCCCACCCGCCACGGGCCCAAGACTGCGGCGTATGTGCCCTATGGCAAAGGCACATGCGTTTTGTTTTTGCTCTGTGGTAAGAAGCTCGTTGGCCATGTGCTTTTCCAAATTTGCCAAGAAGTCTTCCACCGTCATTGCCCGAAGTTCTTTCTCATCCGGGGCTCCGTTGTAAAAGCGCAATGCTGCCAAGCACCCGGATTTATCCTCCGGGTCCGCTGCTTGGAGTTTCTTTTCCAAATCCGTGGGGCGGTTCAGTTGAGGAATGCGAGCCGTTTGCAAAAGCAAACGTGCTTTTTGCATGGAGTCCGTGCTTGTTTCCGCTTGTTTCAGCAGAGCCTCCTGCCGGAGCAAAGCCTGTTTGCGTGTTTGAATGCTCTTAGCCACGGCTGCGCTGCGGGCATTTAGTACATCTCCTCCGGTAATGAGGGAATAGAGGCGTCCGCTGCTATCGTATAAGCCCACCGCCGGGTAGGAAACATCACTGTGCGGGTGAGGGTATGCCAGTTTGCCCATGATGGCTTTGGCTGCTTCTTTAGATGCCTCGTCTTCGGCTTCATATACCGGTGCGTTGATAATAACGGCATTTCCCGCAGCGAGGAGAATTTCCTTGCTTTGGCTAAGGGTTTGGGCCGCTTTGGCGCCGTAATCATCCCAGCCCTTGGGGTGGAAGAAGACCACATAACCTTCACTGTTCAGCTTTTCCTGAGCCGCTGCATAGTGCGGTACCACACAGGCTGCCTGTGCGGGTATGCCGTGGGCAAGTATGAGAAGAGAAAGGAGCGGAAGGAGTTTTTTATTCATATAAATGCTTTGTGTGAGTGGAACTCTATTAGGCCGCAGGCGTGCCGTAGACGTAGAAACCGTTCAGATTCATAAACTCCGGTCCCCCTTGGCGTAGGATTCGAATGTAGAGTGCTCTGGGTTTGATGGATTGAAGGTCAAACTGCAGGATAGCCCCGTCTGCCTTGGGAATGGGCTGCCCTACATCCTGCCAATCATCGGGCTTACCTGTTTCGGATACTTGAACGCGCAGGTTGTTGAGGCGGTACCAAATGCGGGAATCGGAGGCGTTCACGATAACAACGCCGTTGATGGTGGCATGTTTAGAGAGTTTGAGTGCCAGCCAGGCATCCGTGTCCTTCCCGGTGTGAAGGAAACCACCTTCCGCTTGGAGCAGCCCTTGGTGCAGGTGTGCCTTGTCCCATCTGCTGGTGGAGCTGGCAAAGGGAACCGCTCCTTCGGAAACAAGTTTGCCGGGGTAAGTCGGAATGTTGGTTGGCATCTTGAAATCCCGTTTTTTCATCTCCGGGGTAATGAGTTTATTGATGGAGCTAAAGGCGGCATGGTCCTGCATCTTCTCTGCGGCAAGCAGCACATTTTGCAGCATTTGCAGGCGCGCTTCCGAGGAGAGGATATTGCTTGCCGCAATGGCTTGCGAGGCTGTATCCAGCATGCGTCTCTTGCCTTCATCACTCATTTTTTCCGCAGCCTTGTTACCCCATCCCAGTACGATGGGAAGGTAGGCTTCCCGTGAGGCTGTGCAGGTGAGAAGCGTGTGGTAGAATTGGCGCGTACGCTCTTCCCCCTGCTTGCCACTGGGGCAATTAAGGAGTTGGAGCTGGGCATCTGCCAACTGTTCTACGCGCCAGCGGTCCGGTCCCATGCTGTTCACATTGTTCCAGAAGTCCGTGAACAGTTGCATCTTGGTTTTGTCATCCATGGGGCAATCCTTCATGGCCGGGTAGAGCCGGGTAAGCAGCAATCCGGCGGCCACCTCAGGATAATGGGGTACAAGGCTATCGCACAATTTTTTATTTAAGTCCAGCCATGCTTGCGTTCGCTTAGGTTGGAACTCCTTGAGCATGTCGATTTGCTCCCGCCAAACCGGATAATTGAGCGGCTGTGCTTTGGCGGCTTCTGCATATAGTGCGGAGCCGGGGATAAAGTGCCTGCGGCTTAAGCGGAGCTGAGCCAGAGCACGTGCTGCATTAGAACGTGCGGTTTTTTCTGTTTGCTCTGCGGAATAGAGTTCCGTGGTGAGATGAAGGGGACTAAAGGTATGGATTCCTGCCCATGGCTGCCAGTGCAAACCGCGTTCCCAGCTCAGGGAGTAGGCGGGGGTCCACTTGCCGTTTACCAGTACAACATAGGCACAGTGTCCGGGTTCTCCGGCCGTCATGGCCGGGATGCCGTTAGCCACGGCACAGGCGGCGCCAAAGTGGGATAAACTGCCGCAAACTCCCCCCACCTCACGGGTAAAGAGCATGTGGTGATCTTCGTACATCCCTTCGAAGGCGTTGCTGTAATAGGGACCATGGATGCTATCGCCATAAACATTATTCAGCACATAGCCGCAACGCCAGCAGCTTCCTGTATGGATATTTGCCGGTACTCGAACATTCTCCAGAGCCCAATTCATCGCTTTGGCGGAACCACTGCTGTGGTTACCTTTCCAGCCGCATACAATTCGCCTCTGGAAGAAAGTTAATCCCTTAAAGCCATTGTGCAGTCTGCCGGCTTTCCAATGGTTGGCAAAGTAGTCGGCTCGTTCTACGGCACGGTCCGTGTCCCAGTCGTAACGAGCAAATTCCAGAGCCGTAGCCGTGGCTATGTCTCTGCCCATGCCGGGTTGTTTCAGCAGCGGGTTTTTCTTTTCCATTTGGAGCAGCAGGTGAATGACTCGACCGGGGCGAATACACTCTCCCGTGTTGAGTATCTTGTTCAGCCAGTTCGTATCGCGGCATATGCGATTCATTAGCTCTTCGGCGGCAGCATCCTGCAACACCTCCCGGAGGGTAAGAGGGTATGCTGCTTCCTCTTCAATGGTGGCAATGCGTTTTTGCGTGCGTTCTAACTTGGCTTGTGCGCTTTCCTTTTGGACCCCGGTGCGGGTTGCTATTTCCTGAGTGAGTCGGGATGCCTCCTTGTGCAGTTTATCGAGCTGTTCCTGCTGGTTTTTGCGCCGTTGCTCATAATCCTTGTCTGCGAGGGTTTCCAGCCGTGCCAGCTGCCAATTCAACAGCAGTAGGCGTGTGCCGGCGTGCTTTTGGATAAGCTCTATTTGCTGCATGGGAACACCCATCAATCTGCGGGAAAGTTCAAAGGTGAGCCTGTTATACAGCTCCTGAGGGTTCTTCCAGTGATGCCCACTATTGATGGGCGATGTGGCGGGAAGATTGACCGGTACAGCGGCTTGTACCTGCGGCACTAGTACTCCCGCTAACCCGGCGGAAAGAGTAAGCATAAGCGCGAGGGGAGAAAGAATCTGAAATCTTTTCATTGTAGAATGAATATGCTGCTGAATTATTCTACCCGACAGCGGTGAGGGGTCAAGAAAAAAGGTGGATTATGATTGACAAAAGGCTTGCTGACTGCTCTAATAACGCCAGCGTGCGCCACCTCCTTTCCCACTTTGTGTATATACTGGTTTTACTGTTGTTGCCGGTGCTGGTGACGGGAGCCTCGTTTGAGGTTCGCGGGGTGGATTGCCCGGCTTTGCATGATTGTGGAAAGCATCATTGTTCCTGCTCTGCATATATTTATTCCGGGCTGGAGGAAGGGGTGCCGATGTGCCGTCATAATCAACATCGGCACGAATCTGTATCCGTAGTATCGGATGCCGGGTCCCGAACCCTTAGAGGAAACGCTGCACCTCTGGCAAAGGTGGAGGAACCGGTATTAATCCATTTGTATGTGCTGAATCGTGGCAGAATGGAGTGTGTGGAGCTGCAGCCCGATCGGCTGGGATACCTAGGTTGTTGTGCTCCCTTACGTTGTTGAAAGTTGCCCATATCACATCGAGGCTCTGTGTGCAAGGGGGCTTCTGTTATGTGTTCGTGTGCGTTCTCGTGGGGGTTACGCATTATTTGCATTCATAAAATCTAAATTAAAGACAATGAAATTTTACCGAAAATGGGGAGTTTTTTTACTCCCGGTGCTGTGGACCGCATGTGCTGTTTATCAACCTCAGCCGATAGATTTACAGAAAGATGCAGAGGAGTGGCGGCAGCTTTCCCAAAAACTGTGTGAGGGGAAGGAAACCCTGTCGCGCCAAAAATTGCAAGAAATCGGTCTCCAACTGAATCCGGAACTGAATGCGGCTCGCCTTGCTTATGCACGTAGCACAGCCGTAGCAGAGTTCGCCGGACTGTGGGAGGACCCGGAAGTGGAGGGAGAAGTCCTCCGTGTGCTTCAGGAAAGCGTAACGAACCGGGGTGCCGGGCTTTCCCTCACACTGCCCGTAACCGGGCTTCCCGGGCTGGCTGCCAAAGTGGCACAGGAGTATAAGGAAAGCGATTATTGGGCCATGTGCGGGCAGGAAAGAGCTTTCTCTGCCGAATTGGATGCGCTTTGCTGCCGCCTACTGGTCACGCATTCCGGTATTCGGCTCATGCGGGAACGGTTGGCATCCCAAGAGGAAGAGCTGGCTCGCGCCACAAAACTGCACAATTTGGGGGAAATAGATTTTGCTGATTACCAAGTTATTACCCGGCGTTTGAGCGATGCTCGCAAAGCTCTACAGGAAAGAGAAAATGAACATCAGAAACAGCATGCGGAATTGTTGAAACTTATGGGGTTACATCCTTCGTTGCGCCACATGGAAATTTCGGAAACTCTTCCTTCCTCCGTTCCGGCTGCCGTGGCTGTACCCACTGCTGAGGAATTGTTAGAACTTCCTTCCATTAAAGCATCGCTGAGTTCCTATGGGGCCAGTGAGACCGAACTCCGGGCCGAAATCCGGCGCCAGTACCCGGAAATTAAACTCAACCCGATGTATGCTTTGGAAGATGGAAACGATAAAGTAGGAGTGGGGCTTGGTTTTTCCATTCCGCTTTGGAACCGAAACCGCGAGTCCATTGCCCGTGCCACGGCGGAGCGTTCTATAAAAAAGCATGATACGGTAACAGTTTGGCGAAAACTCATGCAGGATGCTGCCTCCTTAGGCGATACTCAGGAATTGCAACTTCGCCATTGCCGAGCCGAACAGCAACGCCTTGCCCAGCAGCTGGATGCTGCCAAAAAACAGGAATCACTATTTGCCCTTGGTGAGATTTCCCTGCCGGCCGTGGCCGATGCTCGCGAAGAAACTTTCTCGCGCCGTATGAATTATCTGGAGTGCCTCCAGAATCTCATGCAAACTCAGATTCAGCTTCAATATCTTCATCCCCAAACTTTTCAGAAATAAATGAAACTCCGATACATTTCCCCCCTGATGGCTCTTGTGGCCTACGCTTCCTTCTACGCATTTGCCGAGCATGCCCACGAACACGGCGAGGGTTGCACACACGACCACGCCCATGAGCATGCCGCCGAGTCCGAGCATGCCCACGAACACGGCGAGGGCTGCACGCACGACCACGCCCATGAGCATGCTGCCGAGCCCGAGCATGCCCACGAACACGGCGAGGGCTGCACACACGACCATGCCCATGAGCATGCCGCCGAGTCCGAGCATGCCCACGAACACGGCGAGGGCTGCACACACGACCATGCCCATGAGCATGCCGCCGAGTCCGAGCATGCCCACGAACACGGCGAGGGCTGCA